>NZ_JACHYB010000001.1:0-749575 GCF_014192515.1 Microbacter margulisiae
GTGTCGTTAAGTGAATATAATCCTATAGATATCGTTGGCACTGGCGGTGACAACCACAACACATTTAATATTTCAACACTAAGTTGTTTTGTGGTTGCCGGAGCGGGATACAAGGTAGCCAAGCATGGCAATTATGGAGCAACCTCCGTGAGTGGTGCTTCAAATGTGATGGAGCAGCATGGAGTGAAGTTTACCCGCGACAACGATCTTTTACGCCGTTCCATTGAAGAGACGAATATGGCATATTTGCATGCACCATTCTTTAATCTGGCGCTTAAAACTGTTGCTCCTGTGCGAAAAGCGTTGCAGGTACGTAGCTTCTTCAATGTCTTGGGCCCTTTGGTGAATCCTATCCAACCAAAGCGTAATATGCTGGGGGTTTTTAATCTGAAAATGGCTCGTTTGTACTACTATATGTATCAGCAGGAAAATGTTGATTTTTCCATCGTGCATAGCCTGGATGGTTATGATGAGATTTCACTTACGAGTGATTTTAAGGTAATTGATAAAAATGGAGAGAAGATGTATACTCCTGAATTATTACATTTTGAACGTGTTTCTCAAGCTGCTTTGGACGGAGGGAAAACTCCTGAAGATGCAGCCAGGATATTCGATAATGTGTTGCAGAACAAGGCAACTCTTGCACAAAAAAATGTGGTTGTCATTAATGCTGCTTTTGCCATTCGGACAATTAATCCTGAGTTGTCTTTGGAAGAATGCATTGATCAGGCAAAAAACTCTATAGAAAGTGGTGCCGCATTAAACACGTTGAAAAAATTTATAGCGTTGAATAGTTAACCTTCTCAATTTATATTTTTATGAATATTCTTGATACCATTATTGCACGAAAGAAAATTGAAGTAGCGGAACAGAAAAACGCAGGATTATTATCTGCCATCCAACAACAAACTCATCCGTTATACTCTTTGAAAGATGCTTTGCGTTCCTCGTCTACGGGAATTATTGCAGAGTTTAAACGTAAATCGCCTTCAAAGGGGTGGATTTTCCCTGATGCTGATGTGTCAACAATTCCCGCAGGATATGCAAGCGAAGGTGCGACTGGACTTTCTATTTTGACGGACGAATATTTTTTTGGAGGTTCCCTCAATGATTTGCAGCAGGCAAGAGCTTTAGTTAAACTCCCTGTGTTACGTAAGGATTTTATAATCGATCCGTATCAAATTCAAATAGCAAAAGCTGCTGGAGCTGATGTTGTTTTGTTGATTGCAGCGGCTTTGTCTATCAGTGAATGTAAGATGTTAGCCAGCGAAGCTCATGCATTAGGACTGGAAGTGTTGCTCGAAATTCACGAAAAATCTGAATTCGACTATATTCATTCCAATGTTGATATTGTGGGTGTTAATAACCGGAATCTGAAAACTTTTGTGACGGATGTAGAAACTTCTTTTCGCTTAGGCGCTGCTATACCTGAAGAGTATATCAAAATTTCCGAAAGCGGCATTAGCGATCCACATACGGTTAAGGAGCTTCGCCAGGCTGGATTTCGGGGCTTTTTGATGGGAGAAACGTTTATGAAAGAGGTTAATCCTGATCTGGCTTTGGCCCGCTTCATTCATTCTTTAAAATAAATCGGATAAGATGAAGAGTACTTTAAAAATAAAAATTTGTGGGATGAAGCACCCTGAAAATATTTTTTCTGTTGCTGCCTTAAAGCCTGACTTTATGGGTTTTATATTTTATTCAAAATCCTCTCGTTTTATAGGAAAACTTGATCCGGAATATATTGCAAATCTTCCGGCGTCTGTTTGTCCTGTAGGTGTCTTTGTCGATGAAGATCAGGAAACTGTACTTACAATGGCATTAAAATATCATCTAAAGGCGGTACAATTACATGGTAATGAGTCGCCGGTAATGTGTCATTTTTTGCAGGATAAAGGACTGCAAGTTATAAAGGCATTAAGCATTGCTAAAAAGAATGATATACAAACGGCTAAGGCTTATGATACTCATTGCAATTATCTGCTTTTCGATTCAAAGACACCTCTTTATGGTGGATCGGGACTTCAATATGATTGGCATATTCTGCATGAATATGATGGGGCAACGCCTTTCTTTTTAAGTGGTGGTATAGGCCTGGATGATATACTTCGCATACAGTCTTTTAGACATCCGGAATTATATGGCATTGATGTTAATAGCCGGTTTGAAATATTTCCTGGTTTGAAAAATATAGATGCATTAACTGTTTTTATGAATGAACTTAACTTTTGAAAATGAGAATAATATGAATCGCCTTCACAATCTTTTTCAGCAAAAAAATGCAAGGATTCTTTCTGTGTATTTTACAGCAGGGTTTCCTCAGTTAAATGACACTCGCGAAATTTTACGGCAGCTTCAGGCTCATCATGTAGATATGGTTGAAATAGGAATCCCCTTTTCTGATCCTATGGCTGATGGTGTAGTGATTCAGGAAAGCAGTCATGCCGCGCTACAACAAGGGATGTCGTTAAAGAAGTTATTCGAACAACTGGAGGGTGTTCGGTTGGAGATTGATATGCCGTTGATCATGATGGGATATCTGAATCCCATCATGCAATTCGGGTTTGAGTCATTTTGTCATAAATGCCATGCTGTTGGTATTGATGGTGTTATCATTCCAGATTTGCCTTTTAACGAATATCTTCGGGATTATAAGCTTGTTGCCGATACTTACAATCTTTCCATTATCATGCTTATTACGCCTCAAACTGATGAAGAAAGAATTCGGTTGATTGATAGTCAAACAGATAGCTTTATTTATATGGTTTCTTCTGCAGCGACTACAGGAGCACAGAAGAGTTTTAATGAAGAGAAACAAGCCTATTTTCGTCGTATCAAAGCAATGCAATTAAAAAATCCTCAGCTTATCGGATTTGGTATTTCGAATGCCGAAACATTACATGTTGCTTTTGAAAATGCAAGGGGAGCTATTGTTGGAAGCCAGTTTATCAAGGAATTACAACTGTCACCACACAATATTGCTTTAGCAGTAGAGCAACTCATTAAGCGATTGAGCCCGCAATAGTGTTTGTATAAATTAATTTAAGCCTTTCATGTTCTATTGTATTCGTCATGAAAGGCTTAAATCGATATAGAAGTTGTGTTTAACGGAAGCGATAGCGAATGCTTATTCCCACATTAGTAGAACCAAACTGACTATCATATGTTCCGAAGTTAATGATAGGTCTCCAGTCTAATGACACTTGAATTGGAATGTCGAAATTATATTCTAATCCAACGATGCCCCCAACTCCTAAGTCGGTTCCGCTGTGATTATCCTTACTGTAAAGGCCGAGGCTCGCGCCAGGTCCGATGTACCATTTTAACCCATTTGTCAAATGGTAGTCCCACTGGTAAAAGCCTGACAAAGCGGAGGTATTCCATGTCCATCCTAAATCAAATTCTAAACGATTGAAATCGGTTAATTCATGTTGGTATGAAACTTCCGTTCCACCTGTAAAACGAAGTCCTAATGTATTTTTTTGACCAAAGGACAAACCTGCTACACAAAAAGTCATAGCAGCTATCATTATCATTTTCTTCATATTGTCAACGTTAATGGGTTTGGTAAGATCAAATATTTTCAAGTTTAAGTATAAGCTGTTATCTTCTGCAAAGATACGCTAAACTATGGCTTTTGGGACGCTTTTGACTACGAAAATTCCATGGTTATTTTATTTTGTATCTTGGGGAACATCCTTCATTGAAAGTTGAATACGTTTTCGATTCACATCAATATCAATTACCTTGACAATCACTTGTTGATGAATTGAGACGATTTCGGATGGTGTATGCACAAAATGATTCGCCAGATTGGAAAGATGAATTAATCCGTTTTCATGAATCCCTATATCGACAAAAGCCCCAAAATTTGTAATGTTTGTAACAACCCCATTGAGTATCATACCGATTTTTAAGTCGTTGATTGATTGAATTGTGTTATCAAACTGTACGATATTAAGCCCCTGACGCGGATCGCGACCCGGTTGTGCAAGTTCAGCCATGATATCATTTAAGGTGGGTAATCCTATTTCATCGGTTATATAACGTGTAATATCAATTTTTTGTTGTATCGATTTGTTTTTAATTAACTCTTTAACAGTACAATTCAAATCTTTTGCCATTTTCAAAACTACATGATAGTTTTCGGGATGTACAGCAGTATTATCTAATGGATTTTCAGCATTGACAATCCGAAGAAACCCGGCGGCTTGTTCAAATGTCTTTACTCCCATTTTTGGAACTTTCAACAGATCTTTGCGAGAACTAAAAGGTCCATTTTGAGTTCGAAAATCTATTATATTTTGTGCCAATTGCGGCCCCAATCCCGAGATATACGTAAGCAAATATCGACTTGCCAGATTGAGTTCTACTCCTACTGTATTAACACAACTGATGACTGTCTGGTCTAATGCTTTCTTTAGCTCTACCTGATCTACGTCATGCTGGTATTGTCCAACTCCAATTGATTTCGGATCAATTTTTACTAATTCTGAAAGTGGATCAAGTAACCTGCGCCCTATGGACACCGCTCCACGGACAGTGACATCATATTGTGGAAACTCTTCCCGGGCGATAGTTGACGCAGAATATACTGAGGCTCCGTTTTCACTGACCATCATTGTTGGAATATATTGATTTACTTGCTTTTGCACAAAAAGCGCAGTTTCACGTCCGGCTGTACCGTTTCCAATAGCTATGGCTTCAATATGATAATGCGTAATAAGTTGGGTGAGCGTTTCAGCAGCCTTGGTCGTGTCATTTTGAGGAGGATGTGGAAAGATGGTTGTATGATATAGCAAATCGCCTTGTTCGTTGAGGCAAACGATTTTACATCCCGTTCTGAATCCCGGATCAATGGATAATATTTTTTTATGGCCTAAAGGAGGAGCTAAAAGTAATTGCCGAACATTTTCGACAAAAACCTGAATTGCTTCCCGATCGGCTATTTTTTTATTTTCAGCTGCTAGTTCATTTTCAAGACTTGGTTTTAGAAGCCGTTTGAAAGCATCGTCGGTTGCTTGTTCGATTTGCTGTGAGGCGGCATTATTATTCTTGATAAAAAGTCGGGAAAGTTGCTCTTTACATAAATTTTCATCAGGCTGTAATGCAACTTTCAGGATACCTTCTTTTTCGGCACGTCTGATTGCCAGTAAACGATGTGAATAACAACGTTTTAAAGGCTCGTCTACCTGAAAATAGTGGCTGTAATTGCTTCCTTCGTCTTCTTTTCCTTTAATCACATGTGCTGTGATTGTCGCTGTCCGGCTAAAGATATTGCGTATATTTGTCCTTGCTCGTTCATTTTCGTTTATCCATTCGGCTATGATGTCACGTGCCCCCTGCAGGGCATCATCAGTTGTTGGAACCTCTTTCGTGATAAATTGCGCGGCCACTTGTTCCGGATTGTTATTACTTTGTTGCCAAAGGATTGTGGCCAGAGGTTCTAGTCCTTTATCTCGTGCTATGGTTGCCCGAGTACGACGCTTGGGTTTGTATGGAAGATAAATATCCTCCAATGTATTCAAAGATAGCGTTTCTTCTATTTGCTTGCGTAACGAATTTGTTAGTTTCCCTTGTTCTTCAATAGAAGCAAGGATAGTTACTTTTCTTTTATTCAATTCAATGAGCTTATTGTTTAAATTTTGAATATCAATGATTTGAACTTCATTTAACGATCCTGTGCGTTCTTTACGGTAACGGCTGATGAACGGAATTGTTGCTCCTTCATCCAACAACGCAAGCGTGTTTTTTACCTGTCTTTCTTGAAGCTGAAGCTCTTTTGCTATGTAGCTTGTAATTGAATCCATTAAACATGAGATAAAATGATGGATTTTATGCAGAAACAGCGAGCGTTAACTCAATAACGTCCGCTGTTTTTGGTTCAACCAATTGGAGGTGATTTGATTACAGAAAATTTATAATAAAGCGTCTAATTTAGTTTGGAAGGTGGCTTTAGGCATTGCTCCTACAACTTTGTCGACCAGTTTACCATCTTTAAAGTACAAGATTGTAGGGATATTACGAATCATAAATTTACTTGGGCTGTCAGGATTTTCATCTACATTGATCGAACCGATGAATGCTTTACCTTTATAAGTTTCTGCCAGTTCCGCTATTACTGGAGCTACCATACGGCAAGGTCCACACCATTCTGCCCAGAAATCAATGATTACTACGCTGTTATTTGCCAATATCTCATCTAAAGTTTCGTCTGTAATTTCGTGTGCCATAATCTGTAATATTTAATTGAGTTCTACATTTTCTGATGCAAAGATATATCAAAAAACGTTTTTTAGGACACACACTTTTAATTAGTTTTCAACAATTGCTCATTAAATATTGATCCATAGCAGCCGCTGCTTTTCTTCCATCTCCCATGGCTAGAATGACCGTTGCACCACCGCGCACAATATCTCCACCGGCATAAATAGCAGGTATGGATGTTTGCAGATCATCACTTACTACCAATGTCCCCCATTTTGAAACGGTTAACCCGGGAATGGATGATGGAACTAAAGGATTTGGGGAAACACCGATACTGACAATGACAGTATCGACTGTAATGGTTTCAATAGCCCCTGGAATTTCTACTGGACTTCGACGTCCCGATGCATCCGGTTCTCCTAATGCCATTTTTTGTAATCTCATGGTTTTTACGCGGCCTTGTTCATCGCCCATATATTCAATAGGGTTGTGTAAAGTTAAGAATTCAACACCTTCTTCTTTGGCGTGCTTGATTTCTTCAATGCGGGCGGGCATTTCTTGTTCTGATCTTCTGTAGACTATCATAGCATGTTTTGCTCCAAGGCGCTTTGCGGTGCGTACAGCATCCATTGCTGTATTTCCTCCGCCAATGATAGCTACATTTTCGCCTGAGAGCACCGGGGTATCGCCGTTCCGTGAGGCGCCCATCAAATTAATACGTGTCAGATATTCGTTGGAGGACATAACGCCAATTAGATTTTCTCCTGGAATGTTCATAAAACGAGGTAATCCAGCTCCACTTCCGACAAAAAGACCTTTATAACCTTGTTTTTTCAGCTCGTCATAGGTAATTGTTTTGCCTACAATGCAATTGGTGATGATTTCAACTCCCATTTGCTTAATATTCTCAATTTCGGCATCAATGATGTCATTAGGCAAGCGAAATTCCGGGATCCCATATTTTAATACTCCACCGATTTCATGTAAAGCCTCAAAAACAGTGACTTTGTATCCACGTTTAGCCATATCACCTGCAAAAGATAAACCTGCAGGTCCAGATCCGACAACCGCGATTTTTATTCCATTTAAAGGTGCGCATTCAGGAATAGATGCTTTCCCACTTTTACGCTCGTAATCGGCGGCAAAACGTTCCAGATATCCGATAGCTACTGCCGCTTTGCCCAGCTTTTGAGTGTAAATACATGAAGCCTCGCATTGTTTCTCTTGTGGACAAACTCGTCCGCATACAGCAGGCAGAGCACTAGTTTGCTTTAAAACAGCAGCAGCTTCCAGAATCGCATTTCGCTCAATGTTTTTAATAAATGATGGAATATCAATGTTCACCGGACATCCAGAAGTGCAGGTGGGATTAGGACAATCCAGGCATCGTTTGGCTTCGAGGAGGGCTTCATCCAGTGTGAGTCCCATATTAACTTCTTCGTTATTTTTGTTGCGAATATCCGGGGCAAGTTCATGCATATGCACCCGGGTTATTACTGTTCTTTCTTTGTTTGAAATGGTTTTTCGTAATTGTTCGCGCCATGGTGTATTACGCGATGTGGCTTTATTGTCAGTCATATTGAGTTGTAAATATCAGAATTTTATTAATTAATAGTTAGTTGGAAGTCGTTGATGTCAGATACTGGTTCATCGCTTTTTGTTCAATTTCTTTGTAGGAGCCGAGGCGCATTTGCATTTCGTCAAAATCGACCTGGTGAGCATCGAATTCAGGTCCGTCGACACAAACGAACTTGGTTTTTCCGCCTACGGTAACACGACATGCTCCGCACATACCTGTACCATCTACCATGATAGTGTTGAGTGATGCCATAGTAGGAACGTTGTATTGCTTAGTCAGTAATGCTACATATTTCATCATCACTGCTGGTCCTACTGTTACGCACATATCAACCCTTTCTCTTAGTAAAACTTCTTCGATTCCGGCTGTTATAATACCTTTCTTACCATACGTGCCATCATCAGTCATAATAATCACTTCATCGGAGTTGGCTTCCATTTGTTCTTCGAGAATTACTAACTCTTTTGAGCGTGCTGCCAAGATTGTTATTACTTTATTCCCAGCTTTTTTCATAGCTTCTACTATAGGTAACAAAGGAGCAACGCCAACGCCACCACCTGCACAAAGTACTGTCCCATATTTCTCAATGTGCGTCGCTTTTCCTAAAGGGCCAACTAAATCAGTTATATAATCACCTTCGTTAAGCGCGCATAATTTTGCAGAAGATACTCCAACGCGCTGTACGACTAATGAAATTGATCCTTTTGTGGTATCAGACGCTGCAATAGTCAAAGGAATGCGTTCGCCGTTAGTACCAACTTTGACTAATACAAAATGCCCGGCTTTACGGGCTTGAGCAATAAGTGGCGCTTCTACTTCAAAATAGACGACATTGGAAGAAAAAAACGCTTTCTTCAAGATTTTGTTCATGATTTGATAGAAATGTTGTGGTTTTATGATGTGAGTATGATTTTTAATGCTAAAACCCTTTATTTGCTTGCAAATTTACTTCTTTTTGATGGGGTTGGCAAACTGGATAGATGGATTCAAAATAGTGAAATGTTAAAAATAGGGGCAAAAATGTTGCGATTTTGTATGAATACATGTTGTAAAGCATACGAAAAAGTTTTGTATCCTCCATAAAAAGGGCGAAATTTGCAACTGTTAAAACTACACAATCTTTTTTGCCTTAAAAAACTAATACCTATTAGCAACAAAAAAGCAGGTCTTTGCGAAAAGTCCTGCTTTTTTATTTATGCTATTTTGACGCTTTTCCAAGCGTAAAGCGTATGCCAAATTTGAGGGTGATAGTTACGGGATGAGCAGTACGATAGCTTTCCGGTTGGTTGCTCGGTATATAATATGCTACTCCTGTTTCCATATATCCGAAAATGAATTTGTATATGCGGTAGCTTGCACCGATGTTTCCATCCACTGAGTATTGGAGTCCATTGATTGTTGTAGAATAATGATCTTGTTCTTGAGCAATATTTTGTACGTTATAACTATAAATCTTTTCTATCAAAGAAACTCCTTTTTCGATAGTTCCACCAGCTGTTCCATAAACGGAGAAGGATGGTCGATTGAGGAAAAGATAGGCAATATTGACCGGAATTCCGATGTAGTTTTGTTCAATACGACCAGTGGCACTGGTACTGGTGGTCGAAGTGACTTCACCGGTAGTGACTAATTGTGTAAATAAGCCTCCTGTTTGTAATTCCCAACCCTGAGCTAACGGAATGCTGAAGGATAATCCCCAGGAGATAGGAAATGCATAAGTTTTTTTATCGATGAATGTAATCATTTGTGTTGACGAATTTGCAGATGGAGTTGTATTTTTGTTTACCTGCGTAAATAAACGATAGTCTAATGTTGCTGGTTGCATCCATGCGTTATTGTTACTAAAGTTGTTGGGAATTCCATTATTCCCTTGAACATGTACAGCAAGCCATCCAATCGTTTGATGCTTAGATTGCCCTTGTGTCTGATCTTTAGAATTCTTAGGAATAGCATTTGGTGTTGGCAAAACTTCCAAAGAAGCATATTTTGTAACACTGTCATTATTCATTGTTGATTGAACCTGATTATTTACTGAAGATATTGTTGCTACATTGAGCTCATAAGCATCATCTCTGACTTCTGATGTCGGCGGATTAATTTTATTAAAAGCTGTCAGTAGTGAAGAGTTGCATGTTGTACGCTGTGTTGCCTGTAGTGATTGTGCTTTATTAGAATCAATGCTTTTTTTCAAAGCTTGTTTTGAAATTGTCACCGCATTTGTATGGGATTTGTTATTTATAGATATACTTTTATTTGTTACGATTTTGGTTGAAGAGACAGAAGACACCCCTGTCGATTGAGCCAAAGGCGAAAGTTGTTGCTGATTTCCAGACTGAAATAGCCAAATGCCAAATCCACATAATAAAATACCAACCATTGATGCTGCGGCAATCCAATATCCGATAAATCGACGACGATTTACTTTGTTGGCATTCCATTTCATTTGTAGCGTTTCCCAATCATTTTCGGGAAGCGTTACGTTGTAGTTGTCAAATTTTTGACTGAACAACTCACGTAATTCCTTGTCGTTGAGATTAGCCATAAAGTAATGTGATTTTTTGCTTAAGTATCATTTTTGCCCTTGCAAATTGTGACCGTGATGTGCTTTCTGTAATTCCTAATAATTTTCCAATTTCTTTGTGACTATAACCTTCGATCACGTAAAGATTAAATACTGTACGAAATCCGGTTGGTAGTGTCCCTATAATTGTACGCAATTCATCGGCTGATATGCGTTCAATGATCGTTTCATCTTCTGTTTGAAGGTTATAACTTGTGGAAATGTCGTAACTTTCACGTAATACATCGTTTTTTCTTAAATATTCAAGCGCTGTTGTGATAAATACACGTCGCATCCATCCTTCGAATGATCCTTCTCCCTGAAATGATTCAATATGCTTAAACACTTTAATAAAGCCGTCATGCATCAGGTCACGTGCTGTTTCATAATCATTGACATACCGCATGCATACTCCCATCATTTTGCGAGCATAGCATTCATATAGTTGTTGCTGTGCAGCAGCTAAATGCTTTTGGCAATCTTGAATGAGTTGTGTTTCATCATGCGCACTGTACATGCATTGTTTGGTATAGATGTTTTCTTATTCTTAAACGTTGCATTGACAACGGTTATTTTTCTCTAAAGAAGACCTTTAAGTCTTATTTCAGCTATGTAAATTTAGTACGTTTAGCCCTTGTTTGTCAGAAGCTGGATGATTTTGTCAGCTGCAATTTGCGATGCTCCTCTTTGTCCAAGTTTTGCTTGAATTTCTTTGTATTCATTCAATATGGCTGTACGATATTGATTGTTATAAAGCATTTGAGTCAATTCTTTGGTAAGGCGTTGGGTGGTTACCTCAGCTCCTATCAATTCAATGACAACCTGTTTTTGTGCAATAATATTCACCAAGGAGATGTAGGGTGTCCGAATAATCCATTTTTTTAGAATGGGTGTTAATCGTGCAGGTGTTAAATGATAAACGACTGCTTGCGGAACCTTTAATAACGCAGTCTCTAAGGTCGCAGTTCCGGAAGTTACAATAGCGGCTTGTGACTGTTGAAGCAAACTATACGTCTGATTAAAAACGAGCTTAACGGGTGTCTGATCATTGAAAAATTGCTGGTAAAATAATGGGTCTATTCCAGGTGCTCCTGCAATTACAAATTGATAATCAATAAATTGACTGATTACAGAAAGCATTAATGGTAAATTGTCTTGAATCTCTTTTTCACGGCTACCAGCTAATAGAGCTATAATAGGTTTATTTGACAAGTGATTGCATTGGCAGAATACATCGAATGAAGGATGTTCTGACGATGGATCTGGCATTGCATCGATCAAAGGATTCCCAACGTAGAAAACATTTTGATACTGATGGTTATGATAGAAGTCAACCTCAAACGGGAAAATGCATAATATGGCATCAATGTATTGTTTGATTTCTTTAATGCGATATTCTTTCCATGCCCAAAGTTTGGGAGAAATGTAATAATAGATGGATAATCCCAATTGTTTTTTCGCGAAACGTGCAATTCTTAGATTAAAACTTGGATAGTCAATTAAAATAAGCACGTCGGGAGCAAAATCCCAAATAGCATTTTTTGTGATAGAAATATTTTTTAGGATAGTCCTAAGATGGAGCAAGATGGGAATGAACCCCATAAAAGCCATCTTCTTCAAATGAATAAGCGGCTCACCCCCTTCCGTCTTCATTAAATCTCCGCCTAAGAAACGGAACTTGGCATTAGAATCTTTGTTTTTTAAGGCACGCATCAGGTTCGATCCGTGCAGATCTCCTGATGCTTCGCCTGCAATAATAAAATATTTCATCTTCCCTCCAATTTTACAGTAAAGAGGTGACGACTCCGACTATCTTTTTTTCTTCATTTTTGCGTTTTGCTGCATTTGTTCGCGTTGCATTTTTTCCAGTCTTTCCATGAAGCTGCTTTTCTTTTTTGTTGGTCTTTTTTTGTTTGCTTCGAGTTGTGATAAGAGCTTATCTTCATCGACAAAACCACGGATTGCATAGGTTTGAATAATCGTGATTAATGTTGACAAGAAATAATAATAGCTCAATCCGGAAGCATAGTCATTGAACCAGAACCACATCAGCAAAGGAGTGAAATACATCAACATGTTCATACCTGGAATCTGTTGACTGGATTGCATTTGATTGGCCATATTGAGCTTTGTGTAGACAAAGCTGACAATAGTCATCAACAAACAGAAAAGGCTGATGTGATTTCCGAAATATTGTGTAATGAATGGAATATGGGTTTGCCAACTGATAATTGCATCGTAAGAAGATAAGTCTTTAGCCCATAAAAAGCTTTGATGCCTCAGTTCGATGGATGATGGGAAAAAGTCAAACATTGCAATTAAAATAGGCAACTGCAATAACATCGGTAAACATCCACTCATCGGACTGACCCCCACTTTTTTATACAAATCCATTGTTGCTTTTTGGCGTTCCAAAGCTTTGTCTGACGGAATCTTAGCGTTGATTGCATCTATTTGCGGTTTGAGAACCCGCATTTTGGCTGAAGATATGTAGGATTTGTAAGTCAATGGAAACAATATTAGTTTGATTACAATGGTCATCAGTAAAATGATTATCCCATAACTGGAGATAAAATCACCAAAGAAGTTAAACATTGGGATGATGGCGTATTTATTGACCCATCCAAAAATGCCCCAACCAAGCGGGATTAGTTTAGTCAGTCTCAGCTTTTGGTCGCTTGGAATATGTTTGTCATACGACGATAATAAAGAATATTTATTTGGTCCAAAAAAGAAACGAAATCCAGGCCCTGAAGAAATTTTAGGATTGTAATTGACAAACATGTCGGTTTTACAACTCATCAGGTACGGGGATTCCAAGTTTTCCTGAGCTTTGCTTTCCAATGTTGTAGAGAAGAATGATTGATTAGCAATCAATACAGAACTGAAGAATTGATCTTTAAATGCAACCCATTGAATAAGATTTGGTGGCGTTTTTGTTTGGTCTCCTGCTGGACTTAAATTGTTGACATCGGCAGCTACATATTTATAATAAAGCCCTGCATATCGTGACTCGAATTTACGCCCCAGCTCTTGTTGCTTAATCTTTGAATCCCATGTAAGTTCTAGTCGATCTGTATTGGACGCAACTACTGAAGCCATGTTATGGTTTTTTAGATCCCAATGCACCATATAATCATTCGGATTTATGGTGTAAACATAATCCAAGTAAGCTCCATTTGCAGCATGCAGTCGCATGATGAATGAAAATGGCTTAGTTACAACTGTTGCGTGTGCCGTGTCAATGCCTATAGGTTCAAAATACATATTTTTTGTATTCAGTACACGGTTGTTATTAGTGGCAAAAGTGAATCCTAAAACGTTATCCTTTTCAGAAAAAAGTTGTACCGGAAGAGAGTCATATGAATGGTAATTTCTCAAAATAACTGACACAATTCGTCCACCTTTATTACTTACTATTAATTTGATGACTTTATTTTCAATAGTATCAAGATGTTCTTTCCCAATTGCAGAAGGAGCAAATGGCCCATATTTTGAATTGATTTGGGCTGTGTCTGTTACACTAAGTTGAAGTGAATCTGGTTGCGATGCCTTTAAACTGTCGCTTACCGTCAATTGTTTGTTGGTTGCCTGCAAAGCAGCAATAGAGTCATTGATGTGTTTCTCTCTGGCGATTTCACTTTCCGAAGGACGATTAAACCAAGAAAAACCGATTAAAATCAGCACTATGAAGACAAATCCTAAAATCGTATTTCTATCCATATATGTGTAGGTTGCTTTAAGTTATGCAATTACTGCAATATTATTTGGGTTGAATAGCTGCTTTGATGAAATGATAAAATAGAGGATGTGGATGTAATACCGTACTACTATATTCAGGATGGAATTGTGTGCCAATAAACCATTTATGTGATTTGAGTTCAATGATTTCCACCAGTCCTGAATCGGGATTAATCCCACTGCAAGATATGCCAGCATTTTCATAGCGTTGACGATAATCATTATTAAATTCATACCGATGCCGATGCCGTTCCTCAATCCGTTCCTTATTGTAAATTTTATATGCTAATGAGTCTTTTTTTAACTGACATGCGTAAGCGCCTAGTCGCATGGTTCCTCCCATGTCGAAAATATTTTTTTGCTCTTCCATCATGTCAATTACATTATGCCGTGTATTCAGATCAAATTCTGTAGAGTTTGCATCTTTAAATCCTAATACATTACGCCCAAATTCGATGACCATACATTGCATTCCTAAGCAAATTCCTAGACAAGGGACGTTGTTTTCGCGTGCATATCGAATGGCTTCAATTTTACCTTCAATGCCACGATTGCCAAAACCAGGAGCAATTAAAATACCGTCAAGATCGCCTAATTGTTCTACCAGATTTTCGCTGCTTAATTTTTCGGAATGAATCATTTCCAACTTAAGTTTCCTGTCGTTGTATGCTGATGCATGCAATAATGATTCTGTAATCGATTTATATGCATCTGGAAGCTCAACATATTTACCAACCAAACCGATTTTTACAATTTGCTTGGCATTCTTCATCTTGTTGACAAATCCTTTCCATCGAGTTAGATCAGCAGTGGTATCGTTTGGATAGCCCAACTTTCGTAATACAATGGTATCGAGCCCTTCAAGCTCCATCCTTAATGGGACTTCATAAATCACAGGCACATCAATGGATTGTATGACAGCATCCGGCTCGACATTGCAGAATAAAGCTACTTTGTGACGTAGTTCCTTACTCAATTCCCGTTCAGTCCTTAGAACCAAAATATCTGGTTGAACACCAGCTTGCTGTAGTTCTTTTACGGAGTGTTGTGTTGGCTTTGTCTTTAATTCTTTTGCAGCAGCGATGAATGGTACATAAGTTAAATGAATAGAAATACAGTTTCTGCCCATTTCCCATTTCATTTGCCGGACACTTTCAATATATGGTAAAGATTCGATGTCACCTACAGTTCCCCCAATCTCCGTAATAACAAAATCATATTCACCAGTTTGTCCAAGCTTTTGAATGTTTTCTTTTATTTCATCAGTAATGTGCGGAATTACTTGCACCGTTTTTCCTAAAAAATCGCCATGACGTTCTTTGTTAATGACATTTTGATAGATAAATCCGGTAGTTATGTTGTTTTCCCTATGCATGGGCTCATCAAGAAAACGTTCATAATGACCTAAATCAAGATCAGCTTCATGACCATCAACTGTAACATAACATTCTCCATGTTCATAAGGATTCAGTGTTCCCGGATCAACATTTAAATAGGGATCCAGTTTTTGGTTAGTTACACGAAATCCTCTTGCTTTAAGCAATTTACCTAATGAAGCAGAAATAATTCCTTTGCCTAATGAAGATACAACACCTCCTGTAACGAAAATATACTTTGTTTCTCTCATCTGTAGATGAATTTTTTATCTAAAATATCAGATGAAACTTGCATCTCTAACATGATTAGGAGTTTAGATTGGTCAATTATGCTAATTTCATCCGAAAATAATGTGTCCGTTTCAATGTCGGATGGCACTCATTTCCCAACATTTTACCATGAAACAGTGATGAAGGTAGGCTGTTTCAGTGCAAAAATAATGAATGGTTAATGGTAGATGAGCATTAAAATATGCTTCTTTTTCCGACTCCACAAAATTAGCAACTTTTTGCCAATAAACCGACTAACCAGCAAAGAAATGTCTTGTTTCAATGATAGTATTCTAGCATTCAATCATTTCATGCTGTCCGTAATTAGTTTAACCAGCAGGGAACGTTTTTTTTCAAGAGGAAGGAGAGCATCGATCCACTGAATAGGGATGCCTCGTCGTTCCATCCCTCTGAACCAGGTCATTTGTCTTTTTGCAAACTGATGAATCGCGATTTCAAGCTGTGTTTCCATTTGTTGATAAGTTAACTTACCTGTCAAAAAAAGAGTAACATATTTATACTCTAACCCGTAATAAATAAGTGAATCAGCAGATAAGCCCCGGTTTAATAATGATTGTACTTCTTCTACCAATCCTTCCTTAAGGCGTTGTTTGAGACGAAGAGAAATTCGATGACGACGTTCTTCCCGATCGATGAGAAGGCCTATAATTAATGGTCGTATTTCCAGATAACCTGTTTTTTCTTTTGTGGGATGATGCTGATAATATTCAGCGATTTCTATGGCTCGAATAGCTCGTTTTGCTGTGTCTGTATCCGTGTGATTATGCAATGATTTATATTGTTGGAGAATCTCGGTTAACTCACTTAATGTTTTATTTGATAATTGTTTGCGCAAAATAGGATTTTCCGGTACCTCTTCCATGCGATATCCTTTTAATGCTGCCTCGAGGTATAGCCCTGTTCCACCGCACAAAACCGGAAACGCGCCTCTTTCTGTAATGCCTGAAAAAGCGGTTACAAAGTCGCGTTGAAATTCGTATACGTTGTAATGGTATCCAGCATCCGCAATATCAATTAAATGCATTGGAATTATTTTCCCCTGTAAAGAATATTCCTGCAGATCTTTTCCCGTACCAATATCCATGTTACGATACACCTGGCGTGAATCGGCACTGATAATTTCTCCATTGAGATCTAATGCTGCATGGACTGCCAAAGCAGTTTTTCCACAGGCCGTCGGGCCTAAGATGGTAAGTAAATTATATGCAGGCATGAACGTTTAAAAATGATGTTACAAATAAGGATTCTCTGTTTTCTCGCGTCCTATTGTGGTTGGATCGCCATGTCCCGGATATACAACGGTTTCGTCAGGGAGAATGAGTAATTTTTTTTGAATTCCTGTAATCAATTCTTCGTAATTTCCTTTTGGTAAATCAGTTCTTCCGATACTTCCACGAAATAATACGTCTCCAACAAATAGTACACTATCTTTTTTATTATAAAAGCATAAACTTCCAGGAGAATGACCAGGGACATGAATAGCTCTTAGCTGTGTATGCCCGAATGAAATTGTTTCGTTTTCAGATATACGCTTGCCTATAGGTTGTGGATCCTCGTGAAAGGGTACACCAAAAATTGCAGATTGAGCTGCCAGTTGCGCTAAAAGAAACTCATCTGCCATATGGGCTTCGGGAGCGATACCATATGTGCGGAAAAGAAATCCGTTGCCAAATACATGATCTAAATGTAGATGTGTGTTTATGACGCGCTTGAGAGTTAAGCTTTTCTTTTCTATCAGTTGTTGCAGTTTTTGCCGTTCACTTATGGTTAAACATCCGGCATCGATAATGACGCATTCTGAAGTGTCGTCATAAAGAATATAGGTGTTTTCCATAAATGGATTGAATGCAAAAGAGACGATGTTCATTTTGTTTGTTTTAATGTGTTGGATTTTAATATATTATTTGGTTGAACACTTGTCTGTGATTCGGAGTTATTGTTGTCGTTGGTTTTAGCGAACTTGGGCAAAAGTTTGGTATTATAAAATCGGATATAATTATTTAGGTTTCCATTGGCCAATAACTTTGTCAAATTGTCATTGGATATTATTTCAACATTTACATGGGCTTGACTAAAAGTATTTCTTAATTGCATATCAGTATTCAGCAATTGTTCATAGTAGATTGCATTGTTGTAATTATTGAAATCTGAAACAATGATAAACCGCATATTGACACCCAAACGTAGGATTTGCAAATCAAAATCTTGCAGCATGAAGTGACTGAAATTGAATGAAGCAACTTTATAAAGCAACTCATTGATATTGACGGAATCAGATGGAATAGTGATTAATATTAAATCATGACCATTATCAGCGAGAGTATATTCTGTTGAAAGTGTGTCAATTGTTGCTTTTAGAGATGAGCTTGAATATTCTGGGAAACTAGTACGTATAGAGCCACCTGCTGGTACTTGTTTCCCTTGGTCTAGTAGAGCAATAAGATTTCTGGCTGTTACTGTTACATCACTTTCTGGATATTGTTGAATCAATTTGTGCAGTGTCGTTTTCATCCTTTCTTTATCGCCAGTTTTTCCTAAACAAATTGCATTAATCAATTCAAATTTTGGCATCAAATTTGAATAAGGGTACTGCTTTTCTGCCAACCCAATATTCGCAATTGCTTTTGAAAAATCTCCATTCATAAAGGCTTTAAAGGTTGCTTCGTAAAGCATATTTTCCTGAGCGTTGATTTCAGCTTGTTGATGTTGATATTCGGGATGCATTAGTTGCTGGGCATATCTTGTGTCTTTAAAATTGGTGATAATAAGTGTTTTATAATGAGCAGCTTTTGCTGTTTCTCCCTGCTGTTTGTATAACAGGTAAAGTGAATAATATCCATCAAGCCAGGCACTGTCCGGAGGAAACCGATTGATCAATTCTTCATATGTTTTAATAGCCATTGAAAGGTCGTTTAATTGGGTTTCGTATAAAAATCCCATTTGTAGCAGGTCGTTCCCTATCAAATGATTTGAGGTTGCCATGGCAGCTTTTGTGAGTGGCAGTTGTGCAAGATAAAATTCAGGACTGTTTTGGCTCATGTTATGTTGAACTGTATCTGTCTGGGAGGATGATGTGGCGTTTGGATTGACAGCAACAGCAGCCTGACTATTGAGTCTCCAATTATCGCTTAAGGTACGGGTTCCCCATTTTTCCTGAAATTGCTCTTTCCCGGAGGCAACAGCCACAGGATTATAAAAATACCAAGCATTGTTATTAGACGGTATGGAAAAATTCGGAGTGCCTCTGTCTGGTAAGAATCCATTTTGAGCAGCAGCAATAGCGGCTTGGCGTTTGGTTTCCGCTGCTTTTTTGGCTGCTTTTATATTGGCTTGCTTCTTTTCTGCAATCAGTTTTTCAATGGCGATGAGACGTTCTTTTTCAGGAAGCTGAGCCAGATGTAGCAGACTGTCCTGAAGAAGAATATTTTCATGGTAGGATGCGAGCGTGTTGAGGATTGTTGACCGACTGCGCACCTGATCGAAATTGGCATCATTTTGTTTAATAAGCTTTGCTGCAGCAGCATAGTAAGGCTGCGCCCTGAGATATTCTTTTTGATTAAAATAGAGATTAGCCAGCTTAATGTAAGGCGTTGTTTGATCCGGTGTGTTTTGTTGAATGTTATCGATTGCTTTCCTGTAACATTTTATGGCTTGATCATTTTTGGCATCAGATAGATAAATGTTTCCCAGAGCAACGTAGATTTGATCTAAATAAGCTGCATTTTTAGGTGACCGCAACAAAGCAGTCAATTCATCAATTTCTTTTTTTTGCTGACTTTGGTCTGCCGACTGAGCTCGAAGAAGTTGTGCCGCAAACTGCATTTCATAAGGAGGATTCGAATGAATGACGTTGGTGAATGCAGTATATGCTGATTGATAGTTGTGATTCTTCAGTGCTAATTCACCAGATAAAAACAAAAACCGTTGTTTTAAAAATTTGTTATCTGCATGATCAATGGCTATAGATAAGAATGGGATAGCATTTGGATATTTCTTTTCTCTGATCATCAGATCTGCCATGGCTGCCGCATACATGCCATTGCTTTTGCTATTGGGGTTCTCTGTTTTTACATTATTAAGGGCGTTTTCGGCCTCATAGAATGAGTTTATTTCTGTATAACAACGCGCAATGCCAATTTCTGATTCATTTTTTACCTCCTTATCGGTACCGTAATGATCGATAATGTATGTGTATGTTCCTATGGCTCCTGCAAAATCTGTTTTGTAGAACTCAGCTTTTGCCAGCAATAGCCATGATTTAATGACCATTGGATTATATTCCTCTTTATTCATGAAAGCAATGTAGGCAGGATCTTTCGCTTTTTCATAATTCCGTTCAGGTTTTATCCTAATGCTATGTAGTTTAATAGCTTTCCGGCATTTCTCAATTGTATAATCCATATCAGACGTGGCAGCTTTTGCATTTTCGTGAATACTGATAGGAAACATCGGAATCAGATGCGTATAAGTGTCTTTTTGTGCATTGTCGATTTTATCTATACCCTCTAGAAAACTTTGGTATGCATTGAAATATATATTGTAACGTGTTGCAAAGGCATTTGTATCACGTGTCAACCATGTATTTTTGGACGTTGTGCAGTCTGTTAACAGCAAAATGAGTATGCCCAACAGCATATAGAAATAAAAATGCAGCTTCATAGTTTGATTCTTCTGCTACAAATGTACGAAAAATCATTTTTATACATGAATTTCGAATTTGAAAGTAAAAACAAGGATGTTGGTTTTTCGGAGTTGCGGGACTTTAATGATATAAAAAAGACCTCCTGTATTAGAAGGTCATAATAAGTTGTTTAGCAAAAAATATTTTCTAAAATTTCCAGCCAAGCATTATTTGAAAAACGCTGTTGAGATTATGTTGATTGGTTGTTTTATCGTTCAAAAGTGTTCCTCTTTTATCTACACCTAATGCTCCTATAAAATAGCGTGTCTGTATCATAAGGCCTTTAGGTAATTCATAGCCTACACCCAACGTTAGATCGAAATCAAATGGATTGATATCCGAAATACTTTGAATATTATATGGATTTCCATCTATATCTGTAGCTTTGCCTGTAGTGTTCAGACAAAATCCAAATTGTGGCCCCATTTGGATATTGAAATTATCAGTTAAAAATACTTTGACCATTAATGGCACATTTAAATAATTTGTCCGTATAAACTCTTGCCCTTGATAAGCTCCCTCCATTGAATAATCAAGCTCAGGTTCAAATCCAAAATATTTAGTGAATCGATAGTCTGAAAATATACCAACAACCATACCGTTGCGGGGAGTTGCATTAATGGTATTGGTTAGAGTTGCTGAATTAACGCCGACAAGAGCTCCAAAAGAATAGTGTGATTGAGCGACTAATGAAGGCGTAATGATTATTACTGAAATAGCAATAAAAAGACGTTTTGGGAACAAATGTTGTGTGTGTTGCATTTGAGAAAATGTTTAGATGGCATAAAATACTATGTGAATAGATCGTAAAATACATTTCTTTGTTACAAAGATACATTCAAGATTTCTAAATTATTCATTGTGAATAATTTTGTTTTGAAGTTCGTGTTTTAGACTAATTAGCTTCAAATGAATCACTAATGGCGCATAAGGTGGAATTAAGTGTCGATCGCCAATCACACTATAGCCTAAAATGGAAGGAATAATAATTTGAGCTTCTCCGCCTTTGCGGAGTTTCATCAATCCCATTTCAATACCTCGAATGGATTGTGAATGTCCGATTAAAATGATAGATTTTGAGGTTGTATTATAGTTGGAATAACACAGTTGGTCATTCAATAAAGAAATAGTATATTGATATGTAACAAGATCGCCATTAACAGGTAAGGCTCCTTTCCCGTTTTTGCTGATTGCATACCAAAAGCCCAAAGAATCTTTTTGCATATTTAAATGGTGCTGATGGAGGTATTTCACTATTTGATTTGCTTCTGTTGTTACTATGGCTTTGTTGAGGATGATGAGATTTTCATTTTCCTCATCCGGAGGTAATTGATTTGCCGGCAGTTGTGGTGCTTGTTTGCATCCAAACAGCAATAAAAGGAGTAAGATAATCCAGCCTTCTTTTACAATCGTTGCATGCATTTGTGTGCGTTATTCTCCAATAATTTTTACTAACACTCTTTTATCACGTTTGCCATCAAATTCTCCGTAGAATATTTGTTCCCACGGTCCCAAATCTAGTTTCCCACATGTGATGGCAACTACTACCTCACGACCCATGATAGTGCGTTTTAAATGCGCATCAGCATTATCTTCCGCTACATTATGTCGATACTGATCATGTGGTTTTTCTGGCGCTAACTTTTCAAGCCAGGTTTCAAAATCATAATGAAGGCCACTTTCGTCATCGTTGATAAAGATGCTTGCAGTGATATGCATGGCATTACACAAGAGCATGCCTTCCTGAATGCCACTTTCATTGACACAATTCTGCATCTCTCGGGTGATATTGATAAATGTTCTGCGTTGTGGAGTTCTAAACCAAAGCTCTTTACGAAAACTTTTCATGATTTAGTAGAGCTATAATATGAGAATCAATATTTTATCTGTATTTACTTGCTGAAACTTGCAACGATTTTATATACATAATATCCCACAGCGATCACAATCACTATTACCATCGCAGTATCAATATAATGGCTATATGCCATTACTGTATTCCAGTTTTGCCTTAATTTGTATCCGAGAAAGGTAAGAAAAGAATTCCACATGCCAGCACCCAAAACAGTATAGAGAGCAAACTTAAATATATTCATTTTTGCAGCACCGGCTGGAATGCTGATAAAATGGCGTACTACAGGGATGAAACGAGCAATAAAAATAGTAGACTGACCACGGGTATTGAAGAACCTGTGGGACATTTGCAGGTGGCTTTCTTTGAGTAGAAAAAATCTTCCAAATTTTTTGACAAAGGGTTCGCCACCATAAAATCCCACAATGTAAGATAATAATGACCCTGTTAAACTGCCTAATGTAGCCACGCTTATAATACCAACCCATGATAATTGATGTGTTTCAACCAAAAAACCTGCAAAAGGCATTACAGCTTCACTTGGCACTGGGAAAAACAAACTTTCCAGCATCATTAGAAAAAAAATACCCGGATATGCACTGATGCTGATCATTGATACTGCCGTTGTGGCAATCCATTCTGTAATTCCCATGTCGATTGTAAATCTTTTATGCTGTGATTGTTAAAATATTTTGGGTATGAGTGAAGTACAACGTTTACTTTTGATGGTCTTCTAAAAGAGATGTTGCTTCAGGACATAATTCAAGAAAAAGCATATTAGCTTCAGGATTACTTTCTCTGGCTTTGTCTAAGAACTCCATTGCTGAACTGATATGTCCTGATTTATATTCAGCTATAGCCAGAAAAAGATAAATATTTTCTAATGAATCATCTTGAGAAAGTGCTCTTTGATATGTCACTACGGCTTGTTCATATAATCCTAAATCAACGTACACATTTCCCATTGAAAGCCATGTCTCAGGTTGATTTGGCTCTAATACTAGTGATTTTCTGTAAGACATCAGTGCTTCTTCGGATTTATTCGTGTTGATTTGTGTTTCAGCTAAATAAACCAATGCTTCAGAATTGTTAGGTTCGATATCTAAGGCTTTTTGAAAATGGGTGGCGGCAGTTTCATAATCTTCTGTTTCCAAAGCGCAAATACCTAATCCAATCCAACCTTCAACATCTTGATTGTTGATTTCCAATGATTTATTGTAATATATCTTTGCTTCATCGTATTTCTCCATTTTTTCAAGACATTCCCCCATAAAAACATAGAGAATACCTTCGTAGACTGTTAATTTTTCACATTGACTATAACAGGTTAATGCTTCGTTATATTGATTTAAGTGAAAAAAAGTATTCCCTTTTTGTAACCATCCTCCGGCATCTTTATCGTCGATAATTGTGACAAAATCAAATGCATCCAAGGCTTTTTCATAAGCTGCTTGCCCAAAATAAACCAACCCAAGATTATACCAAGCTTCTGTGAAATATGGATCAATCGAAATCATACGTTGATAGTAATCAATTGCTTTTTCGATTTTTTGAAGTTGTTCGCAGCAAATAGCAGTTTCTTGTAAAAGGTCCAAGCTTTTGTTGTCAATTGCAACTCCTTGTTCAAGATATGATAAAGCGCTAGAATAGTCGCCGCTTGCAATATATATGTATGCTATATCAAGATAAGTCGATTCTATGTCAATATCAGGTAATCTGATAAGATGTTGAAAAATCAGACTTGCTTCCTTTGTTCGATGTAATTGCATTAAAGCCTCACCCTTAAGCATAAGAGATTCTGCATCGTCAAGAGGAAAGTTTCGTTCCACAATCTGATAGGCTTTCTGGGCTTCGCCGGATAGCAGATAAACTTTTGCTCTTTTTCTCTGAAGGGCTGTATTATTTGGATGTAATTTTAATCCCAGTTCGATGACTTTAGACGATTCCTTGGTCTGCCCATAACTTAAGTAATAATCGGCTATTGCCTCTAGTTCTTCGACATCAAAATATGGCATGCGACGATCGTTCACCGATTGTTCATACCGGCGAACTGCGTCTTCAGATTCTTCATCAAATAAAAAATCATTATCCATTGCGTTCATAATAGCCAAATTTTCTTGCAAAGTTACGCTAATTACACAGGAATACAGCAAATTCCCTGCTAAAAGTTATTAACATCCTTTTATGTAAACCTGACAAACAGGATCTCGCAAAAATAGGACTGGAGCATAAGGCGTAACTGCTGCTTTTTGTTTACTTTTGTATGATTAAATATACTGAATCATTATAGGTTCATTGAAAATTTGATTTTGAATTTAAACACAATAGCTTTGTGACAGGTATATTGTTTTTTGATTTTTTTTATGGACACATTAAAGTACCTTTTTGAGCAAGTTACAGGTAAAAATGCACTTGAAATGACCGAATTGCCTTCTTCAGGAAGTAATCGTCGTTATTTTCGCTTATCGAATGAAAATGTACATTTAATAGGTGTGCATGGAGCTTCAGCTGAAGAAAACAGAGCATTTTGGTCTATTGATTTGTATTTTGTACAAAAGGGACTTCCTGTTCCAAAAGTACTGATTCATTCTGACGATTTTCAGTACTACTTGCAGGAAGACTTAGGTGATACTTTACTTTTTAAAGCTATCGAAGCCGGACGGAATTGCGGACAATTTAACGATGAAGAAAAATTATTGTTGAAAAAGACAATTCGAATGTTGCCGGCATTTCAAATGGCAGGAAATGCCGGATTTGATTTCTCAGTATGTTATCCTGAATCTGAATTTGATAAAAGGATGATTTTATGGGATTTGAACTATTTCAAATATTGTTTTTTAAAAGCAACTGGTTTGGAATTTCATGAAAGTGCGTTGGAAGATGATTTTGAACGATTTTCTCAGATATTATTAGCGGATGAATCTATTACTTTTCTTTACCGTGATTTTCAATCACGTAATGTGATGATAGTTAAAGGAGAACCTTATTTTATTGATTTTCAGGGAGGACGTAAAGGTCCAATTTATTATGACGTAGCTTCGTTTTTATGGCAGGCACGGGCACAATATTCTGATGAATTGAGAGAGGAGTTGCTGCAAACATATCTTGACGCTTTGAAAAAATATATGCCGGTCAACGAAGAAAATTTCCGGCACCAGCTTCAGCATTTTGTAATCTTTAGAACCCTCCAGGTGTTGGGAGCATATGGTTTTCGTGGGTATTTTGAGAAAAAACCTCATTTTCTTCAAAGTGTTCCTTATGCAATTGATAATCTTCGTCGTGTTTTACCCGAAGAATCTTGTGAATATCCATATTTATGCAATGTTTTGAGTCAATTGACTCAAATGAAACAATATGCTGATGTCAATTGGACACAGAAATTGGAAGTGCGTATTTATAGTTTTGCGTATAAAAAAGGGATTCCGGATGATGCTTCGGGTAATGGAGGAGGTTATGTTTTTGATTGTAGAGGAATAAATAATCCCGGGAAATATGAACATTTCAGGCATTTTACGGGTTTAGACAAGGAAGTGATTGATTTTTTGGAAGATGATGGCGGAATTGAAAAGTTTCTGGATCATGTTTATGCTTTGGCTGATGTGCATGTACAACGATATATTGAACGAAAATTCTCTCACCTGATGTTTGCGTTTGGGTGTACAGGAGGACAGCATCGTTCGGTTTATTCTGCACAACATTTGGCAGAACATATTGCGAAAAAATTTGATGTACGGGTGACGCTTTTACATCGTGAGCTTAATATTGAAAAAACTTTTTGATAGAAATGCGAGTTTTTAAATAGCTCCTTTTCATGTAGTAGATTGTTTTTGGTTTCATATCTCTTTAGCCTAAAAATAAGAAAATGAAAGCATTGGTTGTTGCAGCAGGCTTAGGAACCCGTTTACGCCCATTAACGGATTCAATACCTAAAGCATTGGTTCCAATTAATGGAGTGCCTTTGCTTGAGCATGTTTGTAATAAACTGATTTCGGCTGGATTTGATGAAATCATAATCAACGTACATCATTTTGCAGATCAGATTATTGAATTTGTTCAAACAAAAAAACAGTTCGGTATTCATATCGAAATATCTGATGAACGTGATCAGCTGCTTGATACTGGCGGAGCAATAAAAAAAGCGACATGGTTTTTTGATGATAATCAGCCATTCTTGGTACATAATGTTGATATAATTTCAACTGTTAATCTCAATGAGATGTATCAGTATCATCAGACGCGGCATGCGGATGCTACATTATTGACAAGTGATCGCCCTACCAACCGCTATTTGTTATTTGATCGAGCTATGCAGCTGAAAGGATGGACTAACATTCATACCCAGGAGGTTAAATCTTCTTTTGACCAAATTGATATATCGGCGCTATCCAGACTGGCTTTTGGTGGCATTCAAATTATTTCTCCCAATTTATTGAAATTAATGGCATCATGGCCGGATCGCTTTTCTGTGATAGATTTTTACTTATCAGCCGCTCAATATCATTCTATTATATCATATCAACCAATGGGAATTTCTTGGTTTGATGTCGGTAAAATTGAGAGTTTACAAAAGGTTGAGTCATGGTTGTCAGCTCATTTGTAGAAAACAGGAAGTACAATGAAACATATCATTATTTTTTCAGGTTCTTTCAACCCTATTCATGTTGGACATCTTATGCTTGCTAATTATGTGGCTGAATTTGTCGACTGTGACGAAGTATGGCTTATGGTCAGTCCGCATAATCCTTTAAAAGATAAGGTTTCACTCCCAGATGCCTTACTTAGATATCACTGGGTGGAAGAAGTTCTGAAAAATAATTTGAAGATTAAAGCCTCTGGTTTTGAACTTTCTATGCCACAACCTTCTTATACATTTGCAACTCTTGTTGCCTTGCAAAAGGCATATCCTGCCGATCACTTTTCGTTATTAATCGGTGCAGACAACTGGCTTGTTTTTGATCAATGGAAAGATTATCAACAGCTGATCAATCAATTTTCTATTTTCATTTATCCTCGCTTGTATGCAGAAATTAATCAATCAAAGTTGCCTAACTCTGTAAACATCATTTCTGCTCCCATTATTGAAGTTTCTTCCTCAATGATTCGTCAATCCATTGCTGAAGGAAAAGATGTACGTTTCTTTTTACCTGCACAAGTCTGGAAAGAAATCCAACATCAAGGATTATATAAAGGTTAATCTCTTCGTCGGTTTTATTCATTGCTCCATTTTGGTTTGGGCTTTTTAACATATTGCCATTTAAAGTATATAAATCTGATAATGACTCAATGATTTTATTGTGAGTGTTTTATGTCTATCTTGGGATTAAAGTATCTGGATGAAATAACAATCAAAGATTCTTGTGTTATGTATGCAAACTTGTCGATTTGATCTTGTGATTTCGTCTTTTCTGCCGATGATATAAATCTTTAAATGCTGTTCTATTTTTTTGCACTTCCTGTAAGTGGTTGAAAATTAGCGATGTCTATTTTGTTAAAAAGAAGGAGCTGTTTCTTGTCTGTCAAGAGACTATTGTTAATTTCAAAGCTTCCTATAAATTTGCCCGCCATACTTACTTACAAATATCTTATAACCATCAAAAAACATGGAGGATTTTTTATGACAAATCGTAAGAATTGTGTAAATCTACTCTTAATTGTAGTATTGGGGCTATTGCCCCTGGGAAGTGTTTCGGCTTTGCCGGCCGATAGTGTTACTTTGTACACCCCCTATACGAACATTTCTGTTCCACCGGGGCAAGCCATCAATTACAGCATTGATGCGATTAACAACAGCAAAAGAATTCAACATTTGAATATTGCTGTAGAAGGATTATCCAGAAGTTGGACTTCTGATCTTAAATCTGGGGGATGGGATATTTCCCAACTATCTATTCTTCCGGGACAAAAAGAAGAACTTGCACTATCGATTGGTGTCCCTTTGAAAATTAATAAGGGGAAATACCATTTTCGCGTTGTCGCTAACGGGCAGTATACATTACCGTTGGTCGTGACTGTTTCGAAACAAGGTACTTACAAAACTGAATTTTCAACTACTCAGCCTAATATGGAAGGCACTTCCAAAACTACCTTTACATATTCTGCCACTTTACAAAACATGACTGCCGATACAGAGCTTTATGCTTTGCAAGCTCAGGTTGATCCAGGGTGGACAGTCGATTTTAAAGTGAATTATAAACAGGTATCTTCTGTCAGTGTGGATCCGAATCAAAGCCAGACAGTTTTAATTGATGTCAATCCGCCTGAAGATGTGGCTGCCGGAACATATACCATTCCTGTTACTGCCCAGACTAGTACCACATCAGCTTCCATCAATCTTTATGTTGTTATTACCGGTTCGTATAAAATGGCACTTACTACACCAACCGGTTTATTAAGTACCAATATCACTGCAGGTGGAGCCAGGCGGGTTCAGTTAGTGGTTCAAAATACAGGATCTTCTCAACTGCAAAATGTGAAGTTAAGTGCAGCATCTCCTTCAAAATGGGATGTGACATTTGACCCTAAACAAATAGACCAAATATTGCCTAATGGTTCTGCAATAGTTTATGCTACCATTAAAGCAGATAAAAAAGCAATCCCCGGCGATTATCAGGTCGATATGACAGCTACAACATCCCAGACTTCTTCTTCATTAACGATGAGGGTTACCGCTGAAACTTCCATGTTATGGGGATGGATCGGCGTGCTTATCATTATCATTGCATTAGGAAGCGTCTATTTTCTATTCCGTAAATATGGAAGGAGGTAAGCCGTGAACGAAAAAATTATCGAGTTGGTTCATTTAACCAAAAGATATGGATCGTTTACAGCTGTCGATAATCTTAATTTGACGATTCATAAAGGAGAAATCTTCGGACTGCTTGGACCTAACGGCGCGGGAAAATCAACCACGATTCTGATGATGCTTGGTTTGACTGACCCTACATTCGGATCTGTGCACGTTTGTGGGATGGATTCTACGAGCAATCCGATTGAAGTAAAGAAGCGAGTCGGTTATTTGCCTGAAGATGTCGGATTTTATGACAATCGCACCGGATTGGAAAATTTGTTATATACTGCACGTCTTAATGGCATTCCTGATCAAATGGCCATCGCAAAAGCAAAGCAATTGTTAGAGCAGGTGGGCTTGAAAGATGCCTTGGAAAAGAAAACCGGGAAATATTCACGTGGGATGCGACAGCGGCTAGGGCTAGCCGATGTACTGATAAAAAATCCTGAAGTTATTATTCTGGATGAGCCGACTTCGGGAATTGATCCTAAAGGGGTACGCGAGTTTCTGGATTTGATTGTGGAACTGAGTCATGACAAAGGTATTACCGTATTGTTTGCTTCGCATAATTTGCATCAGGTGCAGGAGGTTTGTGACCGGGTTGGCATTTTTGTCAATGGACGACTCTTGGGCGAAGGAAATATTCATGCATTAGCACAACGATTATTTAAAGGTCGCCCTACTATCATCCAAGCTGGCCTGGAAAAAAGAGAAGCTGACGGGAAAGTGGAAAAATTGACTGTCGATTGGCTAAGAGGAGTATTGAACCCGATTGACGGAATACAATCTATAACTTTGAAAGACGAGAAGATATTTCAGATCGAATCCATACGTGATGCAGCATCTGAAATAGCAAAAGCCATTATTCAATCAGGTGTCACACTCAATTCACTGAATAAAAAAGAATATGGTCTCGATGAGATTTATTATCAATATTTTGAAGGAGGAGAAAAGCCATGAATAATTTGACATCTCAATCTTTGTCTGTTTCAGGACTGGACAAAGAACAAGCGGAACAATATGATTCTCATGTCAGATCAGGATGGTTTGGCAACAATGGTGGGGTAAATCATCCATTTTGGGTAATTGTTTACAAAGAAATGTCCGATCATTTACGGAGCTGGCGATTTATTATTTTGATTGCCATTATTGCTTTAACATGTATTGGATCGATGTATACCGCTCTGACTAACATTGGTCATGCCATGAAGGCCAGTGATGCACAGAACACTTTTTTCTTTTTGAAATTGTTTACGGTGTCAGATGGTACAATGCCATCCTTTTTTGTGTTTATTAGTTTTTTAGGTCCTTTGCTAGGTATCAGCCTTGGTTTTGACGCCGTTAACTCGGAGCATAACCGGGGTACGTTAAGCCGTATCTTGGCGCAACCTATTCATCGTGATTATTTGATTAATGCCAAATTTATGGGAGCATTGATTGTGATCAGTGTCCTGTTTTTCGCTCTTGGTTTTCTGGTCATTGGCTTGGGATTGATCACTATTGGCATTCCGCCGACTGCTGAAGAGTTTTGGCGCATTGTCTTTTTTCTGATTTTGAGCATATTTTATGTTGCATTCTGGCTGAATCTTTCGATTTTGTTTTCAGTCCGATTTCGGCAACCAGCTACAGCGGCTTTGGCCGGAATTGCTGTATGGTTGTTCCTGACGGTGTTTTATCCGCTTATTGTTAATCTGGTTATGAAAGGGCTTACACCTTCGCAGGTTGCGATGGCTTCGCCTCATCAGTTAATGGGCCTGGAAGAACTACGCCTTACTTTAATGAGGATTTTGCCTAATCAATTATTCAGCGATGCTACTACCACATTACTGATGCCATCGGTGCGGAGCCTGGGCCCATTGACGATGGAACAGGTTTATGGCACTATTCCTGGCGCTTTGCCCTTAGGACAAAGCGTTTTGCTGGTATGGCCACAGGTAACCGGCCTTGTTGCCGCAACGATCGTCTGCTTCGTTTTGTCCTATATTTCTTTTATGAGAAGAGAAATCCGGTCAAGATAATCTGTGTTACTCACCCGATGAAAAATGGCATCGGGTGAGTGTTCTTACCTTTTCCCATGACACGACACTAAAATCATTTCCGTATTTTATTCTTTCTATAATTATCTTTTATGCTTACTTTTGTCATTACGTATTTCAAATGAAAGTGCATCGAATGACAAGACAGGAGCATATCTCTAAAGCGGCTGGAAAAAAAGATAGCCCCAACATATGGGTTGTTTTGCAGCCTTATCGTTTGTTGGTTGCTTTGCTGATTGTTTTTGCCTTGCTAAGCAACGGTGTAAACCTTGTTATTCCAAAGCTGATTTCACGGGCCATTGACGATTTCTCCAAAGGTCATTTCTCCTATCAAACCGTTATTGTTGAATTTCTGGTGGCTGCCCTGGTGATTCTTGTATTCACCTTTTTACAGGGAGTGTTACAAACGTATGTCTCCGAACGGGTAGCTAAGGATTTACGAACGCAACTTGCCGAAAAAATTTCGCGGCAAAGCTATGCCTTTATTCAACAGGCTAATCCTGCGAAATTATTGACCAATTTTACTTCTGATATTGATGCCGTAAAGATGTTTGTGTCAATGGCAGTGGTATCGCTTATGTCGTCTGTTTTTATCATTGTCGGGGCCTCTATTCTGCTTATTTCCATCAATCTGAAGCTGGCTTTATCCGTGTTGGCAATCATTCCGGTGATTAGCGGAGCTTTCTTTTTTGTATTCCGTAAAGTGCGGGTTTTATTTAAGAAAAGCCGTGAAGTGATTGACTGGTTGAACCGGATTATCAATGAGAGTATTATGGGAGCGGCTTTGATTCGTGTTGTGAATGCGCAAATGCTGGAATACAATAAATTTTTGGAAGCGAATGCGCAAGCCAAGACGTTGGGAATCTCAATTCTTCGCCTGTTTGCCACGTTGATCCCCATAGTTGTGTTCGTGAGCAATCTGGCTTCGCTTACAATCCTGACCTTAGGCGGACATTTTGTGATTATTGGCAGTATGTCTTTAGGAAACTTTGCAGCATTCAGTTCATACCTTTCTTTGCTTATTTTCCCGATCATGGTAATCGGATTTATCAGCAACTTTATTGTGCGTGCTTCAGTTTCATATGGACGAATTCACAGCGTTTTACATGCTGTTGATACAAAAGACACCGGAACATTAAAACGTGTTTTGGTAGGAAATATTGAACTCAAAGAAGCTTATGTATGTTATGGCGATAATCCTGTACTGAAACATATTTCTTTTTCTGTAAAAGAGGGATCAAGAAGCGCTGTCATCGGGCCAACGGCTGCCGGAAAATCCCAGTTACTTTATTTGTTGACCGGATTGATCGAACCCCGAAGCGGCGTTGTGTTATTTGATGGTATTGATTTTAAGGAATATGACAAAGAGAGCTTGCAGCATCAGATTGGAATCGTGTTTCAGGATAGTGTGATGTTTAATATGAGCCTGCGCGATAATATTGCTTTTAATGGGTCAATTACGGATGAAGCACTGCAGAAAGCCATTGAAACAGCAGAACTGACAGATTTTATAAGAAATTTACCTGAGGGATTGGATACTGTGGTGAGCGAACGGGGTAATAGTTTGTCCGGAGGGCAAAAACAGCGTATCATGTTGGCTCGGGCATTGGCAATATGTCCTAAAATTTTACTTTTGGATGACTTTACAGCACGTGTAGATACGCAAACAGAACAAAAGATTTTGAAGAATATTAGCCGGAATTATCCTGATATGACTTTGCTTTCAGTCACGCAAAAGATTGCTTCTGTAATACATTACGAGAATATTATTTTGATGGAGGAAGGAGAAATTCTTGCTGAAGGAACGCACAAATCGTTGATGCAGGATAGCCCAGAATATGTCCAGATCTATAACTCACAACGCAGTACGAATCGGTATGAGGCATTGGCAAAATAGCTTAGAAGGTTCTATGTTTATTGATAATATCATATTATTAAGGACATGAAATGTACCTATGGAGATTTCTTCGTATTGTAGCGAGTGACGCTATAACGTTGTAGTGGGTGGCGCTATAATACGATAGTAAGTGGCGCTACAACACGATAGAGGGTGATGCTACAACGTTATCTATGGTGACGCGTTCACCCGATCGAAGGTAATGCGAAGCGGACAGATTGAGTGACTGATGTTTTAGCAGATGACACTCAAATAACAGAATAAGTGATTCAATAAACAATTGACAATGGAAATCTGAAGTTGAGAAGATAAATTATAACTACATGAATTATAACCTCAATTTGAATAAAGAGACTTCGTCGAACGAAAAAGCCGGAACGATTACTACGTTGAAACGTTTGCTGGCTTTAATGGATTCGGAGCGAAAGAATCTCTTTATAGCTTTGATTTTTATTTTCATCAATGCAGGACTAAATCTGATCAGTCCTTATCTGATTGGGCATGCTGTGGATAAATTTATCGTCACCAAACATTACGCAGGAGTTATCCGCTATGCAGTTATATTACTTGTCATCTTTGTCATGGCGATGTTTAGTGGCTATACGCAGGCACAACTGATGGGCAAAGTCGGCCAACGGATGTTGTTTAATCTACGTAACCGCCTTTTTAATAAGTTACAAGAGCTCCCGATTGATTTTTTCAATCAAAACAAAGCGGGAGACTTGATTTCTCGCGTGAATAACGATACGGATAAAATTAACCAGTTTTTCTCCCAATCGTTTGTGCAGTTTATGAGCAGTATTTTTACCATGATAGGAGCTGCTATCTTTCTTATATCGATTGACTTCAGGTTAGGACTGGCCGCTTTGTCACCGGCGGTGATATTGTGGATTTTTACGCGTAGTTTTTCGCCATGGGTGAAACGTCGCAACACAGCCAGTATGAGAAGCACGGGCATTTTAAGCGCCGAGGTTCAGGAAAGCCTGCAAAACTTTAAGGTCATTGTGGCATTTAATCGCCGTGACTATTTTCGCAAACGTTTTGATGAGGTAAACACTGACAACTACCGGAATGCTGTCAAAGCCGGCATTGCTAATACAGTGTTTACTCCCGTATATGGTTTTTTGTCAAATATCGGGCAGTTAATTGTGCTGGCTTTCGGTATCTATCTGATTATGGCGGGTCAGTTTTCGATAGGATTACTCATTAGTTTCTTAGCCTATATTACACAGTTCTATAATCCTCTCAGGCAGTTGGCGGCTTTGTGGGCAAACTTTCAGGTTGCTCTGGCAGGATGGGATCGCATTTCACAAATTCTTGTACTGGAAAATAATCTGCCTTTAGTGCCTGATGCTAAAAAAGAGAAGCAGTCCGGTATGCTTTCATTTCGCCATGTTTCGTTTGCTTATCCTTCTTCCGAAAAAGAAATTTTGCGGCATGTCAGTTTTGATTTAGAACGTGGCAAGACGTATGCATTTGTCGGCCCGACAGGAGGTGGGAAAACGACAACTGCGTCGCTGATGGCTCGTTTGTATGATCCAACTTCGGGGAAAGTCTTACTGGATGGTGTAGATATCCGGTCAATGGATATCGAGACCCGTACTGCGAAAATCGGGTTTATTCTTCAGGAACCTTTCTTGTTTACCGGATCTTTACATGACAATATTTTATATGGCAATGTGCAAAACGCCCACTTGTCTGATGACGAACTGCTACAATTATTATCGGAAGCCGGCCTTCATGGTTTGCTTGACCGTTTTGAGGGAGGCCTGAATGCCCGAATAGATAGTTCCGGAGATGGTATCAGTTTGGGGCAAAAACAATTGATCGCTTTTATCCGGGCGGTCTTGCGTAAACCGGATGTGTTGATACTTGATGAAGCAACGGCAAATATCGATACTGTCACTGAACAATTGCTGGAAGATGTTTTACAGAAATTGCCATCTTCTACCACTCGTATTATCATTGCACATCGTTTGAACACGATTGAGAATGCGGATGAAATCTTTTTTGTTAATGCAGGAAATGTCACAAAAGCGGGTTCTTTACAAGATGCTGTCGATTTACTTTTGCATAAAAAAAGGGTCAGTTGATTTTATGTTTCACTGACCCCTCTTCGTTATTTATGCTGGTACCCATTTACGTAATTCGGCTACCGTTATGCCTCGTTGTGCCGCATATTTTTCGCGTTGGTCTGCTGTGATTTTTCCAACCATGAAATAGCGTGCTTGTGGATTGGCAAATACCAGGCCGGCGACAGAGGCGTTGGGCATCATTGCTCCATTCTCAGTCAATCGAATGCCTATTTCAGAAAGATGCAAAACAGGTTCAAGGTCGAAAATGACGGAAAGGTCGGGTAGGGAAGGATATCCAACGGCCGGACGTATGCCCTGATAGTGTTCTTTCAATAATTCGGTTTCCGATAAAACTTCATCGGGAGCATACCCCCATGCTGTTTTTCGGATATGCTGATGAACATATTCCGCCGCTGCTTCAGCAAGCCTGTCTGTGAGTGACTGGATCAACAGGGCTGTATAGTCGTCTCCCTTTTCGGAAAATGTTTTGGATAGCGTTTCACCTCCGGCAATAGAGGTGGCAAAGGTTCCTATATAATCAGGTTTCCCAAATGTTTCAGGCATGATGAAGTCAATCAAAGATAAATTAGGTTGACCATCCGGCTTTAATGTTTGCTGTCTTAACATTGGGATAGTAAGTTTCCCTTCTTTAGTGTGTATAATCATTACATCCTTTTCCGGCATCGTTGTCGCTTCAAAGAAATCAAAGGCGGCTTTCGCCGTGACGCCGTTTTCTTGTAACAGCGCCAATATATCCTGTGCATCACGGAAAAGTTTCAAAGCCTCTTTTGCTTTTTCCTGCTCTTCAGGAGGATAGTTATTAATCCATCCCGTTTCGCATGCAACGCACCGATGAATAGCAGCAATATCAGGGTAATTTCCGGTGATTCGCCATGCCTTGAAGAAGAATCGCCAGTCGATGTAAGGAATCAACGTCTCAATGGAGATCTCCATATGATGTTTCTCGAATTGTTTTGGTTTGAAAGGGGTGTAATCAGACCAATGAATAGTCAGGGCATTTTTTACTGCTTCCTCATACGATAACAGGGGAGCAGTTTGTTGTTCTTTATTGGCAATGACAGCCTGCTCAGAACGGATTTCTTCTGCAAATGCTGTATAAGAATTGGGATTGAGTAAACGTCCCAGAGCAATGACTGCTTGCGAAGCATCCCGTGAATGGCTCACAACATTCGCCGTATAATGGGGTGCAATTTTTAGTGCAGTATGGATCTTTGACGTAGTGGCTCCACCGATCAGAAGGGGAATGGTGAATCCCGATTTTTGCATGGCTTCCGCTACATGCGACATTTCTTCAAGTGATGGTGTGATGAGGCCGCTTAATCCGATTGCATCTGCCTGATGATCTATAGCTGCCTGAAGGATTTTCTCCGAAGGCACCATAACGCCCAAGTCAATCACTTCGTAATTGTTGCATCCGAGGATGACCCCGACAATATTTTTCCCAATGTCGTGAACATCTCCTTTGACGGTTGCCAATACAATTTTTCCGGCCTTTTTTGTTTCGGCACCTTTCTGATAGGCTTCAATATGGGGTTGGAGAATGGCGACGGCTTGTTTCATGACGCGGGCAGTCTTGACCACCTGGGGTAAAAACATTTTACCTTCCCCGAATAACTGCCCGACAATGCCCATTCCTTCCATCAAAGGTTGTTCAATGATGGAGAGCGGATTTTCATAAGCTTTTAAGGCTTCCTCTAAATCTTCTTCAAGGTAGGTGTTGACTCCTTTAACCAGACAGGTAGCCAGCCGTTCATTGAGCGGAAGCGAACGCCAGGCTTCTTCTTTTGCAGTGGTTTGCGTGTTGTCGGCTGTGCTTTTGAGCTTTCCAGCCAGTTCAATCAAACGTTCCGTAGCATCAGGACGCCGGTCGAAGATGACATCTTCAGTGCATTCCAGTAATTCTTTATCAATGGATTCATACACTTGTAACATGCCTGCATTCACAATTCCCATGTCCATGCCGGCTTTAATGGCATGATAGAGAAACGCAGAATGCATAGCTTCCCGAACTTTGTTATTGCCACGAAAAGAGAATGATAGATTGCTGACGCCACCACTTACTTTGGCTCCGGGCAGATTTTGTTTAATCCATTCGGTTGTCCGGATAAAATCAATGGCATAACGGTTATGTTCCTCAATGCCGGTGGCTATAGCCAGGATGTTGGGATCGAAAATGATATCCTGGGGAGGGAATCCTGCTTTTTCGGTTAATAAATGGTATGCCCGGTTACAAATAGCGATACGACGTTCATACGTATCCGCTTGACCTTTTTCGTCAAAAGCCATTACTACGGTGGCTGCTCCATATTGACGTATCAGGCGGGCGTGTTGCAGGAAGAGTTCTTCGCCTTCTTTTAAACTAATCGAATTGACGATGGATTTTCCTTGTACACATTTCAATCCTGCCTCAATAACTTCCCATTTTGATGAATCAATCATGACAGGGACACGTGCTGCGTCAGGATCGGACATCAGGCTATTTAAAAACGTGACCATTTCTGTTTTTGCATCCAGCATGGCATCGTCCATGTTGATATCCAGTATTTGCGCTCCTTCTTCCACTTGTTTACGGGCAATGGAAACGGCATCATCATATTGTTTTGCCTGAATCAGTTTTAAGAAGTTTCGTGATCCGGCAACGTTGCATCGTTCTCCGATATTGACAAAATTATTTTCAGGTGTAATTTCAAAAAAATCAAGTCCCGATAGGTGAGTATGCGTTGAAACCGGAGGTACGGTGCGGATGGCAGCTCCTTCAAGAAGTTTATTATAAGCGGCGATGTGAGCCGGTGTTGTTCCACAGCATCCTCCGATAATGTTGATCAGCTTTTCATCTATATATTCCTTGATTTGAACAGACATCCGTTCGGCAGTTTCATCATATTCCCCCAATTGATTCGGTAGTCCGGCATTGGGGTGGGAGCTGACATACCAGGGAGCTATGGAAGAGAGTTCTTCCAAATATGGTTTTAAATCTTTGGCTCCAAATGAACAATTCAATCCTACCGAAAGCAACGGAGCATGCTCGATGGAGGCCAGAAATGCCCGGATGGTTTGCCCGGACAGCGTTCTGCCACTTTTGTCGGCCACCGTTGCCGAAAGCATCAAAGCAACTGTTTTCCCGGTTGTTTGCATAGCCTGTTGTGCTGCAACGATAGCTGCTTTGGCGTTTAGCGTGTCAAAAATGGTTTCAACGAACAAAGCGTCCACTCCTCCTTCGATCAGCGCTATCATTTGCTCGTGGTATGCCTCTGCCAGTTGGTCGAATGTGACCGCCCGCATGGCAGGATTGTTTACATCGGGTGAAAGAGACGCTGTTTTGTTTGTCGGACCAACAGATCCGGCTACAAAGCGAGGCTTGTCCGGTGTTGTAAACTCATTGGCTGCTTTGCGCGCTAATTGGGCGGCGGCAAAGTTAATGGCGTGTACTTGCGATTCCATGCCATAGTCGCTTTGTGAAATGCGTTGTGCATTGAAGGTGTTGGTTTCGATAATATCGGCTCCGGCTTCGAGATATCCGTAGTGAATTTGATGAATGATATCGGGCTGTGTAAGGCAAAGCAAATCATTATTGCCTCGCTGTGGTTTGATCGCATCTTGAAAAAGATGGCCTCGAAAGTCGGTTTCAGTTAGCTTATGTTTCTGAATCATGGTGCCCATTGCACCGTCAAGGATCAGGATACGCCGGGTTAATTCTTCTTGTAAACTCATGATTGTATGATTTTGTTTAGTGTACTAAAAACAGATATCCCTTATAGTTATTGATTTGAAACAATTTGACCAGGGAATGAATAACTAATGATTACAATGCTTCTTCTGACTGGAGCGACATGTTTGTTTTGTTATAAATATTAATCCAGTTGGTTAGCCCATAAATGGCCATGATAAGAAAGATAAAATATTCGAGAGAGAAAAATTGAATGCCTTTGATCCAATACATCACTGTACAGATGGCATCGATGATGATCCATAAAACCCAGTTCTCAATTCTTCGTTGAGCCAGCATCCAGTTTGCCAGAATACTTAATACAGCTACAAAGGAGTCAGGGTAGGGATATGCTGCCGGTTTGGGAAAAGCTGTCGGGAAAAGCTGGTGGATGTGACTCATGAAATATCCCACTCCTAACGTTCCTACAATAGTTAAAGATGTGTGGACGAGCCTTCCCCTCTTGGTCAGATAGGTAATGGGCGTTTGTTCTCCTTCTTTTTTGCCATACCAGTATATCCATCCGTAAATGCCTGTAATAAAATAATAGATTTGCAGGAACATGTCACTGTATAAACTTACCTGGTAAAATAACAAAAAGGAAAGGATGAAATTGACAATGCCTATCGGCCATGACCATATGTTTGACTGGGTTGCCAACAAGACGGCGAGCAGTCCTGTGATGGTTCCCAAGAACTCGACCATGCTCATTTTGTATCCCCAGATTTCGATAAGTATGTTGTGAATGCTAAAAAAGTCAGCCATTTTTCGTGAATCAAATAATGCTAAATTGCATTTGAATTATATGTACAAAAATACAAAACAGCGACTGCTCCCGCAAATGCAATTTATGGAAAGGTTTACGGTATGGCTTTATCAGGATTTTGGCGGAGACTCACTCCTGAATTGTGGCATGACCCGCAATTGTTTTGTCACTGTTGTCTGGATGATGGAGATGCCATTATACGGCAAGAGCTACATGAACAGATAGCAATATGCAGTAAGAATTATAGAAAAACAATCCTGTTTGGATAAAGAATAAGGCTTATCTCGTCAACTGCAACGCTGCGGCAAGCTATTTTTTTAACATTCCAGGCCCGCTCAGAAATGAGGAAGCAATAATGTTTACGTTCTTTAACTGTTCAGAAATGAGGAAGCAAAAATGTTGATGTTATTTAACCACTCAAGAATGAGGGAGCAAAAATGTTAGTGTTATTTAATGAATCGGCAGTGAGGCAGGCAATAATGTTGATGTTCTTTAACCACTCAGGAATGAGGGAGCAAAAACATTGGTGGTATTTGATGAATCAGCAGTGAGGCCGCCAAAAACGTTCATGTTATTTGGCCACTCAGGAATGAGGAAGAAATATCATTGACGTTCTTTGACCAAGTCAGTCATGAAGGAGGCAATTTGATCAACAAAACAGAATCTGCATTTTTTGCTAAGGGTAATTCCTGTTTTGGGAAGGTTTGATTTCATCGTTTGTGGAATGTCACGACCGGATAGAAGATCCAGACTAAAAATTCTTTTGACAACGACTCTTCCTATAACATTTAAGCCCCCATCTTGGGGGTGGGAAGCGAAAACTAAAAAGTCAAAATGAGTTCGATATGAAATGGATGAATAAATGATTTTTTCCGGGCTTTGATGTCAAAAAATGAGAGTAATAATTGTTAAAACGAATCGTTTGCTTACGTGGATTATCCAAACATTTTCTATACCTTTGCATTCATTAAACGACAACCATATGAGTGACAAAAAACAGATTACAACAGCCTTTGTTTCAGTTTTTCACAAAGAAAACCTGGACGATATAATTCTAACATTACATGCACAAGGTGTTTCTTTTATATCAACCGGAGGCACCCAAACATTTATTGAATCGTTAGGTGTACCTTGCCAGGCTGTTGAAAATTTAACCGGTTATCCGTCAATATTTGGAGGTCGTGTAAAGACATTACATCCTAAAGTTTTTGGCGGTATTCTTTACCGGAGAGACGTTGAAGGAGATCTTGCTCAGGTGGCCCAGTATGAAATTCCGACCGTTGATTTAGTTATTGTAGATTTATACCCATTTGCCGAAACGGTGGCTTCCGGAGCTTCTGAAGAAGCAATCGTGGAAAAAATTGATATCGGAGGAATTTCATTAATACGTGCAGCAGCTAAAAATTTTCGCGATGTCGTGATTGTGGCTTCTCAGGAGCAGTATCAGCCATTTCTTGATATTATCCATGAGAATGGAGCTGTCACCACGCTGGAAGAAAGGACATTTTTCGCCAAAGAAGCTTTTGCAGTTTCGTCAGCATATGATACAGCTATTTTCAACTATTTTGATGGCAATGAAGGGAGTAAATTCAGAGTAGCTGTTGATAGTGCCAAAGTATTGCGCTATGGAGAAAATCCACACCAGCAGGGAGTTTTTTATGGAGAATTGCAAGACATGTTCCAACAACTCCAAGGAAAGGAAATCTCATATAACAACCTACTCGATATTGATGCTGCTATTCGCCTGATCAATGATTTTGATGAGGTGACTTTTGCGATTCTGAAGCATAATAATGCTTGTGGACTTGCTTCAAGGGATACCGTCTTGGAAGCATGGAAAGTTGCCCTTGAAGGAGATCCGGTTTCTGCATTTGGAGGTGTATTGATTACGAATGCAATTGTCGATAAAGCTACTGCAGAAGAAATCAACAAGATTTTCTTTGAAGTTATTTTGGCTCCCGACTATGATGTCGAAGCGCTCGAAATATTGACACAAAAGAAAAATCGTATTATTCTTGTTTTGCAAGGTGGCAAATTGCCGGCAAGACAATTCCGCTCAACCCTCAATGGAATCTTGGTACAAGATCAGGATACGCAAGTCGAAAATGCCTCCGATCTGAAAGTGGTGACACAAAAAGTGCCTACTGACAGGGAGGTTGAAGACATGCTTTTTGCTAACAAAATTGTAAAACATAGTAAGTCCAATGCTATCGTATTGGCAAAGAACAAACAATTGTGCGGGAGTGGTGTCGGACAGACATCACGTGTTGATGCATTACGCCATGCAATAGAAAAAGCACATTCGTTTAATCTTTCATTACAAGGTGCCGTGATGGCTTCAGATGCTTATTTCCCGTTTGCAGACAGTGTACAAATAGCCCATGAAGCAGGTATTACTGCAGTTATTCAACCGGGTGGATCAATTCGCGATCAAGATTCAATAGACGCTTGTAATGCGCACGGGCAATCGATGGTAACTACGGGCATCAGACACTTTAAACATTAAAACGCCTAAACATTTAATCAAACCGAATATGGGATTATTTTCTTTAACCCAGGAAATTGCGATCGACTTAGGTACAGCGAACACTATCATCATTCATAATGACAAGATTGTAGTCGATCAACCTTCTGTTGTGGCATTGGATCGTCGTAGCGACAAGCTAATTGCTGTTGGGGAACGAGCTCGCCAGATGCAAGGTAAGGTACACGAAGACATTCGTACTGTCCGTCCATTGCGTGATGGTGTGATTGCCGACTTCTTTGCTGCTGAGTTGATGATTCGTGGCATGATAAAAATGATGCAGACACAAAAGACGCTGTTTACTCCGTCATTGAAAATGGTAGTTTGCATTCCATCCGGTAGCACTGAAGTTGAAATTCGTGCTGTTCGTGACTCATCCGAACATGCCGGAGGCCGCGAGGTTTATATGATTTATGAACCAATGGCTGCGGCTATTGGAATTGGCCTTGATGTAGAAGCTCCGGAAGGAAACATGGTGGTTGATATCGGTGGAGGAACAACAGAAATTGCTGTTATTTCCCTTGGCGGTATTGTTACCAATAAATCGATTCGTATTGCCGGTGATGATTTGACTGATGACATCATGGAATATATGGGACGCCAGCATAACATGAAGGTTGGGGAACGTACGGCAGAATTGATTAAAATAAACGTGGGAGCAGCACTAACTTCATTGGAAAATCCTCCTGAAGATTATGTGGTACGTGGTCCGAACCGGATGACTGCATTACCAATGGAAGTCCCTGTTTCGTATCAGGAAATTGCTCATGCATTGGACAAAACTATTTCAAAGATTGAAACGGCTGTGTTGAGCGCACTGGAGCAGACGCCTCCCGAATTATATGCTGATATCGTGCATAACGGCATTTATTTGGCTGGTGGTGGTGCTTTGCTGAAAGGTTTGGATAAACGTCTGGAAAGTAAGATGAATATTCCTTTCCATATTGCAGAGGATCCATTGCATGCCGTAGCCCGTGGTACCGGTGTTGCATTGAAGAATGTAAATCGATTCTCATTCTTGTTGAGATAATCTCGTACTGTAGATCAGCATGGAACAACTGCTCCGGTTTTTGTTACGTTATGGAGGAACTTTTGTATTTGTTATCTTAGAAGTTTTTTCACTCGTTATCGTTGTCAACCAAAACAGTTTTCAACATGCTTCATTTTTGTCTTCCAGTAACCAAGTGGCGGCATCACTTCTGAATGCCGAGAGTGGAGTAACTTCCTATTTCGGTTTAGAAAAAACTAACCGCCAGTTGGCTACTGAAAATACCCTACTTCTTAATCGTGTTGCTCTCTTACAAGGTAGACAGGAAGCGTTGAAAGATTCTGCACACGGCCTATTGCAAATTGCGCCGGATCAATCATATCATTATGTTTCTGCTAAAGTAATTGGTAACAGTATTAACCGACTCCGCAATTACATTACGCTTAACAAGGGACGCTTAGACGGCATTCATCCCGAAATGGGAGTGATCAATAGCCAGGGAGTAGTTGGTATCGTAACCGCTGTGAGCGATCATTACGCTTCAGTCATGTCAGTGCTTAATTCGAGAATGCAATTAAGTTGTAAGGTTAAACGTACCAATGATTTTGGCCGTTTAATATGGGATGGAACAAACAGCCAGTATGTACAGTTGCTTGAAGTGCCCCGACATGCCGATGTAAGGGTTGGCGATACATTGATTACCAGTGGGTTTTCAGCTATCTTCCCAGAAGGAATACCTGTAGGAATAGTCACTAAAGCACAAAAGCCGGTTACGTCTTCGTATTACGATATAACGGCTAAATTGTTTACGGATTTTGGTACGCTTACGTATGTCAACGTGCTTCAGTACCAAAATATGGAAGAACTACAAACGGTTCAAGAGGAGGGGCAACAATGAACAGCAGCTTAATTTTGAAACATCTGATACGTTTCGTGATTTTGATGTTGTTGCAGGTGCTAATCTTCGACAATATTCGATTCTTGGGTTATGTGAATCCTTTGTTTTATATCTGGTTCATTTTAGGATTACCTTCGAATATAAATAGGTCGGCATTACTTATTATAGCTTTTCTAACGGGGTCTATTCTGGATATATTTTCTAATACGCCCGGTATGTATGCGTTTGCGACTGTTTTTGTAGCTTATATGAGAGCTCCGGTGCTGAAAGTTGTGGTTCCTCGTGATAATACATTAGCTTTTTATGAGCCATCTGTGAAAATTTTAGGATTGCCGGTTTATGTGAAATATGCCGCTTTTTTAATCGTTCTTCTGCATTTATTGCTTTTTTCACTTGAAGCGTTTACCTTTGTACATTATGAAATGGTTTTGATCAAAACTGTTATTAATGCTTCACTGACGCTCCTTTTTGTTTTAAGTGTCCAAAAATCAAAGATATAATGATCAATGACAAACTGCAAAACCGAAAGTATGTTCTCGGTGGTTTGATCGTTTTAGTGGTGTTGATTTATACTGTCCGGCTGCTAAGTCTGCAGGTTTTTACCTCTGCTTATAAAATCATGGCAGATGATAATGCATTTTATAAGCGCATATTGTATCCATCCCGTGGTTTGATTTATGATCGTTTTGGTAAATTATTGGTCTATAACCGACCAGCATATGACATCATGGTTACCATGAATGAAATTTCGGATCTGGATACGACTGACTTTTGCAATACCGTTGGGATTACTAAAGAATGGTTTGATCAACGAATGAGCGAAATCAAGGATCGATCAATAAATCGTGGGTATTCTCCTTATATTCCCCAGATATTTATTACACAGGTATTACCTGACGATTATGCCCGTTTGATGGAAAAGTTATTTCATTTCTCGGGGTTTTCGGTTCAGAAACGTTCGGTACGCGATTATGCTTATGATGCAGGGGCACATACATTAGGTGCTATTGGTGAGGTATCTCGTGAAACTATTGAAAATGATCCATATTATAAACCGGGAGATTATGTGGGAATTACTGGCATTGAAAAAAGCTATGAATCTGTTCTGAGAGGAGAGAAAGGTGTTCAGATTTTGTTAAGAGATTCAAGGGGGCGGATTAAAGGTAGTTATGATAATGGGAAATATGATAAGCAACCTGTCACCGGTAGAGATATTACATTAGGGATAGATATCGAATTGCAAGCTTTGGGCGAGAAGCTAATGCAGGGGAAACGTGGAAGTATCGTTGCAATTGAACCTTCTACTGGTCAAATTTTGGCGTTGGTATCTTCTCCGAGTTACGATCCTAAGTTAATGGTTGGACGGCAGCGTTCTGCTCTTTTTCAGGAAATGCTAAACGATCCGGAAAAGCCTTTGTTGGATAGATCTATTATGGCCCGTTATCCTCCTGGATCAACCTTCAAAGCAGCTAATGCTCTTATTTTTCAACAAGAAGGTATTACAACAAAAGATACGCGTGTAGCATGTCATGGTGGATATTTTGTGGGCCATTTTAAAGTGGGATGTCACATTCATCCTTCGCCGCTTGATTTGGAAGGAGCACTTGCTTATTCCTGTAATACTTATTTTTGTACTGAATTTCGAGCCATGCTTGACAGCAAGAAGTATAAAAATATTGAGCAATCATTCAATACGTGGAGAAATGATATTTTAACTTTTGGATTTGGACACAAATTGGGCATTGATTTACCTAATGAAAACAGTGGTTTTATTCCTACAACTAAAACATATGATCGTGAACATGGCAGGAGACGGTGGACTTCGTTAAACATTGTTTCTGATGCAATTGGACAGGGAGAAATAATCGCTACTCCGTTGCAAATAGCAAACTTGGCTGCTTGTGTTGCAAATCGTGGATATTGGATTACTCCTCATGTCGTTCGTTCTATAGAAGGTGAGAATATTGATCCCCGTTATTTAGTTAAGCATGTTCCACCTATTGATGAGCGTTATTATGATGTTGTAGTAGCAGGAATGAGACAATCAGCGATTTACGGTACTTCAAAAATTGCAAATTTTAGCGATTCAATCTTGGTTTGTGGCAAAACAGGTACATCACAAAATCCTCCTCATAAAGATCATTCCATTTTTATGGGATTTGCTCCTATGAATCATCCTGAAATTGCAATTATGTGTATTGTTGAAAATAGTGGATTCGGAGCTACATACGCCGCTCCCATTGCTAGTCTAATGATAGAATATTATTTGACACGACAAATTTCTCCTGCGCGGCAAGCACTTGAAACACAAATGGAAAATACAGTATTGATTCCTAATTATGGCAAGAAAAATTCAATTGTCCCGCCTACTCGATAAGTGGGTTATTCTCATTTTCCTGATAATGATCATCTTCGGATGGTTTAATGTGTATGGAGCAAGTTATGGTTTTCACCAGACTAACTTTTGGGGATTTGAATACCGTTCCGGGAAGCAGTTGATATGGATCGCCTGTGCATTTGTTATTGGAGGCATAATATTGCTTCTCGATAGTAAGTATTATGAGCAGCTGGCCTATATTTTTTATGTTGCTGTGTTGTTTTTGCTTGCTATTACCATATTTGTAGCTCCAAATATAAAAGGTTCTCATTCCTGGTTAGTATTTGGGCCTGTCAGTTTTCAACCTGCAGAATTGGCAAAATTAGCTACCGCTTTGGCTTTGGCAAAATATATTAGCCATCCTGGCTTTTCTCTTTCAAAAAGGGAAGATGCAATGTGGGTCTTTAGCATTATTCTTGTTCCATTCATTTTAATTGTCTTACAGTCTGAAACAGGCTCTGCTTTGGTTTTTCTTGCATTTTTTCTGATGCTTTACAGGGAAGGATTGCCTGGCATATTTTTATTAATTGTAGCATGCTTAATCCTATTGTTTCTTATTGTTTTGCCCTTAAGCGAAGTACCTATTTACAGTAATGTGGGTTCTCTTGGTTTTTTATTGGCTTTATCAATTATTTATGTGATTGAAATAGGTGCTATTATTGCCTACGAGCGTGATTGGAAATTAGTGCGTTATTTTGCTCTTGCCAGTTTGGTGTTATTCGGGATTGGTTTATTGCTACAGAATTGGTATAATATTGTGTTTGATAAAATATCGCTTGTATTGGTCATAGCATCTTCACTTTATTTGTTGTTTTTGTTTTTGTTCAAACGAAAGCGATCATATCTTTGGATTGGCTTATTTGCTATTGGAGCTACAATTGTCAGTTTTTCAGGAGATTATTTCTTTGACCATGTGTTGGAACAACATCAACGAACACGTATAGCTGTGGTGTTAGGCATGGAAAACGATCCACGCGGAGTTGGCTACAACGTTAATCAGTCGAAAATTGCTATTGGCTCGGGAGGTTTTTGGGGGAAAGGCTTTTTGCAGGGAACCCAGACTAAGTTAAAGTATGTGCCGGAACAAGATACCGATTTTATTTTTTGTACTGTAGGCGAAGAATATGGATTTGTGGGTTCTGCTGTTGTTTTAGTCCTGTATGTTTTGTTGCTTTTCCGATTAATTAAGATAGCGGAGAGTTATCGCGATACCTTTACGAGGGTTTATACTTATAGCATTGTGAGTATCATGTTTTTTCATGTGGTCATTAATGTCGGGATGGTACTTGGACTGACTCCTGTCATCGGCATTCCTCTGCCATTTTTTAGCTATGGAGGGTCCTCGCTTTGGTCTTTTACGGTGATGTTATTTATTATTCTTCGATTGGATGTAAGCCAGAAGTTACGATTCCGATGATACAATAAAAATGCGGATAGACTTTTGTTTAACCTATCCGCATTATTTATAGTTATCTATTATTCTTATCGAATGTTGGCAATGCTGATAATATCAGCGAAAACTCCCGCTGCAGTCACATTAGCTCCGGCTCCATATCCTTTGATTATCATGGGGTAATCATTATATCGTTCTGTTGTTAACATTAGAATATTGTTGCTGCCTTCCAGATCATAAAGCGGATGATGCATGTCCACTTCCTGAAGCCCGACACTACATTGACCTTCTTCCATTTTGGCTACAAAACGCAACCGCTTATGTTCTGTCTCCAATCGTTGGCGTCGATGTTCAAATTCACCATCCAATTCACCAATTGTATTCCAAAAATCGTTCAATGTCCCTTCAAAAAATCGATCTGGAATAAACAAGTTACAGGCAACATCTTCTTGTTCAATTTTATATCCTGCTTCTCGTGTTAGAATGAGTAATTTTCGAATCACATCTTTTCCACTCAGATCGATGCGTGGATCAGGTTCTGAATAACCGGCTTCTTTTGCTAGGCGAATCGTTTTGCTTAATGTATTTTCAGCGCTTAATGTATTGAAAATGAAATTTAATGTGCCGGAAAGTACAGCTTCCATTTTTAAAATGCGATCGCCAGAATTAATCAGGTTATTAATGGTATTCATAATAGGAAGTCCGGCTCCTACGTTAGTTTCGAACAGGAACTTAATGCCTCTTTTCCCAGCAATGGATTTTAGTTCTGCATACGTAGCATACTCTGATGAAGCAGCAATTTTATTAGCAGCAACGACAGATACGTTATTCGAGAGCAATTCTTTATAAATGGTGGCTACCTCTGGGCTTGCGGTGCAATCAACAAAAACAGAATTAAATATATTCATTCCAAGAATCTCATCACACAATAATTGGGGTGATGTTGGTTTCCCATTAGTCAAAAGTAACTCCTGATACTTATCCAACTGGATTCCTTCCCTGTCAAAAAGGGCATATTCAGCATTAGCAATACCTACAACATTGAGTTTAAGTCCTTTTTGAACCATGAGGTTTGGCTGTTGTTGTCTAATTTGCTCCAGCAGGCTGCCACCGACGGTTCCTGTCCCGACAAGAAAAACATTCAGCACCTGATAATCCGACAAGAAAAATGAATCATGAATAACGTTTAGTGCTTTGCGGAGCGATTTATGATCAGTGACAAAGGAAATGTTGGTTTCTGATGCACCCTGAGCACAGGCAATAACATTGATGCCGTTTCTTCCTAAGGTGCCAAATAGTTTTCCTGCGATGCCGGGAGTACGTTTCATGTTTTCCCCAACAATAGCCACAGTGGCTAAATCCTTTTCAGCCAAAGCATGATTCATTTCACCCTGTTCAATTTCTTTCTCAAATTCTATGTCGAGTACTTTTACAGCTAGTTCTGCGTCACTGTTTTTTACGGCAAAAGATGTGTTGTTTTCAGAAGAAGCTTGAGAAACCAAAAATACACTAATGCCTGCTTTTGCCAATGCCTTGAATATCCTATAATTCACTCCGATCACCCCAACCATTCCAAGCCCTTGTACAGTAATCAGACAGGTATCATTTATGGATGAAATTCCTTTAATAGATTTTCCGACATCATTTGATTTTTCACATGAAATATAAGTGCCGGGGGCGGTAGGATTAAAAGTATTCTTAATACGAATGGGTATATTTTTGTGATAAGCCGGATAAATAGTTGGCGGATAAATCACTTTTGCTCCGAAATTACAGAGCTCCATTGCTTCTGTAAAAGTCAGTTTTTCAATAACATAAGTGTTGTCGATGATGCGTGGGTCAGCTGTCATGAAGCCATCAACGTCAGTCCATATTTCCAGACTGGAAGCATTTAGAGCAGCGGCTAAAATAGCTGCTGTATAATCCGAACCACCGCGACCCAAATTGGTTACATTTCCTGTCTTTTTATCTGTAGAAATGAAGCCACCGCAAACAACAATGGGCAATTCATGTCTAAAATGTTCACGTATCAACGCATTGGTTGTCTCAAAGTCAACAATATGTTTGGTAAACTGAGGTACTGTTTTGATAAATTGGCGTGAATCAAAGGTTATAGCCTCATCTATAACGGCTCCAATAATAGAAGCAGAGGCGCGTTCTCCATAGCTTGTGATAGTATCTGTAATTTTCGGTGTCAGGTCGTGAATGAGAAAAATTCCACGTAAAATATTGGATAATTCCTCCATCATTTGGGTTATTTTGGTAGTTTGGGAAGTTCGCTTTTCTGGCTCAACTACATGCTCGATAATAGAAATGTGTCGTTGTGATAACTCCTGAAATTCATGTTGATAAGTGGCATCTCCCTGAGATGCTAATTGCGCCAGATGGTAGAGTTGATCGGTGACTTGTTTAAAGGCAGAAACGACCACTATAACAGATTCTTGTTGCGATTCAACAATCTTTTTGACCTCCAAAATACTTTCGATGGAACCTACGGATGTCCCACCAAACTTTAAGACCTTCATACTTTAATGTTTTAAAATGGATATATGTGAAAACGCCCATCGCGTTGCTTTATCTCACAAAGATACATTTTTAGAAGAATGTGACAAAATAGCGTTTAAACAAAACAAAAAGAAGCAATTAAGGCTATTTAAACGACAATTTTCAATCAGAAATCTTTCTGTTTCGGTATTTCTTTACTTGTATATCTTAGTTTTCAAGAATAAACTTCCAACTTTGATTGTTATGTTGTTGGACATAATATTCAACATTTTTACCGATGTTTGCATATGCAATTACGAAGTATATTCCAATTATAAATTTCTGTATTACATTATTCCTATAAATCTGATGGTTATTTTTCTTTCTCCTTCAAAATCAATGAATTTTAAGCCAATCGATACAATCGTAAGGGTGACTCAACCTCAATTTTCTAACGAAGCGTATTCGATTATGCAGCAATTAATCTCTTTTTCTGCTTCCGATATATCCAAATTGGAGCATCTTAGCTTTAAGTTGGCATATGCCGCCTTTGAATTTAATCAACAATTTTTTAATGCAAATCAAATAGTTAAGCCTGCTATATTTACCTATAGCGGTACCGTGTTTGATAAATTGAATCCGTATTTATTTACTACAGCCCAGTTGCTTTTTGTGGAGAAACATTTGCGTATTTTTTCTGCTTTGTATGGGTTGTTAAGACCTTTTGATCTTATTCATCCATATCGACTTGACATGCATAATGGCTTAATAGATGATCTTTACTCATTTTGGTCAGATAAAGTCACTACATCTGCCATGGAGGCTTTGATGGATGATGATTGTATTTTGATTAATCTTGCTTCAGCAGAATATTTTGAAATGCTTACTACCTCTTATTTTTCACAGAACTGCCAGATTTTAACTCCTATTTTCAAACAAGAAAAAAGGGGAAAATTATTGGTTAATAGCTTTAAGTCCAAGGAGGCAAGAGGATTGATGACCAGATTTATAATTGAGAATCAAATATCTGATCCGGAGTATCTTAAAGGATTTATGGAACAGGGATATGCATTCTCACAAGACTTGTCTGCTAATGATGAATGGATCTTTATTCGATAAAAAAACTCTCTGAAATAATTGTCAGAGAGTTTTTTCAAAATCAAAAATCAACTTCGTTTATTGTTCTACTATTACAAAACTGCCCCATTGAGAAGTTCCTTTGTAAACATTTCCAGAACCGATTGGTACATATAGCTTATCACTGGTTGGAATATTTGTAAAGACATCACTTCCTGTTAGATAGGGCGGTTTCGTTGGTAAAGAATATAATGCTTTAATTTTACTACATCCCGCAAATGCATAACTTCCTATAGCAACAACTGAGCTGCCAATAGTTAAATTACCGTTTAAGCCTGTGCAATTTTGGAATGCATAATCACCTACAGATTTTACTGCATTGGGAATAGTCAAATCTCCAGTTAATTGAGAACAGCCATTAAAAGCATAATCTTCAATAAGGGTGACTGAGCTGGGGATAGTTAAAGTGCCCGTTAAACCAGTACACCCTCCAAAGGCATCTATTCCAAGGGTATCGACAGCACTGCCTAGTGTAACTCTTCCTTTAAATCCTGTACATCCTTGGAAAGCATAATTCCCAACATAAATTACTGAATTTGGAATTGATATGTTACCTGTTAATCCAGTACATCCATAAAACGCAGAATTGCCTAATCGCTTGATAGCATTACTGATAACTAAAAATCCATTAAATCCAGTACAAGAGCTAAATGATTCAGGCCCTAATATAGTAACAGAATTTGGAATTATTAAATTGCCAGTCAATCCAGTACAATTATAAAATGCTGATTGGTTAATGGAGTTCAGATTATTTCCTAAGGTCAAAGTCCCTTTAAATCCTGTACAGCTTGCAAAGGCATTGGTCCCAATAGATGTCACTGAATTAGGAATGACTAAGCTACCTATTAAATCTGTGCATCCATTGAACGCATAATTTCCGATTGTCGTAACTGAGTTTGCAATAGTTAGCATACCGTTGAATCCAGTACAATAATTGAACGCATAATTTCCGATTGTCGTAACTGAATTGGGAATAGTCAAATTGCCAGTAAAACCAGTGCACCCATTGAAGACATAGTTCCCAATTGTCTTTAAACTTGTAGGCAACGATAAGCTAATGAAGCCGGTACATCCTTCAAAAGCGTGATCATCAATGGAAGTAACAGAACTTGGAATAGTTAAGGCTCCTTTTAATCCTTTGCACTTGAAAAATGCAGCTTGTCCAATGGTTTTTATTGTAGAAGGAATTGTCAAACTGCCTGATAAATAAGTGTCTCCTGAAAATACCTGATTGCTAATAGAGGTCAAGCTATTTGGTATGGTTAATGTTCCTCTAAATCCAATGCACCCTTGAAATGCAGCAGCACCAATAGACGTCACCGTGTTGGGAATATTCAGATTTCCGTTAAGTTGACTACAATTAATAAACGCAGCTTCGCCTATGGAAACGAGGGTATTGCTTAAAGTAAGTGCTCCTTTTAGACTCATATCATTACCAAATGCATTAGCACCAATCATGGTTACTGAATTTGGTATAGTTAAAGCTCCTGTCAAGCTTGTGCATCCGAAAAAAGTATTATCTCCAATTGAAGTAATAGAAGTTGGAATGGTGAGTGTCCCATGCAAGTTGGAACAATTTTGAAAAGCAGAGTTTCCTATGTGAGTAACACTACTCGGAATGTCCAGATTTCCTGTAAATCCTGAATTCTGAAAAGCCTGATCTCCAATTGATGTTACACCAGATGGAATGGACAATGAGCTGGTTAAAGCGAGGCAGTTTTTGAAAGCTCCATTACCAATGGTGGTAACTTTTGAAGGGATGGTAAATGTCCCCGTTATTGCTTTACATCCATCAAGTGCAGAATCTCCGATTGCGGTCAGATTAGTAGGTAAGGAAAGCGTATCTAATGTGGTTTTGCCTAGTCTTGAGGAAGCATTGTATAATGCACAGATAGGCATTTCATTTGCGGAATAATTGACTGTAATTCCAGGTAATGTCCCGTGGCTACCTGTGTAAGATTGAATTGAAGCTCCGGAAAGATCAAGAACTATCAGGTTTGGAAGGCTGTCACGTATATACTGAATATCACGGGCATCTATATTCCCGGTAATGGTCAAGTTGGTAACAGAATCCTGCTCATTTGTAAATTGAGATTGAATAGTGCCTGGAGTTAGTAGGTTGATTTTTTTACTATATCTAGTGGTGGTACTGGTTGAACTAACTGTTGAGTTGGTACATGATGCCAGCAAAACAACAATTATCAATGTGGCCAAAAAATAGAAAACTTTCATCTGGGTATGTTTTTATATAGAATGACAAATGAGATTAATGGGAAACGGTAGATAATCTACTCTTCAATATATTCAATGGTTTGCTGTGAATTTCTAATATTCTTTTTATTTAAAATGTTAAAATTTATCTCTAAGTGTATGCGTATATGTGTGATGTATTTGGGTTTGTTACCTGTAGTGCCTTTATATTCATGCATATCACATTTCTGAGGATGAAATCTAAGATTTTTATTTGATGGTATTTAAGGTAATGAATGTTGTATTTTTGCCAATCAGTCATCATAGATTTTATAGCTTTGATAATGGTTTGATAGTTGGACAAATATACGGGAATTTTTCCAAACTCCCGATGGTTCTGTGGGGTTAATTATATTCAAAGAACATTGGTTTTGTGTCTTTGTCGGTTAATCCGTTGGCTATTCCTATTTTTGCTTCAAAAAGTGTTGAGGGAAATAAAAATCGCCGTTACATCAAGTATGTAATGGCGATCTTATGTGTTACCATGCTGTATCGGCTTAATCTATTATTTTTTCGTCAGACTATAGTAAATTTTCATTGGGTTGGATAATATCGTTGTAAAGCCTTTAACATCGTCAGCTGACCAGGCGCGATTCATCTCGCCATATTCGCCAAAGCTACTGTTCATTAAATCATATACACTCTCAACGCCAACCAAGGTATAACTGTATGGTTTTAATTCAAGAATAACTTTGCCGGTAACATGCAGCTGGGTGCTGGATAAAAAGGCTTCCATGTCACGCATGACAGGTTCAAGGTATTGTGCTTCATGCAAAAACATTCCATACCAGGTTCCAATTTGATCTTTCCAATATTGTTGCCATTTTGTGAGGGTATGTTTTTCCAACATCTTGTGAGCATTAATGATTAGTAATGCACCAGCTGCCTCAAATCCAACCCGCCCCTTTATGCCAATAATGGTATCTCCAATGTGCATGTCACGACCTATACCGAATGCCGAACCGATTTTTTCAACTTCACGGATTGCAGCAATTTTATTTTCAAATGTTTGTCCGTTGACTCCAGCAATTTCACCTTCTTCAAAGTCAATGGTCAGCGTTTCTTTATTATGTTTGTTCACTTGGCTTGGATAGGCATCTTCCGGCAAGGTTTTATTCGACTTTAGAGTTTCTTTTCCGCCAATGCTTGTTCCCCAAAGTCCTTTATTGATAGAATATTCCATTTTTGTAAAATCCATATCTGTAATGCCATGCTCACGTAAATAATTGATTTCTTGTTCCCGTGTCAGACACATATCACGGGTCGGAGTCAAAATTTCGATATTAGGAGCTAGAACCTGAAAAGTCAAATCAAATCTTACCTGGTCATTGCCAGCTCCGGTACTTCCATGAGCTACATAATGGGCTCCCACTTTTTTCGCATATTCAATAATGGCTATAGCCTGAAAAATACGCTCAGAACTTACGGAAATAGGGTAGGTTCCGTTACGTAACACATTTCCAAACACCATGTATTTGATGCTTTTTTCATAATAATCTTTCGTAACGTCCAGCGTTACATGATGTGTAGCACCCAATTGGTATGCTCTTTTTTCTACTTCAATTAATTCTTTTTCACTGAAGCCTCCTGTATTAGCAATGGCGGTATAAACTTCATATCCTTTTTCATTTGCCAGATAAGTGGCACAAAACGAGGTGTCTAATCCTCCACTAAATGCTAAAACTACTTTTTTCTTCATGCTCTTTGTGTATGGTTTGTAAGTGGTTAAATGTCGCTTTGTTTAATGTCAATGAGACTTTTGAGTTGTCGACTTTTCTTTGTTTGTGACAATTTTTTTGACGTGATTTTTTACCGGATTTGGTAGTAGTTGTGTAAATACTTTTTTCCAGGCAGCCTGCTTTTTTGTTGCCGATACGTGTTCTACCGGATCATAAAGCATTCCTGTGCAAAGGCACATCCTGTTGTTGTTTCGTTTCAAAATATCAAAATTGACGCAAGCTTCGCAGCCTTTCCAAAAATCAGTATCCTGCGTCAGCTCAGAAAATGTCACAGGTCGATAGCCTAGTTCAGAATTTATTTTCATAACAGCCAATCCTGTGGTTAACCCAAATAACTTGGCATTTGGGAAGAGTTGGCGTGAAAGCTCAAACGATTTTTTTTTGATAGCTTTGGCCAAGCCATGTCCTCTGAATTTTTCGACAACAATTAAACCGGAGTTTGCTACAAATTGTTTGTCGCTCCAGCTTTCAATATAACAAAACCCGGCAAATTCTTCCCCATTCAGAGCAATGATGGCTTTGCCTTCCATGATTTTTGTTTTTATGTATTCAGGCGAACGTTTAGCAATTCCTGTGCCGCGTTTAGCAGCAGCTTCGCTAATAGTATCCAAAATAGTGTCGACATATTTCAGATGTGTTTCATTCGCAACTTCTATTTCAATATTTGAAACTTCTGACATGATTGATAATTTGAAATAATATGAGTGTTAAACAATAGATTGCTTATTAATAATGAAATTTTCAATATCAAATATCAGTTTGAAGTTCGGGGAAGATCTCTATTAATAGTCCCATAATTTCTTTGCGGGAATTTTTCTCATTGATAGCCAGAAAAATAGTGTCATCACCTGCGATGGTGCCCAAAATGCGTTCATCCGCATAATTGTCAATGCTCCACGCCAAAGCGCTCGCATATCCGGGATGGGTTTTGATGATAGCCAATGTTCCTGAAAATGCAACAGAGAGTATTCCTCCTTGCGAAACTGATGTTTTACTTGGCATTGCTTTGGAGCGACCGTAGTCTATTACTTTACTTGACAGCGAGTAGCGATACCCATTGGCTGTCGGCACTTTTGATACCTTAAGCTGTTTTAAGTCACGTGATAAGGTAGCTTGAGTCACATCGAAACCACTTGATTGAAGTACGTTTAGTAGTTCTTCCTGGCTGCCGATGGTAAATGATACGATAATTTCCTTGATTTTATCAAGACGTTCTTTTTTTGCCATGATGAATTTTTATTCATTTAGACTGCAAATTTATTCACAAAAGTGCGATAATGCAATATCTGATTGAATGATTTTTTTGTTTTTAATGTAGTTTCAATGTACATAAATTGATTTTATACTTTTTGCTATAGAAGGATTGTGTTTTCTGATGTACAATAGGTTGTCTTTTCTATCAGAAAATTAATTAGTTAAAATGTTCTATTGGAGGCTTTTTGTCCTCTATAGTCAATTGATTTAAGGTATAAATAAAGTTAAATAAAAGTAGTATGTATAACATAGTATTTTGTTTGAATGTATATTTGCATCATCAAATAACAGAGAATTGAAATCAAGATGATTATGATACAGTCTAAAATCAATTTGAAAGATATGCAAGTCGATAATGTTAAGTCGCAAATGCGTAAAGGTATTTTAGAGTATTGCATTTTGCTGATCTTAAACAAAAAACCAGCTTATGCCCCCGATATTATATCGACCTTAAAACAAGCGCATATCATTGTGGTTGAGGGGACGCTTTATCCACTATTGACACGTCTGAAAAACAGTGAGTTACTTTCATATCAATGGGAAGAATCGACACAAGGTCCTCCAAGAAAATATTATTCGTTAACAGAAGCAGGGAAAACTTTTTTATCTGAGTTGGAAAATTCATGGAATGAATTAAGCAATACTATAAATACTTTGAAAATACAAGATAATGAGTAGTTTATATAAATAAACGAGAACACTTTAATGTAAGGGATTCCTTAAACCATGTACAAATAAAATATGCACCAATGAAAAAAACAGTTTCAATTAACTTAAACGGCAGTGTTTTTCAAATAGATGAAGATGCTTATATAGAGCTTCGTGATTATCTGAACGCTGTTTTAGCCCATTTAAGCGGTGAATCGGAGCAAAAGGAAATTATGAGTGATATAGAGGCACGTATTGCTGAATTGTTCACTGAACGAATTCATCGGGTAGGGCAGGTAGTGACTATTGAGATGGTGGATGAGATCATTCAGATTATGGGTCGTCCATCTGATTATGGAGAAGAATCTGAAGAGAAGCCTGAATCATCAACATTTGAATATCAACAAACCCATAAAACTTCTCGACGTTTGTATCGGGATCCAGAGAAAGCCTTTTTGGCAGGTATCCTGAGTGGATTTGCCATTTATCTCAACATAGATGTTGTGTGGCTTCGTATTATTTTTGTTATTCTGGTCTTACTTGGCGTTGGAACTATTATTCCTATATATTTAGTGTTGTGGCTGGTGATTCCCAAGGCAGAAACGACAGCCCAGCGCCTTGAAATGCACGGTATTGATGTAACGGTTGAAAATTTGAAAGCTGAGGCCAACAAGATTAAAGAGCGTTTTGAAAGCTATGTTAGTTCTGAATCTATTGATAAAAAAAAAGAACAAATTAAATCTGAAGCACAGCGCGTAAAAGAAAATGTAGGCAATTTTGCTCGTTCAAATGAGGTTCATGATGCAGCGAATCGCATAGGTCATGTTTTTCAGGCAATATTGAAAGCAATTTTTGCTATTATTGCTGGAGTGGTTGGTTTTGCAGGTGCTGTGATAGTGATTGCCTTGTTAATCATTCTTATTGTTGCTCTTGCTGCTCCTTCATGGTTAGTGGTCAATGTCCCTGATCAATTACACAATATTATAGTGTGGTCGTCAACAGGGAATTTGAGCTTGCTTTTATTTGCACTGTTATTGTTTATAGGGATCCCGGTTTACATGCTGTTCTATACTGCCATAAAAGTGATATCCGGTGAAAATCATCTTTCTACAACTGCAAAATGGGTCACTTTTTTGATATGGCTTGCTGGTTTTTTCTTATTAATTAGTATTGGTACTAAAATATTTTTGGTACATGGATGGTGCTGGATGTAGCTGAGCGAACAAAAAATAAAACTCCCTGTGTGGTATGAGATTCACATAGGGAGTTTTTGATTATAAGGACTTCTATTGTTTTATAAACTTAGTGGTTTCTACCCTATTTGTTGTACTGATCTTCATTATATAAAGCCCATTAGCTAATGCACTGATATCAAGTGAATTTCCAGAAATATTTTTACTTAAAACAATTTTACCACTTACGTCGCAAATTGTTACAAAGACATTGTCGTCTTCTAATCCATTAATATATAACATATTTGATGCCGGATTCGGATAAATACTGAATGATGATTGCTGTACATTAGTAACGGCTGTGTTCAAATTGTTCAATGTGAAAATTAACTGAGCAGAAGCTGCTGGAGAACATTCTACCCATCCTCCAGCGTAGTAATAGAGCCCCAAGGAATATTGTCCAGGATCTAAATCAATTGAACCTGTGATTGTTACAGTTTGCGTTCCATTTGTATCAAGATAAATGGTTTTGGGATTTAATGTTGTTAAGGAATAGCCTCCTTTTGTCGGAAAAACAAACGCAACAAGCGTCGAGTCAAAGTATCCGCCTTGATTGGTTATGTTGGCTGTTAATGAAATTGTTTGGTTGTTGTATATCGTTGATGATCCATTTGTAAATACTATCGGACTGTTTAATATGAGGTTTGGTGAAGTGGGGGTATTTAGTACGTTGAATGAAATGAAGTTATCAGAAGACGGGGTCAACTGTTTATAGCTTTTTATGGAATATGAATTTGTACTATCATTTAAGGCAACGGCATAGTATGTCCCAACAGGACACGAGATTGTCCCTGAGAATGTAACATTGATTGTGCTATCAGAGGGAATGCATACAACTCCATAATCTACATATTGGTGATTAGCAGTACTGTCCGTTTTAGAATAAATATAAAGTGCGAGATCGGAATAAAATTCTGTTCCACTATTATGGATACTTACATTGAAAACTCCAGTCTTGTTATAATAAGCATTCTGTGTTACCTGAATGGGTTGAGTAAGAGCCAACACAGGTGCTATTACGGGTTTGGTAATGCTTGCTGATGACCCTGCAATGGTTACATTTAAATAATTGTTGTAGGTGCCACTTTGTTTGACTTTGGACCATGAAGTTGAATCTGTTGGTTGATAAATGCAGTAAATCTGATAAGTTCCTGAAGATAATCCAGAAAGCGAAACATTACTAAAAGATATGTTCGGATAATAATAATACGAATTAAGCCCCTGAACCGATGTGGTTCCTAATGTTTTTTGTAATGTTCCATTTTGATATAATCCGATGCCTATAGTTCCCGAGAAAGAATTTATGCCAAAATTCATAAAACCATAACTTAGGCTAAAGGTTTGGGTTGCAATCGACGACAATGAAGATACGGATGAAGTTAATCCCTTACTGTATATTCCAACTACATAATTAACGTGAGAGGTGCCTGTAGGTTTTTGTATTCCTGCAATCATTTGTTGATTTTCGCTAAAGCCACCTGTGACGATATTGCTGCCGGGCCAGTCCGGATTTAATGCTGTTAATTGGAAATATCCATCGAAGAGTCCACTCCATCCCCAATTAATATGATATAAATCGCTACTGTCAAAGCCATCAATCACGAAGGCATGGCCCACACTATCTGTTGTCCCGGCATATAAAACAGGTCTGGATGCTTTTAATTCGTTGCGTAATAATGTTTCCCATTGATTTTCTGTATATAGGGATCTATCATAGGATTGAATTCCAGAATCATATCCAAAATATTTGACTAATGCTATACCTGCGTCAGAAGTGCTGGCGGCGCTACCACCATTACTGGCTATGTCGTATTGCATTTTTACTGCAACGCCGCAATCATACATTAATGTTGCTACCGCAGTGTCTTGTGCCCCTGTTGTGGTGGCTCCATAGCTGTCAAGCATTTTACTCCAATTGTATGTTGTAGTTCCAAAATTTGCCGAAAGAGTGCCGTATGGACTGTCAGAGTAACTGTATGATCCGGTACCTGTGACGGGCCATTGGTAATATTTCATAATTTGAGCCATTGCTGTTGCAACACATCCAGTTTCTGTTCGTTCTTTGTATGTTGTGTTGTAAGGACAGAGTAAGTTGTATGGAGTGTCCTGATCCCACATAATGTTACCTAACAATGGAGCTACAGAATCATTTAATTGTTGCGTTGAAGAATAAGAAGATTGAGCTGTGGATACCGAGCCAAGCAGGGATGGGTTGAGTTCCTTTTGTTGGGCAGCTTTTATTTCTGTTTTGTATATATTCAGCCAGTTTTGTACGTTGGATGGGATGTGATCGGTAGCAAATGAACCTTGAAGAGAATATCCTAAAACTGGTTTAGCAACATTATCTCCTGCAACTATTACAAATCCTTGATTACCTCCTACATTATAAATGTAAAAATAAGCAGTACTATCTGCTACTGCGATGGCTTTTGTTTGATTTGCAGAAACATACCCTGATTTAGCAGCCACATATCCTAATTTAAAATCAGCATTTGAGATGCTTGAAGCTTTTAGCCGTGCAGCAGCTACCGGTTGAAGTCTTGCTATGCGTGCCTGATAAAATTTTTGTGCAATCGTAACTGCTTCTTGTTGGGTAATGTGTTTTGCTGATGCCCATAGAGGACATAGCAATAAAAAACACAAGAACAGAACACGACCTTTGGGTAATAAAATGTTTTTGCGTTTTGGCAATATCAGTTTTATACGCGTAAAAGCATTCATTTATAGGCTAATTTTTGTGGTTTTAGTTAGATGTCATCCGGTTAAAACTTTTTTTGAAAGAAGTTCAATCCAAATGATTAAGAACGTTCAAAGTTAATTGCATTTTGACTGATTCTTCTTAATTCAGATAAAATAACCTTTTTGTAAAAAGACATAAATCCGTAAACCGCTTGTATTAATTCTGAAATATTTATGCTGCTGATTTTATTGTGTTGATAGATAGATTAATATGCGATTTTATAAAGGATTATGTTATTTTGCGTATTTGGAATTAATCAAAAACAAATGGTGTCCAAATGCTAGGACGTAAGGGAATTCTATGAATGTTAATACGTCGTTTTATCCTTTTTAACATCGAAAAAACGTATTGCTTCAAAACTATTGGTACATTTGTCCGCTCATATTCGAAAGTAAAAAACGCAGAGAGATTCTATCCTCGCTATGAAAATTATTGGGATTGAGCGTACTTTTTTGATCATAAGCCTTCTTAGTATGTTAGAAAGGTAAAATCTGGCGAGTTTATCTTAGCTTGGCATTTTGAGTGAACTTAAAAAGTTGATCTTGTTGCATTCTTTATTGTCAAGCCTTTTGAAGTTCAGCTGTTATATGAGTGTTTTGTACCTAACAACAAAGGAAAAATAAATCTTTGAAAAATAGTTCATTATGGCGAAAAATAAAGGAGCGGTGGTAGTCAACATTGAACGATGTAAGGGCTGCCATTTGTGCGAAGAAGCATGCCCATCCGATGTTTTGGAAATGAATCAACAAACCAACGCGATGGGCTATCATTATGCCTATATGGCAAATGCCGAAATGTGTACAGGTTGTGCATCATGTGCATATGTTTGTCCTGATGCATGTATAACAGTTTATCGAGTTAAAAGTTAAACGTCATGGAAGAAATAAAACTGATGAAGGGAAACGAAGCCATTGCAGAAGCCGCTATTCGTTGTGGGTGTGATGGATATTTCGGATATCCCATTACGCCTCAATCTGAAGTATTGGAAACATTAATGGCACTTGAACCTTGGAAAAAGACGGGGATGGTGGTTTTACAAGCAGAAAGTGAAACAGCTTCCATTAATATGGTTTATGGTGGAGCTGCATGCGGTAAACGTGCTATGACGTCATCATCAAGCCCTGGCATAAGTTTGATGCAGGAAGGACTTTCTTATATAGCTGGAGCAGAACTGCCTTGCGTGGTTGTTAATGTTACCCGCGGTGGACCAGGTTTAGGAACTATTCAACCTAGTCAATCCGATTATTTTCAGACTGTCAAGGGAGGTGGGCATGGTGATTATAAGTTGATCACTCTTGCTCCTGCATCTGTTCAGGAAATGGCAGACTACACATGCTTAGCATTTGACTTAGCATTTAAATATCGTAACCCGGTGATGGTGTTATCGGATGGATTGATTGGCCAGATGATGGAAAAAGTTCAGCTTCCTGATTATAAACCACGGCTGACTGATGCCGAAATTCGGGAAAAATATCCATGGGCTACTCTTGGGAAACAAGGGAGGACTCACCGAAACATTATCACGTCATTAGCTTTGGTTTCTGAAGAGATGGAAAAGGTCAATGATCGTTTGCAAAAAAAATACAGGGAAGTAGAAGCCAATGAAGTCCGTTTTGAAACGTTTTTATGTGATGACGCTGATTATATATTGGTGGCATTTGGATCTTCTGCACGCATTTGCCAAAAATCGGTAGAAATATTGCGTACCGAAGGCGTAAAAGTTGGTCTTTTCCGTCCTATTACACTTTATCCATATCCGTTTAAGCAGCTTCATGAATACGCCAAACACGTAAAAGGGATGCTTTCTGTTGAAATGAGTGCTGGTCAAATGGTTGAGGATGTAAGATTGGCTGTTAATGGCCTTGTCCCTGTTGAGTTTTATGGTCGTTACGGAGGTATGATTCCTACGCCGGAAGAAATTGTCACAGCATTAAAAGAAAAATTAATGGCATAACACAGTTATGTCCAGCTATAGTCGTCGGAATAACTGTAATTTCAAAATGGTACAATTATGACATTAGAAGAGATTATAAAACCAGAAAATAAGGTGTACGGAAAAACATCTTTGTTGACTGATACTCCTATGCATTACTGCCCGGGATGTAGTCATGGTGTTATACATAAATTAATTGCCGAAGTTATCGAAGAGCTTGGCATTCAAGATATCACAATAGGAATAGCTCCGGTAGGATGCGCTGTGTTTGCCTATAATTATATAGATATTGATTGGCAGGAAGCAGCTCACGGTCGTGCTCCAGCACTTGCAACTGCTGTGAATCGCTTATTACCTGATCGTTGTGTATTTACGTATCAAGGAGATGGGGATTTGGCTGCCATTGGAACCGCAGAAACAATTCACGCATGTAATCGTGGTGAAAATATGACTATTTTCTTTGTTAATAATGGAATTTACGGCATGACTGGTGGGCAGATGGCTCCTACCACTATTGAAGGAATGGTGACCTCTACTTCTCCATCTGGAAGGGATGTCCATATGGCTGGGTTTCCATTGAAAATATCAAATATGGTAGCAATGCTTGATGGAACGTGTTATGTAACTCGTCAAGCTGTGCATACTCCGGCATCTGTCGTTCGGGCAAAAAAAGCTATTCGGAAAGCATTTGAAAATACATTGGCAAAAAAAGGGACTTCGCTTGTTGAATTTGTTTCTACCTGTAATTCAGGATGGAAAATGAGCCCTCACCAAGCAAATAAATGGATGTCAGATAACATGTTTCGTGAATACCCGTTGGGTGATCTGAAGGATAGATAATAGATAACTGTTAATCAAATACGGAATTTTAGACAATACAGAAAAAGGCAATTAATGAACAACAAACTTTTGTTCATAACCTACTAAAGATGAAACACGCAATCCGATGGGCAAATAGAAATATTAATTATCATGCGAGTTCCATCCGGTCTTAAACTAAAAACAAGTTTTTGTATGAAAGAAGAAATAATTATAGCAGGTTTTGGCGGACAAGGAGTCCTATCTATGGGGAAAATACTGGCATATTCTGGTTTGATGCAAGGAAAAGAAGTTTCGTGGATGCCATCTTATGGTCCTGAACAACGTGGTGGTACAGCTAACGTTACTGTTATCTTGAGTGACGAAAAGATCAGCTCTCCCATATTGCAGGCTTATGATACTGCAATTGTTTTGAACCAACCTTCGTTAGATAAGTTTGAACCTCGTATTAAGAAAGGTGGAACATTGTTGTATGATGGCCATGGTTTTATCAGAGAGCCACAGCGAACAGACATAAATATTTATCGCATTGATGCTTTGGAAACGTCTATTTCACTTAACATGTCTAAGGCATTCAATATGTTTATTCTTGGTGGTTTGTTGAAAATACGACCGATTGTTGATATTGAGAATGTATTATTGGGACTTAAAAAATCATTGCCGGAGCGACATCATCATTTATTGGGACAAAATGAAAAGGCATTGCGTAAGGGGATGGAAATTGTAATTCCTGCACATGTCATATAAAAAAGCACTGCGATGTTATTTGTATATCACAAAATGATATAATGCAGAAAGCTGATAAAAAATAAAGGAGAATATATACAACTAGAGAAAAAAGTGTATATTTGCTTAGCAAAATGGCTATTTTGTTATCCAAGATATAAAATAAGTTTTTGATTGCCCGAAATAGAAAATAGCTGATATATAACTCGTTTAATTGTTTGAAAATTAATGTTTCTACACTATGAAAAATCTTGACAAGATAGAGAAATATATCGCATTAGCTGTTGTGACTCTTTATTTTGTTGCAGGTGGTTACTTGTTGTTTTGCCATCGTTGTATAGCCATGATGCACAGAGAATTTCGGGTCATTTTAGCTATAGTCTTGATTTTGTATGGTGGTTATCGTCTGGCGAGGCTCTTGTTGATAAAAAAGAGTGATGAAGACGACGAGGAATATTATGATGACGATGACAGAGAATGATTTTTAAATATGACACTATGAAATATTGGGTTTTTCAATCAAAAACTGCGGCTGGAGTAATTATTGCTTTAGCTGTTTTTCTTCTTGTAAGTTGCAATTCTAAGCCTGTCAAACAAACAGACACCTTCACGTCCGGTCGTATTAAGATTGGAATTGATGATTCATACCGTTTGATGATGGAAGCACAATTGGACGTTTTTACCAGCATCTATCGTGACGCTTCTTTTGATACTATTTATAGCGACGAAATAGATATTAAGAATTTGTTTTTGAAAGATTCTATTCCTGCTATGATTGTTAGTAGTCCGTTGACCAAAGAAGAAACGGACGCCCTGTTAAGTCAACGATATGTAGCACGTTCAACGATTATTGGACAAGATGCTATCGCATTGATCTTGAACAAGGATAACAAAACAAACAATTTTTTATATGATCAGGTACAGGATATTTTTACAGGAAAAATATCTAAATGGAGTCAGATTGATCCCACTAATCACTTAGGAAAGTTAAGCGTTGTATTTGATAAACCAGGCTCCTCGAATATTCGGTATTTTATGCATAAATTTAAAATCACGAAATATCCGTCATATTTTGGGGCTACAAGATCAAACCATGAAATTATTCATTATGTTGAAACTCATAAGAACGCAATAGGAATTTTGAGTGTAAACTGGATAAGTGACCCTCAAGATTCAGTTTCTCACAATTTTTTGAAACGTATTCAGGTAGCGGGTATTACATCCTATCCTGGATCTACAAGTGCTAATACTTATTATCAACCTTATCAGGCATATATCGTGTATAAATACTATCCTTTCATTCGTAACATCTATTTTATTAATAGACAGACTTATGATGGATTAGCTAGTGGCCTTGATGCGTTTTTGGCTGGGGAAAAAGGGCAACGCATTATTTTACGTTCAGGTTTAGTGCCGGCAGCTGCTCCGGTAACCATTGTGCAAATTAACCATTAAAAAATCAATAATTAATCAGATTATCAATTACAAAAAAGCATGGAGGAATCGTTCTTATGGTAAGTAAACTAAAAACAATTGTATTTGTCACTTTGCTGCTTGTTACATCAGGATGGGCGAGTGAGATAAAAGCTCAAACTCTGGATGATGCCATTCGGCTGACTCATAGTGAGCAATTTATGGCAGCCAATAAAGCTTATGATGCGTTGGTTACTCAACAACCCCAAAATGGTGCTGTTTATTTTTATTATGGACAATTTTATATTCAACGTTATTTGGCAGATACAGCAGCTGTATCACTAAAAAAATCCATAATTTCAGCAACCAATGTTTTCAACGAAGGTGTCAAGGCTGATGCTACCAATCCTTTGAATTTTGTAGGGTTGGCTGAAATGTCAATGTTTCAGAAAGATATGACAAAAGCTAATGATTATTTGGCTCAAGCTGAAGCATTGTTACCTGGTAAGCATAAAAAAATTAAGATGCCTAAAGATGTTCAGGCTGATGTATATACGAAGATGGCTGATGCTTATGTGTTGAGTAGTACAAAAGATACAGCCTCTATTTTTAATTATTTAAGAATCGCTGAAAAGTTGGATTCCAAAAATTATGAAATCTATCTTGTAAAAGGTGATGCATACTTTTATATCTTAAACGATGGATCTAATGCGATTCTGAATTATAACCTTGCTTCTAAGTATAATCCTACATCTGCATCTGCTCAGTTGCGTATTGGCCAACTTTGGGTACGTTCAAGAAATTATGATGATGCTTTGACTACTTATCTGCAAGTAATTAAGATGGATCCAACATTTGCTCCTGCATACAAAGAATTAGGATTTTTATATGCACACAAGGGAGATAATGAGAATGCAAAAATTAATTTTCAAAAATTCTTGCAGTTATCCTCTGGAAATGTTGAAGCTCAATTACAGTATATCAATACTTTATTTAGCTTGAAGGATTTTACGGAAGCGGGAATTCAGGCTGCAAAAGTTTTAAAGACTGATAGTAGTAATGTAGATGTGTATAGAGCGTTAGCTTATTCTGATTTCGAAACGGGGAAAATAGATCAAGCTAAAAAAGAATTGGATGATTTTTTCAAGAAGACCAATCCAGACAACATCCGTACTTCAGATTATGCATATTATGCCAGAACTCTAGCAAAATTGAAACAGGATTCCCTCGCAGGTGTGTATTTTTTGAAAGCTTACCAAGCAGATACATCACAAAATAGTTATTTAACAGAAGCAGCAAATATTTTTAATGAAGCTAAATGCTATAAGCAAGCAGCAAAAGTATACCAAATGAAAATTCAATTGGGAGTACAAACCTTGGCTGATTATTTTTATTTAGGGTATGATTATTATGCTGACAATAACTTTCATAAATCAGATTCAGCTTTTTCTGTTTTAATTCAAAAAGTACCTACGTATATTCCTGCATATATATGGAAAGCTAGGGCTTTATCTATGACAGATCCCGATACAAAAAATGGTGCGGCTTTACCTGCTTATCAGACCTTTCTTGCTAAAACAGATAGCGATGCGGCCAAATATTCTTCAGAACGAGAGGAGGCATATTCCTATATAACATTCTATTATTTTGTGAAATTCTCGCAATCTAAGTCACGAGAAGATGCACAACAAGCACTAAATTATGGGGAAAAAGTATTGGCGATTAATCCCAATGACGAAAAGGCAAAGGAAATAATTGATAATATTAAAAAGAATTTAAGTAGACCAGCTAAACAGGCAAAATGATTGCTTGATAATTTTGAAAACTGCTTTTCGATTTTGATTGAATCAAGTTCTATACATATAGTAATCATTTGATTAATATAAGTGTTTTTGGTTTTGTCAAAATCGAAAGTCAGTTTTTTTGTGACACTTGAACCTAAAAGAAATAAGATAAAAATGAATTAAGCGAAAAAAAAAACAAAACGTTCGTGCACGGTCAGAGAATAACGAATATTTTTTATCTTTGCACCGTAAGAAAAACCATTATCAATTCAAACCATTAAATTTTTTTACAATGAGCAAGACAAATCAAAAAAAGCAACAGACATTAGGAGATGCTTTAAGATCTACGCTAACTATTGTAGTTATGCTTGTAGCATTGACAGTATCTATTTTAGTTTTCTTGTATGTGATGGGAAATCCTATCAACTTTGAAGGAGGTAATCCAGCTGGACGCCCACTCACTGGGAATTACTTGGGCATTATTTACAAAGGGGGAATGATTGTGCCATTGTTGATGACTATCAACTTGGTTATGATTATTTTTGTTATTGAAAGAGCAATTTCTTTAACAATTGCCAAAGGAAAAGGTCGTTTGAATGTTTTTGTGAAAAATATTCAAGTAGATTTGGACAATGACAAAATTGAAGATGCAATTGCTCGCTGTGATAAACAAAGAGGTTCATTGGCAAATGTGTTAAAAGCTGGCTTGATGCGTTATCGGGAGTTGCAACATGTTGAAGGAATGGACAAAGACCAAAAAATTGTTGCTCTTCAGAAAGAATTTGAAGAAGCTACAGCTTTGGAATTACCAATGTTATCCAGAAATCTTGTTATTATTTCAACTATCGCTTCAATTTCAGTGTTAACTGGTCTTCTTGGCACAGTATTAGGGATGATTCGTGCATTTGCTGCTTTAGCAAGTTCTGGTGCTCCTGATGCTATCGGTTTGTCAACAGGTATTTCTGAAGCTCTTGTCAATACTGCATTTGGTATCGGTGGGTCATTATTAGCGATTGTATTCTTTAACTATTTTACAACGCGTATTGACAACTTCACCTATAAGATTGATGAAGCAGGCTTCACATTAGTTCAGTCGTTTGCAGCTTCCACGAAATAAAGAGGAATCAGCAGGCGGATTTATTACACAATGACATAAATATTGATAAAATAATAATTCCATGCCAAAAATAAAATCGGTCGCAAGATCTCCACACGTCGATATGACTCCGATGGTGGACTTATTTACGCTGCTCCTTACTTTTTTCCTATTAACGGCTGTCTTTATCCCGATGGAACCGGCTCAGATTACAATCCCCGTTTCTGTATCGGCAAAGGCTGTTCCAGATCATAATATCATGACGCTTTATATTGCGCCTGACAAAAGAATCTTTTTTAATTACGACAATGGGCAGGATACTTCTTTTCACTATCGCATTCAATTATTAGAAGAGATGGGAGGGCGGTATCACATTAATTTTACACCTGCTGAATTGAAGCATTTCTCAAATGCAGGTACTTTTGGTTTGCCTATGAAAGACATAAAAGCATGGCTCGATACTAAAAATGCAAAGGATGCCGAACAGTTACAGACAGGTATACCTATGGATTCTTTAGATAACCAGCTAGCTTGGTGGGTCAGATTGGGTAGAACTGTTAACCCATATGCTGAGGTTGCAATTAAAGCTGACGGAAATGTTGAATTCCCAGTTATTAAAAAGGTACTTGATCTGGTTCAAAGTAACGGAGTAAATAGATTCGACTTCATTACAACTTATGATAAGGAAGAAGTTGGATTAAAAGATTTACCAAAGTAATACTTTTAACACGAAAGATCAAATAAATAAAATAATATGGCTGAGATAATTCAAGAAGAAAAAAGGCAAAAAGGAGGAAAGAAAAGACCCAGAAGAGGCGTGGCACGTGTTGACATGACTCCGATGGTTGACTTGATGGCTCTTTTGCTTACCTTTTTTATGCTTACGACAGCATTCAACAAACCCAAAATAATGGTGATTACCATGCCTGAAAAAGATAATAAGCCTCATGATCAGCCAAAGATTGATGCTAAGAGGACCCTTAATATTCTTTTGGGTGATAGTGATCGTGTATATTATTATATGGGTATTGCGGATCCAAATAAGCCACTGCCTACATTAATCAAAACGAATTTCAGCAAAGACGGCCTTCGCAGATTGCTTTTAGAAAAGAACAGGGCTCTTTTTACTAAAATCGTTGATTATAAAAGCGCTAGAGCAAAGGGAAGAATTGTTGTAGCTGATACAACTGCTGAGAACTATATTAAACAATTGAAGATTGATGATAATGTTGGCCCAATTGTTTTGATAAAGCCTGATGTAAAAGCAAAATATAAAGATGTAGTGGCTACTATAGATGAAATGTCCATATGCAATATTGCAAGTTATGCAATTGTTGATTTGAGCCCAACTGAAAAGGATATGCTTAAATCGGCACCTCGATAGTTATATGATTATTAATACTGAAATTTGAATGGTTATGACTAATGAAAAACAGTATATAGAATCACTAGAGGAAATGGTGTTTAAGAATCGTAATAAAGCTTATGGTTCTTATCAATTGCGTAAAAAATATAAAAAATATATTCTTATTGCATTGGCCTCTGCACTATTCCTCTTTGCGGTTATTATTGCTTATCCCTTGATTAAAAGTATTTTGGAACAAGGGAACGCAGGTAGACAAACACAAACGGAGACAACTGTTGAGTTGATAAACCCAAACAACACACCACCACCACCACCACCACCTCCTCCTCCTAAAAAGTTAATAGAGAAGGTGAAATTTGTGGCTCCTAAAGTGACAACTGATACGACACAGGTATCAAAGGATTTTGGAAAACAGTCTAAATTAAATGAAACTGTTAACCAATTACCTCCTCCTCCTGTAGTAAAAAAGCAAGAGGTAATTGAAACACCTAAGCAAGACAATCAGATATTTATGATTGTTGAGCAAATGCCTCAATTCCCTAATGGAGATATTAATGCTTATTTAAGTTCTCACATTAAATATCCGGTTGTTGCCCAAGAGAATGGGATTCAAGGACGAGTTATTGTACAATTTGTTGTTAACCAAGATGGTTCAATTGTAGATGTAACCGTTGTTCGTGGAGTTGACCCGAGTCTTGATAAGGAAGCGGTTCGCGTTATTGAAGGAATGCCTAAATGGATTCCAGGGAAACAAGGTGGCAAGCCTGTACGTGTTAAATTTACACTTCCTGTAAACTTTAAACTACAATAGTTTTTTAGCTCAATAGAATTAAAACCGTTTGGCGTATATGTCAAACGGTTTTTTTACTTAAACATATGGATGAAACAATTTCCGCAAGCCAAGAACAAGTTATTTTAGTTGGTTTAATTACGCCAGAACAAAATGAAACAAAGGCGAAGGAGTATCTTGCCGAATTATCGTTTTTAGCTGAAACGGCAGGAGCTTATCCTGTCAAGAAATTCTTTCAACGACTTGATTTCCCTAATGCAAAAACATTTGTTGGACAAGGGAAGTTAAACGAGATAAAAGAGTATATTGTCGAAAATGAAATGATTTCTATGATTATTTTTGATGATGAATTATCGTCAATTCAATTACGTAATATAGAAAATCAGCTAGAAATAAAGGTTCTTGATCGTACAAATTTAATTCTGGATATTTTTGCAAAAAGAGCACAAACTGCACATGCTAGAACTCAGGTAGAGTTGGCTCAATACCAATATCTTTTACCACGTCTGACGCGTCTTTGGACTCATTTGGAAAGGCAACGGGGCGGAATTGGAATGAGGGGTCCTGGTGAAACTCAAATTGAAACTGACCGTCGTATTATCCTTTCAAAGATTGCTTTGTTGAAAGAGGAGTTAAAACATATTGATAAACAAAAAGCTACGCAAAGAAAGAATCGTGGTAAGTTGGTACGTGTGGCTTTGGTAGGCTATACTAATGTGGGAAAATCCACATTAATGAACCTTTTGAGTAAATCAAGTGTATTTGCTGAAGATAAGCTTTTTGCGACGTTAGATACTACAGTAAGAAAAGTCATTATAGAAAATCTTCCCTTCCTTCTTACTGATACGGTTGGTTTTATCCGGAAACTTCCGCATCATTTGGTTGAATCATTTAAATCGACCTTGGATGAGGTGAGGGAGGCCGATTTATTGGTGCATATTGTTGATATTTCTCATCCTAATTTTGAAGAACAATATGACATAGTCACCAAAACTTTATTAGAGATAAATCATATAGAAAAACCGACGATTGTTATTTTCAACAAGATAGATTCTTTTTCTTATTCACCTAAGGCATCCGATGATTTATCTCCTCTTACACTGGAGAACTTTAGTTTAGAGGATTTACAGCAAACGTGGATGTCTAAAATTCATCACGATTGCCTATTTATATCAGCTAAAGACAAATTAAATATAGAGCATCTCAAAGAAGTTCTTTACAAAAAGGTAAAAGAAATTCATGTGACCCGATTCCCTTATAATGACTTTTTATATCAAAATGATTTTTAGCAAGATAAAGACATTTAGTGAGATACATTTGATAGTCCTTTTATAATAATTTATTGACATATGCAGCCACGTTTCTTACAGTATGGAGATAAAATTGCTATTATATCTCCTTCCAGTCCTATTGATCCTCAATTGATTGACCATACAATCAGTATTTTGCAAGAATGGGGACTTGAACCCATTGTGGGTGAAAATGCCCTGAATATTTATGGCCGATTTGCCGGTACAAAAGAAGAACGGATTTCTGATCTTCAGTGGGCTCTTAATTCAAAAGATATCAAAGCTATTTTGTGCAGTAGGGGCGGATACGGTTTGATTCAAATCATTGATGATGTTGATTTTGCACATTTTGAACTCTATCCAAAGTGGATGATTGGGTTTAGCGATATTACAATTTTGCATTCAGCTGTGGCAGCTTATGATATTGCATCGATACATGGAAGTATGTCCAAATATTTATGTGAAAATAGTGAGTCAGCTGAATTATTGCGGAAATTTTTATTTGGAGAAATTCCTGATTATACAATTCCTTCTAATGCTTTGAACAGAAACGGAATGGCTACAGGCAACATTATAGGCGGAAATCTTTCTGTCTTAAGTGGGTTGAGAGGTACTCATTTTGAGCCCGATTGTGCTGGTAAAATTTTGTTTATCGAGGATATTGGGGAAGAACCTTACAACATTGATCGAATGTTGCATAATTTAAAATTAGGCGGTATTTTTGAAGAAATATCTGGATTGATAGTGGGATATTTTACTGAATACGAAGAAGATCCACAGATGAAGGCAACGCTACCTGAATTGATTTATAGTATTGTAAGTGAGTACAATTTCCCCGTTTGCTTTAATTTTCCAGCGGGGCATAATCCATTACACTATCCTTTATTTTTTGGTATTCCAGCTACACTTCATGTTAAAGATGAAGAAGTTACGCTTGAATTTATTTCTCGAAAAAAATCTCTGGATTAAATCAAATATTCTTTGTTTTTTTAAGTAAATAAACAACAAATTATGTCGTTCCATTCTCAATCATTGGTTATCTTTGGGAAAAAATTGCAGTATGCATGCATATTTTCGTAGGAGTAGATTTTTGACTTTCAATGAAATAAAATAACCTTTTAATAAGAGTTTGCACGAGAACAAACCATCGGCTTTTTACTATATTCATAACATATAAATTGAAAACGCGCAAATCAATATATTCTAATTTCAATAAACACATATTCAAATAATTATGAGTACTAAAAATGTTTACTTCTTTGGCAATAAAGCTGCCGAAGGGAACGGAAAAATGCGAGATCTTTTAGGTGGTAAAGGTGCTAATCTGGCTGAAATGAATCTTATTGGAATTCCTGTGCCTCCCGGATTTACAATTACAACAGAAATTTGTAATGCTTATTTTCAAGTGGGTAAGGATAAAGTAGTTGATATGATCCGCAATGAAGTGGAATCGGCTATGAAACGCGTTGAGGACGCTGTGAACGGTCCAAAATTTGGTGATAATAAGAATCCGTTGTTAGTTTCTGTTCGTTCCGGAGCTCGAGCTTCAATGCCGGGAATGATGGATACGATTTTAAATCTTGGATTAAATGATGACGCTGTTGAAACATTGGCTGCTAAAAGCGGAAATCCTCGTTTTGCATGGGATTCTTATCGTCGTTTTATTCAAATGTATGGAGACGTCGTGTTGGGTATGAAGCCTGAGAATAAAGAATCTGAAGATCCTTTTGAAGTAATCATTCATCAAGTTAAAAAAAATAAAGGTGTTGTTAGTGATACAGAATTGGAGGCCAGTGATTTAAAAGAGCTAGTAGTTCAGTTTAAAGCTGCCGTAAAACAAAATACAGGCAAAGATTTTCCAATTACTGCATGGGAGCAACTTTGGGGTGCTATAATGGCTGTATTTGATAGCTGGATGAATGACCGCGCAATTTTATACCGCAAACTTAATAAAATTCCTGCCGATTGGGGAACTGCGGTTAATGTACAGGCAATGGTATTTGGTAACATGAGCAATACATCTGCTACAGGCGTTGCCTTTACTCGCGATGCAGCGACCGGCGAAGATATCTTCAACGGTGAATATTTAATTAATGCCCAAGGTGAAGATGTTGTTGCGGGTATCCGTACTCCGCAACAGATTACGCTTGAAGGCTCACGTCGATGGGCTGCTATGCAAAATATCAGTGAAGATGACCGTAAGGCAAAATATCCTTCTCTGGAAGAAACGATGCCTGAAGCTTTTGCTGAATTGAATAACATTCAGGAGTTGCTGGAGAACCATAATCATGATATGCAAGATATTGAATTTACTATTCAGGAAGGTAAGGTTTGGTTATTGCAAACGCGTAACGGAAAACGTACTGGTGCTGCAATGGTTCGTATTGCTAACGAAATGTTAAAGCAAGGCATGATTGACGAAAAGACAGCGTTGTTACGCATAGAACCGCAAAAGCTGGATGAACTGCTTCATCCTGTTTTTGATCCGAAAGCGATTAAAGCTGCGAAAGTGGTCGCTAAGGGGCTACCTGCATCACCTGGTGCTGCCAGTGGACAGATTGTATTCTTTGCTGATGAGGCTGAGGAGTGGGCAGAAAAAAGACATCATGTGATTTTAGTTCGTATTGAAACATCTCCTGAAGATTTACGCGGAATGCACGTTGCCCAAGGAATTCTTACCGCTCGCGGCGGGATGACCTCTCACGCTGCTGTTGTCGCTCGTGGGATGGGTAAATGTTGTGTTTCCGGTGCAGGTGAAATTAATATTGATTACAAAGCCCGTACAATTGAAATGCGAGGTAAAACCTATAAGGAAGGAGATTGGATTTCATTAAACGGTTCTACAGGTGAAGTTTACGAGGGTAAAGTGAATACGGTAGATGCTTTGGTCAGTGGTGACTTTGCTGATGTCATGGTACTAGCCGATAAATATACAAAAATGGATGTCCGTACTAACGCGGATACTCCTAATGATGCCAGAGTAGCTCGTGGTTTTGGAGCAAAGGGAATTGGTCTTTGCCGTACTGAACATATGTTCTTCGAAGGCGATCGTATTAAAGCTATGCGTGAGATGATTCTTTCCAAAACAGAAAAAGGACGTCGGGTAGCTTTACAGAAATTACTTCCTATGCAACGTTCCGATTTCGAAGGAATCTTTGAAGCCATGGATGGATATGGTGTGACGATTCGGTTACTTGATCCACCTCTTCATGAATTTGTTCCTCATCAATTAGCTACACAAAAAGAGTTGGCTGATGATATGGGGCTGACTTTGGACGAGGTAGTTGCAGCATGTCATTCGCTTGAAGAATTCAACCCAATGTTGGGTCACCGCGGTTGTCGTTTGGGAAACACATATCCTGAAATTACAGAAATGCAGGCTCGTGCTATTATAGAAGCTGCTATCAACATGCAAGATAAAGGAATAGAAGTACATCCTGAAATCATGGTGCCTCTTGTTGGGGTTGTAGAAGAATTGAAGCTGCAAGCCAAGATTATTAATGAAACGGCAGAAGCCGTGTTCAAAGAACGTGGCAAACGTATTGCCTATAAGATTGGGACAATGATTGAAGTACCCCGAGCTGCTGTTACAGCAGGGCGCATTGCTGAAATAGCAGAATTTTTCTCATTTGGTACCAATGATTTAACTCAAATGACATACGGTTATTCGCGTGATGATGCTGGTAAATTCCTGAAGATTTATCAGGATCTTGGTATCCTGAAAAACGATCCTTTTGAAGTATTGGATCAGGAAGGTGTTGGAGGCTTGATGAAACAAGCTGTTACAGCTGGTCGTCAGACGAAACCGGAATTAAAAGTGGGGATTTGCGGTGAGCATGGTGGGGAACCTTCATCTGTTGAATTCTGCCATACGTTAGGTATGAATTATGTAAGCTGTTCCCCTTATCGTGTGCCTATTGCCCGTATAGCAGCAGCTCAGGCGGCAGTGAAATAATGAACTAACAATTTTTTAGAAAACCGTCTTGCATTCGTGAGACGGTTTTTCTTTTATGTACTAAAACAAATTATTGGAAAATTCTGACTAGTCCTAAAAAACCGTTACAGGTTTATTGAACAAAAATACTCTTTTTATCAAACCTTATCAAGGCTAGCCTTGATAAGGTTTTGCTTTTTATAATTTCTAATTTTTATTTCTTTTTGGCAGTGCATCTGTTCAGGTGTTTTCATGTAACACGACCAGTGTGGCCTTTGTGTATTGTAAATATGAACAGCATCTTCTACCAATAATTTCATTGTTTTGATATCTACCAGATAATCCTCCAGAAAAAACTCCTGTTTTAATATCCCATTTACCCTCTCAGCTATCGCATTGGCATAAGGGTCATAATGCTCAGTCATACTTGGTATAATCTTTTTCTTTTTCAATACATTTTGATAATCGTTACTGCAATACTGTAATCCTCTATCCGAATGATGGATCAGTTTGTTTTTATATTTTTTTTGTTTAATGGCCATGTTTAATGCTCTCAAAGAACCTTCAGTGGACAAACTATTAGAAACATCATAACCCATGATCTTTTTGGAATATGCATCTGTAACTAATGCCAGATAACAGTTCCTGTCCCTGCCCCCGATATAAGTTATATCCGATACCCAAACCTGTTCGGGATGGGTCAGTTCTATATCTGCCACCAAATTCTTGTGCTTTCTAAAACGATGGTGGGAGTCTGTGGTTATACGATAATTTCTCTTTGGTTTAATCAACATCTGATTAGCCTTTAGTATAGATAGAAACTTGTCACGGCCAACATGTAATTCTATTAATGGTTCATAAAGAAGATAATATAACTTCCTGAATCCTATTCGGGGCATATTTTTCCGTATGGGACGAACCATTGTTAATACTTGCTCTGCCTTGTCCTGTTTCTTCTGTTTTGACCTACAATAACGATAATAAACCTGTCTACTTACCCCGAGCAATCCACAGGTGGAGGTTTTGCTCACTTTGTTTTCTTGGCTGAATCGGTCGACTGTTCGGGTAAAGAGTTTTTTCGGATAGAGATATTGTACTCTTTTTCTGCCATATCAACCATCATGTCAAAGAAAGCTGCTTTCATATCAGATTGCTCTGCCTGTTTTTCTAAAAATGCTTTTTGCTTTTCTAAAACATTGATCTTTTGATCTTTACTTTTTGGCATATTACCCGGCGTTTGATTTTCCCAATCAAAGGTACCATATTTTCTGAGCCAACCAACTACTGTGGATCTTCCCTGTATACCATATTTCTTCGTAGCTGATGTGACTGAGATGTCTCCTCGTTCTATCTCTGAAATAATCGATAATTTTAAGGACATGCTATAATCCTTTTGAGTGCGCTTTACATACTGATTCTTAATTCCTCCCATTATTTTACGCTTTTTGTGTAACGCTATTTCAGGACGAGACATTCCAATGAAAAGAAAAAGGGTGCCACGTGCGCAACACCCTTGATTTTTTACTTTTTCGGTGACCAATAACAACGTTTAGGTGATTCGATAAGACCTTCAGTTTTGAGTTGATTCATTACTTTATCGACCACTTTACGGTCCATGCCAGTCAGTTCTACAATTTTTCCTGCATTTACCGGTTCGCCTGCCTGCTTCATAGCATCTAAAATTTGATCTTTAGCTTCCATAAAAATAGTTTAAGTCTTGGTTGTTTTTCAATGAATGATGTTATCCATTTGCAAAGATAAGATCATACGGAAGAAAAAGACATCGTTATTTGCTAAATTTATATCTCATAGAATAGTTCAAAAATAACATTCTGGTAAAAACGCCTCAATCATCGATTTTTACACACTTTCAATACTGTTTTTGTAGTATATCGAATATAAGAAAAATGCATATTTACTATGTAGATTGATTTGTATCTCTTGCATTTCAATACATTGCCTCACCCTAAATGTAGTTAAATCTCCCTGTCTGTTATTGCTTTTCCTCCTTCAAAATAGTATCTTTGATTTAATAGTCATTATTAATTCAATGTATTTTAAACTATATTCAGTATGATTTTTGATGAATTCGATCCGAAAGAAGATAAAATCTTTAGACTTATTGATAACGAAGGCCAGGTGCTTAATGCGTCTTTGATGCCTGATTTAGATGATGAAATCATTGTCAAGGCATATAAAGAAATGCTTTTTGCCAGAGTAGCTGATGAAATGGCGGTCTCCTACCAGCGGCAGGGACGTATGTACACTTATCCTCCCAATATGGGACAGGAAGCCATTGCTGTTGCTGCAGGTTTGGTAATACGACATGAAGATTGGCTTGTACCTGTTTTTCGTGAATTGGGCACTTGGCTGGCTAAGGGAGTAAGCTTAAAAGAGATTTTTTTATATTACATGGGGAATGAAGCTGGGAGTAATTTCAAGAATGCACATCATGTATTGCCGTTTTCTATTCCCATTGCTTCCCAGGTGCAGCATGCTGTGGGCATCGGTTATTCCATAAAATTGAAGAAAATAGATGAAGTTGCTTTCACCTTTGTGGGGGACGGAGGAACTTCCGAGGGGGACTTTAGCGAAGCGCTTAATTTTGCCGGTGTATGGCAGGTGCCGGTAGTGTTTACCATCCAAAATAACCAGTATGCTATTTCCGTGCCTGTGCGCAGTCAAACCAAATCGATCAACCTGGCTATCAAATCATATGCTTTTGGTATTCCGGGCATAAAAGTGGATGGGAATGATTTTTTTGCCATGTTTTTGGCTTATAAGGAGGCGCTTGAATATGCAAGAGCCGGTAACGGTTCCGTACTTATTGAGGCGTTGACTTATAGAAAGGGTTCCCATACTACCTCGGATGACCCGACAAAATACAGGGATAAAGGAGAGGAAACCGAATGGGCCAAAGCTGATCCGATCATCCGATTAAAAAAATACATGGATCACAAAGGGATCTGGAAAGAAGACGAAACCGCATTGATTGAACAATATCGGACGGAAGTTGACAAGCAGTTTGAGGAAGCGGAACATTTCACACCTTATCAGCTGGAGGATGTTTTCCAGCATACTTACGTGGACATGCCGGATGATTTGAGACGACAAAAATTGGAATATGAACAGTTTCTAACTTGGAAGGAGAACAGAAAATGAGTGTAATGACGTTAGTGCAAGCAATAAATAATGCATTGGATATTAAATTGGCAGAGGATGAATCAGTAGTGGTATATGGAGAAGATGTTGGTGTTGAAGGCGGCGTGTTCAGGGTGACTGAAGGGTTGCAAAAAAAGCATGGCGTCGAGCGGGTTTTCGATTCTCCCCTAGCCGAATCAGCTATTGTAGGTGCGGCCTTAGGCATGGCTGTCTCTGGATTGAGGCCGATTGTCGAGCTTCAGTTTGACGGATTCACCTATCCCGCCTTTAATCAGATCGTGTCGCATGTGGCACGTATTCATAATCGGTCACGCGGGCTGTTTAAAGCTCCGATGGTCATTCGGTTCCCTTATGGTGGCGGCATCAATGCATTGGAACATCACTCGGAGAGTCCCGAGGCTTTGTATGCGCATATTCCCGGATTGAAGGTTGTCATTCCTTCTACACCTCATGATGCCAAGGGATTGATGATCTCTGCTATAGAAAGTGACGATCCTGTTATTTTTATGGAGCCGAAGCGAATCTACCGCGCCATTAAGCAGGAAGTTGCTGAAGGTAAATTTACGATTCCGATAGGCAAAGCCAAAGTGCTGAACGAAGGCACTGATGTTACGGTGGTGGCTTTTGGCGCCATGATTCGTGAATGCCAAAAAGCCATGGTAATGACCAAAGAGGCCGGCATCTCAATGGAATTAATCGATCTTCGAACTATATATCCAATTGATAAAGAGACGATAATAAATTCAGTCAAAAAGACGGGAAAGATTGTGATCGTAGCCGAAGCACCTATCTCGTTCAGCGTGGGTTCTGAACTGGTGGCTATTGTGAACGAAGAAGCTTTTCTGCATCTGGAAGCGCCTCCGAAACGTGTAATGGGCTTCGATACCATTGTCCCATTGGCTAAAGGCGAATCATTCTACATTATCTCGCCGGAGCGAATCTTTTATGAAATTGAACGAACTGTAAACTTCTAACGTGTAAATCGATGAGATATATATTTAATTTTCCTGATATTGGCGAAGGTCTTGATGAAGGAACAATACTTGAATGGTATGTCGAAAAAGGGCAAGAGATTAAAGCCGGACAGCCATTGGTACGTATGGAAACCGACAAGGTGGTGACGGATATCCCCTCTCCTAAGAATGGGGTTATTGTCGCTACGTTTGGAGGCGTGGGAGAGATTATTCATGTAGGTAGTCCATTGGTGGAGATTGAAATGGAGGGCGTTCTTGCCGCAGCAGCAGTGGCTGAAGCAAAAGCTCCCGTGAATGTGCCTATTGAAGAAGAAGGCGCTGCGGTTGTCGGAACGATGGAACTGGCAGGGAACAGCGCTGTGCTGGCAGCCAGTGAAGAAGGGGATTCGGAACAAAAGCAGGTAGAAAAACCTGCCGGGAAAGTGCTTGCCACGCCGGTTGCCCGTGCTATGGCAAGGGATTTGAATATTGATATTAACCGGGTTTCAGGAACAGGTCCCGGCGGAAGGGTGACAAAGACCGATATTCAGAATTACCATGCTACGAAGAAATCGCCTGTGGTTGCAGAAGCTGTGGCAACTGTCCAACAACTTCCGGCAGACAGGGTTACTTACGAACCGTTGACACAAATACGCAAGGCTATCGCCAAAAATATGCTCAATTCGAAGTTGAATGCGGCGCATATGTCTATTTTTGAAGAAGTGGAAATTTCTGAGTTGATGGCGCTTCGCGAACGGCTGAAGAAGAGTCGCGATATAAAACTTACCTATCTGCCGTTCATTGTAAAAGCTACCATAAATGCGTTGAAACAGCATCGGCAGATCAACGGGCAAATGGATATGGAGAATGACCGGATGATCTATAAAAATTATTACAACATGGCTATTGCCGTGGATACACCCGAAGGATTAGTGGTTCCGGTAATCAGAGATGCCGATAAGCTGAATATCATCCAGATTGCACAGAAGATAACCGAATTGTCTGAAAAGGCAAAGTCCCGTCAATTGACATTGGAGGATATGAAAGACGGTACCTTTACGATTACGAATTATGGTTCCATCGGCGGGCTATTTGCCACTCCGGTGATCAATTATCCGCAGGTTGGTATACTGGGAGTCGGTCGGATCTACAAAAAGCCAATTGTGAAGAATGATCAGGTTGTGGCCGGCAACGTGTTGCCATTGTCGCTTTCGGTTGATCACCGCATTGTGGATGGGGGAGAGGCTTCGCGCTTCATCAACCTTATCCTGGAATATTTATCAGACCCTGTTTTAATGTTATTGGAATAAGTTGACTAACTATCAATTTGCCTAATTTTAAGGAGATTCTTTATGGATTATGATGTATTGATTATTGGAGCAGGGCCGGCGGGTTATGTCGCTGCGATCCGTGCCGGACAAGTTGGCCTGAAAACAGCCATTGTCGAACAAAAATATATGGGTGGCATGTGCCTCAACTGGGGATGTATCCCGACCAAAGCATTGCTCGAAAGCGCCAAGGTGTTCGTGAAAACCAAACATGTGGATGAATTTGGCGTTGACGGCATCGATGCGGCGAAATTATCCTTCAACTGGAACAAAGCTAAAGCCCGTTCAACGCGGATTACGAAAAAGCTGAGCGCAGGCGTCAATTTTCTGCTGAAAAAGAACGGGGTGGAGTTGATTACGGGAAGCGCCCGACTGGGAGCCGACCATACCGTGTATGTGGAGGATAAGAAATTGACCGCATCGCATATTATTGTGGCGACCGGATCGAAGCCAAAGAAGTTGGACGATACCTTGTCCAATGCCCCCGTGGTGGAGATGGAACATTTGTTTACGCTGGATGCGATTCCCGAAAATGTGGTGGTAACCGGCAATCATGTCTCTGCCGTTGAAATCGCCCAGTTTTTTAACATGATCGACAGAAAGGTGACGTTGATCGCTAACAGCTCGTACTATCTGGATGGATTGGATGAGTTTCTGATCGCCTATATCAACAAAAAGCTGAAGAGTGAAAAGATTGATATTTTACAGGATACATATCCTGTGAAGTTTGAAGACGGAGCTCTGTTTGTCGGCAATGACAAGGTCAGGTGTGACTTGCTCGTGAATTGTAATTCGCGGAAGGCAATTATTCCTGAAAGTGAAACGCCGTTTCAACTTACCGAACGGGGCTTTATCAAGACGGACGATCATTTCGGGACAAACATCAAAGGGGTGTATGCCATTGGTGATGTGTGCGGAAAAAGCTTTGTGGCGCATGTCGCTTCGGCTCAGGGCATTCATGTGATCAACACGATTAAGGGTATTCTTTCAGGTTTCAATGGAGCCATGTACCCGATCAACATGTACACTCAACCTGAGATTGCACAGATTGGGATGACCGAACAGGAGATCAAGGCGGAGGGGACGGAATATAAGATCAGCGAATTTCCTTTGTCGATCAACGGAAAGGCGATGATTGAAGGAAATACCGACGGTTTTGTCAGGATGCTATCTGACAAGAAATACGGTCAGGTACTGGGTGTCCAGATCGTAGCTGCCAATGCTACCGATATGATTGCCGAGGCTGCTGCGTTTATGTCCATTGAAGGGACGGTGTATGATGTAGCCATGACCATTCATGCTCATCCTACCGTTTCGGAGATCTTTATGGAAGCCGGTTTCGACGCTGTCGATAAGGCTATTCATAAGTGATTTTCCGTTCATCTGTTATCCGGTGCATGCATGTTGAAGGTGACGGAATATAATCTGCCTGATGTGGAGTTGCTGAACCATCCTTCGCATCGTTTTATGACGTGGATTCCGCGCCAAAACTGTATTGTGCTGGGAGCATCCAACAGGGCAGAGGAAGCGTTATATGCTGAGCGGGTGGAACAGGACGCTATTCCTGTGCTGAAACGTCCATCCGGAGGCCAAACCGTGATGCTCACTCCCGGAAATCTTTTGGTTGCAGTGGTGTTTGCTGAGCAGACATCGTTGCAGCCAAAAGTGATTTTCCATTATGTCAATGATTTGATTATTGCCGCTATTGCCGGCTCGGGTATTTATGGTCTGGCTACCAGAGGTATTTCCGATATTTCGTATGGCAATCGGAAAATATCCGGATCGTCCATCTATCGGAGCCGGAACACGTTGCTCTATCACGCTGTAATCAATGTAAGCGAGTCTGCCTCCACGTTCGAAAAATACCTGAAGCACCCTTCCAAAGAGCCCGATTACCGGCTGGGCCGAAGTCACTCCGAGTTTGTCACCTCGCTCCGGGAGATTGGCTATCCCTACGATGTCCTGCATTTGCAATCCGCTATCAATGATTCTTTTGAACGGGAACTAACAGAAGAGTAACAACGAAACTTGTCCCTGCATTGAGCGCATCATTGTACCCCGATGGGTATTATAAATGAAAGCAAATCCCTCTGTATCATTTTGCTTAAGATGCCAAACGAAAAGCCCTGATGGAGGAGCTCAACAAAATATAAGCGTTATCCATTTGTAGGTCTAAAATATTATACGGATATTTGAAGAGGAATACATTTTTCAAAAAGAGAGGTGTTCCTTCAGTATAGCATTGACAAGATAAGGCATTTGGATCTGCCTGGAATAAAGCCTGTTTCAAGAGAAGTTTATCTGTTTTAAGCGTGCAGGTCAATGCCATTGTACTTCATTCTGTGATTCGAGCCTTAGCGCATCTCCCTCTACATAATGATCTCCATGATCATTATGTTTAAATTTTTAACTGCAAACTAATTCTTTCATTTTTACATAAACAGGAAACTCATGAAAAAAAACAAGCCTATCATCATTATTGTTACCATTGTAGTGGCGCTTTTCTTAGTAAGCCAGTTCTTAAATTACTATGGTGACTGGTTATGGTTCAACAACCTGCATTATGGTTCCGTATTTGAAACCATGCTTTCGGCACAGGCAGTCTCTTTTGTCACCTTTCTCCTTGTTTTTCTTCTGTTTTTTGGATTCAACCTTCGGGGAGCCTATAAAAACGGAAGTGCCAGCCGCAACAGCCGTTACTTTCGGGAGGGTGATCCACGGGGAGTTATCCTGACTATTTATCATGGAAAGACTGTCTTCTGGATATGGAGCATCATTGCATTATTCTTTGGCATCATCATGGGTTCTTCGGCAGTGAACCACTGGAATGACTTTCTGCAGTTTATCCACTCCACTCCGTTTGGCATCAAAGATCCTGTTTTTGGCAAAGATGCCGGTTTCTATGTGTTTAACCTTCCGGTTTACCAGTTTGTAGTCGGGCTTTATTACTTTATGGTTATCATAACCGCCATTGGCGTTTTGGTGTCCTATTATCTCGACAATGCTATTCAGGTGATCGGCCACAAATTACATACTTCCCAACAGGTGAAGAATCATCTGATCCGGCTGGTCGGCTTTATCGTATTGGGTATTGCTGCATCCTGCTACCTGAATCTTTACCAAAACCTCTATTCTTCGCAAGGGCCTGCCTTTGGGCCTTCTTATATGACAGTGCATGCGCAGATACCGGCAGACTGGGCCATTTTTGTGATGAGCGCGGTGATCGCCATCCTTTTGTTTTTAATGCCGCTGATCAAGAGATACAAAGTCCTGCTGTATGCCGTCGGTCTTTGGGGAATTATCTTGGTGGGATTTGTCTGGATTTATCCCAACATTATCGAACAGTATGATGTGAAACCTACTGAGTTGACCAAAGAAACGCCTTACATCCTGAACAACATTCAATTTACGAGAGAAGCATACGGGCTCAACAAAGTCAAAGTCGAACCCTTCCCGGTTGATCAGTCGCTGACTTACCAGGATGTCCAGGCTAATCATAGTACCATTGAGAATATTCGTTTATGGGATCGCAGGCCGTTGATACAAACCTACAAGCAACTGCAGGAGATTCGTTTGTATTATGATTTTAACAGCGTACAGGTTGATCGTTACCATTTCGATAAATATACGGAAGTAGCGCTTGCCGCACGGGAATTGCCGGTTTCGCAGATACCTGCCCGCGCCCAGACCTGGGTGAATGAGCATTTGATATATACGCACGGCTATGGCGTGGTGATGTCTCCCGTCAATAAGATCACGCCGGACGGAATGCCGCAACTCATTATGAACGATATTCCGCCAACCACCACAACTCCGCTTTCCATGAAGCAGATGGCAATCTATTACGGGGAAGAAACCAACCAATATGTTTTGGTCAACACGAATGCCAAAGAGTTTGACTATCCTAAAGGAGCAGATAATGTTTATACTGATTATACCGGTGACGGGGGAGTTCGCATCTCCGGTTGGTTCCGGCGTCTTGTTTATGCGTGGAAATTTTCCGATCTGAAGATTCTGCTTACCGGTTACCTTACGCCGCGAAGCCGTATCATGTTCTATCGCAATATTATGAAACGCGATCAGACCATTGCGCCTTTCCTCCGGTATGATGGCCAGCCTTATTTGGTGGTTGGAACCGACGGGCAACTTTATTGGATACATGATGCCTACACCGTTAGCAACATGTTCCCTTATTCCGAACCTTATCAGGCACAGGACGGGAGCGTTTTCAATTACATCCGTAATTCCGTGAAAGTCGTTATCAATGCCTACAACGGGGATGTTTCCTATTATGTCATCAATCCTGACGATCCGATTGTTGAGACATTGCAAAAGATTTATCCCGGCCTTTTCAAACCTTTCAGTGAGATGCCTGATTTCCTGAAAGCGCACATCCGTTATCCTACCGACTTGTTTAACATCCAGACGCAGATGTATAATGTCTATCATATGACTGATCCGAAGGTGTTTTACAATCAGGAAGATTATTGGGAAGTGCCGAATGCCAGTGGCGACAGTTCGCAGGCCAAGATGATTCCTTATTATATCATCATGCGTTTGCCGGGATCGACAAGCGAGGAATATATTCTCATGTTGCCGCTTACTCCTTCCAAAAAAGATAATATGATTGCATGGATGTGTGCCCGGTGTGATGTTCCCAATTACGGACAACTTATTGTTTACACGCTTCCCAAGGATAAACTGGTGTATGGCCCGATGCAGATCGAGGGACGGATTAACCAGAAGCCCGATATCTCTGCAGAACTTACCTTGTGGGGACAGCATGGCTCGCGTGTGTTCAGGGGCAACCAGCTTGTCATTCCTATCGACAATTCATTTATTTATGTAGAACCGGTCTACCTTCAATCACAGGAAGGACAGATTCCCGAACTGAAACGTGTGATTGTTATTTATAAAGACCAGATCGAGATGCGCCCGACACTGGATGAGGCATTGCAGGCTATCTTCAATCCTTCCGGATTGCAAGATACTACCATCGTGCAACCAACAACCAGCATAAGTAACATGGCAAATCCATTCCTGTCGGATCAGGCCAAAGAGGCGCTTGCTCATTACAATAAAGCGGTGGAATATCTGCAACAGCAGGATTGGGCCGACTATGGCAGGGAGTTGCAACAGATGAAAGAGATTTTGTCTGAAATGAGTAACTATAGCCCGGGGAAAAAATAACAGAATGGCTGAATAATGAAACAGCAGGAAGATGTGAAGATGAAAACCTCCAGGGTAGTATAGTAGACAGTAGATAGCAGGAGTCTGAGAATCTGAAATTAAGAAAGTTATAATCTCAACCCTTCAATCTGCCATCTGTCAAGCAAGCTAAGGCTGCTATGGTTGCCGGAAAATGATGCTCACGTGTTGTCCCCTTTTGGTTAAAGGGGACGAGCGGAGCGGAGGGGTTGGAAAATCAAATAACTGAATGACGGAATAACAGATTGACTTTAGACCGCTGTTCGCCCTTCGACTCCTATTTACTGAATTCCATACCTTCCCAACTTTTTCTCAAAATCATTACAATGAATAGATTGTTATTTCTTGGTATCATGTTGTGCGGGATGCTTTCTTCCTGCAATGGGGCAGGGAAGTCTGCCAAAGCGGCTACGGTTGTTGATAAAACCGACTCCTGCCGCGCGGATGCCAAAAACAAATACGAAGTGTATATCCCGCAAAGAAATAGTGCTGGGGAAAAGTTGCCGTTGCTGGTTATTCTCGATGCTCATGGCGAAGGCCGGTTTGCATTGAACAAATTCATACCGGCAGCCAATGAATATCATCTCATCCTGGTTGCTTCCGACAGGGTTAAAAACGATCTTGCAGGTTACGACGAAGCTATTCAGACAATGGTCGATGATGTAAGGCAAAAGTATCCGGCAGGGAAGGAGATCTTTCTTTCCGGTTTTTCAGGCGGGGCGCGGATGGCGTTGGGATATGCTTTGGCTCATCCCGTGAATGGGCTGATCCTGTGCGGTGCGTTGGCCAGTCCCGATCAGATCAGTGCGCTTCGCTGTCCGGTTATCTCCATCTCGGGGATGGACGATTTTAATTTTGTGGAGACGGCGCAGTACCTGTTTCAGGCGCAGAACATGCCGGCCAACCTGAAGATCGAACTGACACATGCTTCCCACGACTGGCCCGATAGCCTGCTGTTGGCCAATGAAGTGGGTTTTCTTCGCCTCTCCTGCCAGGCGGCTGACCTTCCTGCTCCGGACAGAGTGCAGTTGGAGGCCTACTGCCAAAAGCAGCAGGCACGCATGGATACGTTGGCCGGGCAGGATGATTTCCTCAGGGCAGCGCTTATTGCCCATAACATGGCTTCGACCAAGGTGTTTGATGATGTTATTTCTTTCGATGCTGCCTATAACCGTTTGATCTCCAATGTGGGGTACAAGAGCCAGTTGGGAAGGTTGAGGCAGTGCCTTGCGAATGAGATGAACCTGCGTCAACCCTACATTGATGCGTTCATAACAAAGGACAAGCCGTGGTGGCAGACACAGATCAGTACCCTCAATCAACAGATAAAGACAGAACGGGATGCTTACACCAGAGATATGTACCTGAGGATAAAAGCTTTCTTGGGGATTGCCTGTTACTCGCTCGGGAAACAGGCCATTGTGCAGCATGATGCAGTGGCGTTGGCCCGCATTCTCACCGTTTACCGCATGCTGGAACCGGAGAATCCGGACATGTTTTACTACACCGCTTTCATCCCTTACTGGAAGGGCGACAATGCCGCAACGGTTCGTATGTTGAAGAAAGCATTACAGGCAGGTTATTCCGATATGAACCAGCTCAGGGAAGACTTTCCTTCCCTGGCCAGCGAATGTGCTGAAAAATAAACGGTCAACTTATCCGCAAGCATGGGAGCAGATGAGCATATCCGGCATTAAGGAACCCCGTTGCCTTACACCTGTTTGTCGATTAGTTCCTGAATCTCGTTCAAATGCAAATCGATGTGTCCCAAATAGCCTTCGATCATTTCCTGAAGCGTTACGGTGGTATGCTCAAAGGTTTGCCACGTATTCTCAAGTTTCGTTTGGTCTACTGATTTGATCACCTGAATCATGTGCAGGTTGTAGAACTTCCAAAGCTGAACAATCACATTCCAATCCGCGTGCTGATAATCCTGCAACGCTATCCATAAATCATTATCCTGTTGATAATCAGGGAAATCCAGTTGCTTATTGTACTGTAACCGAATCATACGTTGATGATTGTTTGCAGCAGAATCAATCAAATGTCCAAGAATTTGTTTTATCGTCCTGTTTTGTTTGTTGCGCCTGTTTGTAATTGTCTCAACCGGCAAGTTCAGCAGTTTGTTTTCCCAGGTATCAATGTACCTGAGAATACCGTTTGTAACATTTGAAAAATCCATTTTTCCTCCTTTTTTATTTTAATTGTTGGTAGTCTCTTGTTGCATGTCTGTGGATCACGAAATTGTTCAATGCGAAGGAGTTGTTGGATGGAATATGAGTTTGTACTGTAAGCTTGTTGCTCCGAAATTTATCAATAAACCTTTTTCTATAATTCTGTAATTCTATAATTCCGTAAATTCTGATTCAGACATTATTTCCTCCGCTCGCGCCGATTTGTAATCGGTGTGTTGTTCGTCAGAACAAGAAAATGCTTGCTTCTCCAAAGCAACACACAAGTTGCAAACTTGCGCGAGTAAGATAAATATCATTGTCAGAATCAGAATTCTCAGAATTCAATAATTCACAGAATCAACAGCCGGTAATTCCCTGTTCAATGCGAAGGAGTTGTTGGATGAAATATAAGTTTGTACTGTAAGCTTGTTGCTCCGAAATTTATCAATAAACCTTTTTCTATAATTCTGTAATTCTATAATTCCGTAAATTCTGATTCAGACATTATTTCTCCGCTCGCGCCAATTTGTAATCGGTGTGTTGTTCGTCAGAACAAAAAAATGCTTGCTTTTCCAAAGCAACACACAAGTTGCAAACTTGCGGAAGCGGGAGCTATATAAGAGAATTTATAACCTCAGTTTTAGTTGTGCCAATTCATTTTTAAGTTCATCTATTTCTTTACTTAATTGAAATTCTTTCCATGTATTAAATTCAGATAGTGCTGTAAGTTGACTATACATGTTTTGTATTACTTCCAATACATTTGAACCTATAAGAGTTATTTTACCAATCTCTCCAGTTGAATCAACAATTTTAATATCACTTTTAAGAGAATAGTTCATTGTTTTATAATTGATTATACTGAAGTCATCTTGACTTTTTCTGTTTAGTAATTTTCTTAAGTAGTATCACGATAAAAGCGATAAGGTTAAAGCTTTGCCAACTGGAGCAAGTAACATCAAATCTGTTCAATAGAGATCTGAAACTATCCATCCATGCATTGGTTCTTTCTATGCAATAGCGTTGCTGATAGAGCAATTCATCGAAGAATATATCATCCGTATGTGCTGCGTTACGCCAGTTAATAGCGATGTTGGGTATTATTTCATGGGAAGAACAGAATTCTCTGAACTCCGCAGAGTCAAAACCTGCATCGGCATTAAGAAAAAGACCATCAACTCTTATATCGGAGTTATTCAGCGAATCAATAATGTCGGTAAAACGTTCTTTAATTTGATGTAAATCATTGTGATTCCCTTCTATCGGGTCTGATATGGCCAATGGGATACCTTGTCTGTCTGTAAGATAAAGAGCATTGGTAGTCTTCCTTTTCTTCCGACCCTGATAAGCAACCTGTTCTCCTCCACGTAATGCGGGGGTATGGCTGCCATCCAAATCAACACTGGACATGTCCAATGAGGCTCTGTATTTATTCAATAAACCAAACCAGATTTGTTGTAACACTCCTGATTTACACCATGTACGAAAATAACCGAAAACAGTCTTATAATGCAATACGACATTAGAAAATAAACTTTTAACGGGCAACATATGCCATTGACAACCTGTTTTTAATTTGTACAATATGCAGTTAACAATCTCGGCGATATCACACTTTGTCCTGAACCCTCTCTTGGGTACAGGGATGAATGGCACTATTTCTTTATTTATTGTATCTTTGTCGAGTACTAAGTACATGGGGAAGAGTGGTGTTTTATAGTTTTGCTTTTCATAAAACGGCTCTTCCCTTTTTTTAGTATTTAAAGCTTGTAAAAGTCAAGACGAATTCACTATCAAGTGTTCTCCAGTTTCCTATCATTAGCTGGGAAGTTTTTCGATCTGAGTTATATATTTTGAAGATATACTTATAATCATAGTATTGCCCATTTACTATCTCACGTGAAATGTCAATTACATAATGAGCTCCTGCATTAAATGCATTAGTCAGAGAATCATATTCTCTAACTGTACTATTCATAAATATTCCAGCTAACATATATTATTGATTAAAAAATTATCCTTCAGATTACCCTCTGCTGGCGCAGGTCTCCTGACCCGTGCCTTTAATTGCATCTACCCAGCCTTGCACGGCAAAACTTACAAAATATACTCCTTCAGGATTGTGGAACTTATAATTTCTCCCCATATTCTATACGTTTCTATTGCTCTTGCAGACCAAGCCACAGATTATAAATTACGAGTGTTCGGAAGATTGATATATTGCTGTGATAAGCGTTCTTTGATATATATTTTTTTGATTGATACTGATTGCAGTCTTTTTTTAACGGAATACCAGCGATGGATCACCGCCACAAAAACGGACAATCAAGGCTATAATCAATTCATCCAGTTCAATGCCAAATCGTCTTTTGGCTGTTTTATAACCGACATTATTCAATCGCTTGTAAATCAACAACAACATGGATAGAATTAAAGTCATATAGAGAATAATCTTTATTCCGTTTTCATTGGTTGACATAAAGTGGCTGAAGTTCAATTCTTGTTTTATAAAACGGAAGAATACTTCAATATCCCAGCGTTTGCGGTATAAAGCAGTTATATTCTCAGCTGTTTCCCCTTTCAGATTGGTCAGAAACAAGAGGGTTTCTCCATCCTTGTTTTCGGTAGTTATCAGTCTGAAGGTTTCCCTGGTCAATTCTCTGGTTTTTCTATTATTGACCCGAGTATACAGATAAACGATTTCATCTTTAAGTAATTTCAAATCTCCGATTAATCTGTCGCCTTGTTCAAGAACTTCTACACTTTGATACGAAGCACCTGGATTCAAACGGGTAACAAAATCAATAGTATCACTTTGGAGTTCATCGAAAACACTTCGTTTATTGACTCCACGGTCAAATACATAAACCTGTTGCTTGTATTTGTGTGCATGATCTTTTATAACCTGTGGAATAGTAAGGCATTCATTGAGTTGACTTTGATCTAAAAACAGTTCCACATTACAGGGAAGTATGCCCTCAAATGCAACTGTAAACTTGGCTTGTTTTTTTGTAACTTTCTTGTTCCCGATTTTACCAACTCTCATTCCTTGTGACAGACGGGATGAAGTTTCAGCAACCATTGTTGAATCAACCCGGACAAGATTATATTTATCAAGTTCTTGCTGAGAATATAATTGACTAAGCTGATTATAAAAATGCTCGAACAGTTTTTCAAAGAAGCTAACGTCCATTATTGATAATCGCTCCGAGATAGAACTATAACGGACGGTTTTGCTTTGATCCAGATTGAATAAAAATTTAAATTTTACGCTATTAAAGATATCCTCCATTGTACGCAAACTGGTACGATCAGACTCTAATAAGGAATAGAGGATCATGTAAAACATGGAACGTCCATACAAAACCTTTGTGCAATAATCCACGTGGGTATTGGCGGCCAACGTACTTATTTTCTCATCAGGGATAACACTCAACAGTTCTTTTACTGTTATGTTTTTAATTGACTTATTTGGGTGCATCTAAACTCGTTTAATTTCGATGCAAAAATACCAAATAATTATATGTCAAAAACGATGTTATACATATTATTTATCAACAACTTACAGTGAATTATGTTGATAAATCAGGGTTATTTTCCGTTTTTGAAATTCCAGAGATAAAACAGTCTGTTTTTCCCCCTTTATTGCAACTGAAATTACTAATTTTGAATACTTAATAATCTTGGATCAATCGGGAAAGTTGTGTTTTTGTTGATTAAGCATAAATTTTTGTTAGTCTGAAAAGGAAAAAATTCACATCTCTCACGCCTCTGAAAGATGCCCTAAAAGCTTTGATTTTGGCATTGAATGATTCTGCAGAAGCATTTGTACTTCTGTGATTAAAATAATTCAGGATCGTCAAATAATGTGATTGAATGGTTCTGGTGATGCTTCCAAATGACAAAATACCTGAGTTATCAACCCTATCATACCACTGTGCCAGTTTAGCAAAAGCTACTCCTTTGTCTTTTGTTTGATGGTAAATAGCCCCCAATTGCAAGGAAAAATGATATGCTTTCTTTAGGTCAGGATACAGTTCAAAAAGAATTTCAGCTCTTGTTTTCTGAGAATATGTCCATGCTGTGGGTTTCTTAAACAACAAATATCTGCTACGCGCCAGTAGTTGCTTGAGAGTGTCTCCGTTTGCCAGAACCGGTGGATTGTATTTCCTTCCGCAGGCTTTCGCTAATGCCATATCGATCGTTTCCCTGTCCAGTGCATTCCAACGATGTTTAATTCTGAGCTCCTGAACGGCATCATAAGCCAACTGTTGAACATGAAACCTGTCGGTCACTCTACTGGCTTGGGGAAAGCAAATTTTGATCACGTATTCCATATTGGCTGCCATATCCATGGTAACTTCCCGGACTTTCCACCTGACACGCTTTGGCAGCTTGTTGAGAACCGCGACAATATCCTCTGCCTTAGTTCCCCGAACCATAGCCACAATGGTTCCTTTACCTCCTTTTGCCGCTTTGTTGGTGACAATAGTATATAGTTCTCCGTTAGACAAGCTGGTTTCATCTATACTTAAGAAGCGGCCTACATTATCCGGATAAAGCAGCCATTGGTGAGCATGAGATTTTTGATCCCACTGATGATAATCACTCAGATAGTCCTTGTATTGCTCTTGCAACTGCTTGCCATCCAGATAATAATGCACTGCAAGGGATTTAGCACTTATGGGATGAGTATCCAGGTAATTCTTTTAAAAAAGCCGCGAATTCCTGTGTAAATCGCGTTCCTTTTGCCGTAAGTTCCCAATTTCGGCTAACCACTTGGTTTGTATTGGCATTCAACCACCTTCGACACTTAATCTTCAAATCAAATACCTTTCCTCGTATTGGAAAATCATGTATGGTTTGTTCCTGATGAAAGCCATGACAACGAAGAGGTTCTCCTGCATACTCTGAAGGAATATCAGGCTTTTCTTCAAGATAAACCGCATAACCTATCCCAATGTTCCTAACTGATTTTATTTCAAAATACTCCAGAATCCCTTCTGGCAATATTAACTCCAACAACTGATGTTCCGCTGACTTTAATTCTGTCTCTTTTTCCATGAAACAAAATTATCATTTTTTATCCTCTAACACAACTTTTCCGATTGATCCATAATCTTCCGAACACTCGTAATTATAAATCTGCGGCAGCAGGAGAGCGTCAGCGTCCGGTAGGACGTGACGTTCACGCGAGAATCCGCGGTTGAAACACGCACGAACCCCGCTATGAAATTTGCACTTTGTTACCGCTAGTATTTTATTTCTTTTTTATTTTCAAGTCATCTAAAAGCATTACATACATGCTGCTAAGTATCACAAAAAGCATTATTATAAATTGTGTCCCGTTATAAAAAATCAAACCGTTCAAAATGTACTTTAGAATTTTATAAAAGATTTTGATGTAACAAATGTCTGTATGTGGTAACCATGATTTAAAATGAGTGAGAAACATTAGAATTATCAATCCAATTGAAATCACAATTCCGTACGATATTTGTGAAATCAATTGCTCCGAAAAATGTCGATATCGTATCACATAGTTTCTTGTTTCCTCATTTGAATCAGTGTCTAAAAGCCTTTTCCGAATATTGAGTTTGTCAGCCACAACTAATAGTAAATTAAAAAACAGACCTGAAAAAATGCTTATACCTGTAATAAAATAATTTGCAATATCTGTGTCTATTGATACACCAACAGCCAGAAAAGTTATTGACACAACAAAAGGAAAAGCGTAATAGTATGAAAAAACAATTCGTTTGTCTTTTACGATGCTTCCATTATAATCCTTGCGAAGCGATTCCAGTGCATCTTTCCTAATTTCCCATATTTTTATTTTAGTCCACATCTTCTGGAGTATAACCGATTTCTTTTTTTACTTTTTCTAAAATAGAGTTGGTATGTTTCCGAATTAAATCATAGTCCGGATACTCAACTCCTTTTTTTTTCAATGAGTCGTTCAAAAAGTAGGTTGGTAAAATATCTTTTTCTTTAGATACTTTTGCACTTGACTGATGTCCAAATTCATCTTTATATGTTGCAATTGTTTCAAAATCATCATCATCATCCATTTCAAGTGCGGTCAAATCTGAATTGATTATTTTTTTCTTTCTGAATAGCTTCCAGAATGTTTCAGGATTTTCTTCAAATCCAGTTATCTCAATTTTGACTTTTAGATGTTCTTTTTCAGTGAAGACGGGGTTTAAACTTTCTCTCGCTTTGTTGCTTAATCCTTGCTTGATAAGTGAAACTTTATATATTACACTTTTCTTTTTGAACCTTTCTTTATAGTCCTCTGGGACGTGTTTATACTTTTCAATGGTATGGTTTTTATCAGCAAAGTATCTTGCAAGCTGCTCGAATATTAATGTATTAACCCCCATGTCTGTATAACTTTGTATCATTAAAACACCGACAGTTCCATCGAATGGTGTCCAAATTTTAAAATAATAGGGAAGAGCAGTGATTTTATCTCTTTCAATTGTATCTTCTATTTGATTTGGATTTGTTCTGTCGTAAACGTCTTGGTCTATTCCGGTCGTGCCACCATTAATAAGTCCATCAATGATGTTTTTTGAAGGATAAGGTTTTAAGAAGTCGGTAGCAATACCTTTTGTTTCTTCTCTGTTTAGTACGAATTGTTCATGAAATGAATCAATAAATCCTCCAATAAATCGTTTAATCAATTTTTTTTTGTCGATTTGCAGTGGATCTTCATCTTCTCGTGAATAGTTTTCCCGGAAAAAATCACCGAATATTTTATGTTCAGCGTCTCTTTCCCCTCTTACTTTAATTGAAAAGCAGTAGATGTCTAGTTTTAATTGATGTCCCATGTAGTTAGGTTTTTATTAATATTAGCGGTAACGGTTTGCCAATATGAGGAGGCTGGGATTTCCGTGCCACTACCAATCAGCCCGTTACAATTTTGATTAAATGTACTAAATTTTCGCAAACCACTGACCCCCAGCTTACTTATATTGGCTGTTAGCAACTGCCTATACATCATCATCTCTATTTTTCCTTTTTAATTGATGTAGTATCATTGGAGTTATTTCTTTCATTGTGTCTTTTACCAATTCATCAATCATTTCTTTTGTAATAATCGTTCCTTCTGGATATTTTCCTAATGAATTATTTATTGCTCTACTTATTAATTCTTGATTATGGTTTGATGATTGTCTTTTCATTGCTAAGCCGACAACTCGTTCAAAACGTTTTTGGACTTTTAAAAAAGGCTTGTCGTCTTTATTCTCAAACAAATCTAGTAGTTGTCCCCTTGTATAGTTTAAAGGGATGACCCTTATTATCTCTTTAATTTCAATTAAATCGAAAGTATAAGTTTCATCCATTGGGACTCCATCATAGTTTTCATTTAGTTTGATAATGAAATTATGAACATTAAATAATTCAATGTAAGCAAAAAGTATTTTTTCGTTTGGATTTCCAATAACACGTATTACATGACTTACTTCTGATTCCACAGGTGCATAAATAGTATTCTCAGGATAATGCATCCATACAATGTCTAAATCCTCTTTTTCATCAAGATAATCAAATAAGTGCACTATATATTTTCGATCACCTCCTTTATAAATAAAGTAATTGATTGCGCTTTTTGTTATAGATCTAAAAACTTCTTTCCCTCCAATTGTTGACTGAAAATGAATGGTATCATCTAAATATTCTTTTTTATATTCAGCAGTCTTTATTGCTTCTTCAATATTCAGTTGAGGATATTTTCGTTTTAATCCCTTTAGTATTTGCTTGTATTCTTTTTCATTTCTTGCCGTAATAGAAAGTTCGACTTTTTCTCCATCAACTACTTCAGAAATAATCGGCTTCGACATCATTGGGTCTCCACCATATTGAATGTAATAATCTTCACCTGTAGAAGTCAGTTTACCTTTAATTGACTGTGGTTCGCCTCTATGTCTCTTAATTAATAAAAGATTTGACAAATCATTTGTACTATCAGCTAAGATTTTATCACAAGAATCACCAAATCCCGAATTGCATGTTTTGCATAATAAGTTTTTTGGTTTTAATCGACCTCCACAAGCATTTAATATAATATGTTCTTCTGATTCATTATCAGAAGTCAATTCAACTTCGCATTTGTAACATTTTGCCATGACGTTGTTTTTAGGTTGCCCCTAACATCTGTGTATACGCCCCTCAATTGTATATAAGCCATAGCATAGCACATATTCGTCTTATAAGTTTGCTACATTCGCTGTAATTAAGCTCATTACATCTATCTGGGTGTTTCTGTTTATGGCGTATATCCTTTTGTTGCAATATGTGCAATATATCTCAGTCGTCTGCTACCCGAATGTCCAGGTAAACTTTCTACGCAATGAAGATCTTTTTCATCCTATCCGATTTGCAATCAAAAAGCACTCCTCCATTATAATATAAACCGTTTCATCCGGTGCTGAACAGGAATAGCTTTCAAATTACGCTTTCTTTTCCCTTTCCGTTAGCCCAACATTAGGCATATAAATCGTAATGATAACTTATTTTCCTCTTTCTCCAATGTCCGCTTCAAATGTAAACAATTATTTTTAATCTAACAGCAAAAAATATCAATCAGTTATCAACATTTGATATAATGGGAGCGGATGGGTATAAGGGTGTACAATAAGAGGAGCCGGGGTGTTGTGCTGTAAAGAGCATGAAAAGAGGGATGTTTTCCCTGTGCAGGTGTCCGCTGCCTGCACGCAGGCAACAAAAAGTAAAATACAAAATAGCTTCATATTGTTCTTATTTGCATATATAATCTTCGTCAATCTTTACACTAAATGATTATTCTGTGAAATATTTGATACAAAATGTTGGCAACACCAATTTCTTTACTTAGTTTTGTGTCGAAATATTTAACAGGCTTAATTTATGATGAAGAATTTGCATTCCCAACCCCGCCCGCTTCGCTCGTCCCCTTTCACCAAAAGGGACAACACGTGAGCATGATGTTTTGGCAACTATGGCAGCTTTTTCCTGTTCGTCAGGTTGTTTTGCCCTTCTGATGAAGGGAAGTACCCCTGGGTGGTAGGGTTAGGCATGAAAAGGATTGAAGGAAAGAAGCAGCAACAGGTCGAATGTCAATCTGCTATTCCGTCGTTCTGTTATTTGATTTCTGTCTGCCAGCTACGAAACTACCTGGGTTTTCTTCAAATTTTCATTGTCCATTACTCATTTATTCATGTTCACCGCCTTTTCCCTTTTGTCCGGATTCCTGCTGGTTCTCTTTGCCCTGCTGCTGTGGGCGAGGCCATCATCTATCCGGAGGGCAAACCGGATGCTGTCAGGGATCTTCCTGCTGTTGGCGGCACTCAGCCTGTGGATGCTACTCCTTTATTATATATACGGCCGGAAGATGGACTTCCTGCTCCCGTGCTATCTTCCCCTCGACCAGGTGCTGGTGATGTTCATCGGGCCGTTGCTCTATTTTTATGTGTTGCTGTTGTTCGATCCTTCACGCCGCATCACGGCCCGGCAGTTTGCCAGGCATGCCCTCCCGGCTCTGCCTGCGCTGGCCTATGGCAAAAGCCCTTCCGATTACCAGGACGAACTGAAACAGGAGAAAAGGATGGGCAGAAGCACAGAAGCCCCCATCCGGTAGATAACAGCACCGGGATAGAGATATCTTCCTGTTTTATGGGAAACTCCAATTTCCTTCGGTTGCACAATGCCCTGTATTTTCCCGGCTCCACACTCTTTCGGCATTTCCCGTCGCCGGTTTTTCACATCATCACATCCTGAATCGCTTTTCAATTCCGTGATTGCCTGTTTTTCGTTGCGGAATAGACCCGGTTTGTTAAGCAGGCCCGGGTAATAAGGAGATAATACCGGGGTAAAGGAAGACAACTCCGGGGTAAAAGAAAAAGATACCGGGGTAAAGGAAAAAGATATCGGGGTCAAATTGTTAAAATCGGGTCAAAAAGTCGTTTTTTTGAACAACTTGGTAAAGGATTATAATCCTTTACCAACTTTGCCCTCAAAAATTTGCACAAGGGCTTTTGAATCCTTAGTTTTACGACTCATTAATTTTCAGGCGAATGAAAACACGGTACCATTGTCCCGTCCGGGAAAATCATCGGCTATATGGATTTCGCTATTGTTAAACAAAAAAAAACGTTATCGTATGAAAAACTACAATGCCGTTTTGCACATTACAAGCAAGAAACCTATGGCAATAGCAGAATTGAGTGAAAGAGTAGCCATCAGCATGACTGGGGAATGGTCAGCAAGCCGGTATCATTTATGCCGAGATAAAAATCAATAGTATATGAGACGGTGCATTTGTAGAGATGTTTATGTTACAGACCTTAAAGGTTTTCAAAACCTTTGAGGTCTCTACGATGTCAGGAATAATTCCTATTCCGGCTTTAGCCAAATGAAGAACAATTGATAATGAAAATCAGGAAGTTAAGGAAGTTACAGGAAGATCTAACCCTACCCCCTTCGGGTACTTCCCTTCATCAGAAGGGCAGAACAATCTGCCAGAGCAAGCAAAGGCTACCATGGTTACCAAAACATGATGTTCAGGAGCTGTCCCCTTTGGTGAAAGGGGACAGGATAACACTTAAGAATAATATTTTAGTAATCCTGAACATGCTGACCTCTCCCTAAGTCCCTCTCCAAAGTAGAGGGACTTTCCCTGATGACGAAATGAAATATAATACGGGAGGAGCGTAGCGGTGACATCTTTAATTCCTGATAATTTGGCAATCCAGGCTCATATGAATAAAACAGATCGCAGGGCTAACGCCCCTTTCTTTTTTTGGGATCCATTTTTCTATGAAGACCGCAGGGCTAACGCCCCTATAGATTGAAGGATTGAGGGACCTAGATCGTCGGATGTATAAATTTGACGTAGCGGGAGGAGCGTAGCTCTGGCATCTTCGTAGGAAACGATATCCATTATATCACAATAGCCGCGTAGCGGTGACATCTTAAAACATGACAATTGACAATAAAAGAAAGCCGGAAGTTAAAGAAGATACAGGAAGATCAGAAGTTAAGCGAAGCAGCTTCCATTGCCTGCTGGCTTTCGCCAAAGGATTTTATTTAATCTATAAAAACAAGCAGAAGAAAAATCACACATTATGCAAGTACAAATTTTTCATATCCGTCTGACAAAAGAACACCTGAATAGCGATCAGGAGGCTGTCAATACTTTTCTGGAAAGCGTATCCGTAACCAAAACACACGTTGAGCTAATCAGTGGCCCACCTAACTACTGGTCGCTGTTGGTTTTTTATGATCCTGCCGTGAAACAGGAAAAGACAGAGCAACGTTTGCCGAAGATAACCGAAGAAATGATCCGGAACCTTACACCTGAAGAAAACCGCCTATACGAAGCCCTCAGGGAATGGCGGTGGGACAAGGCCAGCCAAATGAAGCTGAAGAGTTTTATGATTTGTACTAATTTTGATCTGCTCATGCTGGTAAAAGCCATGCCAAAAACCATCGAAGAGCTAACCGGCGTCAAAGGCTTCGGAGAGTATAAAACACAACAATATGGAGAAGAACTACTTAATGTGATCCATAATGCATAGTAAGTGGGATAGCAGGAAGATAAGGAAGATGAGAAGTTAAGCAAAACAGTTCTCATTGCCTCCTGCTTTAGCTTATGGATAGATGATTTATTTTGAATGGTAAATAAAAGAATATATGTGAGTTGCAGGTGTCGTAGGAGGGGGTCAGCGTAAATAGGCGATAATTTATTGCCAGAATTTATGCCGTAATTCTAAAAAGAAAGTAAATTTGCAATCGTTTTTCCCCTCTGTATGCCGGGAAAGGTATTCGCGCTATCATAACACAGATTATTAATCAAACCCCAATGAATACAGAAATAACAGGATCAGGCACCTACGAGGCAACCGTTGAGAGAAGTAAAAAACTGGAACAGGACTTAACCGTTCATCCCGAAAACTATCGCGTACTGACAGGAGACCGGCCAACAGGACGTCTTCATATCGGGCACCTCTTCGGGTCATTGCAAAACCGCGTCAGGCTGCACAATCTGGGAGTGGAAACTTTTATCGTGATTGCCGACTATCAGGTACTCACCGACAGGGATTCGTTTGATAAGATATCGGACAACGTGCGCCAGCTCACCCTCGATTACATGGCTGCCGGCCTCGACCCCACCGATGGAAAGACTTTTATTTTCCCCCACAGCTATGTCCCCGAACTGAATCAACTGTTACTTCCTTTCCTTACGCTGGTGTCGAATGCCGAACTTAACCGGAATCCTACGGTGAAAGAAGAGATTCAGGCATCTGGTTTAAAGAGCATCAACGCGGGGATGTACACTTACCCTGTCCACCAGGCTGCGGATATTCTTTTTTGCAAGGGGAATGTGGTTCCCGTGGGCAAAGACCAGTTGCCTCACCTCGAACTGACCCGTCTGATCGCCCGCCGTTTCAATGAGAAGTTTGCTGCTGAGAACCCCGTGTTCCCCGAACCGCAACCGTTGCTGAGCAAGTCGCCCATGATTCTTGGTCTGGATGGTTCGCAGAAAATGAGCAAAAGCCGTAACAATGCCATTATGCTAAGTGCTACCGAGGACGAAACGGCTGCCCTGATCAAAAAAGCCAAAACCGATGCAGAACGTTTTATCACCTACGAACCTGAAAGACGTCCCGAAATTGCCAACCTGCTATTGTTGATCTCCATGTGTACGGGCAACACCCCCGAAGCCGTTGCCGAACATATCGGTGATGGAGGTGCCGGTCAACTGAAGAAACTCCTGACCGAGTCGATTAATGAATACCTGAGGCCCTTCCGTCAGAAACGTACCGAGCTGGAGTCCAATATGGATTATGTGCGCCAGGTATTGCTCGATGGTGCACAAAAAGCAAGGGCAGTAGGCGCCGCTACGCTTGAAGAAGTGCGTGCTGCGATGAATATGAAGATATAAGACACTGCGCTCCCATCTCTCCCAATCAAGGGATGGGAGTAGCAGATTGACGGTTACTCCCTGATTATCCTGCCGTATCTTTATTTTACCTGCATTGCCATCTACCTGCTGATAATCACCGGAAAAATATATACATTTGCAGGGAAACAGAAAAAGGCAGACAGGAATAACTGTTTGTGATGTCTGTTGTTAAACCACTATTAACCATAGGAATAAGCCTATGAAAACAAGTGAGAAATGGAGAAGAATTCTCTTTGTTGTGGGTATCATAGCGTTGTTTTTTGGTGCTGTTGATCCGTTAGAAGGTTCAGTGGTGATTGTTGCAGGGAGTTTATTTATATGATTATCCGCAAAGCGACCTGTTATAAATTCTGGATTTGAAATCGGTATTGTAATTTGCAGCGGCAAACACTAATCTATCGAACATCTTTTCCCCGAAATATCTTCGGTTGAACTTATAGCAGAACTCATTGAGATAATATTGTAAATACTCTTTTTTAAGCTGGTGGTGCATATCAAGTAGTAAACGTTTCACGTTTGCAATACTGATATGAACCCATGGAAGTATCTTCTGAAGGTCTTCTGGTTCAATAACCTGAGCCTTTTGAGACTCCACAGCTTGATGTAGCTTAAAAAATGTTTTTGAATCATCGGTGGTTAATTCCGCCTTTGAATCAATTTGTTCTTTGACAATTTCAACGGCAGTGTCAGCTCTTAAATCAGGCACTACCTGCATTTTAATGTGGTTTATCTTTTTGGGCTTTTTACCCGGTTTTGGATTTTCAACCACAATGCTTTCTGTCATTACAAGGACTTTAGACTTATTCTGACTGCCTGCACCACGTTTTAAGTTCTGTTGCTTACAGTCATCACTTATCAGAGTGGTAATAAAAGCATTGTCAAGTTCTATTTGTCCCGAAAGCTGATATTCATTGTCGCGTTTACCCATTATGTCGCTCAATTTCTTGTGCATTTCCCAAATGGGTTGATAGCGTTTATGTCCCAGTTGCCGTTGCAACTCGGAAGCCGAAAAAGATTTTTTGGTACTGGTCAAAAGGTGCATGGCAACATACCAGTAACGAAAAGGGAGTTTAGAAAATTCTAATACTGTACCCCTTCGTATGGACTGGCGATGATGACAATGCGTACACTCGTAACGTAGCTTGTTTTTAAGCCAAATATGTTTTGTGCTGCCGCATTTTGGACAAACAATACCGATTTGATCCCGTTGCGCCTTAAAATGCGCAATACAGGATTCCTCATCGGGAAAATTTAGAATGAAATTCAAGAGATTCATAGCGTGTATTTTTACTGTTGAATACGCTGTAAATATAATGTATTTCAATGAATTATACAAATATATTGAGAACTTTTTATTACAAACTCAACCGTAATTCTGGCCTCTTTTTCTACAGGTCGCTTTGCGGATAATCATTTTTATTTATAACCCTTGTGCTTTATCTGCAACATGAACCTCAATGGCGATGCTATCTGATCGCTTTTCTAATGATTGTGTTTGGTGTCGTATTCCTCTTTGTCTTATCATGGATGGGTGGATTTGGTGGTAAGTCAACCCTTTCCTGGTGGTGGGGAACCCTTATCCTTCCTTATCCGTTAGGTTGGCTATTGATGATCATTCTTCTTGTCAGAAAAGGATATAAACAATTGAAAAAACAGTCTTCATCAAAATGATACAGGTTCTTTATGGCGACATCACCAAAGTTGCCGTAGATGCTGTTGTGAATGCTGCAAACAACTCTTTGCTGGGTGGTGGCGGTGTTGACGGGGCGATTCATCGCGCAGGAGGTCAAGCTATTATAGATGAATGCATCCTGATTCGTCAGAAGCAGGGTGGGTGTGAGACAGGCCATGCGGTTGTTACAACAGCAGGCAATCTTTCCGCCAGATATGTTATTCATACGGTAGGTCCTGTATGGCGGGGTGGATGGGAAGACGAAGCTCAACTCCTGAAGAATGCCTATACCAGTTGCCTGGATATTGCGCTGGAGAAAGGCGTCCGTTCCATTGCTTTCCCGAATATCAGTACAGGAGTTTACCATTTCCCAAAAGATGAGGCTGCACATATTGCAATCCATACGGTGATTGACTACCTTAATGCAAAGAACGTCTCGCTTGATGTCTGGTTCGTCTGCTTTGACAATGAAAATTATTCGATTTACAAGCGGTTACTAACTGAAGTGGGGCAATGATTCAATTAATATAGAATGACTGAGAACAAAGCAATTCGATATGAAAAGGGAAAGCTGGAAGAATTGCCGGTCATATTCGATCTGTTTACGCAGGCAATCCGGGAGATGCTCTCTAGCAAAATCTACCAATGGGATGAAATTTACCCTGCGATGGATGTCCTAACAACAGATTTACAAAACGGAGAACTCTATGTTGGGAAGATTGAAGGAGCTATTGCCGTGGTGTTCGTAGTAAACCAGGAATATGACGAAGAATACAATAACGGAAAGTGGAATGATACAGGAGGCGGCTTTAGGATAGTGCACCGGTTGTGTGTTCATCCGGCTTATCAGCATCAGGGTTTGGCGCGAAGGACGATGGAATATATCGAACAGACATTACACAAGCAAGAGATTACTTCCATCCGGTTGGATGCTTTTTCGGAGAATCCTTTTGCACTACGCCTTTACAATTCGTTGGATTATAAGAAAGTGGGTCTGGCAAAATGGAGGAAAGGTGTGTTTTATTTAATGGAGAAAATGATACGATAATATCTTGCCTGATTTTTGCAAGACAGGAAACGTTTGGCAACAAAAAAGGCAAAACATAAGGATAAGTTTCATCCGTTTTTTTGTAAATAACTCCTGTGGTAGTGGAAATTTTATTTATCTTTGTATAGTTTCAAAAGGGTCAGAACATTCATTACCCATGCTTCTTTTCATAGGCAGAACCCAATTTATTTCACTGTCATTATGATGGTAAAAACTCCTCTCATTGTTTTTCTGAACGATATACATTATTATTATGCTACAACCGATGGTTACTGGCAAGCCCCAACATCGCCGGGATATCCGGTTACAAACGGAATAAGAAGAAGATTATTAATCGTTCCTGTATAAAACGACCCAGAACGTTATTATTGCTTTCGTAGATGCTTATTTTAGCCAGTCACATACATGCTTCGGGAAGGAAATAAAAAATAAACATATGAGAAATATCCTTGGAAGTGTTATTTTTTTGTTGATTCCGGTTTTGACATTTGCACAATCGCCAACAAACAGTGTTGAAAAATGGGGAATGTATGAAGTAACACTGAAAGGCCCCAGTGCTGGTAACCCGTTTGTCAACATAGAGCTAAGTGCTGTTTTTACAAATGGTAAAGAAAGTTTCCAACCTGAAGGATTTTATGATGGCAACGGAATATTCAAAATCAGGTTTATGCCGGATAAGGTGGGTGTATGGACATACAAAACCATCAGCAACAGGGAAGAGTTAAATGGCAAAACAGGCAGCTTTGTTTGTACACCGGCATTACCTGATGATCATGGACCGGTACAGGTGCGGGATCAATATCAGTTTGAATACCGCGATGGGACTCCCTATTATCCATTTGGCACTACGATTTATGAATGGATTTTCCAGTCTAAAGAAATGAGAGAAGAAACACTGGCAACATTGAAATCATCCCCGTTCAACAAAGTTCGTTTTTTACTGATTCCGCCGTATAACGAAAAATATTTATCCGGCCCTCTAAAAATAAAGAATTTTCCCTTTGAAGGAACATCCATAGAAGATTTTGATTTCTCCCGTTTTAACGTGGCTTATTTTCATCATTTTGAAAGATGTCTGCAACAGCTTGAGAATCTCGGTATTCAAGCAGATGTTATCCTTTTTCGCCCTTATGATGGACCGAAGTGGGGCTTTGACAGAATGAGCATGGCAACAAATGCCCGTTTTGTTCATTATGTTGTGGCCCGGTTAGCAGCTTACCGGAACGTGTGGTGGAGCATGGCAAATGAAAACAGTTTCATGCATCATATTACCGAGAGCGATTGGGACAGGCTGTTTCAAATTGTAGCCAAAGAAGATCCTGGATCAATCGGAAAAGTTGTGTTAGAGGATAAAAAATGATAATTTTGTTTCATGGAAAAAGAGACAGAATTAAAGTCAGCGGAACATCAGTTGTTGGAGTTAATATTGCCAGAAGGGATTCTGGAGTATTTTGAAATAAAATCAGTTAGGAACATTGGGATAGGTTATGCGGTTTATCTTGAAGAAAAGCCTGATATTCCTTCAGAGTATGCAGGAGAACCTCTTCGTTGTCATGGCTTTCATCAGGAACAAACCATACATGATTTTCCAATACGAGGAAAGGTATTTGATTTGAAGATTAAGTGTCGAAGGTGGTTGAATGCCAATACAAACCAAGTGGTTAGCCGAAATTGGGAACTTACGGCAAAAGGAACGCGATTTACACAGGAATTCGCGGCTTTTTTAAAAGAATTACCTGGATACTCATCCCATAAGTGCTAAATCCCTTGCAGTGCATTATTATCTGGATGGCAAGCAGTTGCAAGAGCAATACAAGGACTATCTGAGTGATTATCATCAGTGGGATCAAAAATCTCATGCTCACCAATGGCTGCTTTATCCGGATAATGTAGGCCGCTTCTTAAGTATAGATGAAACCAGCTTGTCTAACGGAGAACTATATACTATTGTCACCAACAAAGCGGCAAAAGGAGGTAAAGGAACCATTGTGGCTATGGTTCGGGGAACTAAGGCAGAGGATATTGTCGCGGTTCTCAACAAGCTGCCAAAGCGTGTCAGGTGGAAAGTCCGGGAAGTTACCATGGATATGGCAGCCAATATGGAATACGTGATCAAAATTTGCTTTCCCCAAGCCAGTAGAGTGACCGACAGGTTTCATGTTCAACAGTTGGCTTATGATGCCGTTCAGGAGCTCAGAATTAAACATCGTTGGAATGCACTGGACAGGGAAACGATCGATATGGCATTAGCGAAAGCCTGCGGAAGGAAATACAATCCACCGGTTCTGGCAAACGGAGACACTCTCAAGCAACTACTGGCGCGTAGCAGATATTTGTTGTTTAAGAAACCCACAGCATGGACATATTCTCAGAAAACAAGAGCTGAAATTCTTTTTGAACTGTATCCTGACCTAAAGAAAGCATATCATTTTTCCTTGCAATTGGGGGCTATTTACCATCAAACAAAAGACAAAGGAGTAGCTTTTGCTAAACTGGCACAGTGGTATGATAGGGTTGATAACTCAGGTATTTTGTCATTTGGAAGCATCACCAGAACCATTCAATCACATTATTTGACGATCCTGAATTATTTTAATCACAGAAGTACAAATGCTTCTGCAGAATCATTCAATGCCAAAATCAAAGCTTTTAGGGCATCTTTCAGAGGCGTGAGAGATGTGAATTTTTTCCTTTTCAGACTAACAAAAATTTATGCTTAATCAACAAAAACACAACTTTCCCGATTGATCCAAGATCCTTACCACCATATGCTTTCCATCCATAATGCCGATATCCTTTATGACTACTCCAAGCCTTGGGTGACACATGTCAGCCTGCAATATTACAATGCAGTGCGTGCGTTTGGTGCCGCAGCCATCTTTCGGGATATTTATCGCAAGCCGGTGATATTTGACGAGATTAACTATGAAGGCAATATCTCAAAACGATGGGGACAGTTATCGGGCAAAGAAATGACCTATCGCTTCTGGATGGCGATTATTGGAGGAACATATGCTACGCATGGAGAAACAATTGTGGATTCTACCGGCACCAGCTGGACATCTGACGGAGGAGTATTGCGTGGAGAAAGTCCATCCCGGATTGGTTTCTTGCGGAAAATCGTCGAGTCAGGCCCCAGGGAAGGCCTTGAACCGATAGATCACTATTATACCAGAAATGTGGTAGGGCAATATGGGCAATATTATTTGTATTATTTCGGGAAAAGGAAACTCAAGGAGTGGCATTTCGAACTGCCGGCGAAGGATCTGACAGACGGAATGAAGTTCAAAGTGGAATTAATTGATACCTGGAACATGACCATTACACCGGTGAATAGAGTTTTTGAGGTTAAAAAGCTCAATCATTACACTTTCATTGATAAGGAAAACCGATCAGTGACATTCCCGGGTAAACCCTATATGGCTATGCGGATTACAGCGGTAATCAAATAACTGAATAACTGAGTAACTGATAAAACAACAGGAAGTTAAAGAAGATACGGGAAGAACCAGCAGCATTGCCAACAGATTTCTTCTTGATTCTTGGCTCTTGATTTTGGTTCTCAACTTTACACCTTAAACTTTTAACCGTAGTTCTCTGTAGACTTTAGACTCTTGGTTCTTTTACCCGCTCCTTCAGTTCTTAGCCAACTCGTTGGAAGAGTATATCCCCGATGACGGGACGCGAATTGAATGGGAGCCAAAATGGCTGTAATTTGAGCTATAACAATGATCGATAAAATGATTGTCTAACTTATTAACAACAAACAAAATGAATCCACTTGACGTTTTTCAGCAAGAAGCGCCTGAAGTAGCAAAAGCATTTGACGGGCTAATTGAAGCATTGAAAGAAACTTCCGGATTGGATGCCAAAACCAAGCAATTGATTTATATCGGCATCAAAGCTGCTGCAGGAGATACGACGGCTATCTATTTCCATGTGCAAATGGCAAAGAACCTGGGAGCTACAAGGGAAGAAATCCGGGATACGGTTTTAATTACCTTGTCGGTTTGCGGACTCAAAGGAGTTGCCACTTGCCTTCCCACTGCCATGGAGGCATATGACAAAGCAACCTCATCTTCGCAGAATATATTCTTTTGACATCCCTTCGATGAAAGAGTAGGGAATGGATATTAAATGCGTTCCAATACTTTTTCGACTAATGTTTGGATCGCTTCTTTATAGTTGACGAAAGCATCGTGTACCCGTCGGTTGGCAATAATGCAACAGACGGTTAATGCTTTGTGTCCCATTAATCTTGAGAGTCCTGCAATAGCTGACCCTTCCATCTCGTAGTTGGTGATTTTGAAACGGTCGTAACGGAAAGCTTCCACTTTATCATTGAGGGAAGGATGAGCCAGCGACAGACGCAATTCGCGCCCCTGTGGACCATAGAATCCGTTGGCAGATATGGTAACACCTTTTACCATATCATCTTGTCCGATACGTTCAACCAGTTCCGGGTCATTATCGATGACATAGGGAGCGCACCATTGATGGTTCCATTCGACTTGGGCAGTAAAGGCTTTTTCAAATGCCAGGTCACACACGGCATCCCGGTTGGCATAGAAGTTCAGCACTCCATCAAAGCCAATTGATTTTTCCGACATCACAAAGGTTCCGGGTTTTAACTCGGGTTGTACAGCTCCTGATGTTCCAATCCGGACAAATGTCAACTGACGAAATTCAGGTTTTTCCGTACGTGTTTCCAAATCGATATTTGCCAGCGCATCCAGTTCGTTGACAACAATATCGATATTATCCGTACCAATTCCGGTACCTACTACGGTTAGCCTCTTTCCTTTGTATTTTCCGGTTGCGGTGTGAAATTCACGATTAGAGACTTTGCATTCAATTTCATCGAAATAGGAAGCGATCATTTCCACGCGGTCAGGATCTCCCACTAAAATGACTTTGTCGGCCAGAAATTCGGGCTTGAGATGCAGATGGAATATGGAACCGTCATTGTTGATCAGAAGTTCGGAAGGCGGAAAAGTTTTCATAAGCGTATATAATTAATGAACATTCATTCTGTCTGAGTTGACTCTGACAGGACGTTCAGGGCTGCAAATGTACAATAATGTTGCTAACATTGTAACGCTATTGCCTGCATTCAAGGGCATTTTTTCTCCCGAAGCTGATCAATGGCTTTCCGTACAAATGGGAAACGATCGTAATCGCGATGAATGATAGTGTTATTAAAAATAATGATATCCAGATCAATAGGTACAATACCCATTGCTTTCATGGCAGGCAGGCGCCCGGTCTGTAGTTCTAATTTTTTGAGCAAAGCAGAGACTGATGCAAGTGGGAAATCAGACGTAAAGCGTCCGGCTCCATTGTAAAAAGGACTTTGGTAGTGGCTTCCGATGGCTTCGGTTTGCTCGAAGGCAGAAAAGCAGACCTCCTTAAATGCTTTTATCAGGAGTGCTTTTACAGTCTCAATATGCTGCAACGGTTCGTGATTTGAACTGATGGAAATGATATATTCATTGGCATCCATAATCCAAAGTATTTTACAGGCGTTTGATTATTTTGGTGCCTTCCTGATGTTGGTTTTAATGTTGGGTAGGAAGACGGCAAACATCCCCAGCAAAGGCAGGAAGCTACAAATTTCGTACACCGTATTAATACTGAATGCATCGGCGACATTTCCCAACACAGCTGCTCCCAGTCCACCCATGCCAAAAGAGAATCCATAGAAAAGCCCTGACATCATACCAAATTTACCGGGAATTAGTTCCTGCGCAAAAACCAGAATTGCCGGAAATGCCGAAGCCAGAATCAATCCGATCAGAATGGTCAGGATGCCTGTCCAAAAAAGACTGTTTATGTGAGGAAGTATTAAGGTGAACGGAGCTACTCCTACAATCGAAAACCAGATGATACGTTTTCTGCCAATACGATCACCTAACGGACCACCTATCAGTGTGCCGAGGGCGAATGAAGCCAAAAAGAGGAAAAGCATATACTGGGCATGTTGTGTGTCGATATGAAACTTCTGAATCAAATAGAACATGTAAAAAGTATTCAGACTGCTCAGATAGAAGTTTTTAGAGAAAACCAGTACTAACAGAATGATAACTGTTAGAATGATTTTCCGGCGTGAATAGTGTTCGTCTTTTGGTGTTTCATGCTGGCTTTTCTGAAAATGAGATATCCGTCCGCGATACCAGAAGCTGACTTGTAACAGCACGATCATTGCAAGAAACGCCATCGGAGAAAACCAGCTTACACTTTTAAGATGATGGGGAATGACGATCCATGCGGCAAGCAGAGGCCCAATGGCGGCACCGGAGTTACCACCGACCTGAAAGATAGATTGCGCCAGTCCGAAGCGTCCCCCTGATGCGATACGGGCAACACGTGCTGCTTCGGGATGGAAAATAGATGAACCCATGCCTACTGTCATTGCAGCCAGCAAGAGAAACGGATAGCTTGGAGCCCATGCCAACAGCAGGATTCCTGCGAGCGTGCATGTCATACCAAAAACCAAAGAAAAAGGTTTTGGATGTTTGTCCGTATAGATACCTACCAGCGGTTGTAACATAGATGCCGTGAGCTGATAGGCGAGAGTAATCATACCAACCTGTGCGAAGTTGAGATCGAAATTACTTTTCAACATGGGATATACAGCCAGAATCAATGACTGCATCATGTCATTCAGAAAATGGGAAAAACTGGTGGATATTAATATGTTATACGTCGGTCTGACAACAGAATCGAGTTTTTTCTTCATGGGTTTTTATCCAAATATCGTTTTGTTTTTAAGCCCGCAAAGGTACAATCTGGTTTGCCATTGTAGCATTTCCGGTAAATCTGTTTTACTTTTTTATTGTCATTTGCGTAAATTCTGAAAAATATTTTCAGTCAGCTTGTTAGTAATAATGAGAAGGAATCGTATCTGAATCATCAGAGATGAAAATCAGATAGCGTTTGTCAATCGCTTTAGGGCGGGTGGCAATATTCAGGAATGTTTTGGTTAGCCGTGTAATATGGAAGTGATCCCACGAATCCAGTTCTGTACAGGTATAGCCTTTGTGCTCAAGCCTGATGATGAATGCTGTGTCAGCATAGCATAACATCGGGATGGCAATCTGTGGCTTTTTCAGATCAGGCAGTGAATCATGCAGTGACGTTACAGTGCCATGACAGTAGAATTCCAGTAAATTGGCTTCCTGATTGGTGTAAACCGGATATTCGTTGAGGTTTTGATTAATATAAGTTGCAGCGTTTGCTCCCGATTGATAGGTCATCAAACTGGGATAGAATACGAGGTTCATGAACAACATGAAAAAAATAGTGGCATTCAGCGATTGATATATAAATTGGTATGTTCGTTTGCTTTCTGCCAACCAGAAATAAAGCACCGAAAAGACGACCCCAATAAATATGAAAGCCGTTATCCACCAATATACCGGACGAAAATAGATCAGCAACAGCGTAATGACAATGACGTACAAGCCAATATAGATGCTTTGCGAAATGGTGAAAAAGGAGACAAAACGAGGATTATTTTTGTTTGTCAGGATGAAATCGGCAACGATAATGGCCAAAAACGGCATTAAAATGTTGGTGTAATATGGCAATTGAAACCGTGATATGGAAAATATCACAAACATAACCAAGAAGCCGAAAATTGTTACATACTCGAGCAATGGACGTTTTTTGAAGATATACCCGATGCCTTTCCCTACGCCTGCATAGGCCAATAATGCCCATGGGGCAAAAGCCCACAAAAGTGTATGGAAGAAAAAGAAGATATCTCCTTGCCCTTTAATAGGGCCGGTGTCTAAGAACCTCCCAAACTGGCTTCCCCATAAGAAGAATTTAATACCCGATACATGTGTTCGCCCGAAAACCACTTTTTCGGGATGCATATCAAATTGTGTGTATAAAGCATATAATTCGGGAGTAATGAAGAGAAGCGTCAGTACAAACACTAAAAGCCATTTAAAAGAAAAAAGCCGTTGATACTCCTTTTTCCACAACAGATGTCCGAATACAGCCGAATATAAAATAATCAACACAAAAATTCCTTTTGTCATAATGGCTGCCGCGCTTAACACAGCGCCCAGCAGAAGGTGTTTGAGTTTGAATTTTTCACTTAGGCGAAACAGGTGGTAAACGCTCCCTATGACGAATGTGGTCAACATAGCTTCAGCCCGCGTGTCATTGTTCGAAACAACGATGTGAACGGAAGACGCGAGTATCAATACGGAGAGGAATGCCGTTTCTTTACTGTAAAACCGCTTTGCCAGCAGGTATGTGTATAGCAGGGCAATAAAGAAAATCAATACAGAGGGCAATTTGTATGCAAATCCGCTAATCCCGAGCAGTTGCATGGAAGCGGCACAGATCCAGAAGGGCATGTGGGGTTTGTCCAGCCAGTCTCTCCCGTTGAGATACATATTCCAATAATTGTGTGAAGTCACCATTGTTTTCGAAATCAGGGCGTAGAGGGAAGAGTCGCCTGTGAAAAGGGTGTCGAAAAGCCCTGTCATGTTGACAGCCAGCAACACAAAAAGAAAAAATAGAAATGTCTTTGTTTTCATCCAACAATCTTTTTTTATCAGAAAAAGGGATCTAGAGGTATAGATTCGAAAAAGCGTTATTTTCGCAACGTTATCTTCCGATTTGTCCCGTATGGTGATTGAGCTGACAAAGTTACATTTTTCCTTCGATGTTCACTATCAGGTGAGCAAAAGAGGGTGACTCTTTCTATTGCATAGGTTCGTGATAAATCGTAACTTTGCACTTTCATTCAAGAATCGTGTGAACGTTTCATTTTAATTGTATTATTCATAACTCATTATCTGTATGTTTGAAAATCTCAGCGATAGACTCGAAAGGTCATTTAAAATCTTAAAAGGACAGGGTACCATCACCGAAATTAACGTGGCCGAAACGTTGAAGGAGATTCGTAAGGCGTTGATTGAAGCTGACGTTAACTACAAAGTGGCAAAAACATTTACCGATGACGTTAAGAAGAAAGCGTTGGGACAGAATGTGCTTACTTCATTGCAGCCCGGACAGTTGATGGTAAAGATTGTACATGACGAACTGGCCCAGTTGATGGGAGGCTCAAGCGTTGATATCAATCTGAAAGGTTCACCGGCTGTTATTTTGATGTCTGGATTACAAGGCTCCGGTAAGACAACTTTTTCCGGGAAACTGGCAAACTTATTGAAATCAAAACGTGGAAAGAACCCTTTGCTGGTTGCCTGCGACATTTATCGTCCGGCTGCTATTGAGCAGTTGAAAGTGATCGGTGGACAGATTAATGTCCCTGTTTACGCGGAAGAAGGAAATATGAATGCGGTTCAGATAGCCCAGCATGCCGTCAAATTTGCAAAACAAAATAATCATGACCTGGTGATCATCGATACCGCGGGACGTTTGGCGATTGACGAACAGATGATGAACGAGATTGCCAATATCAAAGCTGCCATTCAACCTCAGGAAATATTGTTCGTCGTTGATTCCATGACGGGCCAGGATGCAGTGAACACCGCTAAAGAGTTTAACGAACGTCTGAATTTCGACGGCGTTATTCTTACCAAACTGGATGGTGATACCCGTGGCGGGGCAGCGCTTTCCATTCGCTCAGTAGTGACAAAGCCTATTAAATTTGTAGGAACGGGTGAAAAAATGGATGCTTTGGATACCTTCTATCCTGAACGTATGGCCGATCGTATTTTGGGAATGGGGGATATCGTTTCGTTTGTAGAACGCGCCCAGGAGATGTACGATGAGGAAGAGAGCCGTCGTTTGAGCAAGAAGCTGGCAAAAAACCAATTTGATTTTAATGATTTCCTTTCGCAATTGCAACAGATTAAGAAGATGGGAAACCTCAAAGATATTGCATCCATGATTCCAGGTGTTGGTAAGGCCCTGAAGGATGTCGAACTGGATGATAATGTATTTAAATCCACAGAATCTATCATTTATTCCATGACGCCTTATGAGCGGGAAAGGCCGGATAGTCTTAACGGTAGCCGGCGTCAGCGCATTGCCAGGGGAAGCGGCACTTCCATTCAGGAAGTCAATCGATTGCTGAAACAATTTGATGATATGAGGAAAATGATGAAAATGGTTTCTCAAAATAAAATGCCGGGACGTAAAAAATAGCTTGCTCACGGATTTTTTTGAAAATCTTTTCAAGTGCTTTTTGTGCCAATATGCGGATTAATAATTGTTTCACAGCGATGATTATCGGCATATTGGCATTTTTTATAGAAAAAGATTGATTGGGATGAGTTGCTGTGATACACAATATCTGAACATATGAAAAACGTCAACATCAAAAAGCTTTATTTTAAAGATACTTCGTTTGCCGATTTGATGAACAAACGGATTTATAATATTCTGCTTATTGCCAGTGCATATGATTCTTTTATGCTGGAGGAAGATGGGCGGGTTGATGAACAGATTTTTAATGAGTATGTGTCGCTTGATTTGCGCTATCCTCCTCGCATTACATTGGTAAACAACGAGGAAGATGCATTTCGTATGTTGAAGGAGCGTTCTTTTGAATTGATTATTTCCATGCCGGCGGGTGAACATAGCGATACGTTTGATATTGCCAAGCGTATTAAGGAGTTATGCCCTCAAATTCCTATTATCGTGCTTACCCCTTTTTCGCGGGGTGTTTCGCGACGTTTTGCCCATGAGGATCTGAGCGCTATTGATTATGTGTTTAGTTGGTTGGGCAACGCTGATCTTTTACTGGCTATTATTAAGCTGATTGAGGATCGTATGAATGTGGAATACGATGTTGCGAAAGTGGGCGTTCAGGTTATTTTATTTGTAGAAGACTCGGTCCGTTTTTACTCATCAATGTTGCCGATTCTGTATAAGCTCGTTTTCAAACAATCGCGCTCCTTTATGACAGAGGCGCTTAACGAACATGAGCAGATGTTGCGGATGCGTGGCCGTCCGAAGATTGTTTTAGCGCGTTCGTATGAGGAAGCCATGAAACTCTATCGTCAGTATAAAAACCATTTGCTGGGTGTAATTACGGATGTCAGCTTTAACCGGTCAGGCGTAAAAAACAAATATGCCGGTATCAGTTTATGTGAAGACATGCGGCTGGAAGATCCGCATATCCCGATTATCATGCAATCTTCGGATGGAGACAATGCTGAATATGCGGAACAATTCGGGGCTGTTTTCCTGAATAAAGGATCTAAAACGTTGCATAGGGAACTTGAAGATGCAGTGATAGAAAGTTTTGGGTTTGGCGATTTTGTTTTCAAGGATCCCCATACAGGACAGGAAGTAAAGCGGATTACGATGCTCAAAGAGTTGCAGGAATCCATTTTCACTATTCCCGATGATTCGCTCTATTATCATGTGTCGCGCAATCATATTTCCCGGTGGCTTTATTCCCGTGCTATGTTTCCGTTGGCGGAATTTCTGAAACGGATTTCGATAGAGCCGGGAGATAACCTGCAGGATGTACGGAGAATTATTTTTGAAGCCATTGTCGACTATCGTCGTATTAAGAACAGAGGTGTGGTGGCTTTGTTTGAACGCGATCGTTTTGATGAATATTCCAAATTTGCCCGCATTGGCGAAGGTTCGATGGGGGGCAAGGGCAGGGGCCTTGCGTTTCTGGATGCTATGGTGAAACGCACCATTGAAGATGATGATTTCCCTGATGCATCAATCACTGTGCCACGTACGGTGGTGTTGTGTACCGATTTGTTTTCAGATTTTATGGCAAAGAATAACCTGTACGAAATAGCGTTGCAGGATTTGCCTGATGATGAAATTCTGGATCATTTTCTTAAAGCGCAACTTTCTAACGATGTAATGGAAGATATCCAGGCATTTCTTGCATCCATTTCCGGGCCGGTGGCGATACGTTCTTCAAGTTTATTGGAAGATTCACATTACCAGCCGTTTGCCGGGATATATGCAACCTATATGGTGCCTCATTCCCCTGAAAACCAGTCGTTGACTCTTCTGGCAGTACGTGATGCCATTAAAGCCGTATATGCATCGGTATTTTATCGTGATAGCAAGGCTTACCTGAAATCGACACGCAACGTGATTGATGAGGAAAAAATGGCTATTGTGATGCAGGAAGTCTGCGGAACTTCATATGGTTCCAGATTTTATCCTTCATTTTCGGGCGTAGCCCGTTCATTAAACTTTTATCCTATTGGGCATGAGAAGGCTGAAGAAGGGGTGGCGCATGTGGGTTTAGGATTAGGAAAATACATAGTGGAAGGAGGCATGAATTTGCGTTTTTCTCCTGCGCATCCAAAAAGTGTACTTCAAACCAGTACGCTGCAAATGACGTTACATGAAACCCAGACATTCTTTTATGCTCTTGATTTGCACTCAGCTTCCTTTACGCCACAAGTTGATGACGGATTCAATCTGTTGAAACTGAAAATTAAAGATGCTGAAGAAGATGGTTCGTTGCTGTATCTTGCTTCAACGTACGATCCACAGGCGGAGACTCTTTATGATGGCGTTTATCCGGGAGGTCGCAAGGTCATTACGTTTGCCAATATTTTGAAACATGACGTTTTCCCGCTGGCTCCTATTCTGAAACGGATCTTACAAACCGGCCAGCGTGAGATGGGACGAGCCATTGAAATAGAGTTTGCTGTAAATTTACATCCCAAACCGACATTTTATTTATTACAGATTCGGCCGATTGTTGATTCCAACGAATGGGTGGACGAAGATATTACGAATGTAGCTGATGAGGAAACGTTAGTGAATTGTTACAAAGCTCTCGGTCAGGGTGTCGTAAATGATGTCCATGATGTGGTGTATGTGAAACCGCAGGATTTTGATGCCGAGCATAATCCATTAATTGTCGGTGAAATTGATGAAATAAACAGGCGATTGCTGTCGGATGATAAAGGCTATGTGCTGGTCGGGCCGGGACGCTGGGGCTCCAATGATCCATGGCTGGGAATTCCTGTGAAATGGCCCCAGATATCGGCTGCCCGTGTTATTGTGGAGTCAGGACTGCATCACTATCGGGTTGATCCGAGCCAGGGAACCCATTTCTTTCAAAACCTTACATCGTTTGGTGTAGGCTATTTTACTGTGAATCCTTATATGAACGATGGATTTGTCGATTTCGATTTTTTAGACAAGCAGAAAGCGGTGGAAGAGACCCAATTCATTCGTCATGTTCGTTTTGAATGTCCTGTGGTTATAAAAATGGATGGTCGCAAAAACCGGGGTGTTGTGTTGAATCCTGAATGTAAGCATTCCGGATCAATTAAAAATCAATGAGCTGTAGGGCCTTGTTTTCTTCTGTTGTCATAAGCTCTTGATCTTTATCCGTTTGATCATCAATGCCACAAAGGTGTAGTATGCCGTGAATCATGACACGGTAAAGTTCCTGTTGAACAGGTGTGTTATATTCTTTTGCGTTGGACGCCACTGTGTCAAGGCTAATGAAAAGGTCACCGTTCAAGATTTGCCCATCGGATGAATCAAAAGTGATGATGTCGGTATAGTAGTCGTGGTGTAAATATTGCCGGTTGATAGTGATGATTTTTTCATCATTGCAGAACAGATAAGAGATGTCGCCGATCTTTTTTCCGTGGTTCGCTGCAACCCTTTTGATCCATGCCGTGACTTTGCGACGGAGAAATACGGGACTTGATATGTCTTCGGAAAGATATTGAATCATAGCTACAGGGGGAGATAAACAATTTTTTTTGTGTCAAAAAATGGCTCGTCAAAATAGTCAGATAGTTTATAGACAGATGCTTTATGTTTAAATGGAGCAACTTCGGCGCCAACTTCACCTCCTTTTAAAGTGATTAACCCGTTGGGGAGCGCATTGTGTTGTTGTTGTGCAATATTTTTTCTGACAATCTTTGCCAGATCCCCAAGAGGCATGACAGCACGGCTTACCACAAAGTCATATTTTCCTGATTCTTCTTCTCCGCGTTCGTGCCTGAACGTAATGTTTTTCAGGCCAATCGCATTGGCAATCTCCGTGGCAACATGAATCTTTTTCCCGATGGAATCAATCAGACAGAAATGAACCTGAGGCAATACAATGGCCAGCGGAATTCCGGGCAAACCACCTCCGGTACCGAAATCGAGCACTTTGGTTCCATCTTTGAAATGCAATACCTTGTCGATGGCTAATGAGTGCAGGATGTGGCGTTCATACAGATTGTCAATGTCTTTTCGTGAGATGACATTGATCTTACTGTTCCAGTCGGTATATAAGTCGCCCAATGCAGCAAACTGATCTTCCTGCGTAGTTGTTAACGTTGGGAAATAGTGTCGGAGGAGGTCAATCATACTTCGATTAAAATGAGCTACAAATGTACACATAAATTTGTACCTTTGCGCCGGTGTATTCAATTTCTGTTAACATTAAGAAAGGTAAATACATCGTATGTAATGTAGAATTATTGAATATTTTTTGGATGACCCCATTACTGTTTATCGATCGCGATGGCACCATATTGGTTGAACCTCCTGTTACGTATCAAGTTGACCGGTTGGATTTACTTGAGTTTTATCCTAAAGTGATCCGTAACCTGTATTTGATCCGTACAAAGAGTGATTTTCGTTTCGTTATGGTAAGCAATCAGGATGGATTGGGAACCGACGCCTATCCGCAGGCTGCCTTTGATTTGGTGCAGCAGAAAATGTTGCAATGTCTTTCCAATGAAGGAATCGGGTTTGACGCCATTCACATTGATCCATCGTTGCCTGAGGAAAACTCACCGAACCGGAAGCCACGTACGGGAATGCTTCAGGAATATATGACCGGCGATTATGATTTGTCTGCTTCGTATGTTATCGGCGATCGTATCACCGATGTGCAGATGGCCCGCAATATAGGTTGTAAGGCGATTTTGTTGCAGGAACCTGAAAGCGCTTTGCCGTTATTGAAAGCAGAACAATTGGATGAATTTTGCGTTTTATGCACAACTGATTGGGATCGGATTTCCTCTTTGTTACTGGCCGGTCAGCGTGTAGCCGAAATTAGCCGTCAAACCAGGGAAACGGATATTTCCATCCGTTTGAATCTGGATGGGTCGGGCAAAACAGAAATTTCGACGGGATTGGGTTTCTTTGATCATATGTTGGAACAAATCGGAAAACATGCCGGCGTTGATCTTACGATTCGTGTAAAGGGAGATTTGGAAGTAGACGAACATCATACGATTGAGGATACGGCGTTGGCCCTGGGAGAAGCTTTTGCCAAGGCTTTGGGAGACAAACGGGGCGTTGAGCGTTATGGTTTTTGTTTACCGATGGATGACTCCTTATGTCAGGTTGCCATTGATTTCGGAGGTCGTCCCTGGTTGGTTTGGAAAGCTGAGTTTAAGCGTGAAAAGATAGGGGAGATGCCTACCGAAATGTTTTTCCATTTTTTCAAGTCCCTGAGTGATGCTGCCAAAATGAACCTGAATATTCAGGCTGAAGGTGACAACGAACATCATAAGATTGAGGGTATTTTCAAAGCGTTTGCGCGTGCCGTCAAGATGGCTATCCGCCGTGATATTTTCAGTCAGGAATTGCCTTCAACGAAAGGAATGCTATAGAGGAATCTGAGAGGTAGAAGTTAGAGAAAATGAGAAGATAACAACCTCAAAGTAGTGTAGTAGTTGGTAGGTAGTAGATAGTAGGAATCTGAGAATCAACATACAGCGGTTAGCGATAAATGGTAAATAGTTAATAAGCGCCTGTCTTTAGCCTTTAGGCTATTGGTTCTTGCCTTTAGACTTGTTGTTGCCTTTCAACTTTAGACTCTTGGCCTGTTTTGCTATTCCGTTTCTAAGATTACATCTCAAAACTTGTACAAGAAAATTATAAGTATATGGATTTTTGGATAAAGGAAATTTTTCGTGTAACGAAACGTTTTTACTATGTGAGTTATCTTGTCGGACTCGTGTCTTTATTGAGTGGATTTGCTCTTTCCCGGTATTATTGCTTTGATCGGATGGATCCGGTTTTCATACAGATACAGTCAATGGATATCATACTATTGCTTGGAAGTTTGCCTGGCATTTTATGGTTGTTTCATAAGAAGACGAAAGAATTGGGGGGACTGCCGACCATGGAGCAACGCACGCAACGTTATCTTCGCTGGTCGTTGATTCGTCTTATTGTGATAGATTTTAATTTGGTAATCAATATATTATTGCTATTCCTGTTGCGCGATATTTCCTATCTGTTTGCTACGGCGATTGTGATGGTTATGTTGATTTTATCCCGGCCTATTGTTCAGAAGCTGAAAGAGGAGTTAGGCTTAGTGAAAGAAACCGAGATTTTACCATCCGAAGATCAGGATGGGCAAGGAGAAGATTGAAACAGAGAAGGAAACTTTGTCCATAGTTAGCAGACAGAATCCAATAACTGAATGACCGAATAACAGAATGACTGAGTGATTGAATACCAAAACAGCAAAAAGTTAAAGAAAGATGAGAAGTTAACATCTGCAACGTAGTTAGTAGACAATAGATGGAAATAACAGAATAACTGAAAACTCAAATAGCAAAGGTTGAGTAGCCTCCAATTGAAACTAGAGGCTATTGGAAAATATTTTTTTATTGTCCTTAACTTCAGCACTCTTCAACTTCTATAACTTTATACAATTATCTACTCCTTAAACAAGTGATTATATAAATATTTGAACAATATATGATTATAGCGGTTGATTTTGACGGAACAATTGTTGAACATGCCTATCCTAAAATTGGGAAAGAAATTCCTTTTGCTATTGATGTTTTAAAGAGATTACAACGGGAAGAATATCATCAGTTAATTTTATGGTCAGTACGTGAAGGAACGCTGTTGGATGAGGCTGTTGCTTTTTGCCGTTCGCGCGGGCTTGAATTTTATGCTGTCAATAGCAATTATCCAGAAGAAGATCACAGAGAAGGAACAGCCCCCCGGAAGTTGGCTGCGGATATGTTTATTGATGATCGCAACCTGGGAGGTTTGCCTGATTGGGGTATTATTTACCGGATGATCAAATTTGGGGAAACCCGTGAAGAGGCTGCCGATAGTGCAAGTACGGAATATAGGAAGAAAAAGAAACGTAATTTGTTAAATCGTATTGGTAACAGGTTGTAAAATAACAGGATAATGCAACAGCAGAAAGATGGAAATCTCCAAGTAGATAGTAGTGTAGTAGAAATCTGTTGAATCTATGCCAATAGATTTTTAGACTTTAGACCTTTGACCTGTTGTTGCGCTTGGTTCTTTTACTCAATCCTTTAATCTGTGTTTTACATAATTTCCGAATATAATGAGAAAAATCGCATTATGGGTGCTATTGGTGTTGCTGTGTGTTCCGGCGATGGCACAACATCGGATGCGTCTTTTCGGTTATGTCACAGATGCTGCTCACCGGCCTGTTGAATTGGCAACAGTCTATCTGCAGGGCACATTGGTTTCCACATCAACTTCTGCAAAAGGATTTTATGAACTAAACTTTTCTGCGAACGATACGGTAACATTGATTGTTACTTGTGTCGGATATGTGCCTGTAAAACAGAAGATTCCTGTTAGCCCAGCAGCCCAATTAAATGTTATTTTGTCATCTTCGGTTCATTCGCTGAAAGATGTGGAAGTGATGGGACATCGCATCCAGACTACTACCTTTGAAACGCTGGATGCCAGGCAGGTACGTTTGTTACCTGATGCTTCGGGTGGAAATGTAGAATCGTTGATTGCGACATTGCCCGGCGTACATTCTAATAATGAGTTGAGTACCCAATATTCTGTACGTGGCGGAAGCTATGACGAAAACAGTGTTTATGTCAATGGTATCGAGATCTATCGTCCGTTGTTAATCCGGGCAGGCCAACAGGAAGGGTTAAGTTTTATAAATCCCGATATGGTGGATAAAGTGGACTTCTCCGCCGGAGGCTTTGCTCCTAAATATGGGGATAAAATGTCTTCAGCCTTGTCGATTACGTATAAACGGCCAACTTCTTTTGAAGGAGCAGTTTCCGCCAGTTTGCTGGGAGCTTCGGCTTATGTGGGTTCTTCCGGGAAAAAGTACACGGAACTGCAAGGCATCCGCTATAAGACTAATGCTTATTTGTTAGGCACTTTACCAACAAAAGGTCATTACAATCCTTCATTCTTTGACTACCAGACCTATGAAACGTATCAATTGACTTCAAAAATAGATCTCTCTTTTTTAGGTAATTTGTCACAGAACAAATACCAGTTTTTCCCATTGGAACAGGAAACTTCGTTTGGGACATTGCAAACGCCGTTGCAATTGCAAGCCTATTTTGACGGACAGGAAAAAGATTTATTTACAACAAAATTCGGAGCCATTACTTTCTCGTATCATCCTGTTCCGGCTTTGACCCTGAGATTGCTTGCTTCAGCTTTTAATACAAATGAATCTGAAACATATGACATTATGGGGCAATACTGGCTTTACTCCTTAACCACGGACGGAACCGGCAAAACGGTGCCTGACGCAACATTGGGAGTTGGCACATACCTTCGGCATGCCCGTGATTACCTGAATGCTACGGTTGCCAATGTCAGTCAAAACGGTTCTTATGAGTTTGGCCATCATTTGATTGAATGGGGGCTTGGAATTCAACATGAGTCAATTACCAATCAGATGAAGGAATGGAATTATAAGGATTCTGCGGGTTACTCTTTGCCATATAATTCATCCTACATTCAATTATATGATAACCTGTCTGCCGATTTGTCTCTTTATTCCACACGTTTTCTGAGTTATTTGCAGGATACGTATAAATATCGCAACAATGCTGGATTATGGGCTTTTACCGGTGGTTTTCGTTCTGATTACTGGAGTTATAATCACGAATGGTTGATCAGCCCCAGACTGTCTGTTGCCTTTGCTCCTCAATCCAGTAACTTTGTATTTCGATTTGCTACCGGAGTTTACTATCAGGCTCCCTTCTTTAAAGAAGTGCGTGATACTTCTACCGCTTTGAATGGGAATACGACAGCTCAACTCGATCCTCATATAAAAGCGCAACGTTCATTGCATTTTGTTTTGGGTGGCGATTATCATTTTATGCAATGGGGGCGACCGTTTAAGTTTACGGCAGAGTGTTATTATAAGCCCGAAGATCAGGTGATTCCATATGTTGTTGACAATGTAAATATTACTTATTTTGGAGGAAATACGGCTAAAGCTTATGCTGCTGGAATTGACATGCGATTGTTTGGAGAATTTGTTCCTGGCACCGATTCATGGATCAGTCTTTCATTGATGCAATCAAAAGAAAAATTGTTAAAAGGAACGGATAGCTATGGAAATCCCATTTATACGTCTTATATTGCAAGACCTAACGATCAGCGTTACAGTGTTTCAATGTTCTTTCAGGATTTTGTCCCTTCATATCCGCGTATTAAAGTCAATTTGAAGGTCATTTGGGCGGACGGATTACCGGTTTCTCCACCACATAATCCATATGTAGCCCCGTTCAGGACACCTCCTTATCAACGCGTTGATATCGGTGCCGCTTATGCTTTGATTGATAAAGACCATCGTCCGGATGCTGCCGTCTGGCATTTTATTAAAGACGCCTGGATTAATCTGGATGTGTTCAATTTGTTAGATATTTACAATGTAAATTCCTATTTTTGGGTGAATGATATCTATAACCGGCAATATCCGGTTCCGAATTATTTAACGGGACGATTGTTGAATATACGCTTTTCAGTAGACTTTTGATGAGTAGTAATTAATTATAAACGAAGAATATAAATCTTTTTGCCATGATGGATGTTTTACAAAACCGGACAACAATTCGAAAATATAGTGATCAGTTGATTGCACCTGAATTGTTGAATGAATTGCTGGCAGTGGCTTGCCGGGCAGCAAACACAGGCAACATGCAAGTTTACAGTATCGTTGTTTCCCAGTCGCATGCAATAAAAGAGGCTTTGGCTCCGGCACATTTTAATCAGCCGATGGTGATCGAAGCGCCTGTTGTATTGACGTTTTGTGCCGATTTTAACCGTTTTAATAAATGGTGTTTGCTACGTGATGCAGAGCCTGGTTATGATAATTTTCTGTCGTTTATGACGGCTGCTATTGATGCACTGTTAGTTGCTGAGCATTTTTGTGTGGCAGCCGAGAGTAACGGCTTGGGTACTTGTTATCTGGGGACAACTATTTATAATGCCCAACAAATTATCGACGTGCTGCATTTGCCGAAGTATGTGGTGCCAATGATTACCCTGACAGTAGGATATCCGGCTGAAACGCCCGCTCAGGTTGACCGGTTGCCATTGGAAGGTGTGGTGCATTTTGAAACATATCAACCATATAGCGAGGAGGATATTGATCGCATCTATAGTTATAAGGAAAGTTTGCCTGAAAGCCTCCAGTTTGTAAAGGAAAACTATAAAACTACGCTTGCACAGGTATTTACTGATGTGCGATATCCGAAGACGAATAATGAAACATTTTCTGCCATGTTGATGGATGTTTTGAAGAAGCAGGGATTTCTCAATGATTGAAGGATTGAAGGATTGAAGGATTGAAGGTTATAACTTCCTTTAGATTGAAGGATTGAAGGTTGTAACTTCCTTAACTTCTTCTTCAATCATTTGGCGTTTAAAAGTCCCTTTAGGGATTTAGGGTAAATTTCAGATTTTCAGATTTCTACTATATTACTGTCTACCAACTACTACACTACTTGGCAGTTGTCATCTTCTTTAACTTCGTGCTGTTTTTCAGTTATTCAGTTATTTGATTCTTCCAACCCCACCCGCTTCGCTCGTCCCCTTTAACCAAAGGGGACAGCACTTGAGCATCATGTTTCGGCAACCATGGTAGCCTTAGCTTGCTTGACAGATTCCTCTTCCCTTCTGACAAATTGAAGGATTGAAGGATTGAGTGATTGAGGGTTCTAACTTCCCTAACTTCCATATTTTCAGATTTCCATTGTCAACTGTCAATTGTCAACTGTCAATTGAATACGTCTTCCCGTAACTTCTTTAACTTCTGATTCTCAGATTCCTACTATCTACCGTCTACTAGCTACTAAACTACTTTGAGGGTTGTCATCTTCTTTATCTTCCGGTTGATTTATCATTCAGTGATTTTGTATACCTTTATGTACTTTTTCATAAGCCGGATATAGTCTGTTTTACGGCATAAAATATATTGATTACCAATACTATAGTCTGATTATGGCTTTTCCGGCTTCTATAATTTCAATAAATTATGAGCCAATTATTGTTAGATCATGAGTTAATAAAAAAATACGATCGTCCCGGTCCCAGATATACAAGCTACCCACCGGCAAACTTTTTCAAACCTTCTTTCGATCCTACTGACTATGTGGAGCTGTTACAAAAATCAAATTGTACGCAGCCTCATAACATGTCGTTCTATTTTCATGTTCCTTTCTGTCCTCAACTTTGCAATTTTTGTGGTTGCAACAGTGAACTGATGCGGGACAAGGTAAGTGTTGAGCGTTATTTTACCATATTACAAAAGGAATTTGTAACAGTAGCAACTTATCTGGATGCTTCGCGGCCTGTTTCGCAGATTCATTGGGGAGGAGGCACTCCAAATGGTGTTCCGATGCATTATATCACTGATGTGATGAATATGGTACGTTCTCATTTTCAATTGTCGTCCGATGCGGAGGTGGCTATGGAATGCAATCCTGCTTACATGACGATGGAGCAGATTGAGCAGTTAGCGGCGTTAGGCTTTAATCGCATCAGCCTCGGGATTCAGGATTTTGATTCGAATGTCCTTTCCATCATTCACCGACGTTCTTCAAAACTGCCTGTTGAAGACGTGATAAAAGCCCTGCATGCGAACAGGATGCAGGTGAATCTTGATTTTGTTTATGGATTGCCGACACAAACACTGGATAAGTTTCAGAAATCGATAGATAAGGCTATTCATTTAAACCCAGAACGTATTGTTACCTTTTCTTATGCCCATGTCCCTTGGGTCAAATCAGCTCAGAAGGAACTTGAACAGTATGTTTTACCTTCTGCAAATGATAAGTTGTCGCTGTTTCATATGGCATATGAACGTATAACGGATGCCGGCTATGAAGCTATTGGTCTGGATCATTTTGCACGTCCGCAGGATGAAATGGCACAGGCATTACGCAAGCACACCTTACACCGAAATTTTATGGGGTATTGCACGGTAAATCATGCAGGCCAGGTTTATGCGTTCGGAGCTTCATCCATTACGCAAATTGAGGATGCATATGTACAAAACAATAAAAATACGGATGCTTACATGGATATTATTGCCCGTCAGGGAATTGCTCCAGATAAGGGATATCTGTTGACGGAGCATGACAAGGTATGCCGTTTGGTGATTGAGGAACTGATGTGTAATCAGTTTATCGATCTCGATCAGCTTGCCAAACAATTATCAATCTCTTATGAAGAGCTGCTTAATATTACTACATTTTCTCCCGAAAAACTGCAATCGATGCTTGATGATCATTTAGTGACCTGGTCGAATCATCAGTTGACTGTTTTACCTCCCGGAAGAATGATTCTGCGGAATGTAGCTATGTTGTTTGACCCTTTGCAGCAGGCTGATTCGACCATGCGTTACTCCCGTACACTCTAAACTGAAATCAAAAAGAAACACAGATATGGAATTAAAAACAGATATTGTGGTGGTTGGAGCCGGCCTTACCGGCCTTACCACAGCTCATTATTTACAGAAGTATAAACAATCATTTCTCGTTATTGAACAGGCAAAACAAATTGGTGGAGCCATACAAACAGGTGAAGAAAACGGCTTTATTTATGAAAAAGGGCCAAGCACAGGAGTAATGAACAATGAAATTGTTCGTGAAGTCTTTGAGGATGTAAAGGCCTATTGTTCGCTCGAATGGGCTGCTAATAGTGTAAATAAGCGCTTTATCCTGAAAAATAACCGGTGGAGATCTCTGCCTGCAGGCGTCATCGGAGGTATAACGACTCCTTTGTTTCGTTTTTCGGATAAAATCCGTTTATTAGGAGAACCCTTCCGCAAACCAGGCATCAATCCAAATGAAACACTGGATCAATTGGTGAAAAGAAGGATGGGAAAGAGTTTTCTGGAATATGCGATCGATCCGTTTATCCTGGGGGTTTATGCAGGCGATCCCTCTTATCTGGTTCCACGTTTTGCTTTGCCAAAGCTATATAATCTGGAACAGAAATATGGCAGCTTTATTGGTGGCTCGGTAAAGATGCAACTGGAGAAACGGAAATCGGGAGAGAAAAAGCAACCCAAGCAGCCACACCGGATATTCTCTGCAAAGGAAGGCCTTAGCCATTTAACTCATGCATTAATGCAATCTGGTGGTGCAGAGAAATTTATGCTGGGCATACAGAATATTACGATTATGCCTGCCGAAGGCAGCCATTTCAATGTCAAAGGTGTTTTACCTGATGGAGAGGATTTACTGATTCAGGCTCACCAGGTCATTACAACAACCGGAGCTTCATCGTTGAATGGATTATTGCCTTTTATAGAACCATCTTTTATTCAAAGTATTACCAATCTGTTGTACGCCAAAGTTGTACAGGTCGCTGTAGGCTTTAACCGGTGGGAAGGTTCGGTGATTGATGGATTCGGAGGATTGATTCCTTCAAAAGAAGGCAAATTGGTGCTTGGTGTTTTGTATCCTTCTGCCTTTCTTTCAAAGCGGGCACCTGAGGGAGGTGCTTTGTTATCTGTTTTTATGGGAGGCGTACGCCACCCGGAGGTATATGATATGGATGACGAGGCCATTTATCAGCTTGTTGAGACATCTTTGCAGGAATGGATGGGTTTGGCTTCTTTTCATCCTGATTTGTTTCGTGTATTTCGTTATCAGGAGGCTATCCCGCAATATGGCGCTGATTGCGAAGCCCGTTTTATTGCTCTGGACAGGTTGGAACATCAGTATCCTAACTTACACATAGGTGGTAATTTACAAGGAGGTATTGGTATGGCCGATCGGATTAAACAGGGCAAGCAATTGGCAGAGAAAGTTGCAGGCAAATGATTGAATAATAAAATAGCAGAAGTTAAAAAAGATTATAAGATAATAACCTCAAAGTAGTTTAATAGTTGGTAGACAGTAGGTAGCAGGAAGCTGGAAATCAAAATTTAAAGAAGTTATGAGAAGGTGAGAAGTTGAGGAAGAACCAGCAGTATTACCAACACATTTCCGGGCTTTCAACTTTACATCTTAAATTTTCAACCGTTGTTCTTTTTCGACTTTTAGTTCCTTATGAAAAAACGGACGATTCTTTATATCATCTTAAGTATGGGGATAATAAGTTGTGTCTATTCACAAACTATTCAACCTCAGAGCACAGCGAACCCATTATCTCATCTGTCGCATAGCGATAGTGTGCAAAAAAAACATACGGATGCTTTACTGGCATAGAAACGTGCACAGCGTTTGAGGCTGATGTTGGCAGTTGATACACTTACCATGAGTGATTACATGATGAGCATGGATCGTGTAAATGATAAATTGAATGATATTGCTGATAGTGCCAGATTGGGATTTGAAGTGGAACGGATGGATCATATGCTTGATCTTATAGCAAATAATATCACTCTGATCCGTCTGAATATGGGGCGTCGTCGTTCGGGGACAAACATTAAGAATCTTTATCTTTATCAAAGCTTTGCGTCCAATTTTAATGCTCAGAATGACAGAATTGAGGCCCGGCTCGATAAGATGTATAACACGGTGTATCGTGCCAAGTTACGTCTCAAAACAGTTATGTCTGATTCTATTTTCCGTATTTTGTGTGCTGACAGTAGTCTTCGACACACTTTTAGCCAGAAGCTGATTCGTTTGGAACAAAAATGGAGTAGGGTGGATAGCCTGACTGCAACCGGTGTAAATACATTGAATGGCTTAAAGGTGAAAGTGACCAATAATGCTATTACCTTGTCGGACATGCTCAACTTCATGAATTACCGATTGGATAAAGCCGGACAACAACTGTTTGCGAAAGAAACTAATTTCTTTTGGCAAAAATCTTTACCCGATACGCTTGCAACGACGAAGTCCAAATCGATTGTCAATATTTTCGAGAGCGAACAAAAAGCGGTGAATTATTATATCAGTCAGACTTCACGGCAGCAAGGTCTGATTGTAACCATTCTGATACTATTATTTGTATGGTTGTTTCAGAAACGCAAACAGCTAAAGGCATTCCGGAAAAATGATGAAAAGTTTGCTTTCTTGCATTTACGATACCTTAATACTCATCCGGTTTTATCCCTTTTTATCGTGGTATTGAGTATTATGCCTTTTTTTGATGCCTATGCTCCAACTTCTTATATCTCAGGTGAATCATTGATCTTATTGGGAGTGGTTTCAACTATTATGTTTGCAAAATGGGATCGTTCCAAATGGTTTGTCTGGTTGATATTGGTCGGATTGTTTATAGCGGTAGCCAGCTCTGATTTATTCTTTGCTCCCGCTTTCCCTCAACGCTTGTTGCTGTTATTGCTGCATATTGCTATCGTCATAGCCGGGTTGCGTTTTCTTCGGAAAATGGCAAAAGAAACGGTTTATTACAGGCTGAGTAAGTTTGCCATCATCGTAGGCATTGTATTAGCATTCCTGGCTATGGTGAATAATATTTTCGGACGGTTTTCCCTGTCGCAAATCTTTGGTACTGCGGCTATCTTCGCTATAACACAGGCTATAACGTTGCCGATTTTTCTGGAAATTGTGATTGAAATATTTTTACTGCAATTTCAATCCGCACGATTGAAGAAAGGGAATGTCAAGCCTTTTGAGACAACGATTCTGGTTAATAAAATCCGATTGCCATTACTCATCATCCTGAGTATTCTCTGGGTTATCATGTTAGCTTCCAATCTTGACATATATCATTATGTTTACAGCACCATTCATGATTTTCTGACAAATCCCAGGGTGATTGGCAGTATCTCTTTCAAATGGGCAAGCGTCCTGTTGTTTTTTGTGATCATCTGGATGGCTCATATCTTACAAAGACTGATTACCTTTTTGTTTGGAGAGACAGGTTATGATCTGGATGATATCACAACAGCAACAAAAGGTCAACATTCGCGCCTGTTGGTTACGCGATTGCTGGTGCTGATCGGAGGATACCTGCTTGCAATAGCTGCATCCGGTTTACCCATTGATAAACTGACGATTATTATTGGTGCTTTAGGTGTTGGTGTCGGTATGGGATTACAAAGTATCGTCAATAATTTTGTGTCAGGTATCATTTTAATTTTTGACGGTTCACTGAAGATTGGAGATGAAATAGAAGTGAATGGACAGGCAGGAAAGGTAAAAGAGATTGGGTTGAGGGTTGTGACTATTAATACAGCCGATGGAGCTGAAGTGATGATTCCTAATGGGACCATTCTTTCGCAAAACATTGTCAACTGGACTTACAGCAATGACCAGCGACGGGTGGTGCTGGATTTTTCATTATCGGGTAATGAACTGGATACCAATGTTATTAACGATGTTATTAATGATGTCGTCAGCAAATTGCCGAATGTGATTGCAAAAAATAAGCCGGTAATTTTGTTTACAAAGGTACATCAGGATACCTGTTGGCTTACAATTCGTTTCTGGAGTACCATTACGAATGTGGAACAAGTGAAAAGTGCAGCTATGCTGCAATTAAATGCTGCCTTTAAGGATAAGAATATAAAAATGGAGTAATGAGGGAATTGATTTGAAAATCTCAGGTTAACCCAGGTTGGGAGCTCCAAAAAATCAACATAACCAGAGTTAAGAAATCGGAACAATAAAACTTACATATTCCGATTTCTTTAACTTGCATATATTCAGATGTATGACTCAGTGATCACAATCGTCCGTCCACCAGATCAGTATCCAGCATCCCTTTGACGTCATAGATAATGCCATTTTCTTTTACTAACGCTGATAAGTTAAGTGTAGCAAATGAGTTATGCGCAACAGCCAGAATAATGGCATCATATTTCTGATCAGGGATATCTGTAGAAATAGCTACATGATAAGCTTTCTGTACCTCTTGGGGATCTACCCACGGATCGTAAATTGTGACTTGCGCAGAATATTCGTGGAGTGTACGTGCAATATCAATGACTTTCGTATTACGTACATCAGGACAGTTTTCCTTAAAGGTGAATCCCAACAACAAAACCGAAGACCCCATCACCTGAATTTTTTTCTTCAGCATTAAATGAACTACCTGGTTGGCAACGTATTCACCCATCCCGTCATTCATCCGACGACCAGCCAGAATAATTTCAGGATGGTAACCGTACTCCTGAGCTTTTTGTGCCAGATAATAAGGATCCACGCCTATACAGTGTCCACCTACTAATCCAGGCTTAAAAGGCAAAAAATTCCATTTGGTTGCAGCAGCCTCAAGCACAGCCTGTGTATCAATACCCATCCGGTTGAAAATCTTGGCCAGTTCATTGACAAAAGCAATATTAATATCGCGCTGGGAGTTCTCAATCACCTTTGCAGCTTCGGCCACCCTTATGGATGGAGCTAAATGAGTCCCGGCCACAATGACCGAACAATAAAGCGCATCCACCTTTGCCCCTGTTTCAGCCGTTGAACCTGAGGTTACTTTTTTAATCCGTTCTACAGTATGTTCTTTATCTCCGGGGTTAATCCGTTCGGGAGAATATCCGGCAAAGAAATCTTTATTAAAGGTTAGTCCCGAAATTTTTTCAACTACAGGAACACATGTTTCTTCGGTAACGCCTGGATAAACCGTAGATTCATAAATAACGATATCTCCTTTTTTGATCACTTTCCCTACTGTTTCACTGGCTTTTACCAGAGGAGTCAGATCTGGATTATTATGTACATCCACAGGGGTAGGAACGGTAACGATAAAATAGGTACAATCACGGATATCTTCCAGATTGGAAGTGCAGAATAGACCTTTCGATCCCATGGAGGGTGCCTGTGACACCAATGCTGACTGCAGTATGTTGCTATCCACTTCCAGCGTAGCGTCAATACCATTCATTAAAGCATCTACCCGTGCCTGATTTACATCAAATCCTATTACAGGATATTTTGTTGCAAAAAGACGTGCCAGAGGCAGTCCTACATATCCTAACCCAATGATTCCAATTTTAATTCCCATAAAATAATATAATTTTATTCTCCAATACCATTAATTTTAGATACTTCGCTTTTTGATTTATTCTGTTATTTGATCCTTCAGTTATTTGATTTCTACCGTCTGTCAACTCTTTTCTACTGATTGATCTTCTTCCTTAGCTTCCTCCTATTTTATTATTCAGTTATTGGATTCCTCCCGTCTACTAGCTACTAAACTACTTGGCAGTTGTTATCTTCTTTCTACTGGTTAATGTCGTTTCATAATACCATTTCACAGCTTCTTTTAGTCCTTCCTGAAAGAAGAAAAGAGGCTGATATCCGAGCAGCTTCTGTGCCTTTTCAATACTGGCTAACGAATGAGGAATATCTCCGGCACGGTTTTGCCCATGCTGGATAGTGATTGAAGCTATTGCGGGATCATATTCACTTAAATACATCTTCAGATATTCGGCCAACTGGTTCAATGTGGTTCGTTCCCCGCAGGCGGTATTATACACAGTATTAACAGCATCTGGACGGATAGCTGACATCGCCAGTAAATTCATCAACAACACGTTATCAATATAGGTAAAATCACGTGAATAAGATCCGTCTCCGTTGATGACAGGCGATTCATGCTGCATCAGTTGTTTTACAAACAAAGGAATGACAGCAGCATAAGCTCCTTCCGGGTCCTGTCTGCGTCCAAACACATTGAAATAGCGGAGCCCTATGCTTTCCAATCCGTAAGTAGTGGCAAACACATCTGCATATAGCTCATTAACATATTTGGTAATAGCATATGGCGATAATGGACGTCCAATGATTTCCTCCCGTTTGGGTAAGGATGCTGAATCACCATAAGTTGAAGAACTGGCGGCATAAACAAAGCGTTTTACTTTAGCATCACAGGCAGCAATCAGCATATTTAAAAAACCTGTCGTGTTGACTTCATGCGTCGTGAGGGGGTCTTTGATGGAACGGGGAACCGATCCCAAAGCTGCCTCATGCAATACGTACTCAACACCTTCAACCGCTTTTTTGCAATCTTCAGGATTACGGATATCTCCTACGATCAGTTCGAAATTGGGATGTTGCAGTGCCGCAGACAAGTTTCCCCAATGGCCTGTACTGAAATTGTCCAGACACACCACCCGATGTCCCTGTTGTAATAACAAATCACATAAATTACTGCCGATAAATCCTGCTCCTCCGGTTACTAAAATTACCGTAGGCTCTATATTTGGAAAATTCATTTGTTACTGAACTTATGAGTATTATTTTTTTACTTCGTGTGGATTAATTTGATGTTCTTTCCTATAGTGATAACCATACCCATATTGATGATTTTGGGCTTCGATGTCATTCAGAAGAAGGTACATTGGCTTAAGGGAACCGTCATTGGCAAGACGCTTAATATAATCCATATCTTCCCGATCCGTGTACCCTGATCTACAGATATATAAGGTAATATCAGTTATTCGTTGTAGCAACAATGTATCCGACACTGCACCCACTGGAGCGGTATCCACAATGATGTAATCATATTCAGGTTTTAGCGTATTAATAAGATTATCAACTTGAGATCTCATGATAAGTTCATTGGGATTTGGTGGAATCATTCCACTGGGTAGGACATCCAGATTTGGGTAATCTGCTAATGGAGTAATTAATTTATGTACATCGTTCTCATTTCCGATTAAGTATGTTGTTACTCCTTCATCTGTAGACATCCCAAAGAACTTTGTAATTTGGGGACTACGCAAATCAAACCCCAATAACAATACTTTCTTGTCTGCCATCGCTAATGTGATAGCTAAATTTGCACTTACTATGGTTTTCCCTTCACCATGTTGCGTGGAGGTTATTGTAATCACTTTTTGAGAAGGAGAATCGAATACGAATTTTAATTTAGCGCGTAATAATTTGTATAGCTCTACAGTATATTCATTTCTACAGGCAGTCAATATTTTAGAATCTCCTTGGATGTGTCCCAATTCGGCGAATACATTTATACCAGTAAGGGTTTCCACCTCTTTTGTTGTATGGATTGTTGGATCGATCCAATCTTTTATTAAAATGATCACAACAGGAATGGCTATACCAATAGCGAGAAATAGGAGCATAATGATAGATGCATGGGGGGTGATCTTCATTGCGTCTTCTGCGCTGTCGATTACTCTGGCTTTAGGGACTGTCACAGCCATTGTCAACGATGCGTCTTCTCGTTTTTGCAAAAGATATAAATATAATTCTTCTTTCACTTTTTGTTGACGCTCAATTTCCAGATATTCTCTTTGTTGTCGGGGAATATCTTTAATTCGTGACCCCATGATGGTGTTTTGTTTTCCCAAATCCTGCAGTGTAATCTGAATACCTCGTCGGGTATTTACAATGCTGGTTAAAATGGCTTTACGCGCATCTTCCACCTGATGATTTAAAGCAATCAGGGCTGGGTTGTTCGACGTAGAATTGCGGGCTATTCGTTCTCTTTCAAGAACCAGTTCATCATAAGTATTGATGACTGCGATTAAACCGACGTCCGTTAAGCCCAGGTTGGGAACTAACGCATTGTTGTATTTTGGATTCTGGACGAATTTCTCTACATAATCAATCAAATGGAGCTGTGTCTCTGCTGTTACGGTTTGTTGCTGGTAGCTGTTTGCATCTTGCAAAAAGAGACTGGCTTCCGAATCAATATCGACCAAATTGTTCGCTTGTTTAAAATTTTCAGCCTGTTGTTCTACATCGCTAAGTTCCCCGGTTAATACTTTGAGTTGTTCATTGATGAAACTTGCTGTACTTAGTGCGGATTGATTAAGCTGTTCTATTGCATCCTGGTTATAGACGTCTATCAGGGTGTTAAGAATATCTTCTCCTTTCTGCATACTTCCTGTCAAGATCGTCAAATCGATTACATCGGTTTGTTTGCCCACGTCTGTTGTTAAGGCTGATGATGCTAAATTTTTAGCAACGCCGATTGGATTATTAATTTGTATATATAAGCGTTCCGTAGGTAATTCAAATCCAAGACGTTGCTTTAGTATGATTGTTCCAACAGGTGTTTTTAAAATGACTGGGAACTTTCTGATAGTCCACAACTGAACTTTATTACCATAATGCACTTCAGCCGTTAGCGTATGGTCTGTTGCCGGTGAGACATCAATCAGAAGTGTCTCGTGAAGATGCTTGAGCAATGTGCTGTCTATTTCTGCAATCAGAGGTGAAGAGATATATAGTTCTTCTTTATGAAAAAATCGATCATGATAATAAGTTGTATAAAGCTTAAGACGATAAACCACTTTTTTCATCATGTTACGTGAATGAATTACCTGTTCTTCGTCATTGACCATAGGGGGATTATCTGTTATTCCCAGTTGTCCAAATTCATTCACCACAGACATAGCATTCATTTGTCCATTTTTTGATTGATCTATGATCAGGATAGAGGCTGTGCTTTGATAACTGCTGGGTAAGGTATGTACATAGATATAACCGGCTATTAGAGCGATGATCATTGAACCCACAATCCATCTCCAGTAGCCTATGAGCTTTTGATATAATTCCCGGAAATCAAAAGGCGTTTTCTGTGTAAATTCGGATGGTTCTTCTGTATATTTTTCCATGAGTATAAATGCTACAAATAAAAGTCAGATCAATAATTATTCAACAAAACAATAAGTTGATTAATGTTTTGCCAGGGTAACTACTAATGAGGCTAACGAAATCAGGGTTCCGACAATAGAGATCGAAATGGTTTCGGCTGTACTGAACGCAGACGATCTGGCTTTGGGCTTATTCGGTTGAACATAGAGAATGTCATCTTGTTGAAGAAAGAAATATGGCGATTTTATAATGTTTTTATCGGTTAAGTTCAATCGGTATGTTTCCCGTTTTCCATTACTATCCTGACGTATCAATAGGACATTGTTCCTTTTCCCGAAGATGGTCATATCGCCTGCCATGGCAAGTGCTTCAAATACGCTGATTTGCTCATTGTTCACTGTAAATACCCCCGGGTGAGCCACTTCTCCCAGTACGCTGATACGATAATTGGCATAACGCACGTTAATAATAGGAATTTCTTTCATGTAGTGAGGGTAAATATCTGATTTAAGCGTTGATTCCAATTCCATTTTCGTCATTCCTTCTGCATGGATTTTCCCGATAACAGGAAATGTGATATTGCCATCCAGATCGACTAAATAGGTTTGTAAGGCAACAGCAGTCGTAGCCGAAGTGGTATTTACCATATTGCTTGCCGGCGTCGGAACCAAAGGTAAATTGAATGGAATGGATAATTCAGGGGTTGGTGTGTTAACGGTAATGATCAATAAATCACCTATCTTAATTTTTTGGGATGGCACGATTACCGTGGTGTCATTCAGATTTGGATAACTTCCTGATTTTTGCGCATATACAATCTTTTTTTCAGCATTGCATGAGGTTAGTAGCAATGTAATCAGAAGTAGACATCCCATTTGCCATTTGAATAACCTTCTACCCTTCAAGTGCGATTTCTGTGTGTATAAAAGCATAGCCTTTTGTGTTGTGCGGTTGTGTTGAGATATCATTATGTATATCCTTATTGATTACGTTTTACAAAGGTAACGGTTTCTTATTATGCTCCAATTCAAATTGTCTTTTCCAAATTGATTTTGAGGTCATCTTTACGTGTTGATCCTTAATTCTCTGCCTTTTGGTTAGGGTGTCTCAACCATTTTTTTCTGATCCAGTTGTTCATAAATGGAATTCAAACTGAGGAATTCAGGCACCAGATCTTTCATTTTTTGTACCACCTGGATAGTTTTCATCTCATACGCCAAAGCAATCAACTCTTCAATCCTTTGTGAAACTTCCTCAAACCGGAATTCGGCAACCTGGGCTACCATTATTTTTGGATGGGTAGTAGGTTTGGTTATTTCCTGATTGTTAAGCAGCTCTTCATACAATTTTTCTCCTGGCCTCAACCCTGTATATACAATTTCAATATCTTTTCCCGGAATGAATCCTGCCAATTGAATCATATTCCGGGCTAAATCGTCTATTTTTACCGGTTTCCCCATATCGAAAAGATAGATTTCCCCATTTTCTCCATGTACACTTGCCTGAAGAACCAATCGGCATGCTTCTGGGATAGTCATAAAATAGCGGATAATATTTTTATCGGTTACCGTTACCGGACCTCCGGCTTCAATTTGTTCCTTAAATCGGGGAATAACTGATCCGTTCGATCCCAATACATTTCCAAACCGGGTAGTGATGAATTGAGTCGTGCTTTTTTTAGGGTCAATATGTTTAGCTAACGATTGTACATAAATCTCAGCAATTCGTTTGGAGGCTCCCATCACATTACTAGGATTGACAGCTTTGTCAGTTGAGATCATCACAAACTTCTCGGCGTTGTATTTTAGGGCGCAACCAGCTACATTTTTTGTTCCGAACACATTCGTCAAAATGGCCTCAGAAGGATGCCGTTCCATCATGGGAACATGTTTATAGGCAGCTGCATGATATATAATTTCAGGATGATATTGACGGAACAGCTTTTCCATGCATTCATTCCGTTTAACATCACCAATGACCGGGATGATATTAATGTCCCGGCAATGATCCGACAGGTAAGTCTCTATTTCATAAAGAGGGGTTTCCGCTATGTCGAATAAAATGATGGTTTTGGGTTCAAAGCCGGCAATCTGTCTTACAATTTCACTTCCTATCGAGCCGGCTGCTCCTGTTACCAGAATGTTTTTACCTTTAATGTCATGTTGTATATCCAACAGGTCGATTTTAATTTCTGTCCTTCCCAGTAAATCTTCAATCTGTATAGGTCGAATGGAGTGCTTGTCTTTTTTTTCTTCCGTCCATATCTTAGGCGATCGGGCTAACAAAATTTGTAAGTTAAGCAGTATGCCTGCTTGCACCAAACGATCTTTTTCTTCCAATAAATCATTCTGGGTTGAAAAGATTAATGACGTCACTTTGTACGAATGAATGATTGATTGCAGTGAATCTTTTTTGGCAAAGAAGATAGGAAGATCCAGAATGCGTTGATTACAGGCATTGGAATCCGGAGTAATAAAACCGGTTATTTTATAGGGAGATTGACGGTTATTGTTGAGCATCTGGGCTATAGCAACACTATCAGCATCAATGCCGAACATTAATCCGGCAGAACGGTTGTTTTCATGTGACGAAGCCGTTATGTAATGGTAGATACGGAATATAATATAACGAAAGATGATTAAACTGAAAAAAGTGAAGGTGCTGATTTTGATCAGCAGTGAAAATAAAATACCTGAAAGATGATGGGGATAGATTAGCTGCAGAAACAGGTAAAACAATAGATTGGAGATAAAAACTGCTGTAATGATACGTCCGATTTCATGATAAGAAGAGTAGCGGATTACCCCATGGTGTGTTTTGAGAGAAATATAAGTGATCAGACATAAAAACAGATATACAAATAAGGTATAAAACGTCGGTAAAGACGAGTTCTCAAGTGCGTACGTCGTTTGCATGATCCAGAACGAAAACGCAAATGCAAAGGCAGATAGAAAAAGATCAATACATAAAATAATCCATCGGTTAGTATAGCGTGATATCAGTATTTTAGAAATGCGCAATTTGAAGTCATTCATTGTCTGTGTATGTAAAAGAGCTCTTGTAATTTTGAATATGGTTATGCGGTTGTTTCGTTAGCTAGTGGTAAAACGTGTGATTGTTTTGTGCATGCGCACATCTGTCGTACCTATTTTTCGTAAAAGCTATTTATGACTTTTCAACCTTACAAAAATAAATCTTCATTTTCAATATTGGTCAATCGTAACTATAATTATAAACTGGAAAACTGATTATATTAAAACTTTAATTGCTTGTATATTATGGAGTTGTTTGTTATTGAGAGTGAGAGGATATGGAAATCTGTTATATTTGAATTTTTATGCATATTTTGTTCTGTCTATATAAGGGATCAAAGTAAATGGATAGGCATTAAAATCTTTTTTCTCCTCCACGTCTAGCTTGGGGGAAAATACAATGGATACTGTTTGTGGTATATGCTTAACGACAAAAAAAATAGGCGTATGAGTTTATTCCATTTCTTAATAGCCCTGCACTCCAAAATAGTAAGTAAATCCAAGTGAGAATTTTGTTAAATTATCTATGTAGTGCAGGTTGTATGTCAGTGAGTGGTCAAAGATAAGATTCTGACTGATTTCACCATTGATTGCAAACTGTTCATTTAAATGAAAATTAAGCACTATTCCCCCCCTTATTATAGGGGTGTATCCTGCGGCAATATTTACCGTGTGGTTATATGCCAGTTTAGCTCCATATCCTGCCCCCACAAAAAATTGGTAATCAAATAGTCTGTCAGGATAATATCCATATAAATAATTTTTGAGGTTATACATTAAATCAATATTGGTATGAATCGTTATCATTGAGATTACCCCCGATCCCGGATCCCATCTAAGATTTTCCCATCCCAGTTGTCCCCGTATTTCCCATATCGGGTCGATTAAATAGCCGACATCAAAATCGGATTGGAGGCTACAACTTGACCGGAGAGAGAAAGGAGCCCGAACCAGATGAGGGGTCCCGTCTGTCGTCTGAACATTGTAAGTAGAATAGCTATTTAATCCCGAATATAAAGAAATAGCCCATTTCGAATCGCTTTGGCTTTTTACAACAGGAATTAGAGTAAGAAGCAAAATATTCAATATAAAGATTTTCTTATACATGGAAGTGAAATTTAAATATTATGTATGCTTTAGGTATACTTAAAGGGAGGAGTGTAATATAATTAGTTGTCGTAAGAATGGTTTGTGTTGTTTTAGTTTGGTTGTTGAGTTGTGAAATGATATATTCATTCCAACTGTAAATATAGTAATTTTTTATGTGTGAACTTATCTTGATCGCCCCGCACCCGCTCCCAAAAATGATAAATTCAAGACGGCTTCAATATGATGTCTAAAGTCAAATGTATATCTGATGCTTTTCGATCTGCTGTTTGTTATTGGTCTTTCGGCTTTAAACCGCCATTTGCCGTTTTTTCTTCAACTTATCAATCAGTTTTTGTAGTGCCAATGAAATATTTATGACGCTTTTTTTCAAGGTAGTGGCATCCTTATTGGAACAATAATTCAAGTCCTCACAAAGATAGAGCATACTCCGAACTTCTCCACAACTCCCTTTTGTAGTGTACAAATAACGAATAAACAAACCATCTGTCCCTGATTCTGAATCCTCTGCAATGTTATTCATAATAGAGACACAGCCCTTTGAAGCTGATCCCTGAATCCATAATCTTTACAATTTACAGTCACAGAATAAACATTTTGTACTAACAATCTGGCATCCTGCTAAACTCTTAATTCTTCAAAACATCGCATATTTTAATAGTCTTATTCTTTTGACTGCCGTTTGCTGTTTCTCATTAAACCTTACACCTTAAACTTTCAACCCGCCGTTCTCATTAAACTTTACACCATAAACTTTCAACCGCGGTTTTCTCCTTTCGCCTTTCACGCCTGAAGTTTCTCAAACACCTCAACCACTCTATTTATATCTTCATCGGATAATACCGGACTGGAAGGAAGACACAACCCTTTTTCAAAAAGCTTTTCAGAAGTACCATCTCCATAAAACGGAGCATCAGCAAACACGGGTTGCAAATGCATCGGTTTCCAAAGGGGACGGGTCTCAATATTGGCTACCTCCATGGCTAAGCGAAGATCTTCACGTGTGAAACCCGCCTTATCAGCATCTACCTGAACACACGTAAGCCAGAAATTCGATTGATACTTTTCGGATGGATTTTCAGGCAATGTGACACCACGTATCCCCGATAACCGATCTCGATAAATGGCATGAATCTCTCTCCTGCGCGCGATATGACTATCTAAAACTGTCATCTGTCCCCGTCCGATCAATGTCATTAAGTTAAGGCCATCAGAAAGTATTTTTATTGTTTTTCAGCAACTTCGGTTTACCTCTTTTTCTGTATTTGTCAGTATCTCTTTCAAATCTTCTATTTGGTCGTATTGGTATCGTGTGTTTTTTAAACAACGCTTTGAGTTCTGATACTATTTCGTTCATATCCTTTTCCGAGAAAAACAGTAAAATTATCCTGTCTTTGAGAAAGCCGTATGATAAATTGCTATTGACTTTGTATTGATATTGATATTTGGTTGATTCTTTGGCTAATTCATCATTTATGTCTCCAACGATTAAACTCTGAACGTTTGACACAAATAAGGCTGCATAAAAATCCTGCAATATACAATGCTCTGAATAGCCTGAAAAATGTTCTATTTTTATCTTGTTCTTCAATTCATCATAAAACGTTTCTACTCCCCACCTTAAAAAATACAGTTCTTTAAATAAAGAGACTGGATATTTTTTTGAATCAAACAAAGAAGTTATCAGTATTTCTATTTCTCCATCAGGTAGTTCAACCCGAACCAACCGAACTTCTTTGAATGCATTCTTCGAATACGGTTTATCCGACAGTTTTATGTTCTTTCCAGGTTGCATTCGAGCAATAGCTGACTGTAGTCCACTCTGGTAAAATTCCCGGGTGAGGTTACTAAAATCAGCTTTAACCCGGATGAGAAAATCTACTCCTTTTTCAAAATGCTCATAAATCAAATTGAAAGAAGGATAACCTCTATCGTAAATAATCAAGTCGTTAGCTTTTGCAAAAACCAAATGATTCAACGCCAAAACACTCTCTCCAGTTGACAGTGGAGCTAAAACACCATCCAGGACAAACCGATTCAAAACATCGTACAATACCGATATTCTTGCCTGTACCACTCCTGTTTCAGATTGGTTTTTAGTCCTGCCATAAATGCTTTCCAACTCCTGAGTATCGGGCAAAACCAATCTTGACCCATCAATAGCCAACAACCTAAATCCATTCCAGAGCTTTATCGATGCATCATTGTCTGTATAAAACTCCTCAATCAAACTATCTGAAAGTGATTTAAATACTTCAGGTTTTATTTTTTTTCGATACTGTACAAAAGCACTTTTTGTAATACCATTTATCGAAGCACCAGGCATATTGTACTTTATGAAACTAATAAAGTTAGCTATCTCAACCGAAAGACTTTTAGTGAGAAAATTTATCATAAAGACAATGGTGCTGTGAAATGATTGCTTCCTGTTTCTTGTAAAATCTGTCTCTAACATTCTGAACTTTAAAACTATTTCCTGCGAAAATACTCTTTTCCTTATCAGTTCCAATATACTTTCCGGCGTTTTTTTTCATGATAATAACTATTTGATTCTGAAACAAATATACAAAAAATAACTCATATACACAAGCGTTTATTGTTGATAATCAGATAATTATATCGCTAACTTAATGACATTGCCCGTCCGATGCCGGCGCAAATATTACTCATCCGGTAATTGTATCCTATTTCGGAATGCTGGTAGTGTGGTGCTGCATCCCGGGCTTGAGTGGCATAAAATTTCGTTTTTTGAGCTTCTTGCTTTGTAGAGCAGACTAACGCTCCTCCTCCGGAGGTAGTAATAATTTTATTGCCGTTAAAGGATAAACAGGCAAATTCACCAAAAGTGCCACATTTTTGGCCGTTGAATGTTGACCCCAAGGCTTCAGCAGCATCTTCCAGCACCGGAATTCCGTAATGTGTAGCAATTTCCATGATGGTATCCATCTGTGCCGGCATGCCATAAAGATGAACCGGAATAATGGCTTTGGGTTTCTTGCCTGATTGCTTGATCCGCTCTTCTATGGCTTGTTGCAGAAAATAGGGACTGATATTCCATGTTTCCGGTTCACTATCCACAAAAACCGGTTTTGCACCTAAATAGGCAATAGGATTGGCCGAGGCCGAAAAGGTAAACGATTGACAAATGACTTCATCACCTGCACTTACCCCCAGTTGCAACAATCCCAAATGAATAGCGGCGGTTCCTGAACTTAGAGCGACTATATGTTTATTTTCACCAAGATATTCTGTCAGGTTTTGCTCAAAAGCATCCACATTGGGCCCTAATGGAACAACCCAGTTGGTATCAAAAGCTTCCTGTATGTATTTTTGTTCTTCGCCGCTCATATGAGCAAGCGAGAGCCATATTTTTTTATGCATTGTTTGTTCTGTCATCTATGGGTACAATTATGGGTCCATGTCCTGCACAAACCGTTGTGTCGGATTGGATGGTATGTAGGATTCTTGTCAATGATTTTTCAGCCTCTTGTTTATTGCTTTTGGGGAAGGTGGCTACTACTTTCAATCCTGGAATATAAGCATCCCCTGTAAAAAGATGCTGATTAACCTGATATGTGAGACAACTCCAGTCGTGCCCTTTTGTCTCCATGACATGAAGCGTATGATTGGGAAATAATTCCACAACATCATGCTCTTTCAGGATAGCAACATCATTTGATTGATAAATAAATTCTGTGTGATGATAGCGGGAAAAATTATATTTTGGTTCATACAGGCTTACCGCTCCATTTTCGGAAGTGAACACATGAATATGTGGGTATTGATCTTTTAATGTATTTAGTCCGTAGATGTGATCAAAATGGGTATGCGTCAACAGAACACCTGCGACTGTTTTGTTGTTCTCCTTTAACCATGCTTCCACCTGATAGCTGTCCCCGCAATCAATAAGCCAACAATGGCGTGAGTCGTGATCGAAAAGAATATAGGTATTTGATTGATATACCGAATTGATAATCTGATGCACCTCCATGTTATTTCGCCGTATAGCCTCCATCAACAAATAAGTTGGTTCCGGTTACCCATTTTGAAGCATCGGAAAGTAGATAAATACAGGCATTTGCTACATCCTCCGTTGTTCCGAGCCCTAGCAGGTGTTGTTTTTCCAATGCGGCTCGTTTTTCAGGATCAGCCATGTGGGGCAGGTTTTCATTGATGGGTGTAACAATAGCTCCTGGCGAAATGGCATTTACCCGGATATGTTTGGGCGCCAGTTCACAGGCCAGAGAACGCACTCCGGCAAGTAATGCTCCTTTGGTCATTCCGTAAAGCGATTTCCCGGTTTCACCTACCGATCCCATGATGGACGAAAGAAACACGATACTTCCACCTTCTTTTGCAAAATGTCCCATTTTACATACCTCTTTAGTGAGATGATAGGCGGCAAAGACATTGGTCTGAAAAAATGTTTCCATCATTTCAACTGTAACCAATTTGAGAGGTTGGGTAGTCGAAATCCCGGCACAGTGAATTACGCCGTCTATCCTTCCTTTTTGTTCCACCATTTTCTCAACGGCAACGGTTACATCTGCATATTGTGCCAGATCTAGTGGAATAAGCAAATGACGGAGTTTATTTTCCATGCAGGATAATGTTTCCTGTAAACGACCTTCATTACGCCCGGTTAGCAACACGTTTGCCCCCATCTTCGCACAACTGATGGCACACTGCCTACCTATTCCAGAAGAGGCTCCTGTGATCAGGATATTTTTTCCGGTTAAATCAAAAGGATTGCTCATACTTCCACAATGTCACTGACCTTACATTGATTGAAACGAATGACTGCCGAAGCCCATGTCATGCCCACACCGAAAGCGGATAATAATATGGTTTTGTCTTCCTGTAACTGATGCTGTAATTCACTGACGATTGTCAACGGTACCGATACTGACGATGTATTCCCATATTTTTCAATGGTAGAGGGAATTTTTGTGGCGTCCAGTTTCAGCTTTTTGGCCAGATAGGTGTTGATAAAGGTATTGGCCTGATGAAAAACAATATAATCCAATTGATCTTTATCTGCACCTGAATAGCTTAGAATATGCTGAATATCGGATGGAATTTCCCGTATGACAAAGTTAAAGACATCCCCTCCTTTCATATATCCCTGTTCCTCGCTCCGGATATTTCCATACTCATCCACCACTTTTTCTTTTATCGTTTCCGCAGAACTGGGCTTGCGGTAACCGCCGGCTTCAATCTTGATCAAATCTTCCCGTGAGCCATCTGAATTCAGTGAAAAATAGCTTTTCCCGAACCTTTCATTGCGTTCGATCAGGGTAGCCGAACCAGCATCGCCAAATATAAAGGCGGTCCGTCGATCCTTAGGGGAATATACTTTTGAGCGGGTTTCGCCGTCCAGTAGTAAAGCCTTACGCAGGCCATGCTGTTGCATAAGTGCATACACCGTACTCAATCCGTAAAGATAGGCCGAACATCCCAGATTCATATCAAATGCCAGTGTCGATTGCGGAAGTTTCAGGCGTTCCTGCAAAAGAATAGATGTTGCAGGCATTCGGTAATCAGGCGTCTGCGAAACAAAAATCAATACATCTATTTCAGAGCGGTCTGTTTGATTGTCGGCAAACAGCTTTTCCGCTGCTGCGAAGCATAAATCGGACGAACAGGTTTTTTCGTCTGCGAAACGCCGCTGAAACACCCCTACCTTATCGACCACTTCCTTCACCTGATCGGCAGGAAAATAATGTGTATATTCATAATTATTGATAACGGTATGGGGCACAGCCGCTGCCATGGCCGAAATTCCAATGCCGTCAAATTGTAATAGAGCCATAACTATTGCTGAGTTGCTGCGTTATATAAGTCACGAACTGTTCTAAGTTTTTTGAAATCAGCTTCTTCTATTTGAAAGTCGTAGATTTCGTCGAGCATTGCGATCACGGATAGATAGGCTAATGAACCCCATTCCGGATATTCTCTGAATTGATCATCCATAAAAATTTCCCTATCCTCAATTTCAAAAACCTCTTTCAGGTCAGTCAAGAATTTATTTTCCATAATAAGCTTGGTTTATATGTCTTTTATTATTTTCGCCGGATTTCCAAAATACGTAAACCCATCTTTCGTATTTCGCATCACTACACTATTAACTCCTATGCGTACCTCGTTTCCAATGTTTAGTCCTTGTAAAACGGTTGACCGGACACCAAAAAAATTACTATCCCCGATTGCGGTTTCTCCTGAAATACGTACATCGGGTTGTAGCATATTGAAGTTTTTCAAAGATACATCATGACCTAATGAAACACATCCGTTCAAAAAGTTAAAATTTTCCATTGAGACATCACAACTGATCCTGCCCCCAAATCCGATATAATTACCGATTCCAATAGAAAAGGAATCACGATCGAAAAATAATACATTCGGGGCAATGATATTGGGAAAATAAATATTGGAATTGTTTATTTTACCGGTTAGCAAGGCAATCGTAGAAGGTGATGCGATAGCAAGGATAACTGCTAGTCTTTTATCATGGCTATTTAATGTATCCATATTGCCCAGTACCTTGCCGTATCGGTTTGCTGTCCCTGCTTTCACTCCATCATCAAAATAACCGATCAGATGCCATGTGGAATTAATCTTATTTATAGCATTAAGTACACAGGCTATCTCCCGGCCAAATCCTCCAAATCCATAAATTGCAATATCTTGCATATAATCCTTTTTATTCGTTTCCCGTAAATGGTTTCATTGTTACGGCTGTCTCTGCATCGATCCCTTCCCGTCGAATCACTTTTTGAATTGTCATTCCTATGATTTTGATATCCAGTAGGAAAGAGATATGATCCACATACCATACATCATACTCGAATTTTTTCTGCCAACTGATGGCATTCCGTCCGTTTACCTGTGCCCATCCGGTTATACCGGGTTTCACATTATGACGCCTTGCCTGTTGTTGGTTGTACAGGGGAAGATACTCAACCAGCAAAGGTCGTGGACCTACCAGGCTCATATCTCCCTTTATCACATTGATCAATTGCGGCAACTCATCCAATGATGTTGATCGTACAAATTTACCGATTTTAGTGATTCGTTCCTTATCAGGAAGTAATTTTCCAGATGCATCCCGTTCATCTGTCATAGTTTTGAATTTCATTGCCTTAAAAATCTTCCCGTTTTTCCCGGGTCGATTTTGGATGAAAAAGACACCGGCTTTTTTATTGCTGAAATGCAAAAGGACAATGAGGAGCATCAGTAATGGAGACAGAATAGCTAAAGCAATAAAAACAACGGCAATATCAAAACTAGGTTTAATGATGGTAGAATACATTTGTGTCAAACACCTTTATAATTGAACGATGGGGACCGCTGCCCAGTCTATCGTACGATTTGCAGCTTCAACAGACATAAATTCAAAATCATGAATAAGCCGGGATAATTTCATAAAGGCATGCTGTATGCCGTAATAATTTTTGAAATAACGCAGATTCAACATTCGCTTTTGTTCTGCATCGAAATCCCGTATATGGCAATAGCTCATTACATAAGGCTCTTTTAGCATAAATGACCGAATGAATGCATAAGGCAACAGGCGTAAATACCCTCCTCCTGAATAAGCAATCTGTTTCCCCAAAACGGAATGGGTGCTGATGGGAAATTCTTTGATAGCTTTATTATTGTATGATATAATACACGGACTATTTTCCTGAAAACCGGGAAATCCTCCGAAATCTCTGTTGGTAGGAAATATGGAACAATCATATTCTATCCCCACTTCTTTTAGAATAGGAAGAGCCCATTGCGTGGAACGTCCAATAGAAAAAGCGGGAGCCCGGTATCCCTGCACCTTTTTTCCTATAATATTTTCCAGTGCATCAATAGCATTTTTTGTGTCTCTGTAGAATAATTCGGGTGTAAGGGCTGTCACCCATTGATGCTGGTCTGAATGACATCCGATTTCATGCCCTTGGCGTGCAATTTTTTTGATTACGTCAGGATACTCTTTAGCTACCATTCCCAGACAAAAGAAAGTGGCGTTTAGCTGTTGTTGCGACAGCATATCAAGCACCTCGTTCAGGTAACGATCTAAGAGGGGCAAATAATAATCTTTTCCTCCTTTTGGGTACAACTGGTAGATGTACCACTCTTCAAGATCAAAGGTTAGGATGTTCATATTTGTAAGCTATCAGAAATTGGAAACCAATGTCGTTTAATTAAGAATACCCATCTTAGAGTCTGACAGGAAATGAATTACCTCAAAGAAAAAGTTGTTTGTATTTTGTAGTGTGAGAATTTCTTCGTATTTTTAAACCATATATTAATGGGGGTAACCCAAGTACTAATCAAAAAGCGGATTACCGTGGAAATGTATCTAAAAACATAGTGTATGAACTTGATAACGAAGAGTTTAGGGGACGCTCACGAGGTGTCCTTAAAAAAGTATTTACACGAGATAGAGTACTGACATTCAAAAATTTAATTGTATTGATCATAACATTTAAGTCATCCATACAACGAGAATTAGACGGTTTTTTCAAAGCGGTTAATCAATCGGATTTTAATATTCGAGCCGTAACAAAAGGTGCTTTTTCGACAGCTCGTTCCAAATTGGATCCATGGGCTTTTGAACGACTGAATGAAGTTGCTGTGAATACTTTTTATGATGAAGCGCCCTATTATTTATGGGAAGAGCATCGGGTGTTAGCTGTCGATGGAACGCGTTTGGTGCTGCCGAATCACCCAAGTGTGGTAGAGGAATTTGGGGTGCATGAATTTGGTCCCAAAGCAGATAGCCCACGTTCATTGGCTTTGGGATCGGTGCTGTATGATGTTTTGAACAAGGTTACTATTGAAGGGCAATTAGCACCTTATTCAAGCAGCGAAAACAGTTTATTAATGAAGCATTTATCCAAAGTCAAAAAAGGAGATTTATTGCTACTTGATCGGGGCTATCCAAGTTTCTGGTTGTTGTTTTTACTTCAGGCCGAGGGGATTGAATTTTGTGTTCGCTTGAAAGAGGATTGGTGGTTAAAGGTAAAAGATTTTACCGAAAGTGAAGAAAAAGAAAGGATCGTAACTTTTACCTTGCCAAAAAAAGACAGAAAGAAGTTGGCTGAATATCCCCACATGCAAGATACAACGATCACCTGCCGTTTAGTAAAAATAGGTTTGCCGGATGGAAGCAAAGAGATATTGTGTACCTCTTTGATAGATGCAGAAAAATATAAATACGAAGATTTTGATGAATTGTATCATCTTCGCTGGGGAGTAGAAGAAGCATATAAGTTGCTAAAAAGCAGAATAGAATTAGAAGATTTCTCAGGTAAAACAGCCATAGCGGTAAGGCAAGATTTTCATGCAAAAATCTTTTTAATGAGTCTTTGTGCTATTTACGCGCATCCCATTGACGAAAAAGTAAGAGAAGAATACAAGGCTGATGAACAAAGAAAATACAATCAACAGATTAATCAAACAAATGCTTTATCAATGACTCAAAATATTCTGATACCACTACTGCTTAAACAACAATTTGAAAAAGCAATGCAGGCATTCGATTCAGTGGTTGAAAAAACCAGAGAAGTCATCCGTCCGGGACGTAGTAACGAACGAAAGAAAAAGCCCAAAAAACTTTACTCCATGAATTACAAAAGATTATAGCTTCACCTTAATTAAACGACATTGAATTGGAAACACTTAAATTCAAAGAAATTTTAGTATGGTTCCTCCCCACGAATAGCCTACTCCAAACCCTGCTAATAATACATTATGGTTTGATTGAATGGTGCTATCATGCATTGCTTCCTTTAGAGCAATGGGTATTGTGGAGGATACGGTATTCCCAACTGATTCAAGAAAATAATAAAATTTATCCTCAGGTATTTGGAGCTTTTTGCGTAAGTAGCTTAACATGTACTTATTTGCCTGATGAAAGATGAATTGATCAATTTGTTCCTGTTTCAGATGATTAGCCACTAAGGTATTTTGAATAAGGTTCGGCACTACATCTAATGTGAAATTAAAAATTTCTGTGCCATCCATGTAAAGATAATCAGACGATTTGGGGTTATTCTTTTCATCAAATACCAAATTTCCTATTGAGTCAGGATGTCTCATTCCTCTGCTTTTTACAATAAGCCGGTCATATCCTCCTCCATCAGTTCCCAATGAAAAGTTTTGTATGGCAGCTATTCCTTCACTTCCAATTAATGTGGCAGAAGCTCCATCTCCGAAAATAGTACGGTTTGCTTTATCCATCGGATGTAAAAATTTGGAATAAGTCTCTGCTGTCAGTAAAAGAACGTTATGAGCTATGCTTGCTGAAATTAACCCTTTGGCTAATGAAAGCCCATAAATATAGCCGCTACATCCCAAATTAAAATCGAGTGCCCCGGCATGTTGAGGAATACCCAGGCGTTGTTGTAAAATGCATGCTGAAGTGGGTAAAAAATAGTCCGGGCTTTGTGTGCAAAATAAGATAAAATCTATTTCAGAAGGTTGGATATTATGTTCTGTAAACAGATTTGTGGCTGCTTTGTAGGCCATATCGGCAGATGTCTCATCCTTTGTTGCTATGTGCCGTGTACTGATTCCTATTTTTGAAGCCACTTTTTCTACTGTCCATTCCGGAAATTCCTGAATCAGTTGTTCGTTAGTAAGTTTATTTTCTGGCAAATAATATGATATGTGCTTAATATAAGCTTGCATGCTATCGTTTTTTGATCATTATAATTATAATAGGGTATATCCTCCGTCAATTAGGAGGTTGGAGCCTGTTACCCATTGACTGGCATCAGACAATAAATAAATTACAGCATAGGCCACTTCTTCAGGTTTTCCATAGCGTTTTAATGGATATTTCTTTGTGTCTTCTTTCAATTGATCCTCGGAAATTACTCCCTCATCAAATATGGATGTTTGAATCATACCCGGGCATACTGTGTTGACACGAATAGAGCGCGTTGCCATTTCTATTGCCATTGTTTTGGCTATTCCATTAATTGCACCTTTGGATGCAGAATAGATGCCTCCGGAAATTGCAGAGCAATAAACACCGGATATGGAAGAAATAAAGACAATGGAAGCCCCTTTGTTTAATTTTTTGTTTTTATAAAGTGTCTGGGTAATTAACGTGGGTGATACAAAATTCACCTGCATGATAGCTGATAAATCATTGGCATTAATAAACTGAATAGGAAGAGATTTTGTGAATCCGGCACAATGAACCACTCCGTCCAGATTTGGCAATGTGTCTATCAGGTGATCTATTTCTGTCTGTTTTGACAAATCAGCTAAAATAAAGCGATGATTTTTGCCGGATAATTGAGCAAACGTCTGTTGCAGCCGGTTCTGGTTACGACCACTAATAATAAGCTTCGCTCCTAGTTTAGCGCATTCGATAGCAATTGCCCGACCAATTCCGGACGAGGCGCCTGTTACCAGAACAGTTTTTTCTTCAAGCGAGAAAGGGTTGTAACTCATAGCGTATTTAAACTTCTATAAGATCAGAAATAATTAGATTATCCGTTTCAAAATATACACTTCCCCAGGAAAGTCCAACTCCAAATCCGCAGGCAATCAGTCGGTTTCTATTATGGTTTAAAGCTTCACGGCATTGTGTTACCATTGTTAGTGGAATGGTAGCCGAACTGGTATTCCCAAAATCCTTGAGAGAGTAGAGAACTTTTTCAACAGGAAGTTTGAGCTTTTTTCGAATCTTTTCATTCATAAATAAATTAGCCTGATGAAAAACGAAATAATCAATTTTTCCCATATCAATATCAAACTTATCAGCCAATTTATGGATCGTTTCCGGGGCCTTATTAATTCCAAACGAAAAAACATCCATGCCATTTAAGGCAATATTTAGAGAATTTCTAATAATGTCTTCTTCAATACATTCTTCTTTTAATGAATTGACTGAGTAAGGATTCCGATAGCCTCCTTCTGGTATAATAATTGCTTCGTACCCACTCCCATCAGTAGCCATATGAAACTGGAATCCTTTATCTCCTTCGTGGTATTCAATAGCAGTACATGTCCCGGCATCACCAAATAAAGGCCATGTACTTTTATCTTCAACTGAACACGATTTTAGGACTGTGTCACCTGTAAGCAACAACCCTTTTTTCATATTGCCATTTTGGATTAAGGCTCCAATGGTGCTTAACCCGTAAATCCATCCGGAACATCCTAACGATATATCCATTGAGTAACATTCTTCGGATAATCCCAATCTATGCTGTAAAATGCAAGATGTAGCCGGAAGAATATAATCAGGCGTTTGAGTCACAAAAATGAGGCAATCGATCTCCTCTTTGTTCCATCCCAAATCTGCAATCAATTTTTCAGCAGCATAATAACAGAGATCAGATGTGGTGACATTGTCTCCAGCAATTCGTCTGCGCTCAACACCCGTTGAAGCCATAAATTTTGCGGCATCCTCCCCCTGAAACAGTTTTAGATTATTATTTTCTTCGACTGTCGAAGGTACACATACGGATAGACCATGGATTTTGACATTAGGAACAGACAAGAAAGCCATTATAATCTTGATTTAACGATATTGTACAAATCTTCTACTGTTTGTGATTGACGTATATCATCTCCTTTCAGTTTTACCTGATATGTTTCATCAGCCATAGCTATTACCGAAAGAGCCATCAAAGATGACCATTCGTCCAATTCTTTAAATTTTGTCGTTGGTGTAAAAACCGATGCATCGGTATCATCAAACTGTGCAGCAAACGTTTGAACGAAATTTTGAATTTCCATAAGGCATACTTTTTTATTGTTAAATAATGATTCATCTATCTGGCATCGAAATTCAACAAACCGAAATCCCAGTTTGTTGAATCTGACAATATATGTATTAAATCTGTATGTTTTTCATCTAACAGATTATAAGTCAATGGGAGTTGTTGTGGTTCAAATTTCTTAGGGAGTTTGAAAAATACATACTGCTTTATATTTAGAGTTCCGATAAACATAATGATATCCGGTTTGTCAGTTTGAATGATATGATTGACTAGCGATGTCAAAGCTTTGTTTGTTCTACTGCCATTATTTCTAAAGTCCAATATGTAGGCTGTTCTCAACCCTTTTTCTTCCATTATCCGGTAGTATCCTATATTTTCTTTTGAATCTCTGAAACAATTGATGTTCTTTTTTTTAAACCGTTGCTTTTCAAAATTATCCGAATACTCAATTTTTATTTTTGTATATTCGGATACGATAGGTTTAGTACTTGATACAAATTTAGCTAAAAAGAGATAAAACCGCAATAGAGGAAAATAGAAAATGTCGATACTTTTTAATAATGATTTTCCTGCAAGGTTTGAAATTGAAACGGGTAATACGTAATATGGCAAATCAGCTACATGTTTGGATCCAATAAATTTCACTGCCAACATAAACGAATTCTTATTCGGAACGCCATATAATATTTTGATATCAAATTTCTTACATTCGTCCATTAATTCATTTAGCATATCTACATACAAAAATGCTTCAGTGCGATATGCTTTTCTTACATATGTTCCCCCGCTTAATCCGAATAGCATACGTTCTCCTTGAACAATATACCAATATGGGAATAGTGTGGTTTGAGCGATAATGCGGTTCTCATTGTTTCGTGCAATGGCATGATACGAGTAACCCAAACAGGAAGAGGTATAATATGCTTTGAATTCATTTACGCTCTTTTTTAGATTAAACGATTCATTAAACCCAAATACAATATCTTCCCAGTCTGTCTGCGTTAGGTCTGTACTTTTTATGACTGTAATCGTATACATGTTACAATTTACAATGTTTTGTCATGAATGCATGAATTGTTTGATACACTCTCGAAGAATCATAGTTTATTCCACAAATTGATTGGCAAGCGAAGCGGTAACGGTCAGCGCATAAGACGTGGATTTCTTTGCATATTGTTCTATTCTCTCCGGATTATGTTTGCACAAACGAATGAAATGTGCTATTTCGTTAATTTCGTCTTGCTCAAAACATTTTCCTACACCATATTCATTTACTAAGCGATATAATTCTGAATCTTTCCCTGTAATGCAAAGTAATGCTTTTCCTAATTTAAGGAGGTTATACGTTTTGCTGGGTACACATACCCGTCCCGCTTCCTTTGGTGTTGCAATGACAGCCATATCAGCAGCGCTTAAGGAATGAGGCAACTGGTTTGCATCCTGATAGGGGAGGAACCGGAAAAGACTTTCCAATTGCAATTCATTTACCCGGTTTATCAGAGCTGTTTTTCCCCATCCTTCTCCTATAAATAAAAAGAGAAGATTGGATTCATCCCGTAGTTGGTCGGCTACCTCCACAAGGGCTTCCAAACCCTGCCCTTTGCCGATATTGCCGGAATACATGACAACAAATTGATTGACAAGATGTTCGTTTTGAATAAATTGATTTTCTGCTTTCTGAATGATTGTGTCGAAAGCGTTACTACTCCATACTGGAACTACGGTTATTTTAGTTGGTGGACAATAGGTAGCAATAGTTTGTGCCATGCCGGGAGTGATCGTAAAAACCCGGTGTGCTTTTGCATAAAATTGGATAGTACTTTGTGCCCACCAACGGTACAAAATTGATTTTTCGGTAATAAACCCTCCTAATACAGCTCCATCAGGATACACATCATATACCAATGCTGAATAGTGATGTTTCAAAAATGGCGATAAAAAAACAAGCGTAGGTGGATTCGACACGAAAAAGATTTCATAGGTTCGGAATTTGAATAGTAATAACAGAAAAACCTGTAGCGTGGCTATTCCCCAGGATAACATTCGTTTAATGGTGGAGCTGCGATGGTATGAAATGATGTTGGTTACTTTTATCCGGTTATCCAGTGGTATTTTGATGGGATTAATTCGACCTGCTATTAACACGACTTCATCAAATTTCCCTGATTGCACAAAAGCATTTGCAATGTCTATCATGAGATAGCCGGAACTTTGATTGATAAGGACAATTTTCTTCATGCTTTACGTTTTGCAATAAGGTCTCCCAACTCCATGGAGGTCATAAACTCCACTTCGGGCCAGCGTTTGATTATTTCAGACAGTAAAATATCTAATTTCTTTAATCCGTTTGCACGGTTTTCAGAATGGATAGTCCCCATATAATTCACACGATGTGAACTTATTGTGGCCGGTTTATGACAATGGAAAGCTATGTCAATTTCTTTCAGACAGGCGCTTACCCAATCCCAATCACGTGCTTGCTCCCAACTGTTGGGTTCGAAAAAACAATTTCGGGTCAGGTAAATCTGACCGTGCTTGTTACATTTACCTATGTAGCGGAAGTGTTTTTTATACTTTCCATCACCTAGGGGCTCGCTTTGTATTTTACCCGTACCAATATATTTCACCCCTTCCGAAGCTGTAATCTCTTCGAGTGAATTATTAAACGGGCCGTTGGTGGGAATAAAAAACGAAGAACGGTAACCAAACAATTTTTCAAATGCATTCATGCCAGTTATAATCACTGCGTGTAGATATGGCAAATCGTTTGGAGTATCAATATCGAAAGCAGCCCTCAAGTCAGGCAAACGTTCATCATGCAGGCCTTTACTTAATGCAGACATGCCATACTCAAATGCCAGTCGCACCGTTTCATTCTCTTTCTGCAGTAGTCGCATCCAGCGTTGTACGTTCAGGTGCTCCCTTCCGTGAAATACCGGTACCAGCAATCGCTCGCGGATACCCTGCTGCCATAAATCGTATATACGGTCGCATCCGGGAAAATGTTTGGCCGTTTCGGTAAACAATTCGTATTCGTACTTAGTAAATCCATTAGCACTGATTTTTTCGAAATCGGGATTAGCCACCACATTGACACCAGTCATTACCACGGCACGTCCTGTCGCGTCCTTATGATTACGAAGAACATCGAACAGCATTTCCATATCTTCATTCGACTCCAGTGTATCGTTGTTCACATAATGCGTGGTAAGCGGCACACCCTTAGTTTTCAGAGCTTCCAGCGATTTCTTATCCGGCATATACACCGAGCCCCAGTCATCACTTTCAATGACCACTATTTTTCGCTTCGTCCGCCAACCAGGTATGTTACTCAAATAAACCTGTAATTCTGATTTTTTTGTTCCTGTGTACATTATTTTATTACGGTATTAAACAGTTCCACATAGTCCTTATACCGGTCATCCTTTGCAAAAAGCTTTTCTGCACGCTTTCGGCATTTTTCTATGTAATGTATTTTACCACAGGTTAGCAACTTTTCAACCGCCTCTTTCAATTCTTCCACATTTCCCTTTTCAACAACTATTCCCGTTTCCGCATCCACCGCTTCGGGACTTCCTCCTGTACGGTATGTTATCACCGGAGTTCCGCATGCCAACGCTTCGATATTGGTAGTGGGAAAATTATCCACGTAGGTAGGATTTACAAATATCGTAGCTGCCGAGTACAGTGCTGCCAGCTCTGCTGTATTTTCAGTGCGGTTAATTGCTGTTATTGCTCCTGGTAATTCCAAAGTCTGTTCAGTCGATAAGCCAACCAATACGATTTGAATATCTTCTGATAATAATTTTCTTAATGCGATAAAAACATCCAATCCCTTCCGCTTGTCCCAGGTACTGGCCACGCCAAGAATATAAGGCTTTTCGGATATACCGTAATTTTGCAAGATACTAACATCTTTAACAGGGCTAAATATCTCTAAATCCACTCCGTTGTTGATTACTTTTACGGGATAGTTTTGAAGGTATGAACTTCTAACATGCTGAGCCAGCCATGCTGAAGGTGTGACTATTGTCAAATTGTTCAACCCGTTGAAAATTTCTTTCTTTCGGTAATAATTTATTTTCGATCTATCGAAAAACCAGCTTTCGGGATACCCTTTTCGGTTGGGGCAATGATGACACTCTGTTTCCCATTTATGACAATCATAACGGTCGAAAAAACTACAATGCCCCGTAAACGGCCAGCAATCGTGAAATGTCCAGACTACCGGTATCTGCACACGCTTTAAATAGTCAAATAATAATTTTATATTGATATAATAGCCGTGCAGATTGTGGATATTGACTATGTCAGGTTTCCAGGCTTCCAGTTGCTTTATCAACACCAGCGTTGCCCGGCGGCTTGCAAATCCATGCGCATCGCAAAGCCGCGACTTCAGTCCGTGCCAGCGCATATCCCACTGATTGCCAATTTTTATGAGTGGCAACCGGCTGTTTACCGCGTTTCTTCCATAAGCAAACCGCACCTCGTATCCCGATTGCTGTGCCAGCAATCCTATTTCTTTGGCAATCCGTCCGGTGCTGCCGGTGTTGGCGGAGGTGTTAAGGAGGAGGAGTTTAGTCATTTCTTTTATTTCACAACTTGTCACGTAAAGACGGGAGCGTTTCGTAAGTTTTTTTATTTCAGTCTTTTTAGTGTATTACTTTCAAGTAGCGATTGCATTTGGGTAATGGCCACTTTGTTAAGCTGCATTAAGCGTTCCGGTTGCGAAAGCCCCTGGCGAATTAGCAAGGCGTTAATACTTTCCATATTGCTCAATACCACCAATTGCTCTAAAGTAGCCCAATCTCTTATATTTCCTGCTTTTTCTGCATTATTATCCCGCCATTCTTTTGCTGTAACACCAAAAAGAGCCACCTTGAGCAAGTCGGCTTCGTTGGCATACACAAAACTGGCTTGCGCACGGGTAATTTCTTTTGGTATCAGGTTATCTTTTATTGCGTCGGTATGTATCTGGTAGTTTACTTTGGCCAATGTACGCTGTAGGTTCCATTCTAATTTCAGTCGGTCGTTTTCATCGTTAAACGTTGAAATTCTTTTACAAGGTATATCTTGAATTGGGGACTAATCCACATACCAAACTCAAAAGCAATGTCAGGGTGGGCGTAAGTTCCTCCATATCTTCCAGCTTTAGCTTTAAGTCCAATTGCGTTGGTTTTTTATACCCACTCTTTTACGCTTAGCTTGTAACTATTCAGCCTGCCTGAGTTTTAATTATGGTAAATTCGCCATAATTAAATTCTGGATTGTAAACGGATTCCCAAATTCCGAGATATTCAACAGTGTTACGGTTCCGAAGCCAATCAGAAATAAAGGAATCGCCATCTTTTGCTTTGAGCATATCGGTAAGCGAGATATATTCCTGTTCTTTATCAAGTATAATTGTAATAATTCTTCCTTCAACTTCTATTTTTGTGTTTTTTGCCATAAGAATCTTCGTGTGATTGCATTTTTTAAAGCATACTCAATTATTATTTTTCGCTAGCTCAACTTATTGTTTCAAATTTGTAACTTTTTACCACCTCTGTTACCTCAGCCTCCTGCCGGTACTGCCGGTGTTGGCGGAGGTGTTAAGGAGGATGAGTTTTGTTTTAATTGAAGTTCATTTATAATTCTTCTGATAACTATATCGGGCTTTAACCATTTATTATAATAATCCTTTGCTCCAATCTCAAGCTTTTCCCTTAATTTATGATCTGATAATAATATATTTACTGCATCTATCATTTCACTTTCAGTTTCAACAAAATAAATATTTTCTCCATGAACCATTTTTTCAGGCATTTCATTCACAAATGGGGTTGAAATAATTGCTTTTCCCATTGCCAGATATTCACCCAATTTCCAGCCATGACAAGCCCATGCAGCCGGAGTATTAAAAACAAACGCAGATTTTTTTATGTTTTGCAGATATCCATCGGCCGGATAATATTTTTCTGTGAATACGTCTTTATATTGATTGATTTGTTCAACAATCCTCCTTCAAAAGTGCATTTTGAATTACTTTTGCAGGTCCGAATGAACATGGCTCGCAGGTTATTAACCAATTCACCATGTTCCTGATTGATATAAAAACCGGAAGCATGAAAAACATAATCCGCTCCAGATTGAGCAGTCTGATAAAAGTCTAATGTTTCTCTTTTCAGTTGCCAGCTATAGCCAGACAAAAATATTCGAAAATTAATCGGTAAATACTGGATTGACTTCAGGTAATTCAGAAGTAAATACTTTGTTGTATCAAAAGCACTCCAAATCCGTACTCCAAAATTTGTTCCGACAGGGATAATGCTGTGTTTCAGTTCTGATTGCAAAATCATAAAATCTGCATCTTCCGGATTAAAATTTACTTTACCGTACAAATCCGCCCATTCAACCGCAGAAATATTGATATTACTTTTATCACGATAATCTATCACTATCCGTTCAGTCTTATTTTTTTCATCTTGCAGTACAAAAGCAAAATACTGATCGAAACTTTCCTGCGGATTAGTTTGTCTCAAATCGGTAAATGGTTTGATAGAAAACTTTACATTCCGTTTTCCAAACGCTTCCCACAATCCTGTAATATAGTAAGAAGCATAACTGATACGGGCTCGGGGATCTATTGTGACTTTCATATTAGTTCGTTGACATTAATATTTTTTTCAGCTATACTGCCGGTGTTGGCGGTGGTGTTAAGAAGGAGGAGTTTTGTCATTTTTTATCAATTTGTAATCCCTGATTTATTCTTGATTTTTGTTTTTCAGCATACTCTTCAATACTACCGAGAATCTGAACTGGATTGCCCGCAATTACTGAATTTGAAGGAACTCTACCTCTTACAACAGATCCAGCTCCAATTATAACATTATCTCCTATTGTAGTACCGGGAAGGAGAATAGTATTCATACCGATGAACACATTATCTCCAACAACTATATTCCTCAACATTCCAACATCTGTTTGAGGTTTCTCTCCGATGGCAATAAGTGCCGTTGTAAGACTATAATCGTGTGTTAGGAAATGAACATTCATTGAAGCTACAAAACGATCACCAATAGTAATTCGATCAAAATCATCAAATCTCACACTTTTTGCTATAAATCGTGGTATTCCGGTAAAATTAATACCGGCTGATTGTAGTAGTTTATGATAGTACTTCATATACCAACGGCTATCAATATAAACCAAAAAGCCAACTAATGATTTTAAAAAATAGAATTTTACTCGCGAAATTTTTCGTTTCATGACAATAGAAAATTTAAATACTCATCTCCGATTTTATTCATTTCGTAATTAAATGCTTTGTTTTTTGCGATTCCACTAAATTGTTCTATCATAGTTTCATTGTTCATTAACTCAATTAACTTTTCACAAAAAGTGTTAGTATCGCCTAGATCGACTAAGAATCCATTCTTACCATTATCGATCAAATCAGCAGGACCCGCAATACAATTAAATGCGATAGCGGGTAGACCGGAAGCCATTGCTTCCAATATAGCATTAGGGAATCCTTCAGAATATGATGTGAATGCGAAGATTTTTGCCTGTGCATACATTTCATGAATTTCTGATTTGTTGCCTAAAAAAACAACATCATCTATCATCCCTAATGCAAAAGCTTGTTTTTCAAGCAATTTTCTTACTGGTCCATCACCTACAATGCACAATTTCCATTGATGATTATTAGTTTTAGAAAAAGCATCAATTAAAATATCTATTCGCTTACTATGAATTAGTCGCCCAACAGTTATAACAATATTTTTCCTTTCTGTAATTTTACCTTCTGAATTAAATTTTGAGAGATCTATTGGGTTTGGTATTACCCTGATATTTTTATGTCCAATTTCTTTCTCTATAAATTTTTTGGCATAGGTTGTTTGTGCTATTATTCCCTTTGCTTTGGGATAGAAGATTTTTCGAAGGTTGTTTTGTACAAGCCCCCAATCTTTATCAGGCTTACTTCTGTCAGAAACAAAAATATTCAAACCCAATCCAAATGCTGCAATTAGTGTAAAAGTGTTATATGTTTCACCAAAACTCAATACTGCATAGGGTTTTGTTCTTTTTAAACTATTTCTCAAATAAAGCAGCGATTTTAATGTATATAAAAATTTATTATTATTATAAAATTCCGGTCTTATCTCTTTTACATTTTTATTTAATTTATAAAAGTTCTCTTTATTGGAAAGATTTATAAGATAACATTTCAAATAATCTTTCCCTGATAAATAATTCACCAACTCGCTCATCACCCTTTCCATGCCTCCTGCATGCAAAGATGGAATAACGCAACAAATCGTTTTTTTTGAATCGGTAAGGGATTTGACGTTCATTATATTCGAATATGAGAGACTAACCGTCTGACAAAATCATTTAATTGGACATATGCTTTTGTCCCGATGATGGGAACAAGAATCTTCGTCCTTAACAACTCCAATATTTTTGCAAAAACAGAATCCCATGATTTATTCATGTGATGAATCATGCAGGAATTTTCTGTAAGATGTAATTTTCCTGATACAAAACTTTTTACCTGAAAATAATCATCTGGATAAATAATCAGGCCAAGCTCTTCATTGGTATTGTGGTTTATCTTATAATGGCTTCTCAAAAGGTTATTCATCACAACATTATTGATCGTCATATCCAATTTTCCGGTAGCCTTTATAAACGACTTATTTTGATAAATGCTTAAACATTCATTTATGTATGGATGTTGAGGGGTCGCTGCCATAAATGACGTGATGATACCTCCAAATTCATCTGATCCTAAAACCAGTTGGTAGCTATTCAATAAATGATCAAAAGATCTGAGCATCATAACATCCGTATCTAAATAGATCCCCCCGTATTGGTAAAGCGCTTCCAGTCTTGCAAAATCAGCTACAAACGCCCATTTTTTCTGTTCATAGGCTTCTTTCGTGAATTGATAACGACTGACATCAAAGTTAGACTCATTCCAGCATATAAATTGATATTCAGGCTTAAGAAATTGCCAGGATGTGAGGCATTGCTGAATATTGTCGGGCATTTCATGCTCGCCAAACCAACAATAGTGTAGAATTTTTGGAATGGACGTTGTCATTGTGGATTTACATTATGTCGTAAAGAGAATATTTTTCTGATAGTTTATGGGCGGATGCACATGTTTATTCGTTCAAGAGGAATGTGTTGTTTGTTTTTTGTAAATTATATTGTAAATTTTCCTTAACTGCAAATGACAAATCCTCTACCATCCATCCATATGGATTGAACTTTCCTTCATGCCATGCCATATCGGACGTCCAATAGCCGGTACATGGATCATATCCTTCTATTGAAAATCCATAACTGATTTCTACAATCAATGGGTCATGATTAACATCAAAAACAAAATCGTAAGCAATGCTTTGGCTTTGAAGTCTGTTATTCACTTCAAACGCGATAGAAACACAACGTTCATCAAACTCCTGTTTATCGTATAGAATCATGCCGCTTCCTGATGCCCTGAAATCATTTTTCCGAACCATTCGCTTTATGGCAAAAGCCTTATTCCCAATCACAATCACTCGTATATCAAAGGCATTGTTCGGAATAAAATCTTGAAAATAAACGTAACCGCGTTCTTTCCCATGTATTTTAGAATACTGAGTTGGAATAAAGCATCTGGCGATCCGTTTGGTTAGGTCAAACGCCGGGAGTTTCCCCTGTTGGTATTTTTGATAAGTGTCATGCAAAGAGACAAGGCTTGTATGTTTGAAACCTCTTCCGAAAGCTTGCTTGACTATCCGTTTTGCTTTTTGCTTGTTTTGAATCAGTTGTACATTGACAGATCCTGCTCCGCCTCGTAGCTTAAATACCTTAGGAAACTGCGTGCGTTCAATCCACTCGTATGCTGCTTGCTCATTATAAAAAACGTAGGAGGGAACTAATGGGGCATCAATGCTTTCCAATAAATATTTTTGCCCTACTTTATCATCAAAATGCCACATCGTATTGAAATCAGGAAAAACAATTTTACCTGATTGTTGTAAAGAATAAAGGAGTTGCCTGGCAAAGAGCGAATCCTTAGCTGAAGCATGATAAAAATGCCACATAAGGGCATCACAATCTTGTAATTGTTCGATGATGTCATTTCGGTAACAGTCAACAATTTTATAATCAATCTGTTTTGCCTGGCAATAGGCAACCCAACGATCACTAAAAGAATTGTTTGTCTTATGAATCGCTATTCTACTCATCTCCTATATGTTTTATGATGCTTGAAATATCGATGGCTTTAATTCGTTTGGCAGGAACTCCTCCAATTAAACTATTTTCCTCCGGAAATGATTTATTGACAGCAGAGTTAGCCGCCATGGCAATATTATTCCCAATCACAATGTCCCCATATATTTTTACTCCCGGACCAATATACACATTGTCTCCTAACCGGGGAGCTTTGTCAGAGCCCCCTGATGCTCCAATGCAGGTAGAAGGATGAATCCTACAGTTAGCTCCGACTTTTGCATTCGCGTTTACTACAATAGTGCCATAATGCACAATCGCTAGTCCGGGGCCAAACACATTCAGTGGTATCGAAAATCCCAATTTCAACGATAATTTTTGAAAATGATACTGTAAGAATACATATTGTATTTTCCCCAAAATTCCTGATTTGCAATTTTTAGTATATTCCGTTTTTCGTAAAAGCCGTTGAAATTTCCAGATGTAGTCAGGAAAGAAGATGCCTTTTATGTTATTCATAAGAGACTCTCTTTTTCTGTTGAGCGCTTTCCGATCCGAAGCAATATAATATTGAAAATCTTTTTTTGATGTTATCATCGAGACATAATATGGTGAGAATTATACCTTTTAATTAGCATTTAAATAATCATCCCACCCCGGAGCTGCTGTGGTATGGATACTGTATGGTTCTAAATCTTGCAACGTATTAATTTTTTTGTGATCTAAGGTAATCAAGACATTATGTATATCAGTCAATTTCAATGCTGTATGTATTAAAGGAATTTTATCAGGATGAAATCCCATGAGAGTTGTCATGCATAAATCATTGAGTGCTGAGTCATTTGTAAAACTGACGAAACCGAAAGGGAACGGGTCAGGATGAAGGGGGCCATTTCCTTGCCCGCCGATAATCCCATCGCAAAGGCTGTATAACTGCCTTTGCGGTTTATTGGACAAGCTTCCATCTGCTTTCCCATAAATGGCAATTTTATTTAAGTCCATAACCATACGCCAGGTAGTGTCGTTGCCATACCATGCAGCTCCAAGATTATGTGTGTTTTTGGGAAATGACATCTTCCATAATAAATATGATAATCTATGCAATAGAAGATAATAAGTAGTTCCTTGCTTTTTATTGGCCAAATCAATGAATATTTCGCTAATCCTTCTCAGGATATTAGATCCCGGATAGCAGTCTCCTCCCTGTTTTGTGCCTCCGACACGGTGATGCGGCAAATAATCTTTATCCCCGTTCAATCCGACAATGTTTTTCAATGCACCGGTCATGCCCGTTTTTTGGTGTGTTTTTATTTTGGGCATGGAGATTACAATATCGGCATCAAATAGTGCCCTGGTGATGCAATATTTATGAACTCCTTTTCTTTGATTTTTAGCTAATTGTTGATAGTCATAATCATTTACCCTGAAATTTCCACCTGAATTCGAGATTGGCTCTAAAAAACTGTTGCTCCCGATATCAAGAATTACATATTCCGAAATAGGATTACGTTCTGATACAGGTATGTTAGATGCAGGGTTAAATGTCCGGCGCCTGAAATCTTTGATGCCAACGGGTATCCCTGCCTTTTCGCTTAACTGTTCTATTTGTGCTATAAATGAAGGTGAAATGGCTTTTTCCCAAAGACATCCTTGTATCGGAGCGTCGCCAATGGTAACTGAAATCGGTTTTTGCGGCAGGATGACTTCCAATGCAGCAATTACCCATTGATCGTTTGTACGCAGGCATAGCTCATCCGTTTCTTTAGAGGAATGTTTTACCCAATTGGGTTTTAATAAAATTTTTTTGCCGGTAACCGATTCTAAAAAATCATGACCCAAAAGCTCTGTGATCATCGCGGTTAACTTTGCTCTGTCGTCATAGATTTTTCCAAGAGAATCAATGTTCCTGTCATTTATATCCTGAAAGCAACGGATAATATGTAAGAATTTTTCTTGGTTCATACTTTGGTATTTGATGCGATAACTGAGCCCAGTTGATCGGAAGTCATAAATTCTACATCCGGGTAAAAATGAAGAATGGTTTTAAGCAAGTTGGCAAACAACTTCAGGTTCCGGTCTCTGTTGGTAGGGTCGATATTTCCGATAAAGTTTAACCGGTGGGTGCTGATAATAGCTGGTTTCCCCCATCTGAATGCGATTTTGATCCGGTTCATGCAATCATTAACCCAGTCAAATGCTATATTCTCAGAGGGTTCAAAAAAACAGTTTCTGACTAGATAGATTTGTTCCAGCCGGTTCTTTTGTCCTGTATAATGATAATTGTGGGTATATACATTGCCATGATTTAATGTGGGAATAGTTTGCACGGCCATTCCCTGAATAAAGTCAACTCCACATTTCTGAAGTTTGATTTCCAGTTCTTTACTCCATATATAGCAAGAAGCAATAAATGATTTTGAAGGGTAGCCAAAAAGGGATTCAAAGAGCTGTAACCCGTCGGTTAATATGGTGTTCAACAATATGGATTCCACTTCTGTATCGTAATCAAATGAATCCATATAGGCATTTTTATTGTTGGGCGTAATCAAAGAGCTTAGACTTATGGTCTTGTGTTCAAAAGCTAACCGGGCAGCCGGAATATTTTGTTGTAAATCCCTCATCCATCTGGCGACATTCAAATGCTCCCGTGCATGAAACTGAGGGTGAAATATTTGCTGTTCTATCCCTTCTTTCCATAACGCAAACGCATGGGTATGATGAGGATATTGAGTCAATGTTTTTATGAATGGTTCATAAAAATATTCAGAAAACCCTGATGCGGCTATTTTCTCAAAATCCGGATTGGCCACCACTGTATTGGCCGTAATGACAGGATGTTGTTCCCTTTGATTTTTTATGGAAGTCAGTGTATCAAACAAAGCGGATAAATCCTCTTCACTGGCTAAAGAATCATATCTCTCGTATGAGAGTTGATCCACGTTGTATCCATCTTGTAATAGTTTGTCATACACCTTTTTCGATGGCATCCGGATGCTTCCCCAATCATCGCTTTCAATCACTACAATCTTTCGATTTGTGTGCCATCCAGGAATGTTCGGCATGCTACGCCTTAAAGATTTTAATACCTTCATCCTAAATAAAATTGATGGTCACAATATTTCATTTTGAAATAAAACATACAAGCGGGGAAAAAGGATATGATATATAAAACTTTGAATTTTTTCGAACGAATGATCTTCCATTGACTATGAATGGACTCTTTTACAATAAATCCGGCTATAATGTATTTTATAATAAACTTGATAAAATATAATGGATTATAAAAAAAATAATCTATGTTTTCGTCGACAAAATACATGTTATTTACCATGTCATTAATATAATGTCGAGTTTCTTTTCTTCCCCTTAATATACTATTGGAACCATCCATATAATAAATTCTTCCAATATTATTGATAATTCTAGTTTTGTATGTCCTTCCAATGGCAGACCATAAAATAAATTCGCTAATAAATCGTAAATATTCCTGTTTCCAATTATATTTGCTTATATTTATGCATTGTTTTAATTTTGATACATTTGTAGAATCAACTAACTCTCTGTGACAATTATGTTTTAAAACTAATTCGTGCCATGTTCCATCCAGATGATCTATTTGTTGAGGTAATAAAAAATCACCATAGCCGACTAACTGTCCGGATTCATACATTGAAAACATTTTAACTTGAGCGATTTGATCTTCTAACCCCTTCATTTCAATATTCTTCCATGCCATTTCAAATGTCTCCATTGCCGTACTCGTAAACATATCATCACTATCAATCATTTCAATATATTTTGATTCGATACATTCAAGAGCAAGCTGTAAGGCTGTATGCTTTCCTCCATTTTCTTTATAAATATATTGAATAGAAATGACATTTTCTTCAATCCATTTTTGAACAAGTTCTTGGGTGTTATCTGTTGATCCATCATCTATGATTAACCAACTGAAGTTTTTATATGTTTGGGCCTTGATGGATTCATACAGTCTGGGTAATGTTGTTATCCTATTAAAAGTTGGTGTAAATATGGTATGTCTCATATCTTTCGATTATTCACAAAGAGACAGAAATGCTTTTGTTACATTTTCGATATTATATTGGGCAATATTCTCAACATTGTATTGGTGGGTATAATTCCTTTCAAAAAACTCATCAATTAATTTAGTATTGAGGTTATTCGCATCAATTGATAAAATAGGGCGCATTGACAATGCATAATCAATTAATTTACTTGGCATTTGTACTGATGTCCCATTTTCAAGATTTAGTAAAAAATCTACTTTACTCATTTGGTAGATTAATTCTTCTCTTTTGATGTAGTCGTGAATTTCTATTTTTTGTCTTAATGCTGAAGAAATATGATCGAAATAATTGCTTCCTCCACATTTTGTGTAAACAATAAATTTGAAGTTATATTGTTGATTTTCTATATATTGTAGAAATGGAGCGGGTTCTCGTTTATTTGCAAGAAATCCTCCTGCATAAATAAAAGTTATTACATCATTTTGTATTGGCTTTTCGTATATTTTTATTTTTGCAAAATCTACTCCCTGAGGTATTATGACTAATTTTTCCCAAAATTCAGGAAAGTATCCTGTTTTTGCTGTAGCCATTGGTATAGAAATATAATCTGCTTTACGAAAACTCCATTTTTCAATATATTTAAAGTAAAAAGGATGGCTGATTGTTTCGGTTTGCGAACCCATAAAGGGATCTCCACAGTCTGCTACCCATTTATTACAGAGTAATGGTTTCGTTTTTTGATTTATTACACATGCACACCCCCAGTGAATTGGGTGTGGTACTGCCACGGATATTAACAAATCGTATTGCTTTCCGATTTCTTGTTTTAGTGCTTTTCTTACTTTTATGAAATATTGTATACTTGGATACAGAAATAAATAATCGAGTATTCTATTGACTATATTCAATAGTAAACGAATGAATGGGACAGATGATCGTGAAAACTTCGTGTTACAAGAGCTATAACTTTTTAAGCTTAGATTGTCTGATTTTTGGATTGCCTGATTTTTAGATTTATTTTCAGTTGCAGAATATAACACAACAGAATGTCCTTGTTTTATCAATTCTGTTGTTAATTCTATCGTACGCATTGTGCGAGGAGAAGTTGTGTCATAGATATTTGCACTTAGAATCAATATTTTTTTCTTATTTGACGTGTTTTGCATATAATGTATTTATAGAATTTATATGTAATGCTTTCGTTATACCCATTGTTTGATGAGTGTCATAAAGGGAGTGGCATCATTCGTCATAAAAGCGGTGACAGGATTTCCAATCAAAGTATTGGGCCCCCAGAATAGCATCCCCGCCCATATTTGAAAAATGATGGCAAAAATTAAAAAGGGCATACTGAATTGTATTGTTCTTCGAATCAGAGAAATCTCCCGACTGCTTACATGAATGAAAAGCACTAAAAAAGCATACATAAACATGTTGGCTACGGATACAAACCGTCCCCCTGAGGGAATCAACGCCAGTATTTGGGCAATGCCGTAGCTGTAAAGAGAATAATTGAACAGCTGTTTTAATCGTAAATGATTATTCAATACATCTTTTCCTTTCAACCAAATTGCAATCACCATGATATAAATAAAATAGTGTGCAATATTATTGGCTAAAATGACATGAAAAGCTAAATTTTGATCGGCAACTGTTTGATTTTGGATATAATCAGAATTTGTATAGCTTTCTATCCTGGGTGCTAAAAAAGCAGGCATATGGTTCGTGGCAAAGTTAGTAATAGCCCCAATATTAATTTCTTTGATAAACGAGGTAAGCAGAAAAAATACAAAATAAAAGGTACTCCATTTTTTAGGCAAGAATTGAAAGCTGAACAAGATTACAACCGGAATAAAAAAAGAAAAATGAAACAAAACCGAAGCCACACTCCAATACAATTTCTTCGGATTACCATCCAGTAAATATGGCAAGGCTCCATACACGAATATCTGTAACGCTGTCCACATCCGGACTCCATTAATATTCCATATAGGGCATACCAATGCATATAAGATCATGATGGGAACCAGATAGAGACGAATATTTCCTTTTATTTTATCAAACACATACCACAAAGTACGTGAATAGAAGAATCCGAATACAAGAGCATAACTCAAAAAGAGAAATTGCGGATTCCCGGTGAAGCGGGATACTATAAACGTCATCAGAGATTGATAGATATCCAATGTTTTCCCTTCATCGGAATACAATCCTTTCATTACCTCCGATATAGAGGTAATATTGGCCTGATGCAATTTAACCAATGATTCCGCGTAGCGAGCGCTGTCTGCGCTATTGGGTCCGGTTGCCACAATAAAAGTTAGACCAAAAAAAATACAAAACCACCAAAACAAATTCTTAGCATACGGATAACGAAACTCACGTATGCTGATCAACAACCCTCCGAATGGCCATAATAATGACAAGAAAATACGCTGTTTTATTATCGTTTTGTATAAGTTATGATTCATGCCATTAGTTAAATGGTTAATGCACTTGTGAATTATTGAGTCATTATGACGAGCTCTTTATTGCGATTCTAAAACTGAATATGAAATATGGTAATGTTTCATTAGTTCGTTAAAAATAAGATCGTTTTTCCCTTGCCCTATGTTTTCATCCATCAATCTTTTGTTATCTCTAATAATGATTGGGGGAAAGAATCGTGAAAACTCTCCAGAAATACTTATTACTGGGGTTTGGTTTAATAAACTCATAACTTTCAGCCAGAGGTCGTCTGCCCGTATAGCCCTTTTTTGTATCTCTTCTTGATTAAAAGCTTGTTTATTTAGGGAGTTTGCAGGGAATAACGTACCTCCAACTCCAATTGTAAGGTATTTAAAAGAAGGTAATGTATTATGCCTGACATATTTCCATTCATTATAAGGAGCTATGTGCTTATTGATAATCGTTATCTCTCTGGTTATGCTGCAACAGATAGCAAGTGGGTATTGTAGATGTGTTTTAATCAGCATATGTAATAGATTTGGAGGATAAATCATATCATCATCAATCGTAATTATATTCGCTTTGGGGTATTCCTGCATAGCATAGAAATATTTTTTATGAGGCATCAAATTTCCAGAACAAAAGCGGATTTCTAATCCTCTTTTCTGTAATTTTAATAATTTTTTCGGTAAAACAGAGCTATCACTAAACTCTTCATTGCTTAGCCATAAAATGATAGCGTCCGGTTTTTTGCTTTGATGAATAATAGATTCTATCGTTATCCATACTTTATTGATACGAGGTGGAAATGTGGTTAAACTTACAATATATCCGTTTTGCAATGCATCCAATCTTTTGTTTACTGCTAGTTTATAAAATGGAGATGTTAGTTTATAGAATAATCTGCAGTAATAATTAATAGCTCTTGTCATTATTCTTGTATAAAAGATGTCTATTGATGTGTTTTTTATACAGATGAAATATAGGCTAAAAAAAAAATTCATATTGAACTAGTGTTATGTTAGTACAGAATTGACGGATAAATTCTTTTGAGTTTTATCTGAGCTTCTTCATTTGTAAATTGCCAGTTAATCTTAATATTTTTATTGCTTCGATGTTCTTGCCACGCCTGAACTTCTTTTTTACTTTCTCTTCCGTTTCAATATAACGATTTAAGTATTGTTCGTTCAGCACATGTGATTCTATTTCCGCCATATTTAGCCAACTTTCATGCTTGGGTCCATATATAAATTCAAATCTATCTCATATCCGCTTGGCTTCTGATGGCTCATGGCTCAAATGCTTCATAAAATGAGGAAGCATCACGTGTCTTGAAATTATCCATCACAAGTTTTATCTTTTTTGCTTGTGGATACATTTCATCTGCTATTCGTTTGACAAATTTTGCCCAATCCGTTTTCCTCTTAAAGGTTCATTTGCCATAAATATGTTGACCATCCCATGCCTTATGTACTCGTAATCAACTCTGGCCTCTTGACTAGGCGTCATTGCTGCTCTCGCTATTTGTTCTATCAGTTTTGAGTGATTCATCCATGCAAACTACCGGATATTCTCCTTCGTACGGTAATTTATAAACATCCAAACATGTTCCATATTGCAAACAAATTCACTACTCGCTTCTGGTGGAATCACCCAGCCTTTTACTTTCCAAAGCTAAAGTTCGTCTTTTTAAAACCTCTCTCACCGTTACACATGAAATATAATCTACATATTCCAATTCAACCATTTTGTCTGACAACAAACGTAAAGACCATCTTGAAAAGCCTTCCGGCGGCTCGCTACAACAAAGTGCCACTAATTTCGCTTCTAAATCACCATCTGCTTTTTCTTGTATACCTGGCTTGAGGCTCGTCGTTCTAATGCTTCTTCAAAGCCCTCTTTTATAAATCTCTTTTTTACCCTGTCTATTGTCCTTGATCCTACCTTGAGTATCTTACAAATCTCTTCATTGGTAATCTTTGCGTTGTCCGAAAACTCTCCCTTGTCGCAGTTTAATAAAATATAGGCTGCCCTAAAGGATTGAGAACTATGACTCCCTTTATTTATTATTTTTTTTAATTTTTCAACTTGTTTGGCTGAGTTTGATTGTGTATAATATCATATGGTGGTTTTTGCTGCAAAGAAAATAAATATATTACGCCGTATCAAATCTAACATAACACTAGCATATCTAATGCTATATAGTTTGAGTTTATTTTGTTATATAAGATAATTTGTTAAATATTGCAGATGGGCTAAATTTATTTCTAAAACGTAAAATTATTCCTGGAATAATTCCCTTATTTCCAAGTAGAATGATCAATTTTGAAAAAATATTATTCCATATAATTTCTAATTTATTTATTAATGTGCATTCCTTATAAAGATAATTCCACATAAACTTATTTACTGTTAGTTGGAATTGATTGATTAATATTTGTGATGATTTCATGTAGGATACTCCGTCTTGATGTTTTCTGTATTTTACTGTAGGAGATGGTAGGTAGTGTATTTTATGTCCTGATTTTAACACTTTAAACCACATAGGAGCATCTTCTAACAATGGAAATGTGAGATTATATCCCCCTAATTCACGAAATAATACATTTTTCACAAATATACCTACTGTAGAAATGATACGTGGTTTATTTAGATTATTAGAGAATAAAACTAATTGCTCTTGTGCCGTTTTTGATTTTGTGTAAAATTGGGTATTCCCAGTTTTTCGTTCATATAAAATAGATAAATCATCATTGTAAATGTCTACTATAGAATCAAAGATTACTATGGCTGGATTAGTTTGTATGAACTTTATTGCTTGCATTATGCCACTGGAATATAGTATGTCATCTCCTGCAATAAATTTTAGCCATTCTCCTGTTGCTTCAAATAACCCTCGGTTGCAATTTGCCGGAATTCCGGTGTTTCTATCAGAAGTAATCAGTTTTGTTCTAACAAACCTTCCCTTATTTAAATTCAACCAATTCCTGCAACTTTCAACTGTTTCGTCCGTAGAGCAATCATCGCTCACTATTAACTCAATGTTTTGATAGGTTTGGGCTTTAGTACTTTCCAGCGTTTCTACTACATATTTTGCCGAATTATAGGTAATGACAATAATGGAAACCAAAGGATTTTCCTGATTCATAGTGTAGTTGTTACTATTTATGTAAAATTTGGCTCAGCATATTTTTTAAATCCAGCCGTTTATCCAGCTCTTTATATGAATACCAGCCAGACAAAATAATTAAAATACTGCCTACTCCATAAGCATAATGTGTTGGCAGCAATTTAACAACGATAAAACAACCGGAGACAAATAAAAATTGGATAATGAAAATACGAATAAAATCTCTATTAAACGAAAAAGAATACTTTATATGGCTTAATACGTGTACTTGGATTAAATAGATAATATATCCTACCATAAAAGATATTCCTAATCCGGTTAGTCCGTCTAAATTATATCCGATAATATTGAAACCAAATACATATAAGTTGGCAAATAACTCGTTAAAAAAGAACAACTTGGATGCTCCCTTAGCCAATAGAATGAATCCAATGGCCCAACTCGATGCTTTGAACAGCATGCCATATGCTGCCCACAAAATCATGTCGTTAATAGGGGTAAACTTATGGGAATAGAGCAATACAACTACCCAGTGAATAAAAACCAGAAAGATGAGGATGATAGGAGCCAAAATCAAAATAGCTATCTCAGCTTGTTGATTGATGGCTTCTGTACACAACGCATTACTATGGGCTAAAGCCGATAATCGGGGATAGTAATCCATACTCATTGCTGTAAAAATTAATCCTACATAGGTATTGATCATGGCGAATCCTGCATTGTATAATCCTACCTGATCTACTCCGCCAGTCCTGCTTAAATAGACCCGGAAAAGATAAGCGGTTCCGCTTGTGATTAATCCGTTTAAACTGAGCATAAAGCCCATTTTCAACATATCTTTACCTTCCGCTACAGTACGGGCTTTAGATACATAAACAGGTTCGATTTTGATTTTATGGGCATAATACCATGTCAATAATAACGATGTAACCGATGCAATAATAATACCCGGAACAATCCCTTTTAGGCCAAAGAAATAGTATAGGGGGATGGTAGTAAATAGTCCCAGAATGCTACCAATCAGACTGGCTTTAGCCATCTCTTTTACTTTTCGCATTCCACGTAGCACTACATTTTGGCCGGAACTGATTTGACCTAATAGTAAGGTGATGGAAATCCAGATAAAAGCAAAGGTGTAGTTTTTATTACCAAAAGCAAACTGGCTAAGTAATGGAGAAAAGCATAAGGTGATGACAGTGCCTAATAATCCTGTAATCCATATCCATCGACGAAATACTTTGACTACTGTTGCCACTCGTTGGGCATTTCCCGTTCCATATGCGGCCGCAACATCTTTGATGGCGCTTGTTCCTAACCCAAAATCAGCGATACCGGCGATTAGTCCGATTGTGCCGTTTAACAGACCTGCGATTCCCATTCCCACAGGGCCTAAAAGAACGGCTATAAATTTGGTGCGGATTATTGTGATAATGATGCCGACAACTTGCACTCCTCCAAACAGGGAGGTTGCTTTCATGATTTGTCGGTAGGAGGACTGAGAATCGGTCATTAATCGATGAGATGATTTGTGGATTAGTAGATTCGTGGATTTGTAGATTGGTAGATTTAATTTGCTCATCCTCTCATTAACTAATTAACTAATTAACTAATTGTTAATTAGTTAATTTTCGTTTCGTAGCAGCTATAATTGCATTTAATAATTTCTTGATACTTCCTATTTGGTCAATTAATTTCTGTGAAGAAGGATAAGTTTTTGATTTTAAACAAAGTTGAAGCCAATATTCAGTTTCTTCAGCCTCTTTGGCAGCAATTTTAAGCTTATGAACAAAATCCATGATACTTTCCGCATTCTGAGCTTCTTTTCCATTTGCTTCGATGGACGTCCCCGATTTCAGCAGTTGATGAGATAATACATATTTCTTATTATTCTCCAGCTCCTCACAATAATGAATGATATCAAGAGCAAATTCAAAACTCAACTCCAACACTTCATTCCTTTTCTCCATATTCAATCCTCAAATTATCACATCCTCACATTCTCAAATTATCACATCCTCAAATCCTCACATTAGCTAATTAGCTAATTCTCATCTTCTCCAATCATTCAAAATTTCCACCACTCTTTCTATTTCGGAAGTATTCATCACCTGACTTATCGGTAAGCTAAGCACCTCATTGTGTATTTGTTCGGTGATAGGAAATGAAAGAGTATTCCATTCTTTATACGCTAATTGCTTATGCGGAGGGATCGGATAATGGATAAGGGTTTGCACTCCATTTTCTGTTAAGTATTGTTGCAATGCATCTCTGCGGGGTGACAGAATGGGGAAGATATGAAATACGTGAGCATTCCAATCTGTGACAACAGGAAGTTTGATATCCGGATGTTTTATATTCTCTAAGTAATAATGAGCCACGTTGCGTCTTTTCTCATTATCTTCGTCTAAATAGTTCAATTTTACGCGAAGAATTGCTGCTTGAATTTCGTCTAAACGGCTATTGAGCCCTTGATAATTATTTACATATTTCTTTTCGCTGCCATAATTAGCTAAAGCACGCACTACACGAGCCAACTCACCGTTATTCGTAGTGACTGCTCCGGCATCTCCCATTGCACCAAGGTTTTTACCCGGATAGAAACTGTGTCCTGCTGCATCACCCAATGAACCTGTCTTTCTAGGTTCTTGATTCCTGGTTCTTGGTTCTGTATATACACATCCATGTGCCTGCGCGTTATCTTCGATGAGCTTCAAATTGTACTTTTTGCAAATCTCTCCGATTTTTTCAGTGTAGGCACATTGTCCATAGAGATGAACGATCATGATTCCTTTTGTTTTCGGAGTAATTGCTACTTCAATTTTCGTGTCGTTAATCTCCAATGTCTCAATGGAAGGTTCCACTAAAACAGGGACTAATTTGTTGTCTGTAATAGCAAGGATGGATGCGATATAGGTATTTGCCGGCACAATGATTTCGTCGCCTTCGTGCATGATTCCCATTTCTTTGTATGCACGGAGTATTAAACGTAAAGCATCTAATCCATTGGCTACTCCCACACAATAAGTGGTGCCAATATAACCGGCATACTCCTTTTCAAACGTTTTTACTTCATTCCCAAGAAGATACCAACCACTGGCGAGTACTCGGTCAATCGAGTGTTCAATATCAACTGAATATTTATCATTTATTCTTTTTAGAGATAAAAATTCAATTTCCCTATGTTCATTGATCAAATAATTAAATGTTTCAACCGGAGTCATCGCCAATTCGGAATTTGCAAGAAATTGCTTATCGGAAGTTATTATTTTTGCATTACAGGCTTTAGCGGAGAGCTCTATCAAGTAATCTTCTATATCTATAATAGCTAACTTATGATTCAAGTCAACATAAGAAGGCGTTTTAATTATTCTCAACCGAGCTTCAATTTCTAAATAGTCAGCCTCATATTGAGGGTAATTGCGCATAACTACATAGCGCAAATTATGTAATTGGCTTGATGAAATAGCTGCATATCCTTTGTCTAACAAAAAATACAATAAATTAAGTTGCAGTCCGAAATTTGACGAACGGCGAGCTATCAGATCAAGTACAAAATTATTATCGAGTATAAATAGCATTTCTTCTTGGTATGGTAATTAATACACTCATCAATTCATCCATTGAATTGACTGGATTTATATTAAGTTTCTCAAAATAAATAGACTGATAGGATTCCAAAGACTCTGAAACGATATTTCTTTCCTGTTTTTCAAGGTATCGTTCCATAATCATGGCTCCCCGTAATGCTTTATAGTCCATATTTATAAAGTCTTTATCTGTTACGCTTATATCCACCTGTAATTCATTCTTTGGTATATCGCCGTAGCCTGGTAGCTCAATTAAATACCAATCATCATGTTGGTGTATGACTGTAGTCTTCATACGTTTATTTTTGTTTTATACTAATGTTAAGGATGTATGGAACTCGCCAAAGCAATATCTACTTAAGCATGAATTGTTTGATGGCTTGTTTCATTTGTTTTACCATTTATAGATTGTCAAAGGGAAACTATTCATTATGAATTTCCATTCCAAAAACACTTCTGGTTCGCAGCGTTTCTTATTATTTTTTTACTGTTAATCTGTATATTAAAAAACAACCTTCTCTTATTAGCTCTGCAATATATTGGGCGTTGATTTGTTGAAGGTCAAGAAATTTTGTCATAAGATTCTATCATTGTGTTAATTTTCTCTCTTATCGATAAATAATCCTCTGGAAAATAATGTCCCAAAAGATCTATTTCTGTTTCTCCAATCATTTTTACTCCAAATTTTTTATGGAACTCAATAACTTTAATATTTTGCTTTCTGATATCCATATGGCAACGCTTAAACCCTAGTGTAAAAAATGCAAAATCATAAATTAGTAAAGCGCATTCTAAAGCAGCATATCTCGTTTTATTCTCATTTAAGATCCAACTTCCCCAACTAAATGACTCTCTATCACCTATAAAATCATATATTCTAACGGTTCCAATAGGTAGAGAGTCTGAATTTCGGCAAATTATAAAATAAAACTCTTGTTCTAGTGCTTCTCTTTTTTTATAGTCTGCCAACCAACGCTCTTGTTCTGATAAATTATCATCAACTCTTGATAAATACTTGCTATAATTATTATTTATCCGTAAGGATAGTATAAATTCCGCATCAGATTGTTCGACCAAACGCAAAAAAATTGTTTTACTTTTTAGTTCCATATGTTTCAGATTAGAGCACCATTAATATCAATAGCTGTGCCATTGACATATTCGGTTTGAATTAAATACTTTGCTGTATTATATACTTCCTCTGGGTTACAAAACCTACCGGCAGGTATTTGCGCTTTCATCTTTTCTTGATACGTAATAGGTACATCATTCACTCCCATCCCTAAATTTACATAACCTAAATTAATCGCATTTATTGTAATACCTTTCGATGCGTTTTCAGCAGCTAATGATTTAGTTAAACCTAATAATCCTGCTTTGGAAGCTGCGTACGCACTAACACCTGGTGTTGGTAAAATGGCAATAACCGAAGAAAAATTGATAATCCGGCCATAGCCTTGCTCTCGCATTAAAGGAAGAAGTGCATGGATCATATTAAAACTCCCTTTTAGATTCACATCTATAACACGTTCCCATTTTTCAATATCAGCCTTATGCGCAAATGAAGTGTATGAGATGCCAGCACAATTCAACAAGATAATTTTGGATAAAGACTCCTTAATGGAATCTATCATTGTCTCCACAGCTTTACTATCTGAAACATCCACTTTAAAGTAATCTTGTTTATCCTCTTCAAAACCTTTAATTGTGGAATTGTAAGTCCCGATTACATTTTCTCCATCTAGTTTAAACCGGGTAAACAAATATCTTCCTATTCCTTTAGATGCACCAGTTATAATTATCATATTATGCCCATTTTATGATGGATGCTCCATATGTCCAACCACTACCTACAGCTGCAAACAACACAATATTCCCTTTTTTTAGCTTCCCTGATTTATTTACTTCATCCAACAGAATGGGAATAGTTGCTCCAGATGTATTGGCATATTTATCCATATTGGTCATTACTTTCTCAAAAGGCAACCCAATAATTTCTGCCGTTTTTTGAAGTATACGAATGCTTGGCTGATGCGGAATCATAATATCTATATCATCAATTGTTAGCCCGGTATCCCGCAATACCTGATTAATGGCTTTAGGTAAGGCAATAGTGGCTGATGCAAAAACTGCTTTCCCATTCATTTGAAAATATTGTTCATCCATGTTGTCTGGAGTCAAGGGAATTTCCGACCCTCCTCCGGGAATGGTAAAGCCCAACATTTCATTGCTTGTATCGGTATATAATCGATAGGCCAGAAAACCTTCTGTTACATTGGCCGATGTCACTACGGCCGCGCCTGCTCCATCTCCGAAAAAAATAGCATCCCTGCGCCTCCAATCTGTAATTTTGGAGAAGGTATCAGCTCCAACGACCAAAACGTTATTATATACTCCTGAAGCAATATATTGACTGGCAACTGACATCCCAAACAAAAACCCGCTACAAACTGCTGTTAAATCAAATGCGGCTGCATTAAAAGCATTTAATTTATGTTGCACAAAAGCAGCTGTTGATGGGGCTTTCCGATCCGAAGTTGAAGTAGCAACTATGATTAAATCAATATCCTCACTTTTTAACCCTGCATCCTCAATCGCCCGCTGACCGGCTATGGTTGCCAAATCACTCGTCGCCTGTTCCGGTGATGCAATATGCCTTTCTTTTATACCTACATTGTCATAAACCCATTGTGCAGTTGTAGGTAGTATCGTTTCCAAATACTCATTCGTGTAAATAGTTTCCGGAACATATGACCCGGTACCTAATATCTTTACGTTGCGAACTAATTGTTTCATAATGTCATATTTTATAAAATCATATAGTTTTTATATCTTATAAATTCATCATATTCTCTGATATAATCCTCTGCATCATACGCATGTGACGCTAACACTAAACAGACAGAGCCGGATGAAAATCCTTGCTCTGATGACCAAATACCCGGTGGAACATGTAGTCCGTAGAAAGGTCGGTTTAGTAGGATGGTACGTTTGTTTTTGCCATCATCCAAAACCACTTCAAAGCTGCCGCTTGCGGCTACTAAGAATTGATGGCATTGTTTATGGGCATGAGCGCCTCGGGCTTCACCTCCGGGAATATCATACGTGTAGAATACCCTTTTTATATCGAATGGAAGATTGATAGTACCATGCACCGGAGTAATATTGCCCGCACGATTTTCTATCCTGGGTAGTTCAATAATCGAACAATCATATACGGTTTCTGTCATGACTTATTTGTGTTTTAGAAACTCTTCATAGTCATAAATATAATCTTCTGCATTGTAAGTTGTTGAAGCAACAATCAAAGCCAATGCATTCGTAGAAAAATTTTCCATTTGTCGCCACAATCCTTTAGGAACATACAAGCCGTAATAAGAACGATTTAATGAGAATATCTTACGCTCTTTTCCATCATCAAGAATAACATCAAAACTACCGCTGGCAGCAATAACAAGCTGACTAAGTTCTTTATGTGCGTGTGCACCTCTTGACTCTCCACCAGGAATGTCATACAAATAATAAACCCGTTTTGTCCCAAATGGAATTGTAATATTATTTTCTACTACTGTAATATTGCCCTTTTCATGATGATGCTTATCAAGTTCTATGATCGTGCAATCATATACAGAAGAAAACCTACTATTATTTGTTTCTGAATTCATCATAATCATAGATATAATCATCTTTAGAATAGGGTATGGATGCTAAAATTAAAGCCAACGAGTTAGTGGAAAAATTTTCCATTTGCCGCCATAAACCATTGGGAACATATAAACCGTAATAAGAGCGGTTTAACGAGAATGTTTTTCGTTCTTTCCCATCATCAAGAATAACATCAAAACTGCCGGAAAGAGCTACAATAAATTCCTGATTTTCTTTATAGGCATGCCCGCCCCGGACTTCTCCTCCTGGGACATCATAAATCCAGTAAGTGCGCTCAATCTTAAAAGGAATCTCTTTCCACTCTTCTATCACGGATAGATTTCCCCGTCGATCAAGAATCTTGGGAAGGTCTGTTATTTTAGCATCTGCAATAGTTGTCATGTTTGAAAAATAGATAAGTGAAAAATGAAATGATTTTCTTGTTATCCCTCTATACCAGGTTCAATGCTATTTTGGTCTAATTTGTAGCGCCCAGTGTTGCCGTAAGGTTTGTGGCAAGTGCCGAAGTTTCAATTCCACTTTGATCTGATTTTGAGTCACAAGAATTTATAGCATCTGTCACAAATATACACTGATTTGCGAATTATTATAAATATAATGTTGATGTATTGCCTTAAATAGGAGTAATCATGTGGAGCAAACAGTGATTGATAATCTTTTCTTTATTACTTTTCGACGACAAGGTTCGTCACTCCCATGCTGGAGCAACGAACATCAACCAACCCACTATCAACGAGTATGTTAAAAATGTCTTTTCCGCGTTCGTGTATCCCTACACTATCCAATGATTTTGAATTTATTCCGCAAAATTGTGTCAAACACCGCTTACAAGCATAATGCCGAATGCAAAGATAAAGTCTTTTTGCCCGTATTTTGTTGCAAAGCTGTTAAACTATTCATTGCTTAGTTTGGTTTTTCATTAAGCAACGTTGCATCTATCATGACAAAGATACAAATAAATCTTTATTTTACTTTTAGATGTAGTATGCATTCAATACTTCTGATTTACTTTGATTTGGTAGTGGCATATGTGTAGAAAAAAATATATTGTTATAGCGCAAATCGTATAATTTTTCGCGTTACCCCTATGGATGAAGTCATGGCAAGAGAAAACAGATGTAAGAAACGCTATTCTGGTAGATCCAAAATAAGCATACCATAGCAGAGAACCCTTGATCGGAAGAATGGAAGAGTAGGGGCGATAGCATTTTGACCTTTTTGCTTTTCCTTCTGGGCAATCCAGGCAAGAGAATGTGTAGAATACGTAGCCATCAGCAAACCATAAAAACTCAAAAACGTTCGATGGCTACCCCCACAACAATCAAAGGTTGTTCGATAGTCTGCCCCTACATGTTCGGTTAAGGTTCGATAAAAACAGGAAATGGCTCGAGCATACTTCGATAAAAAAGCGGTGTGGCTTCAACTGACCATTAATGATTGTTCGATGTTTGTTCGATATTCTTCGATGCTTGTTCGATGAAACACCGACAACTTACTGACGGGACATTAACGTTACTTCAAGCTACCTTCAAGGTTCCTTCGGGGCAACCTCAATGCAACAACGATAGCTATTTGAGTGAGGCAAGTGAGTGGAAGAGGCCGAAGGTAAAGAAGCGGAGGAACTCTGAAGGTCCAATTATCAATATCTACAGATCCTGCCCCTGTAATACATCTCTTCGTTAACCCAAATATTCCACGGTGTTGCTATGTAACGGGATAGGGGAAGATGTCGGATGCCAGATGCAAATGACAGAAAAGAAGCTATCCAGAAACTTTTATCCGGGAAACGGGATGGGGTTGCGCTGTTGATTGACATCCATAGAATTCCTGATGACCGATTTTTAATTTCTGCTTCATATATCTTTAAATCAATCCTTCTTGTCATCAGCAGGCGTTTCATCTCCCAAAATGTTGCTGTCGGCTATGATGGGTGGCTCAATGACGGGGTGTTCATTGGGATTGATCTCTTCCAGATCGGGCGTGTCCACTGTGATAGTACCTTTCAACTCAGCATCCCGTGCAATGTTTTCATCAAAGTTGAATGATGAATCTGTTTCCGAAAATTTCTTTTCTGTTTTCATAGGAGTATATTTTAGAAGGTTGAATTTATTCGGTTAGCATCGCAATCCAAAAGTGTGAGCAAGTGTCTTCCAGTCAGATATTCAGTAATTTGAGCATAATGTTGTCAAAGAGACGATCGGGAAGATGCTTGCGCATCCAGATCATGAATGAGGCTCCTTTGCCTGCTGCGTAACGGATTTTTGGCTTGCGGGCAAGAATTGCTTTTTCGATGGTTTTGGCGATGACAACAGGCTCGGAGGAGATTAATTCGTCCGCTTTCTTCAACATAGTAGCGTGTTTTGTAGCCAAGCCTTTGTAAACTGTGTTGCCCGAGCGTTTTATCAGATTGTCACGGGCAATGTTGTTCCATTCGCTTTGGATGGCTCCCGGTTCAATGAGCACAACGTGAATGCCAAATTGCTTGAGTTCCATGCGGAGGCAGTCACTCCATCCTTCAACGGCAAATTTAGTGGCGTGGTACCAGGCACCATGGGGTTGGCTGATGATGCCTGCCACAGAAGAAAGATTGATGATGCATCCGCTCTGCTGAGCCCGCATGGCAGGCAACACAAGCTGTGTGAGGCGGGCAAGACCGAACAGGTTGACTTCAAACTGATATCTGGCTTCTTCAAGAGGAACATCTTCCACGGCACCGAATGAGCCATAGCCCGCATTGTTGATCAATACATCGATACGTTTCTCGGTGTCAAGTATCTTTTGCACGCCTTCCACCATCGAAGCGTCATTAGTGACATCCATAGCCAGCACATGAACGCCTATAGTACGGATATCTTCCATCCTGTCGGTGCGGCGGGCGGCGCCATACACTGTAAATCCCTGTTTAACGAGTCGTATGGCAGTTTCTTTTCCGATGCCCGATGAAGCGCCTGTGATTAAAATAACTTTATTCATATGATTCCCTTTATTGATCGGCAAACTACGCTGATCCGACATTCCTGTAAACAAAGATAATGCAGAAAGAGATGTTTTGTCGTGGTGGGAAGCGAATTTTATTGCATAACTAAAAGGAAAAGAAGCGATGAACATGGGGAATTTAATTAAGAAGATGGTAGATTGATCCACAGCCAAGTCTACAAGTGAAAGCATTCAGCTTTCGCAAGTTCCAATCAGCCCGGTTGCTTTAGGTTGTTGCGGTTTAAAACCTTATTTTCTAAGTAGCTGAAGCTTAGTAGCGATGCATCGTATCAGGATCAGGTAACCCTTATTCCCTTATTATATAAAATGAATGTGTAAATTGTTCTTATCCCAGGATAGGAACATGTCGGATTTGTGTCCATTACGTTCTTCTCCTAAAACAAATTCTTATTGTATGTCATAAGGAAATTAGGTCGGTTATCAGGGTGATTATTGTTTCCACTATGGGGTAGCCATGAAAATGAAGTTTCCATGTTAAACGACACAGCGTACATTGCTTTCTGCCTTAGTTGAAAATAACGGGCAAATGTCTAAAATTTACTATGGGATATTGAATGTTTTTTTAGAGGTGCTACAAAACATGTTTAGTTGTATGGCAAAGATCATACAATTATGAATTGTTATTTTATCCTTATCATTAGGCGTTTATGTGGTGTTTTGTGGAAAATAGGAAAGACATGAAGCATGTTTTAGGATAAGAAAAATAAAATAGCATATTTGACAGAATTAATTTTATTATAGCATATATATTTTGGTATTTGAATATTTTAGTTACTTTTGTTGCAAATAAGAAAAGATTAAAGAGTGCCTAATAGAAGTTGATTCAGTGTTGGTTAAATATTCAGTTTAATTTACCTGAACACATGCAGGAAGAACCCAATAAAAGGCAATGTGGATATCATTATCCTGCCTAATGATGCCCATGGCAATAAGTGGGTGGGGCTCTTTTCTTATTTCTTTTCCCAAGGCATATACACTCTTTTGAAAGAGATGGGTTTTTATTGTTTGAGATGTGTTTGCACCAGGCATACAAAGCAGGCAGGTTCGCAGCTGGCGGGGTTGACGATGATGGGTTGGAGGATGAGGCGACAGATAGCGCACCGGCTTTTGCAAGACGGAATATTGTTCGATGTTATACACTAACCATTATATAAAATTCAGCTATGATACAACTGACATTGGAGCATGCCCTGCATTTCATGATGCTGGCCATTGGTACCCGTTTTTATACCAGGAAAGAGATTGCACAGTACATCAAATGTTCAGAACGCTCTGTCTATCGTTACATCGAAACATTTCGTACCCAGGGGTTTATTATCAATACGGAGAACGGTTTTGTGCGTATTGACAAATCGACGCCTTACTTTAAAGACCTCACCAGAATGATTTCATTCAGCAATCCCGAAGCCGGCCTGTTGAAGCAAGCGTTGGGCGGTGTTCACGATAACAATATGTTGAAGGCGCAACTGATACGGAAGCTGACGCCATACAATTTTAAACAAATTGCTGAGGTGGTTGTCCGTGAGAAAAATGCACAGATCATCGACCAGCTAAGCGAAGCAATCGATAACCAACAGCAGGTCATTCTCCATAACTACCATTCTGCTAATAGCAAAGAGGTCCGCGATCGCCTGGTGGAGCCTTTTCAGTTTTCAACCAACTTTATCCAGGTGTGGGCCTATGAGCCGGAGAGCGGAACAAACAAGCTGTTCAAGACCGATCGCATCACCAGTGTCACAGTGCTGGATACTCCTTGGAGGCATGCATCGTTACACAAGGCAGATTATATGGATATTTTCCGCATCAGCAGTCCGCAGAGACTGCGTGTCAGGCTACGGTTGGGATTGCAGTCGGCCAGCCTGTTGAGGGAAGAATACCCTACGTGCGAACAATGTCTTACTAAAATTAACAATAATGAGTGGATTCTGGATACCGAAGTATGCAGTTACGATGGGGTCGGACGCTTTGTAATCGGATTATTGCATGACATAGAGATATTGGAAACCAAGCACTTTCATTCATATATAAAAAAAAGAGTTGTTTTATACAACAAAAAGTTGGGTGTGACAAAGGGTGGCACTGTCAGAAAATAATTTTGCAATATTGATCAGTCACACAACAGGGGAGATGCATCTTCAACCGTTGTAAGAAAACCGGATCATAGAGGCTGAGGTGTTGCAAAGGTTCATGGGGCAAAGCAAAAAGAAGATCGAACGGCAACAAAGGGGAGAGAAGCTTCCGCGAATGGAGAAAAAACAGCATCAAAGGAGAGAGAAAAGGATGCGAACGCAAGAGGAAGAATAAAAATCGTAGAAAGTGGAGAAAATAATGCAAGAGATTGGATAGCGAACGTAAGAGGAAGATGAGCGAACACGCGAGATTGAAAATCGAACGCAGAAATTTTAGAAAAAATAGGAGAGAAAGCAAATCAAACGCGAGAGATTGAAAATCGAACGCAAGCGGACGGGAAAAGAACGCAGAAATTGGAGAAAAAATGCAAGAGATTGAACAGCGAACGCAGGTGGAATGTCTGTATGCACAGAAAAACAGAATCGAACGCAGAAAAAATAAAACAAATGTAAAAACAAACTCCGGACAAGCATGAGCAAGACGATCCCGAAGCCCGATATCCAGGTGAGGAGCAGGGCAGGGAGGAACACACATACCAAATAACCTATAAACAACAAGTCATTGACAAAACAGACAAATTAAAATAACAAAGAAAACAGGGCAACCCTGTAGCCGTTGCGCAGAAAACAGCACGCCGGACTACACGGGCAGAAGTGAACGGAAAATGGAATCAAAAGAATAAAGCCGCATGCGGCAAACGAAAAGGCCATCAAAAGTGGATGGTCTATATTGGATTATTTACAATTTAAATGTTTAGCGTTATGAATGAGAAAAAGTTTTGGTGTAAAACCGAAATGGTTCCTGTAATCGCAGGATTTATGTTGAATAGCCTCCGGGGCGACCTGGCGGACTTCAGTAGTTATTCTTCCATGTTCTCCGAAGAGTATATCACTTCTGTGGATGCTCAGAAAACTTTGTGCAGCGAGTTGATCAGGTCAAATGCTGTTGTCGGGCAGCTTAAGCTGATCACCCGGCAAATGAATGACAAATCCAAAGAGTTGCGGATTAAACTCAATCCGCTTGAAGGCTATCTGAAACTTGCCGAGAACGAACTCGACACGCAGGTGGCCGACTTTGGGCTAAAGGCTGTGCGCAAGCAAATAAGCCGGGGCAACATGGAAGGTTTGATCATGGACCTTACCACAATGGTAGGCGTCCTGAACCGTAACCTTACAGTGTTGCAGGCCAAGGGAATGAGTCCTGATTTTCCGGCTGAACTCACTGCCCTGGTAGGAGAGATCAGTGTGTTGAACGAAGCACAGAGCAGCAAGCTGAGCGAGCGCTGCCGGATGACGGATACGAATTTGAAGGAGTTTAATAAAATGTGGGGGATGATCTCCATGATTTCCCAATCGGCACAAGCGATCTATCGGGGTGTCGATCCGGTAAAACTGAAAGACTATACCATCAAGGTGTTGGTGGGCAGGGCTTCTACTTCGACGGCAAAAAGCCAGGCAACTTCCACAACTACAACAGATACTCCTGCAGCATAGGGATCTCAGGTTGGCAATGGCTCCCCGGTGCCGGAATTTCCTGTCGGGGATGCCTTGTTTTTCTGAAACAGAGTGTGAAGCGTTTGCCGGTAAGGGCAGCGCCTAACAGAAACAAGAGGAATGACGAAAGATTATAAATGGAGACAACATGAATATAAACAGACTTGCAGCAGTGTTGAAATGGCGTTTGAAGAGCGTTTAAAGGCTGCCGGTCGTAATCTAATACTCTTCTTAAATACATCATTATGAAAAAAATTTTTTACCTGTTTGTCGTGGCTATTGCGCTTACCGCTTGTTCTAAAAACAATGAACCAGCGGTAACTACGTATCAGATTGTCAATAATGTTTCAGTGTCAACCTCCATTACCGATTTGGATGGGAGTATGTATCAGGTGATTGTACTGGGATATAACAATGACAATGAAGTAATCCAAACAGACAATATTGACAAAGTAGCTGCTAACGGAGGTGCAACAGACAAGATGAAAGTGTCTGATAATGTGACGAAAGAGACTGTAAATTAAACTGTGTCAGTAAAGAATAAAATAATTTTATAACTTTACAATACAGTTTATTTTTATGGAAGAATTTGATTACAAGGCTTTTCAAGCCAAAGTTTTAGAACAGATAAAATCTGGCAAACCCCTTTTAGGCAAAGATGGTGCCTTTGCGCCCTTGTTAGAAAATATTCTAAATGCAGCTTTAGAGGGAGAAATGGATGCTCATTTAGATGAAGATGAGCGTAGTTTAGGCAATCGGCGCAATGGACGTATGTCCAAACAAGTTCAAACCCAATTGGGTGAAGTCACCGTTCATACACCCCGTGACCGCCATTCCAGTTTTGAACCTGAGTTTATAAAGAAACGTGAAACAATACTTGCAGAAGGTGTTGCAGACCGTATAATTGGTCTTTATGCCTTGGGGAACAGTACTCGGGAAATAAGCGATTGGATGGAGGAAAACCTTGGAAACAGGGTTTCTGCTGACACAATCAGTTCCATAACAAACCGGGTTCTGCCAGAGATTCAGTCCTGGCGTAGCAGGTCATTGGATAGTGTTTATCCAATTGTTTGGATGGATGCCATTCACTACAAAGTGATGGACGAAAAGAATCGCCCTGTAACACGAGCCATATACAACGTATTGGGTGTTGACCGTAACGGTTACAAAGATTTGCTTGGCATGTATATTTCCAAAAGCGAAGGAGCTAACTTTTGGTTATCGGTGCTCACCGATCTTCAATCAAGAGGAGTAAATGACATTCTAATAGCCTCTACGGACAATCTTAGTGGCTTTTCAGATGCTATAAAAAGCGTATTTCCACACACAGTAGTTCAAACTTGTGTGGTGCATCAAATCCGCAATTCAATTAAATATGTTGCAAGTAAAAATCAGAAAACGTTCATGAAAGATTTGAAGCTTGTTTATCAAGCAGTAAGCAAAGAGCAGGCAGCAATCGAACTCGATAATCTTGATTCAAAGTGGGGAAAGGATTATCCAATTGTCATTAAATCATGGCGTGATAATTGGGAAAAACTAACCGCTTATTTTGAGTTTTCTGATGCTATCCGAAGAATCATATATACCACCAATACCGTAGAAGGCTATCACCGTCAGATAAGGAAAGTTACCAAAAACAAAGGTGTTTTTACCAATGATACAGCATTGGAAAAATTGGTGTATTTGGCCTATCGCAATATCCGGAAAAAATGGACTATGCCTCTGTCAAACTGGGGGTTAACTGCACAACAACTGGCGATTAAATTTCCTGAAAGGTTTAATTTATTTGAATAAAATCACAACATCAAATAAATATCCAGGCATTTTTCTTAGTTTTGCTTCCACCCAACAAAACGATGGTGAAACTTTGTGCCATTGTAATAAAAAACGATTAGGGGGTCGACCCCTAACCGTTTTTGCCCAACAAAACTCAGGATCTTCATTATCCATTATAAAAAATCGGATTAATTGAGTATCTGAAATTTGATAAGAATTGAAACTGACACAGTTTATTTTACGCTACCTGACGAAACTAAAGGTGTCGTTTGAGTTTCTGCCCACTTCATCTTCCTATTATTCCCAAATGCAACGGACATATCTTGTACAGGTCTATTACGTAACGAAAGGACAGAATACATTAATTACAGTAACCAATAGCACAACGGTGAGCCAAAGCAGTACAACTTCAGGAACCAGCCAAATTAATCCTTCTCCCGAATTGTCAACGCAGCTACATGCCGTACAACAATCTATTGCCCACTAATCTTTACCGATGAAGGGATGATGTGATTTTTTTGTTATTCCCGATGAAAAATGGTTTATGAAGTTATCAGTTGATAAAGAAAACAATATTTACATTTGCCTTACACTATAATGTAAACCTATAATGCGATTCAAAGTACAACTTTCAATTGACAAAAATGCGTATGGCAATGCGTTGCCTTTTTCGTACCAGTACGAGCTATCATCATTTATCTATCATACCCTGGCAAAAGGGAATGCGGAATATGCGGAATGGTTGCATGAAAACGGTTTTTCGCTGGAAGGAAAACAGTTCCGCTTGTTTGTCTTCTCCCCGTTGCTGCTGAAGGCTTCGGTGAATAAAGATATTAACCGGTTGATTCTGGTGGATGATGTAGCCACGATGCAAATCGGGTTTCTGCCCGAACGGAGTACGGAAGAATTTGTGAAGGGCGTTTTTGCCGAACAGCGTTTTACCCTCGGCGATAAAATATCAAAGGTGCAGTTTTCCATAACCGGCATAGAATTGATGCCAACCCCGGAGTGGGGAGGAGAAATGCGCGGGGAGACCCTGTCGCCCATCTGCCTTTCGCAGAAAAACGAAGAGGGGCAGGTTCATTATTTTTCCGCCAGTGCTCCCGAAGCTGGAGAGGCGGTGATAAACAACCTGAGGAACAAATACAGGGCATTCTATGGCAAACCATTCGCAGGCGACACGGCTTTTGAATGGGAGACAACGTCCGAACCCCGTGCCAAACTTATCACTGTCAAAGCCGGCACGCCACAACAGACAAAAATACGGGCATCGCTTTGCCGCTTCCGGCTCAAAGCCGATAACGAACTACTCCGTATTGGCTACGAAGCCGGATTGGGTGAAAAAAATTCCATGGGGTTTGGAATGGTGAAGTAAGTATTCTTCAAACCCTCAAGGTTTCTAAAACCTTGGGTTTGGAAACGACAAATTAAATTTAAACGAACTATATGAAACAAACCTACAAAACGATTGACTATGAATGGCTGACAAGACCAACGGGTGAACCGTTTGCCGATGCTAAATAGCAGAAAAAACCCTTCCTCAAAATGATGAAGAAGGGAAAATAAAGTTTTGTTTGGTCAGTCTATATATTTCAATTCCAAAATGGTCTGATTATTTATTGAATACAAATGTCAGGCAAAGTTATTGTAATCTTGATCCTGATAAAATATAAATATTATTAAATAACAGTTCCCTTTTTATATTGATCAGTATATATTGGAATATATAGTTATACCTTTGCTATGAATCTGAATAAATGATCATGCCAGATTACCGTTTAACTGATTATTATCAATGGAAGCATATTGTAATAAATACAATAGAAGCAGATTCAGTCTATAAATGGAATAGGTTAGTGAATGATTGAAATTTATTTGTATTTATAATGATCGTATTCTAAATAGGGGTAAGCCTTATTGATTAGAAACGTTATAAACGAAAAACAGAACTGATGATAAAAATATTGGACTATACTACTTTTTCCAAAGAATTAACAACCTATACTCCTTATCAATATCAACTAAGGGTTGCTGAATTATTATTTTCTGGGAAGAATGTAATTCTTTCTGTGCCAACAGGCGCAGGTAAGACGTGGGCGTCTGTTGTGCCTTTTCTATATGCAAAACAAAATTCGATAGAAGACTTTCCTCAAAAGATGATTTATAGTTTGCCTTTGAGAACATTAGCAAATTCAATTTATTCGGATGTAAATGATGTTTTACATAAGAATAGTGATTTAGAGTTAGCATCAATACAGACAGGAGAATATAAGAATGATGAACATTTCGAGAACGACATTATTTTTTCAACAATAGACCAGACTCTAAGTAGTTTTCTTTGTTTTCCACTTTCGCTATCAAAAAGACAAGCTAATATTAATGCAGGCTCATTAGTGGGAAGTTATCTGGTATTTGATGAGTTTCACTTGCTCGATCCAAAATTGTCAATGGCTACAACTTTAGGAATGTTGAGAATACTTGGAAATTTATGTCGCTTTTGTATTATGACGGCAACGCTAAGCGAAAAATATATTCAAGAGTTGAAAACCACATTAAATGCAGTAGTTGTATCAATTAATGACTTCCCGGAGGATGAAATACAGATTAGTTCTTTAAAAGTACCAGAAGGGAAAGAATACAAAAAGAGTATTGAAGTTTTTGAAAAAACGATTAATGCTCATGACGTAATAGTCAGACACAAACAAAAAACAATTATTATCTGCAACCGGGTTGAAAAAGCCCAACGATTGTACAACGATTTAGTCCAAGACCTTGAAGGTTTTCAAAACCTTCAAGGTCTGAATGCAGAAAATATAATCTGCTTGCATTCCAGATTTTTTGATGAAGACAGAAAAGTTAAAGAAGATAAATTAAAAGAGTTGTTTGGAAAGAACAATTCTGAAAATGCCATATTAATTTCTACTCAAGTGATTGAAGCAGGAATGGATATTTCGTGTGATACTATGCATGTAGAAATATCTCCTATCAATTCGTTCCTACAACGAGCCGGACGATGTGCGAGATGGGAAGGTCAGTCAGGCGAAATTTATGTTTACGATATCCTTAGTTTGGATGAAAAAGAAATGATCGAATCTGAGGAAGATGATCCAGAAACGAAGCAACAAATAAGGACTATAAATAATAAGTATTTACCATATGATAAAGAGCTTTGTGAAACAACATTCAAATATTTGAAAGAAATAAGCTATCTAAACAAAAACATTGCCCAGCAATTAGTGGATGCAATACTCACCACCCAGGAAGCGAATAACTATTCGTTAATACAACAAGACAATTGCAACATAGCTAAGATTCAGGAATCATGGAATAATTGTGAGAAAAACATGTATTCGCAAACCATTCGTGATATTCAAAGCATCGAACTTGCAATTATTGATTACAATCAAATTGGGCATAATATTTTTATTCCCTACAAATACCAAACAATTGGACTTTTTAAGTGGAGTTTTATGAAATGGGCTAAGGATATTTTAGCCACAAATGAAGATGTAATCTTTGTTGCTGAAAGTAATAAAAATAGTCAGTTTATTGATTGGGACACTCTTGACTCTGAAGGTTATCAACTAAAACCCATAAATGATGCTTATCAATTGAAAAACTGTTATGATATTGTATTTGTCGATAAATCAGTTTTCAAATATACTGTTGGTGCAGGACTTGAACCTGGAACTGGAAACAGAATATCTCCATTAAAACCTTATACCAAAGAGGAAAATCAAATCACAGAATATCATAAAGATACTTTTATTCAGCACAATAAAGCCATCATAGGTTGCTATGAAAAGATTTTTAAGCCAAAACTAACCTTCACTTTCAAACAACTAAATGCCTATTGGGGCGAAGATATAGATTGGGATAAACTGATAAAGGTAATGATTTGCCTGCACGATTACGGAAAGCTAAACGTCGCATGGCAAAAGCCAATGAAAAAATTACAAGAGCTAAAGGGGAATTATGATCCTAATGAGGTATTAGCTCACTCAGATTTTAATGAGACAACAGATAAAGAAATAGAAAAATTGAGTGGAGTTAAAAATAAACCACCTCATGCGGGAATTGGAGCGTATGCATTAATTGAAAGAGCTAAAGAAATAATAGCATTTAATCGTTACGAATACCTTTCAAATTGCATCTCAACAGCAATTTTGAAGCATCATGGTGTTGATACCACAACTTATCCTGACTTTAGTATTTCCAATGTGGACTACGCTCAGGCTGATTCGTTGTTTAGAGCCAACGGAATAAATGTAAGACTGATACAGAAAGCTCGAAGAGGTCATTTAATAGACTCATTGCCTTCAATTGTAAATGAATGGATTATTTACATGTTTTTTGTTCGGATATTAAGGCTCTGTGATCAAGAAGCAACAATAAATTTTGAGAAATACTTAAAACAATAAGACTATGTATTCAACATTTAAAGTTAAGAAGAACACCGGAACTTACGCTGACACTATTGAAGCATTTGGGGTTGCCAATCTGATAAGTGAAATACAAAGCAGAGCTAATTTGAATTGGCCTAGACTTTTATTAGAAGATAAAGGCTTGTATTACGAAATTACTTCAAAGCCAGAGATACAAATTGAACAAATCAAAGGATTAACTTATTTTCCATTCTTCAAATATGTAATCCGAGATTCATTCGAGACACTTGAAGAAAATGACTTCAATTACCCACAACAACGGGAACTAAAAAAGGAACGTCAGGAACTTATCCAAAAAGCATACAAAGAGTTTGCCGGTAAAGATAAATCCGAACAATTGAAGCTAAGACTAAGGGAGATCGAACGCATTTATGAAGAGGAAAAATATATCTCTCCGCAATTAGATGTTTACAGTCAAATTGTTACTCCTAACAACTTTGTGGGATTTGACAAACTTTATAGAAATGTCTCATCAAACAAAGAAGCATTTTCGGAAATCATTAAAGCAATTCTTGATTATTATTCAGATCAGAAGGTTGAGCTTAAAACAAAGAACTTAACCGACTTTGACGATTCGGTCACTGCCCTTCAAATCTATAACCCGACAACAGGAAAAGGGCAAAACAAAGGAAAAGCTTCCGGAGCCTCAGCTGGGCCAGTAAAACTAAATTGGATTAGCGAGACAATGAAAATATCAGGTGCTTTAACCAATATGCTTTGCCAACTGGTTAAAGTAGGAAGCAGTTATGATATGAAAGTTGTTGTACCAGACTTCAAAAAAGCTGAATACAACAAACAGAAACAAATTGCATTGGCTTTTAAAAAAAATATCAAAGGAAATACTCCGTTGAAAGTTGATATTCTAAATCTTTTAATTGTCAATAAACAACTAATCGAGTGTTCTGATGAATATTTTAATTTTAAAGCAAGCAATGTTCTGACCGGTCTTCATTCTACTTACCAAAAAGATTTGGGACAAAACAAGGCGGTTGTGAACATTGCAGAGCTTCAAACTCCAGATTTTATTGAGTTCAATACCGAAGATGAAGCAAAAGATTGGGTTGAATTTCTTAAAGAGCAGATTAACATTATTGGAAGCATTGAGGAGCTTGGGGATGCAACACAAGGACTAATTGCTTATCGAACATTTCTTACCAGTTCACATTTTCAGAGTTGGGAAAAATTCATTTTTTGGTACGCAGAACATATCATGTCAAACATATCAAAAAGCAAATACGCATTGCCATTTAAAGTATCATCATTAAATAAATTCTTTAATAATACAACTATGAGTGATTTTAAAATTACTGAAATCATCTCCAATGAGGGATTTCAGAAAGTGGCCTATGCCATTCGGAAAAGTACAGTAACCTTACAGTACACACCAAAAGAGCAACGAAAATTTGAAATCCGGTATGGATTGGCACAAATACTTCAAAACAAATCTAAATCGGCTCCTGATCTGGCGGAGTTCATCGGAGAATTCATTTCAACTTTTAATGCTGAAACTGCACGTTATGCAGAAAAGACAGGACAAGCATTAAGGGCAAATATTCGTGAAAATGAATTACGTCAATTCTACGAACTCCTTGACAAATATCCGTCAAAAGTTGTTGGAGCGTTACTTGCTTCTTATGGCTTTGCATTGACTGAAAAAGAAGCAACTAAAGTTGGTTCAGATGAACCGGCATTGAGTGAAGAATCAATTGAAAATTAATAACCAATAAAAAATTAAAGTCATGACAAAACAAATTGCATCTATTTCAATCAGTGGTGAAATCACTCTGAACATGCACTCTTTGAATAACGAAGGAGGAGAAGGAAACCAAATTATGACCCGTCAATTGACTATTGTAGATAAAGATGGTCAGGAACACACAGTAAATGGCATCAGTGGTGATATGTTTAAACACATTCATGTTGGGCATTTAATAAACCACGCCAAAGAAAACAAGCTTGAAGTTTGCACAAACTGTTCTGTTGGTAACCCCAATAGGTTATCAAGTGGTGAAGATTTAGGAACTTTTTTTTCAGGGAAAGATATAAAGGCGTTAGGAGATAAAGAAATTGCTGATGCAATTATTTCAAAATGTGTTGTTGATGACAGTCATGGCGTTTTAGTTACTTCTATTGGAAAACAAAACAGAAACCATGCAAGGAAATCTGTTATTGAGTTTGGATGGACAATTGGAATTCCAGAAAAGAACAATACAGAGAGTTACATCCACACAAAGGTAGTTGCCGATGCTGCAGGAAAAAGAGGTGAAAGTTCAAACGAAGGCCAAAACATTTTTCACCGCCCGGCCAATCATGGGGTCTATGCTTTTGTTTGCAATATCGATGCCTATCGCATTGGATTTAATGATATTGATCGGAATTATGCAATTGATGATCCAAAAAGAATAGCAAGATACAAAGCAATTCTCCAATCATTATTAGCTTCGTTTTTAAATCCACAAGGAGCAATGACAAGCAGTCAAAAACCACATATTACAGATTTTAAAGGTGTGGTTACCTATTCAGAAAAAATGATTCCAGCACCAACAATTAGTCCAATCAACCCAGAATATCAAAGTGAAATTCAAGAAATTACTAAGAATTTAAATTTGATTGAAAAAGACTCTATTACTGAGAAATCATTTAATGGATTAGGAGAACTATCTGCTATTATAAAAGATCTATTAGAGCAAGAACCTTATAAATTGAGTTGACATGAAATTTTCGGCAATATATCAGCCAACAAATTTATTCTCTCTAAAGGAAAGTAACTCAACTAACTCAGGCGCAAAATCATTGCTCTTGCCTTCTCCTTATTCAATAAAGATGGCATTGTTTAATCAGGCAATAACAATAGATGGTACTGAACAGTTTGAAAATAAAAAAAGTCAAGAACTATCTTATATCAGAGATGCAGGTATTGAATACTTCATCTCAGGTAGTTTTTGCGTAAATAATTGTTTTGTTACTATTCAATCATTGAGAGATGGAACTTATCGCGGAAAACCCTCTTTTAGAGAATACATTTATTTATCGGATAACATTGAAATCATTTTTGAAGTTAAAGACGAAAGTGCAAAAGCTTATCTTCAAAAGTATCTTCATCGAATAAATTATTTTGGGAAACGAGGATGCTTTTTTCAATTTGTTGGTTATAATGACAGTCCAAGTAAAAGTAATGTGAATATTTTTGATGTAAAAAACTTCAAGCCTGGAATTTTACAAGAATATGATGATATGGCAGAAGATGCTGAATTCAAACATATAAATAATTTTGATTCTGCTACAGCAAAACGATCCAAAAAGATTCTTTTGATTCCTGTTCACAATGAGAATTCATCAAAATCATACACACATTACAAAATCATTTGAACTATAGGTTCAAAAAATTGTTTACCTCCACACCCCGAAGGTTTTCGAAACCTTCGGGGTGAAAATCGGGTTGAAGAAGAGATTAAGGAGCAGTCTTATTACCTTATCGAACGAAAATATGATCATGAATTGGACTTACAGTGGGATGTGGAAGAAAAAAGGGATGAAATGAATATATTATAATTATCATCTCCATTACCTCCACATCCCGAAGGTTTCGAAAACCTTCGGGATGTAAATCGATAAAAACTATGGCAGAACAAAAAACACCTTTGGGACCTGGCAAATACTACCATATCTATAATCGTGGCATCAATCGTTGCGATCTATTCTACGATAACGAAAACTACGAATACTTTTTGGATTTGTACCAACAGTATATTTCGCCGGTGACGAATACATTTGCATGGGTGTTGATGAAAAACCATTTTCACCTGCTGGTACAAATACTACCGCCCGAACGATGGGGAAATTTAAACCCCGAAGGTTTCTCAAACCTTCGGGATTTAGAAACAAAAAAACGGATCTATCAACAATTCTCTAACCTGTTCAACGCTTACACCAAGGCCTTCAACAAACGTTACGGGCGAACAGGGAGTTTGTTTGAACATCCATTCAGAAGAAAAGAGATAGACTCCATAGAGTATTTGAAACGAGTCATTGTCTATATACACCAAAATCCGGTTAAACATGGGTTTGGCGAACATCCTTCGGGTTATCCCTGGAGCTCCTATAACACATGCATATCAATCAAGCCGACAAAATTGGAACGTGAAAAAGTGATTGGCTGGTTTGGAAGCAATACAGAGTTTATTTCCTCTCACAACGGGAAAATGGAAACTAATGATATTGAACAATGGCTGGATCTTGACGAATAAATACAACTTAAATATTCAACTCTCCAATCATATGACCGGAACTCATTTGAACTACTATAACGTGTGCCATCGGAAACTATGGTTGTTTGCCAACGGAATCAACATGGAACATACCAGCGATTTGGTGTACGAGGGCAAACTGATACACGAAGAAGCCTATCCGCAGCGGCCCGAACGCTATGAGGAACTGGAGATAGACGGCATTAAACTCGACTTTTACGATGCGCGCAACAAGGTGATTCACGAGATCAAAAAGTCGGACAAGGTGGAAGATGCACACCGCTGGCAGGTGAAATATTACATCCATGTGCTGGAGCGCAATGGAGTGGAAGGTGTGACAGGCATCCTGGAATATCCTACCCTGCGCCGCACGGAAAAGGTGGAGCTGAACGACGAAGACAGGGAGAAGCTGAAAGCGATTGAAGCAGAGATCAACGCCATCATCGAAAGTGATGTATGCCCCCCGGTGATCCATAACAGAATATGCCGGCAATGCAGTTATTATGAGTTTTGCTACGTGGAAGAGTAATGTCGGAACGGAGATTTTAAGAGATTATTCGATTAATGGGATAAAACAATGATTATGAAGTATGCCGATATCACCGAGAAGATTATTAAATATGCCTTCAAGGTGCATAATATACTGGGAAATGGCTTTCAAGAGGTCATTTATCAACGTGCCTTAGAAATTGATTTGCAGGGTTCAGATCTTGAATTTTCGCGTGAATTTGAAATGCCTATCTTTTACGAAGGTGCTCAGATAGGTACGCGCAGAGTTGATTTTCTGGTTGAAAAAATCATCAGCGTAGAGTTGAAAGCTGTGATTCACTTAGAGAGTGTGCATTTGGCGCAAGCGATGAACTACTTGGAGGCCTATAATTTAGAGGTAGGCTTATTAATCAACTTTGGAGCAAACAGCCTGGAATTTAAGAGACTGACAAATAAAAAATACAAAACCAATGCCTGAACCCAAATTTTAGGAGATTTCCAGAATAAGGAGAATTAGCCATCTCATTCATCCAATAATCTCTTAAAATCCCGGTTCTGACTTTTTCTGTCTAATAATGAAGAAAACCTACTATCTTTTTAATCCCGGCCATTTGGAACGAAAGGACAATACGCTGAAGTTTACACCAGTGGAGGAAGACGGCAACGGGCTTCCGCAGGAAGGACAGGCACGGTATCTGCCGGTGGAAAACATCAGCGATTTGTATGTATTTGGTTCGCTGACGGCGAAAAGTTCACTGTATAACTTTTTGGGACAAAATGATATCGCGGTGCACTTCTTCGATTACTACGAGAACTACACCGGATCGTTTATGCCAAAAGATTCTCTGTTGTCTGGACGTATGTTACTGGCACAGACCGCGCATTATCAGGATAAAAAACAACGGGTTGTTATAGCGCGCAAGTTCATTGAAGGGGCGGCATTCAACATGGTGAAAAACCTGAAGTATTACGATAAGCGGGGACGGGATATGGAACCGTTGGTTGACACCATCGAAGGATATGCTTCGTCGATTCCTGCCGTGACGGGCGTGGATGAGCTGATGGGACTGGAGGGTAACATCAGGCAGGTGTATTACGATGCATTTGAGTTGATAATTAATGATTTCACGATGGGGAACCGTACCAAGCAACCTCCCAACAACGAAGTCAATGCGTTGATATCGTTTGGAAACATGATGTGCTACAGTCAATGCCTGCGTGCCATTCACCAGACGCAACTCAACCCGACAATCAGCTATCTGCACACGCCGGGGGAACGGCGTTACTCGCTGGCGCTGGATGTGGCGGAGATATTTAAGCCTATCCTTGTGGATAGAGTGATCTTTAAGGTGCTAAATAAGAAAGAGATTCAGAAAAAACATTTTGATACCAAGCTCAACCGTTGCCTGCTGAATGAACAGGGGAAAAAGATTTTTGTGAAAGCCTTTGAAGAGCGTTTAACGGAAACCATTAAGCACCGAACCTTGAATCGTGATGTAAGTTACAAACAACTAATGAAACTGGAGTGCTATAAACTGAGCAAACATCTGCTCGGCATGGAAGAATATAAACCGTTTAAGATGTGGTGGTAAAGATTGAAGGACTGAAGGATTGAGGGATTGAAGGTGAAGAATATTGCATGATAAATCAATAATAGATATGATGACAAACCTTGCATTTAAAGAACAAATGAACAATAGGTTGAAACGGTTTGCACTTGAGATTATCAAATTATATCAATCATTACCTTCTACGGGGGAAGCGACAGTGATTGGAAAACAGGTATTACGACCGGGGACTTCCATAGCTGCTAATTATAGGGTAGCTTGCCAATCTCGTTCAGGGAAAGAATTTTATAGTAAACTGTCAATTGTAGTCGAAGAAGCTGATGAGACTTTGTTTTGGCTGGAATTATTAGCTGAAGCCGGAATCGTTTCGATGGAACGTTTAGCGATGATTATGCAGGAATCAGTCGAAATTGTAAAGATTATGGCAACAGCCCGTAAAAATTTTACCCGGTCTACCGGTAAATGATTATTTGATTATCCAGTTGAATTGAAGGTGATACTAGTCAGAAATTGTAGCGGTGTTATTCAGTTATTCAGTCACTCAATTATTCAGTTATTATTTTATGTATGTCATTTTAGTATATGATGTTGGTGAAAAGCGGGTGGGCAAGATGCTGAGGCTATGCCGGAAATATCTTAACTGGATACAGAACTCGGTGTTCGAGGGCGAAATTACTGAAGTGAAGCTACATGAATTGAAAATAAAGGCGGGCGATATCATGCATGAAGAAGAGGATAGCCTGATTATTTTTAAAAGCCGAAATGAAAAATGGCTTGACAAGGAAATTATTGGGAAAGAGCGCAGTAGCGTAGAAACTTTTTTATAGCAGATTGTCGAATGCAATATACGAACTCCTTTAGGCAGTGCAAAGGATCAATAAAATGGGACTGCGAGATCTTTGACATTCTGAATAACAATTCATTACATTATATTGTCGAAACCCCGGGCAAAACATAGAACCGGACATCGACAACTTCGGCACAAGAATAAGCGGTTGAAAGCATCACTGAAATGCCCTAAAATCGCTTATATTTGTGCTCGAATTAACGACTACAAATCAGACCAAAGTGGAATTGAAATATTCACATTTGAATTATAATCGAACGCAACACATATCTACAAATCAGACCAAAGTGGAATTGAAATATCACCCATTTCGCGTGCTAGTTTTGCAAGAAGCATCTACAAATCAGACCAAAGTGGAATTGAAATCAATCTCATATTTATCAATATCAGAAAAATAGTAACACTACAAATCAGACCAAAGTGGAATTGAAATAAACGAAAAATCACCTATTTGCTTTGTAATTTCTTCTACAAATCAGACCAAAGTGGAATTGAAATACTCGAAACCTCGTTGTTGGTTGAATTCCTTGAACACCTACAAATCAGACCAAAGTGGAATTGAAATCGCAAACTATACAGAATGAAACGTTGCCAGGCGCTAACTACAAATCAGACCAAAGTGGAATTGAAATAATTTTGTTTAATCGTTCAAAATTGGATAAATGTGCTACAAATCAGACCAAAGTGGAATTGAAATGAATTATTGGATGTTTCAACAACTTTTGCAACATGCTACAAATCAGACCAAAGTGGAATTGAAATTGATGAAGAAGCTCGCTATAGCAGGTTTGGAGCCTGCCTACAAATCAGACCAAAGTGGAATTGAAATAAGGCTGACATTATTACTGTTAATATCCAGCCAATCTACAAATCAGACCAAAGTGGAATTGAAATCTTGGTATGAGTATTAAATTGTTAATATTTGACTGACTACAAATCAGACCAAAGTGGAATTGAAATTGAGAAAGTTTCGCAGGAATATGAGAAAAAAGCGGTCTACAAATCAGACCAAAGTGGAATTGAAATGAAAAATGCGGAATACCGGCGAAAATGGCTGAATACTACAAATCAGACCAAAGTGGAATTGAAATATATTTAAATGAAACTTCTAATTTTCTAAGGTAGTCTACAAATCAGACCAAAGTGGAATTGAAATGAATCCATCATCAACATAATAACCTGACGTGATTCTACAAATCAGACCAAAGTGGAATTGAAATCAGGAAGTTTTGAAAACTTATAAACAAAATCATCCTACAAATCAGACCAAAGTGGAATTGAAATAACTTTATATTCGATTTGCCATCCGGTTTCCCATTCTACAAATCAGACCAAAGTGGAATTGAAATTCCAGACGAGCTTTAGTAAATACATTTGCACGGATCTACAAATCAGACCAAAGTGGAATTGAAATTAGGCTACTGGAGTAGTATCATAAACGGAAAGATTTCTACAAATCAGACCAAAGTGGAATTGAAATGTTAAAGAAAATATCTTCAGTGATTTGACATTGTGCTACAAATCAGACCAAAGTGGAATTGAAATAATTTTTTTAGTGTTAAGTCGTTTCCCCTCATACTACTACAAATCAGACCAAAGTGGAATTGAAATGTTACTTCAATCTTTTCATAAGCTCCAAGCGAGTTTCTACAAATCAGACCAAAGTGGAATTGAAATATATTAAAAAACTTACCAATCGCCAGTCTATTGTCCTACAAATCAGACCAAAGTGGAATTGAAATCGGAAATCAGCCGTTGCATTAACACAAGAAAATAATCTACAAATCAGACCAAAGTGGAATTGAAATATCAATTTCCATTCTATACCAGGACAATTACACCATCTACAAATCAGACCAAAGTGGAATTGAAATAAGAGAACCCCACGCTGTCCTGTATAATTTACCACACTACAAATCAGACCAAAGTGGAATTGAAATTGTGATATATGCCAACCTTTGAAAGTTGTCCGGTCTACAAATCAGACCAAAGTGGAATTGAAATGCAAGAGACGCTATGATAGTATCTCCGTCTTTCACCCTACAAATCAGACCAAAGTGGAATTGAAATCATAGAATGATTCCTGATCGACAAGCATAATAGTAATCTACAAATCAGACCAAAGTGGAATTGAAATTACGCTACTTGACTTTCGAGGTACGGAAGCATAGAACTACAAATCAGACCAAAGTGGAATTGAAATATAATTCAGGAGCCGAAATACATGTGTCAAACTGCTACAAATCAGACCAAAGTGGAATTGAAATATATTTAAATGAAACTTCTAATTTTCTAAGGTAGTCTACAAATCAGACCAAAGTGGAATTGAAATGAATCCATCATCAACATAATAACCTGACGTGATTCTACAAATCAGACCAAAGTGGAATTGAAATGAATGATTCAGTGACTCGCGTATGGAAAACACGGGGCTACAAATCAGACCAAAGTGGAATTGAAATAAAGAAGCAGATATTAACGCTTCGTGAATTTCAAAACTACAAATCAGACCAAAGTGGAATTGAAATGGAGACGACCGTGACATCCGGGACCAACTGAGAGAACTACAAATCAGACCAAAGTGGAATTGAAATTATCGACATATTTGTCCTTAGCGTCTTTATTTTCCCTACAAATCAGACCAAAGTGGAATTGAAATATCAGACAGGCGCTGTTGATAGGCTGTCAATCCAAGCTACAAATCAGACCAAAGTGGAATTGAAATTACTTATCTTTGAGCGTTGCTGTTTTCTTTGCAGTCTACAAATCAGACCAAAGTGGAATTGAAATAACAAGCCAGGTAATACATATACACTGGCAGATCTCCTACAAATCAGACCAAAGTGGAATTGAAATCGCTGGAATAGTGATGATAGAAATTGAAAATTCGCCTACAAATCAGACCAAAGTGGAATTGAAATTTATAAGTCAGATAATGGGATGTAGATCTATTGTTCTACAAATCAGACCAAAGTGGAATTGAAATTTCCAACCGATATTTTGTCGGCATCAACAACACCATCTACAAATCAGACCAAAGTGGAATTGAAATGAATTGCTTCGAAAACAGCAAGAGTTCCTATTTGCTACAAATCAGACCAAAGTGGAATTGAAATGAAAATGAGATTATTATTTGATCAAACTCATTGAACTACAAATCAGACCAAAGTGGAATTGAAATTTATCACATATGGTCAACATTACCGTTTATTAAATCCTACAAATCAGACCAAAGTGGAATTGAAATAAAACAGCTATAAACCAAAACTGCAATAAACTTCATTCTACAAATCAGACCAAAGTGGAATTGAAATAAAACACTCATAAGCCTCTGTAGTTCAACGGATAGACTACAAATCAGACCAAAGTGGAATTGAAATACCGCTACGGCCAAAACGGTAGCAATCACAATGTCTACAAATCAGACCAAAGTGGAATTGAAATTAGTAATTGACAATGGTTGGATTGATAATCCCGTTCTACAAATCAGACCAAAGTGGAATTGAAATTTTTGTCAAAAGGAAGTGCCTGCATGTTGATATTACGCTACAAATCAGACCAAAGTGGAATTGAAATAGTTTTTCGGCTTGTGCTTCAATCGTGGCGTTCAATCTACAAATCAGACCAAAGTGGAATTGAAACAAAAAGGAAATTTCTTTAAAGATATAATCCATGTTGGCTACAAATCAGACCAAAGTGGAATTGAAACTCTACATATATCCAGCATTGAAACTGATCTGTAGCACTACAAATCAGACCAAAGTGGAATTGAAACCAGGTTTTGTATATTCTCGGCTCGCTGATCGGCGGCCTACAAATCAGACCAAAGTGGAATTGAAACAAATACAGCAGGAAAAAATAAAATTGATTACCTCACTACAAATCAGACCAAAGTGGAATTGAAACATAATCCGATCGTCTATCTTCGCAAAAGTACGAAACTACAAATCAGACCAAAGTGGAATTGAAACAAAGTTCCTATCTCCAGAAAGCGTGCTCTGGATCCCTACAAATCAGACCAAAGTGGAATTGAAACGAGGGAGAGGTAACACTTAGACCTCTTGGAGAGCCAGACTACAAATCAGACCAAAGTGGAATTGAAACACAAGTAGCTGATTTGTAACCACCCCTCCGCTTTGACTACAAATCAGACCAAAGTGGAATTGAAACATTATAGTCTCAAACACGGCTAATCTCGAAGCCGCTCTACAAATCAGACCAAAGTGGAATTGAAACAAATATACTGGGGCTGGAGTTACAAAGCCATTTTCTTTCTACAAATCAGACCAAAGTGGAATTGAAACTAACCTCTGATCTTTGCCTGTCGATCTCATTTGCTCTACAAATCAGACCAAAGTGGAATTGAAACGATCATCCAGTCCATTAATCCTTTTTTCCCGATCTGCCTACAAATCAGACCAAAGTGGAATTGAAACGCGTAATTCAGGTATCTTCCTATTCGCCGATCATGCTACAAATCAGACCAAAGTGGAATTGAAACATCAACAACGCTTGACGGATTGGGTAGCTTACGTAACTACAAATCAGACCAAAGTGGAATTGAAACTCAATCGATCGCGACGCTTTCTTATCGGCCTTCGATCTACAAATCAGACCAAAGTGGAATTGAAACAATTTAATGAAACTCATCTCCCTTGGACGGATGAACTACAAATCAGACCAAAGTGGAATTGAAACATTAAAAAAAGAATGGGAATCGCTCGGAGATAGTCTCTACAAATCAGACCAAAGTGGAATTGAAACCTTCAATACGGGTAACTTGGCCGGCTATGAATTCGACTACAAATCAGACCAAAGTGGAATTGAAACCGGGAGATATTGACGGTATTACTTCATTAACGACTAACTACAAATCAGACCAAAGTGGAATTGAAACCTTACAATATTCCCAATATCCGTATTTGCCGTGTTGCTACAAATCAGACCAAAGTGGAATTGAAACTAAGCCGTGATCAAACAGCTTGTCGGAGTATCCAGCTACAAATCAGACCAAAGCCAAACTGACCGGAGTATATAATATGAGTTATTATTGTATCTTTGTGGCAAACATAATGTTATATACCTGTAATTTGTATGTTCTGCAATAGGTGTCTAACATGTGATGCTAAATAGAATACCATGGCGAAGTATTATGTCAACAAGCAACCGGAGTCCACAGGTAAACATGAAGTACACCAGTCAGGATGCTCTCATTTACCTTCTATTGGACAACTGGTCTATTTAGGTGATTTTGATTCATGTTCCGAAGCAGTGATAGAAGCTGAGAAATATTTTATTCATGTTGAGGGATGTGAATTTTGTTGTTCAGGATGTCATATGTCCTGATTACAAACATACTCAATAAACCCGGATGACTTGAATCATGCCGGGGGAGGCGGCAGCAAACCGTTTGATTTGTTGCGTACCAAAACACATGGAATGTATTTATCTTTGCATGGAAATTAATAATAGTGGAGGTGAATCATGACAAGAATAGTGGCTTTACCTGTCCGGTTTAATGCCGGGAACACAGAACGTACGCTCTTCCCGGTCATTGCAGGTGATTCGAAAACGACAGTGCTAATAGATACAGGTTTCCCGGGTCAGTTACCGCTCCTCGAAGCAGCCGCAGAGCAGGAAGGATTTTCATTCAGTTCACTTGCTTACGTGGTTATCACCCATCATGACATTGACCATATGGGTTCATTAGCTGCTTTGAAAAAAAAATATCCCTTTGTACAGATTGTTGCTTCAGCTATTGAAGCTGATTATATCAGCGGGGTAAAGAAATCTCCCCGTCTGGAGATGGCAGAAGAGCGACTGGCCATGTTGCCTGCATCCGAACAGAAAGCCACCCGCGATTATATCGAAACATTGCAGCGTGTGGAAAGGGTTCCGGTAGATAAACTGTTTAAAGAAGGAGAATTGATGTCATGTCTTGGCGGCATTTTGGCAATTAGTACACCCGGACACATGAGAGGACATATATCTCTCTATTTTGAAGCAATGAAAGTGTTGGTTGCCGGTGATGCGTTAGGTGTCAGGGATGGGAAACTGCAAATGGCAGATCCCTATTATACGCTGAATATGGCGCAGGCAAAAGATTCTGTACAAAAATTTCTGAAATACGATATCCGGAAAATCATTTGCTATCATGGCGGCCTTTTTGAAGGAGACTGCAGGAAAGCATTGGAAGGAGTACTTGACTCGTGGCATGTTAATGAATAAGAGATGAAACAGAAACTATCCGGCATATCCGGTAGAAGGATGAACTTTATATCATGCGATTTATTTTTCTGATTATTATGATTCTTATGGTTCTTTTTATGACTGCCTGCCATGGAACCCATCATTCTGTAACTCCACAGGTGATACATGCCATCCCTGCTGATGAGATGGTGAAGGCAGTGGTAAACAATGCACAGGGGGATACATTAAGAATGGTATTTAACAACACGAAGCATAATGCCGTCATTATGTTTCATAAAGATACTGTTCTGTTGCAACAGGACACAACTGCATCGGGCATTCACTACAGCAATACCCGTTTTGACTACAGGGAATGGCATGGGGAAATCGTGTTGAAAAAAGATGCCCGCATAGTGTTCCATCGCCCATGAAACTTCCCTTTCCCGGGATATTTTATTCCGAACGTAGCGTTGTTTTCATGTGTTATTTAACATACAATTCTTCGCACATAAAGTGACAACTTCGACTTTGTCTTTTTCAAAAAAAGAGTACCTTTGTCATCCCGACAGGTATTATTTAACTTACTTATTCTTATCTGTTTGTTATAAAAGTGTCTCTTTTTTATAAACCCCAACCTTATGAAAAATAATTATTGCGTCATTATGGCGGGAGGTATCGGCAGCCGTTTTTGGCCTTTCAGCCGGAATAACCGACCAAAACAGTTCCTTGATTTCTTTGGAACCGGACGTTCGTTGTTGCAAATGACTTTTGATCGTTTCTCAAAATTCGTACCCGCAGAAAATATTTTAATTGTTTCCAACATGCTTTATAAAGACATGATATTGGAACAATTGCCAGCTATTAAACCGGATCAGATCTTGTTGGAACCCACCCGGCGAAACACCGCTCCCTGTATTGCATATGCTGTTCACCGGATAAAGGCAATGACGGATAAAGCCAATATTATAGTGACACCTGCCGATCATCTTATCCTGAAAGAAAACGAATTTCAAAAGGCTATCCTGAAAGGGCTGGAATTTATCGAAACACACGATAACTTGTTAACGCTTGGCATGAAACCCAATCGTCCCGAGACCGGATATGGATACATACAACTTGCAGATGGCGATGGCGACTTGCGTAAGGTGGTTACTTTTACCGAGAAACCTAATCTGGAGATGGCAAAGGTCTTTGTACAAAGTGGAGAATTTTATTGGAATTCGGGAATGTTCCTCTGGAATCTCCAAACGATCGAACAGGCATTTCAAAACTTGTTGCCCGAATTGTACCAGAAATTTGTGCAACGCCCTGAAGTGTTTAATACGCCTCAGGAACAGGAGTATATTAATGAGGTATTCCCGTCATGCCATAACATATCGATTGATTACGGGATTATGGAAAAAGCGGACAATGTTTATGTGTTGACGGCCGAATTCGGTTGGTCTGATTTGGGAACATGGGGTTCATTGTATGATCTGGCCGAAAAAGATGAACATCAGAATGTCACGCTGCAATGTAAAGCGCAATATTATGAAAGCGAAGGTAACATTGTTACTCTGGAACCCGATAAGCTGGTGGTGCTCGATAATTTGTCGGGATACATTGTGGCCGAATCAGCCAATGTGTTGCTGATATGCAAAAAAGAAAACGAACAGCGTATTCGCCAGTTTGTTGCTGATGTACAGGTGAACCATGAAGAGAAATTTATTTGATCGTAACCTTAGTAAGCAAAAAGTATGAGAAACACCTTTTTTTTGTTGGCGCTCTTTGCGCTGGTATCTTTTTCTTGCAACGAGAAATCGAAAACGGATGAGTCACTCATCGAAAAACCAACAATTAACGTGAAAAATGGACTTATGACTCCCGAGGCGCTATGGGCTTTCGGGCGGATAGGCGATGTGTCGGTGTCGCCTGATGCAAAAACAATTCTTTTTAGTGTGACCTATTATAGTATTTCCCAAAACAAGGGGAACACGGAGTTATACACCATGAATATTGACGGTACGGATGTACAACAGATCACAAAAACACGCAAGAGCGAAAGTAATCCGGCATTCAATCCGAACGGAAAACGCATCGGGTTTTTATACCCCGATAAAAACGGAGACAACCAGTTCTTTGAGATGAACCTTGATGGCTCCGACAGAAAGCAGATTTCCGACATTGAAGGAGGCATTGAAGCATTCCGCTATGCTCCCGATGGAAAGCAAATTGTTTACATCCATGACGTAAAACGGACTAATCCGTTTAAGAGGCTTTACAAGGGACTGAAGCAAACCTCCGGACGGATTAATGATGACCTGATGTACAGACATTGGGATCAATGGGTTGACAGCTATCCGCAACCTTATGTTGCCGATTTTGACGGAAAGAAATTATCCAATGATTATGACTTGTTGGGAGGAACAGAATTTGAATCGCCTATGCGTCCATTTGGAGGTATCGAACAGATTGTCTGGTCACCCGACAGCAAAACTATTGCTTATACATGTCGTAAGAAAGTGGGCAAAGCCTACTCTTTATCCACCAATTCGGATATTTACCTGTTTGACGTAGCGACAAAGACAACTCAGGATTTATCGGAAGGTATCATGGGGTATGATATGAATCCGGTTTATTCACCCGATGGCTCGAAAATCGCATGGGAAAGTATGGACCACGACGGTTACGAATCGGACAAATCAAGGATTATGATTTATGATTTCGCCAACAAGACACGCATTGACTATTCCAAAAATTTTGATCAGGATTCGCATACGTTCTGTTGGGACAAAGACAACCAGCATCTTTACTTCACAAGCCCATGGCATGGAGTTACCGATATCTTTAAGCTGAACATAGCTAATGACTCAATTACCCGTTTGACGAATGGCGTTCATGATTATCTTGCCCTGAATCTGGCAGGTAATCAATTGATTGCAACACGTCAGTCCATGTCGGCTCCTACAGAAATCTATGCGGTGAATACGGCAACCGGGAAAGAGACACAACTTTCGGATATCAATAAATCATTGATGGCTAAGCTTAACATGGGTAAAGTGGAAGCCCGTTGGGTAAAAACGACCGATAATAAGCAAATGTTGGTGTGGGTGATTTATCCGCCTAACTTTGATGCTACAAAGAAATATCCGGCTCTTCTCTATTGTCAGGGTGGCCCTCAGGATATGGTGAGTCAGTTCTGGAGTTATCGTTGGAATTTCCAGATCATGGCAGCTAATGGCTATATCGTGGTAGCTCCGAATCGTCGCGGACTTCCCGGATTTGGCGAGGCCTGGAATCGCGAAATCAGCGGTGATTATGGTGGACAGAATATGAAAGACTATATTTCAGCTATCGACGCAGTGGCTAAAGAACCGTATGTCAACAAAGACCGATTGGGATGCGTTGGAGCAAGTTATGGCGGTTTTTCTGTTTACTGGCTCGCCGGACACAATACGAACAAACGCTTCAAAGTATTTATTGCTCATGATGGCTTTTTCAATATGGAGCAACAATATCTGGAAACAGATGAAATGTGGTTTGCAAACTGGGATTTGGGTGGCCCATACTGGGATAAGAAAAATCCTGTTGTACGACGTAGTTATGCTAACTCCCCGCATTTGTTTGTGGATAAATGGAACACTCCGATTATGGTTGTTCACAGCCAACTGGATTACCGGATTGTTAATTCGCAGGGAATGGCTGCTTATAATGCGGCAGTGTTAAGAGGTATTCCTGCTTTGTATCTTTACTTCCCCGATGAATCGCATTTTGTATTGAAACCACAAAATGCAATTTTATGGCAACGAACCTTCTTCGATTGGTTGGATAAATGGTTGAAAGACCCGGTTGGCAAGGATAAACCGGTTGATTTATAAATTTGATATTTAATTGTTTAGTATTTAGGCAAAATCTATATGCAGGTTGTTTCAACGTAAAAGGGAACAACCTGTTTTTTTGAAGTTATCATTGTAATTGCAAACAACTGTTTTTTTAGTAGCTTTTTCGTGTGAAATGTGTACATTTGTACTCACGCTATTGTTTTTTGTCGGAAAAAAAGCAACACAAACGTTTGAGTCAACGAATTTCTTAATTGAATATATTATATGAATTTTTCCCGTTACGGTATAATTGTTATGTTGCCGTTGTTGGTAATTTTACCGGTCACTGCAAAAACTAAACCATCAGCTCAGGCAATACTTACAACCCCACGACAAGTACAATTTGATTACTATTTTGATGAAGCGCTTCGTGAACGTCTTGCCGGCCATTGGGATGCTGCTTTTGATTTGTTGCAGGCATGTCAGCGTCTAGAACCCGATAACGCAGAAGTATATTTTGAGCTTTCAAAATGTTATTTACAAGGCAATAATGACACAAAAGTAATCTCCTCACTTGAAAAGGCATGTCAATATGATCCCCGTAATGTTTGGTATAAGTCAGCTTTGGCAGAACAATGCCTTTCGGACCAGAACATTGAGAAGGCGATAGCTGCATATCAGTCTATCCTGAAAATAGATCCTGAAAATGAAGATGCAGTGATGATGCTGATTTCTATTTATACTCAGTCAGGAAAGCTGGCTCTTGCAATAAATGAATTGAGTCAGTTGGAAAAGATTCAGGGGATGAGCCAGGATATCACCGTTGAAAAGGCGCGTCTGTATTTTATGATGCATCAAAATAAAAAAGGAATCGATGAAGTGGACAAACTGATTAATACATATCCTCACGAACTGAAATACCAGGTACTGCGTGGGGATATTTATTTAGGTCAGGGGATGAAGAAAGAGGCATTGGCTGAATACCAACATGTACTGTTGATTAATCCAAATCAGGGAGATGCACTATATTCGCTTTCCAAATATTATCAGGCTGTCGGTGATACGACAATGATGATGAAGGTGCTGGATCAGATGATGAAGAACAAAAATGTGGAAGTAGATACTAAATTGGCAGTGCTTAAAAATTTAGTGACAACTCCCGCATATGTTTCCAAAGTGCAAGCTTTCTTGCCGGCGCTGCTGTCCATGTATCCTGATGAGGAAGATTTGCACAATTATCAATATATGTTTGATATGATGCGGAATGATACCCTGAAAGCCGAGTCGGAATTGAAAACCATGCTGGATCTTGATCCTCAGAATAAAGTGACATGGATGCGCATGCTGGATTTACAATTACAACGACAAAAATATAATAAGGCCGATTCGTTGTGCGGGGTTGCATTGAGCTATTTCCCGAATGATCCGGACCTCTACTTTTTCAAATCAGTTGCCTTGTTTCAGTTGGGAGATTTCCGACAGGTAATTTCCTATTGTCACAAAGCTCTCCCTTTGGTTCCGGATGAAAATCTGAATCTTCGTTCCCAGGTTTATTCGCAAATGGGAGACACCTTCTATCGCCTTGGAGAAAAAGATTCTACGTTCTGGGCTTATGACCAGGCTTTGAAATACCAACCGAATAACATAGGCACATTGAATAATTATGCCTATTACCTGTCACTTGAGAAGCGTGATTTACCCAAAGCCGAGAGTATGAGTGCCCGAACCATTAAAGCAGAACCAAATAATGCAACATTTCTGGATACATATGCGTGGGTGTTTTTTGTAGAAGGCAATTATGCTTTAGCTAAGATCTACAGCCAGCAGGCTATCGAAAACGGAGGAGACAAGAATGCCGACGTCCTCGAACACTATGGTGATATCCTCTACAAAGCCGGCGATCATGAAAAGGCGGTTGAAATGTGGCAAAAGTCTCTTGATGCGGGGAACACATCCCCGATTGTAAAAAAAGAGGTCGAAACAAAAACATATATTCCAAAGTGAATGTCCGTTTCTAACAACTAAGCGCTATTTTTACTTTTACTCAGAGAGTCCTTTACCGTAATGTTATCTGTCCGACGATACACCTTTTTGGATGATATAGGAAGGGGTATTGTTGTTGTATAAAATAATTACTTTCCATATTATAGATTTTCCTTTTAGTTATGACGTAGAATAGATTTCCGGGGCATAATATTCATAGAAATAATATAACCATTTAAACATGAGTATGAGAATGAGGATGAAAAGTGGGATGAAGAGAGTAGAACTCATACGTGTGCTGGCGATGACTATGCTGATACTGCTATTGGCCGGTTGTTATCATACGTCCAAACATGATGCGCAAGTACTGGCTATTTCTGAGCAGGTTATTGAGGCTCACCCGGATAGTGCATTTCAATTGTTGAAATCTATTCAACGTCCAGCATCATTAAAGCATAAAGACTATGCCCTGTACGCCTTGCTTTATACCAAGGCGATGGATAAACTACGATTGCCAGCGTCATCTGATTCTCTAATTCGGATAGCTGTAGGCTATTATTCATCTGTGCATGCTCCCGGGAGATTAGCACAGTCCTATCTTTATCTTTCACGCATCAATCGGCAGGATGGGGACAATAAAGATGCTGCTGATAATTTGATGAAGGCAGAAGAAGAAGCGAATAAGACCAAAGGCAATTTTTGGTTATTGGGGTTAATTAATACAGACAAAGCTAATATATACTATGATCAGGATCAATTAGATAGTGCTTTGTTGGCGAATAAAAGAGCTTACATTTTGTTTCAAACTATACATGATAGTCATAATATGGCAATTACCCTAATAAATATAGGGAAATGTTATACGCATAAATATCAAAATGATAGTGCTTTATATTATTATAAGCTAGCTCAACAACAAGCTCAAGGAGTTAAAGATACAGTGATTTTATCTACTATTTTACGACTTGAGGGATTTCAGTTATATAAAATGCATCGTTATGATCAGGCTCTTTCTTATTTACGGCAGTCACTAAAAACATCATCTGATCTTTATAATGCTGGAAAGTTTCTGAACATAGGAATGGTATATATAGCGATGCATAATTATGAATTAGCACATTTCTATTTTTTACAATCTCTTGTGAATTCATCTGATTTATCTGTTCGTAGTGCCTCATACCAGCAATTACTACAGCTTGCTATCAAAGAGCAAAATATAATTGAGGTCAACCATTACGCAGAATTATATGTAGATATCAACGATTCAATTTATCAGAAAGCCTTGGCTACCAGTTTAGCTGGTATAGAAAAAAGATATAATTATGAACGAATTGCCGGGATTAACAAGAGTTTGATTATTAAGCAACAGTATATTTATATATGGTTGTTATTTTCATTTCTGATTATTGCAGTAGGTACTCTTCTATTCTTTTACTATCGAAATCAGGAAAAGAAGGTAATCAATAAGCTGATGCAACAGCAATTGGAATTTCAGCAGGCAAAAATAGATAAGCTGGAACTTTTGCAACGTATTGCGCATCTGAGGTTTATTCCTAAAAACAATCTGGAACAAACCGGAGCGTAATTCTTAAAGCTTTTTGCCAAAGAAATTGATATGGCTTCCCCGGCTAATATGGATGAGTTGTTTGATGCCATTGATAGTGCTTATAATAACCTGTCAAAACGTATTTATGCCCGCTTCCCATTGCTCAGCCGTAAGGAAGTGCTCTTCTGCTGCATGCGTTTTGCTGATTTTGACGCGGCTTCTATTTCTACTATCCTTGATATCCAAATCAATTCGGTTTATCGGTACACCTCCTTAATACGCGATAAAATGGGATATGCAAAATCTGTCAGTTTAGAACAAATTCTTGCCGAATTTGAGACAATATGAGGCTTTCTTTGATAGTCATAAAAGGCTTTTCCATATTGACGTTATAAAACGTATTCGCAATCATTTGAAATGCAGTATTTTATATGTGTTGTTTTTTTTGAATTCCATCTCATTTTTTTCTCGCATTGTGAAGAATGATACAAAAACACTGATACTTTTGAAAAAGTAACTTCAAAAAATTTTTGTGATGAAAACAATTTCTTTCTCATTGGTGCTTCTTTTAGTAATAGCTCTGTGTGGTTCTTTCTTATTTCCTGTTTCTTCTTCCGCAAAAAGTGATCCTGTAGGAGGGACACCGATTACTACTATTTCCAGTATGTCAACTATGTCTTTAATGACAGTTGCTCCGGCATCGTTGTATGCTACGGTTGTAGGCACTCAGGTAACCATCCAATGGAGCCAATCGATCGGACAGGCTGAGTTGATGATTGAAGACGCAACCGGTCAGGTAGTGGTTGACGATATGGTTAACACAACCAGTACGTCGAACTATACGGTTGACATGAGTGGATTCGATAGTGGTACTTACACCGTGATCCTGCAAAGCAACACCAACCAGTTAACTACTACATTTACGTTGAACTAAGGCGTAATGTTTATTATTCACGGGAATCTTAAGAGTTTCCCGTGAATAGGTTTGTGCACGGAAAATTTGACTATGTGACATTCCTTGTATGTCAAAATATATAAGAAGAGTGGAGTGGTTGTAGATTTGATATGGAAAATGATTCTGTTGAGATTGATGAGCTGCCTTAAAATGTGTTTTTGGGGCAGCTTTTTGTATGCCACTATTCCAGAAAGATTACAGCATTATTTATTTATCTTTGCAGAACCCATTTTATCAATTAAAAAAAACATATTTTGTTTGTCGTATTGAATGAAAAATTTACTGGTTGGTTTATTGTTGTTATTCTCCTTATACAGTTGCCATCGTAATTCAAAAATAAACCAGGAACGTTTACAACAGATTGAGCTGATTACCCGTACTTCTCCTGACAGGGCGATGTCTCTGTTGCATTCATTATTTCCGCACCCGGAACAGTTAAATAAATCCACAGCAGCTTATTATGCTGTGTGTTACAATGATGCTGCCTGGCATGTAGATCCTCGCTTGCTTTCCGATTCATTGGCAACTTTAGCCGTAACCTATTACTCCAAGCACATAAATCCCGAGGAAACTCCTAAAGCATATTTTTTATTATCATTGACAAAGAAAGAACAACAAGAAGCGGATGCGAGTGCTGATGCTTTATTGCAGGCAGAATCTTTTGCTTCTCTGTATCACAATACTCGTATTTTAGGATTGGTATTTGCGCAAAAAGGACTATTAATGCATGATCAAAATGAAGATAGTTGTAGTGTGAAGAATCATAAAATAGCAGCATCCTTATTTGCATCGATTCATGACTCCAGTAATCAGATTATTGAAAATTTATCAATCGGAATAGAATTCATTGATCAAGCTCAGTATGATAGTGCTTGGTATTATGTGGGGATTGCAGAAAAAATGGCTCGATTATCGAATGATACCGTTTTATTATCAAGTATTTTTCGTGAAAAAGGGATGGATAAATTCTATCAGGGAGATGCAAATGCCGCAGAGATGTGGCTTCAGGCGGCTTTGCATACATCACATGATGTTTATGATGCTGGAAAATACATGAATTTAGGTTGGATATATCTAAAGCAGAAAAAATATGATTTGGCTAGAACTACTTTAACTACAGCATTACGGCATAATCCTCCCATTACATTAGAAAATGCTTGTTATCAGCAACTAATTAATACTGCATATGCTCAGCATGATTGGAAGGGGTTGCGCCGGTATGCGTTGCAATTTGAGATAAGCGTTGATTCTGCTTATGATAGTTCTTTAAAATCAAGTTTGCTGGGTTTAGAGAAAAAATATCAATATGAACACTTTCGGGCACAGAATCAGGCACTAACCATTAAAAATCAGCGTTTGGGATTAATTGCTTTGGGAATCTTATTGCTGTTGATGATTATTGGTTATTATTATTTGCGTGTTGTATTGAAAAACAGGGAAATCCAGTTGCTTCACGAGCAGGAAAAGGTTCAAATAGCCGAAAGAGAAAAAAAATTACGTCAGTCTATTGCCGGACAACTCGATGTGTACGGAAAAATTATCTCGCTCAGTACAATGTCCAATGACAACCCCGAACATGTAGGAGCACAATTTCAGTACTTATTCAATGGAGGAATCCTAAAATCCGAAGAAAGTATTGCTGATTTTATAAAGAATGTGGATGAAGTGTATGATCATTTTTCTATAAAGTTGCAGGAACAATACCCAAAGCTTACTAAAACTGATATTTTAATTTGCTGTTTGATGAGAGCTGGGTTTGAAAATGACACTATTGCTCGTTTTTTGGATATTCAGATGTATTCTTTTCATACGCGCTGTCATCGCCTCCGCGAACGCATGTCCTTGCCTCGTAAAGTCGTTTTGTCCCAATTTCTCGCCAATTTTTCGGGAGAAAAACAGGCTTAACACCCTTATTTTTGCCACTGTCAAGTTTTTTGTTTTTCGTCTATTTTCAACATATTGAAATTCAATGTGTTGTAAGTGTTAATTTCTGTAATGTACAGTTCTGATTTTTGCTCTTAAGGTATTTTTCTTCAAAAAAATCGGTAATTTTGAAAGGAGAATAACAATTCTCTTGCTAAAATTTCGTGTTGGATTTTTTTGTGCGGATGATTTTGTTCAAATATTCATTGAAGAAATTTTAGATTATGTTAGAGTGAAATGCTAAAGAGTTGTTCGTAATAAATTATTTATCCTATGAAATTAAATACAATGGATGAGCATGCATTGCTTATGTTAGAGTCACTACCTATCCTGGGTTTGTCTGATGAAGATGAACAAAGCAGAATTAATCAAACAATTTTGCCTTGTAAAGGCTATTGTCATCAATTATGCGTACTTCATTTTTCTTCCACATATGAGGATTGAAAAACTTTTTGTGTATCAAAATCCCACTATAAATAAATTTTTATGGCAGAATTAACGGAAAGCCGGTATAATTATAGACTCAAATATGATGATCAGATTGTCTATTTTAATGGAATAACTCGTCAGTTTATTCCTGTTCCTGATATTTTAGAAGATACTGTTGAAAGCATTTTGCATCATCCGGAAAAGGCAACGAATACAGCTCCGTCCTTTCTTGAAAAATTACAATCCACAGGATTACTGGTAGAGCGTTCTGTTGACGAGGTAGAAATGATCAGGGAGCGATATCATCAAGCCAGGAATGACTTGTCATATCAGTTGACAATTTCATTAGGCAATGTTTTTTCACATGCATCGCACGATGAGTATAGAGCTTCTGAAGGAGTAATGTCAAGTCGATTTACAGAATCAATTAAAAAACATTTTGATCGCTATATACAAGAAAATTCGATTCGTCAGTTGCAGTTAGAATGGTATGGAAAACAGTTGACACAGGAGACATTGCATGTGATGGAAGAAATCTCATTATATGCAAATGGATTATGTACGCAGCATAATGTTGATTTTCATGTAGGCATAACTACTTACAAATTACCTGAAAAATTGGAAGATTTGGCCCGGATTACATCACTGCCAGTAAAATCAATACGGTTCATTTTGAATTTATCAACGGCTCAAAACAAACAGCAGTCTGCGAAAGCTAAGGAAATATCAGACTTTGTAGAGCGATTCCCTCAGTGGATTGCTTTATTTCCGGAAATGTTCTTTGTGATTCTTGTTCGGGGGGCATTGGACTCTATTCATTTTGATTTGTTTCTGAATCAGATGAATGAGCATATTGATGAGTCGGTACGTAAAAATGTATCTGTCTTTTTCAACGATGAGTCTATGCACTTGCAAGAGGACGAATCCGTACGAACAGAGAAATTGCGTCAGTTGTTTCAATCAGGATATAACCAAAAATGGGATGATTTGTTGCCAACGATTTGCACTACTGAGAAAAAACATGCTTATGCGATCAACCTTGAAGGCAATGTTGGTAAATGTTTGACCAGAGCACATCAGGGTGCTTCGGGATATTTGACCACTCATGGCAATATTTTTTGGGATGAGACCAAATTGCATATAGATAGCGATATTCCTCTATTTGAGAATATTCGCTGTTTATCCTGTAAACATTTGCCAATTTGTATGGGTGAATATGTCTCTGTTCAACGATTGGATGACCGTTCATCTATACCATCGTCATGCCTGCTGCTTCCATGGGGTATTTCTCCAGAGTCTGTGGTGCGGTATTACTGCGACGTATGGTTAGATCGATATTCAAAAAGCCAAGTATAGTAGGGAAATATTTTCTGAATTTTCTCTAAATGTAAACAACTAATGGTATCTTTGCCATTATGTTTGTTACATTATGCCTTTTACTATCTGCCTGGCCAATCTTTATTTATGGCAACTTCTTAAGCCGAATGAAGGGAGGGTGGTTGTTGTATCCGATAATCCATAAAACTCCACAACCGTTTTCTATTAAAGCGACAATAGTTGTGTGCGCCCGCAATGAATCAACACATATTGCTCATTTACTTACGGCGTTGATGTCGCAGAGCTATATAAATCGTGAAATCATAGTGGTGGATGATGGATCAACGGATAATACGGTTGAAATTGTTCACACTTTTGCTGAGATTATTCTGGTGGCTTTGCCAGAAAGTGTAGGCAAAAAAGCGGCATTACGCAAAGGACTTGAACATGCAACCGGCGAACTAATTATTTGCACTGATGCAGATTGCGTTATGAGCAATGATTGGATTCGGGCATTGGTAAATTGTTATCAGATTGACTTTCCCGATATGATAATAGGTCCAGTCCGCATACATCATCCTCGAGCTTCTTTGTTTCAGCATTTACAATCAATTGAATTCATGAGCCTTGCAGCTTCTACTGCAGGTTCGGCTATTATTGGTCGTCCTATAATGTGTAACGGGGCCAATTTGGCTTTTACTAAAGAGGCGTGGGATACATCATCCCATGAATTAAAGGATTGCTATGCTTCCGGCGATGATATGTTTTTGATGGAGAGTATCAAAAGTAGAGGAGGCAAAATACGTTATGCTAAATTTCAGGAAGCGATCGTTACAACAGAGCCAGTACAAACTTTCTCCTCTTTTTTCCACCAGCGAAGTCGTTGGGTTTCAAAAAGTGAGGCTTATTCTGATCCTGACATCAAATTTGTGGCTGGATTAGTAGCGAGTGTAACATTGTTGCCCTTCCTTTTGGCGTTGATAGGAGTTTTTGATCCTTGGTTTTTTCTCGTTTCAGTGCTTTCCTGGGGAATTAAAACAGGTTTAGACTATAGATTTCTGCGAATATTTCGCCCCTTTTTTGTCATTTTTTTTCCACCTTGGCAATTCTTGTTGGTAGCTGTTTTATACCCGTTTTATATTATTATATCACTTATTTTGGGTAGGTTTAGGAAAGTAATTTGGAAGTAAGCGATAAAAGTGAATATACTAAAATATCGAATTAAACGTTTTGTATTTATGGAAGAAGAAATGAAAAAGTGCCTGGAAGTTTTGCGAACTGGTGGCGTGATTTTATACCCTACAGATACAGTGTGGGGATTGGGATGTGATGCGACTAACGAAGCTGCTGTCAAAAAGGTTTATGAAATTAAGAAAAGGGAGGATAGTAAGGCGTTGTTATTGCTGGTAGACCATATCGGAAAACTTCAAAGCTATGTTGATGAGATTCCTGCTTTAGCTTTTGATATTATAGAAATGAGTGATAAACCTATCACTGTCATTTATTCTCAGGGGAAAAATCTGGCAAAAAATGTTTTAGCTGAGGATGGCAGTATAGGTATTCGGGTAACGAATGAATTATTTTCAAAGACTCTCTGTGAACGTTTTCGTCGTCCGATTGTTTCTACTTCTGCCAATGTAAGTGGGGAGAAGACGCCTCATAATTTTGCTCAAATCTCAGATGAGATTCTTAAGGCAGTGGATTATGTGGTTCAATATCGTCAAAACGATTTCACTGAAGCCTCTGCTTCGTCTATCATTAAACTTGGTCCAGGCAGTTATGTTAAAGTAATCAGGGAGTAACTATATACATCAAATAATATGAATCGCCAAAAACAAAAGGTTGTTTATATCATTGCCGATATGGGAACGGCTGTTGCATCATGGGTCATATTTTTTGTTTATCATAGCTATGTGAGTAATATGCAAACTCCAGTGGCTACAATCAAGTCTTTACATTGTAGTTTTTGGGGAGTGTTATTGGTATATCCTTTTTACTGCGTGCTAATCCATTATTTGTCGGGCTATTACTTGCGTCCTTTTCAAAAACAACCTCTCTTGGAATTTGTTACAACGTTTATGTCTTCGTTGGTCATTGCGTTGACTATATTCTTTCTGCTATTGTTTAGGGATGTTGTGATTTCCAATCATTATTATTTGTTTTTTAGTGTATTGTTTTTAGCACAGCTTGGGCTTACTTATTTTGTCCGAATTTTCATAACACATACTGTGAAAAATAAAATTCGAAAAGGAAAGCTGAGCTTTAATACTTTAATTATTGGGACAGGTATCAATGCCCAGGCCGTTTTTAGTCAGTTACAATTAAATCAGCATAAAAACGGGAATAAAGTGTTGGGCTTTGTTGATCCTGGGCAAGCCTTGAAGGAAAACAATGATCCGAAAAGTATTTGTTCATTGTCAGATATTGCCTCGGTTATTGAGGAACATCATATTACAGAGCTTTTTATTGTGGCGGATAATAGCAACGAAGATGAATTGTTTGACATTGTTAATCAATTGTTGATCTTTCCTGTTTCAATTAAGGTTTTGCCACGTGTATATGAATTTTTGACAGCACGTATTCGCATTAATTCATCAACAATCTCTCCGTATATTGAGATTACGGCTTTGTCAATGCCTGATTGGCAATTGTGCACGAAACGTTTTCTTGATATCGTTATTTCATTTTTTGTACTTGTGTTTTTCTCTCCGGTATTTTTGTATCTGTTGATCCGCGTTAAACGAGAGACTCCTGGTGTTGCAATATATCGTCAGGAGCGAATTGGGTTGCATGGGAAGCCATTTCAGATTTTAAAATTTCGTACCATGTACAGTAATGCCGAAAATGGCGTGCCGCAATTAACATCAAAGCAAGATCAGCGTATTACACCCTTTGGAGCGTTTATGCGAAGATATCGTCTGGATGAGTTGCCTCAGTTTTATAATGTTTTGAAGGGGGATATGTCCATCGTAGGGCCTCGTCCTGAACGTCAATATTTCATAAATCAAATTATGCGTGAAGCACCTTATTATTGTTTGCTATATAATGTTCGACCAGGATTAACCTCGTGGGGACCAATCAAAGTTGGCTATACCGATATGTTTGAAAAAATGGTTGAACGCTTACAGTATGATATTTTATATTTAGAGAATATGTCTTTGCTCTCAGATATGCAAATTTTATTATTTACATTGTCTACTATAATTAAGGGGAAAGGGTGGTAAATATTGTCAGTATCATGCAATATCACTACTTTTGTGCTATGAACTATTCGCTCTATTTGAATAGAAAGGTGAAGATTATTTAACTGATTATCATTGTTGTATGGCTATGCGATTTTCTTTCGATAATGTGAATAAAAAATGGATTTGGGGAACGATTGTTTTGATTCTCATTTTAGCGTTAGCACTAGTGTTTGCTTTAAAAACCATTTCCGATAAGAATAAAGAAATGAGTGGTTTCGTGAACCAGATGACTTATGAAAAGGGGCAAATTGAGCAAGAGTACCAGGATTTTTCCAAGTCTATGGATGGTTTGCAGTTTAAGACAAATAACGATTCTTTAGCTCATCAGATTGAGTTGCAACAACAGCATATTCAGGTTCTTATGCAAGAGTTACATGCTGTTAAAGCTACTGATACGCAAGAAATTAATAGACTGAAACAAGAGCTGGCGTTGGTGCGATCCGTTATGATGCATTATGTCAATATTGTTGATTCTTTAAATCAGGTCAACACGGCATTAACTGCTGAAAATAAGGCAGTGAAGCAAAAATATGTACAAGCAACACAAACCGTCCAGCAATTGTCTAAAGAAAAAAGCTCATTGACTCAGCAGGTGCAATTAGCAGCACGACTTGCGACAAAATCCATAGAGGTAGTACCTTTGACTGACCGCAATCGCAAAACAGATAGAATTAAGAAAACTGTTACACTCAGAATCAATTTTACCATTGCTAAAAACATTACAGCAACGCCTGGAGATAAAATAATATACGCAAGAATTATGACACCTGACGGTGAAATATTGTCTAATAACCCTAACAATCTTTTTCAGTTTGAGAATCGTCAGATTCAATATTCTTGTAAAAAAATGATTGAATACCAAGGGACTGACTTGTCCGATGTTCTTTATTGGCAAGTAGATCAATTATTGTTTCCCGGCACTTATCGTGTTGATCTTTTTGTGGATGGAAATATTATTGGTCAGCAAAGCTTTATTTTGAAAAAGTAAAAGCAATCAGCTTCTTCCTATTTTCATTGTGCATCCAATTGATTTAAAATAGAATAATGGGATCACAATCAATTACACAAGAATATCTTGTTTATTTACAGCTTGAAAAGTCATTGTCAGCCAACACTGTTGCTGCTTATGCTAATGATTTAGATAAATGGCTTGATTATCTTCATGATGCTTCCATTTCTTATATGGATGCCAGTTTGGAGCATTTCAATGACTTCCTGATAGATTTGAGCGAAATAGGATTGTCTAAACGTTCTCAGGCTCGTATTATTTCTGGAATTAAATCATTTTATCATTTTTTGGTCGTCACGAACAAACTGAATGAAGATCCTACTGATCTACTTGATGTGCCAAAAATTGGATTTCATTTACCTGAAGTTTTATCTGTTGAGGAAATTAATCTGATTGTGGATGCGATTGACCTTTCTGCTCCTGAGGGTCAACGTAACCGTGCTATCATTGAAACACTGTATGGATCGGGTTTACGTGTTAGCGAGTTGGTGAACCTTCAGATATCCAATATTGATTTTGAACGTGGCATAGCCCGAGTGGAAGGGAAAGGTAGTAAACAACGTTTAGTCCCTTTGTCGGAAGAAGCCTTAACCCAAATTGCTCAATGGAAACTGATTCGACATGGATTGCAGATAAAAAAGGGACACGAAGATTTTTTGTTCCTAAATCGACGGGGAGCTCAATTAACCCGTGTGATGATTCTGATTATGGTCAAAAAGATAGCAGAGCAAGTAGGAATAGAGAAAACCATTAGTCCTCATACTTTTCGCCATTCATTCGCAACGCATCTTTTAGAGGGAGGAGCTAATTTGCGGGTAATACAACAATTACTCGGACATGAGTCGATAACAACAACTGAGATTTATACGCATATTGATATTAACCTATTACGTGATACGGTTCTGAACTGTCATCCACGCAATAAAAAAGAATAATCATTGCGTTTGGTTATCTATCTATCTATCTATCTATCTATCTCCATCCATAAGGTTTTATCTGCATCACTCGGCATTCGCCAGTCTCCACGAGGAGATAGATTTATGGTTCCGACTTTTGGTCCATCGGGCATACATGATCTCTTGAATTGTTGACTAAAAAAGCGGTTGATGAATAGTGTTAGCCATTTTTGTATATCTGCTGCTGAATACTTGTTGTGAAACGCCTGTGTGGCTAAAAATCTTATTTTATTTGGCCTAAACCCATAACGAATCATATAGTATAGGAAAAAATCGTGCAATTCGTAAGGCCCAATGATTTCTTCCGTCTTTTGTGTAATGTCATCTTGTTCGTTTTTAGGCAGCAATTCTGGGCTGACAGGTGTGTTCAAAATATCTTTTAGTGTTAATGCGCTGTTTTGATTCATTTTGTGATTTGCAGCCCATTGAACGAGATATTTTACTAATGTTTTGGGAACTCCTGAGTTAACGGCATACATTGACATATGATCGCCATTATACGTGCACCAACCAAGGGCTAATTCCGATAAATCGCCGGTGCCAATTACTAGTCCATTCTCTTTATTAGCTATATCCATAAGAAGTTGCGTGCGTTCCCGTGCTTGCGTGTTTTCGTAGGTTACGTCATGTATTTCAGGATTATGATCTAAATCTTTAAAGTGTAATAAACTAGCTTCTGTAATATCTATCTCACGGATACTACATTGCAAAGATTTCATCAATTGTTTTGCATTATTCAGTGTTCGGCTTGTAGTTCCAAATCCAGGCATGGTGACGCCAATAATATTCTCTCTTGGTATAGATAATTTATCAAATGCCAATGTTGTAACTAACAAAGCCAGAGTTGAATCCAACCCTCCAGAAATGCCTATGACGGCTTTTGTTAATTTGGTATGATTTATGCGTTGTACTAAACCGGTAATTTGAATAGCAAGAATTTCTTCGCACCGCGCGTCTAGAACAGGTCCTGCCGGGATAAATGGCGTTGGACTATATGGTCTTGTTAAATGAAATGCTTTCGATGATAGTATCTCACAATCAATCAGTCGATATTTAGGTGTTGAGTCGAATAAACTGAATCCGTCCTGAGTAAAGCTCGAATTCATTTGGCGCTCATTTTTTAGTAAATCAATATCGATTTCACTAATAGTCAGTTGTTCATCTATCAAAAATCGTTCTGATTCGGTAATAATCTTCCCATTTTCAGCAAAAATGCTTTTTCCTGCAAAAACAACATCTTGAGTAGATTCACCAAATCCGGAACTTACATATACGTATCCAGAAATACAACGCGCAGATTGTTGTGCGATTAATGACTTGATGTATTCATTTTTTCCGATAGTTTCGTTGCTTGCAGAAAGATTGAAAATTAGATGAGCCCCCGATAGCGTATGTAATGAACTTGGCGGGATTGTTACCCAAAGGTCTTCACATATCTCAATACCAAAGCGGAATGTGGTGGTCCCAATTAAGAGTTGAGTTCCGAAGGGTACTTTTTGTCCTGCAAGTATGATGTTTTCATCTAATGCATGTAAAGATGATGTAAACCACCTTTTTTCATAAAACTCATGGTAGTTTGGAAGATGCGTTTTAGGCACAACGGCTAAAATTTTCCCTTTTTGAATGACTATGCCACAGTTGAAGAGGCGATCTCTTGATTTGACCGGCATGCCTACGATAGAGATAATATCTAAATTTTGTGTTTTGTCTAAGAGATTGTGTAGTGCGGTTTCAGCTTCTTCTATTAGGGCCTGCTGATGGAATAAATCCCCACATGTATATGCCGTTATACATAATTCAGGGAAGCAAACGATTTGGGCATCTTGATTTTCAGCTTGCCGCATCATTACCTCAATTCTTTCAATATTATAGCCACAATTTGCTACTGTGAGGTTGGGAATAGCTGTAGCTATTTTAATATAACCGTAATGCATAAGAGTGTGTTTGTGTTTTGCTGCTACAAACTTACGCATTTTTTCTGCTTTTGCTTTTTAAAAAACGAGCAACTATATTTTCTCCTTTTTTGTTCTGAAGGAAAACGTTGTTGTGCTTGCCAATGGCATAATTACTAAATCACAAAAAAAGTGCACTTTATTTATCTCCAAAGTTGTACGCAACTGCTAATCCAGCATTAGTAGTGCCACAGACTAAATTTCCCTGAGGGTCTTCAAGTGTTGATATTGAAGGGAAAACAGCAAGATGCTTATTGGGATTGAAAGCTATATGTGCAAGATTATTTTTTCTATTAATGCTATTTGATGTAGATCCTGCATCGACTATGCTCCAGATATAAGAAATTGCAGCAGTGATGAATCCTGCCGTTGCTAAACCGCTGTGATGGGACGAAAGTGCAACAGCTCCAACAGCCAAACCTCCATATGAAGTTGCCATAAATACAAGACCTTTCCCAATTTGTCCATTATATATTTGCCCCATTCCTGGCACCATAATTGAAAATGATGTGGCAAATACAGGATCTTTATGATCTGTAAGATAAATTGCTTGTAGACCCATATCTATAGATGGCATAATTGTTTTCCATTGTGAGGGTAAAGCTGGATTTGTAAGTTCATTTGAAAGGGTATTGATGTGCAGATCATTTATACGCAGAGGACTTGTGAAGAAATGCGTAAAAGTTTTGTTTATTTCATTCTGCTTTTGTGTAACGGGTTTAGCCGGTGCTAAAATGATCCGTTGGCTGGAACTTTCTCTCAAATTTTGAAAATTGGGGGTAGTATTATTTTGCCCGTACAAATTTATAATTGATGCCAGGAAAAATAGAGCAAAAGGAATAACAATTTTCATAATTCAATTTTTTAAGTGATCGACAAACTAAACGCGTAATCTGATATACGGTTTCACAATGATTTTCTGTTACAAAAATAGAATCATGAGCTTGATATTATTCTTTTTTTGCCTGAATACAATATAGAAAGCTTATTTTAGGTGTTCTTTTTATATTTTGATATTCAATTACTTATGTGTTTTGATTTCGTTTTATATATGGAACCATGTGTTTGAAAAGATTTTTTGCCCTTTTTGACGATCAAATTTTTCTTATTGAACAGCTGAATTTCATTTTTATTTAACCCACCGGAATTCTGATATGAAATGAGGCGGGCATTTTGAAAAAAATGCCCGCCTCATTGTTTCAGTTTTTTTTGTCAATTTATTTTCCAATAAGGACTCCGGTTCTGTTAAAATCAACTTCTCTTTTGAGTGCTCCTTTGATAACGTCAAATTCGTATGTTTCTCCACTTGGTGTTTCAGATAAATCAACTTCTGTGATGCGATAATCAGGAAATCCTTTTTTCAGTGCTTTATTAACCGCTTCTGGAACTTCTGCTACGGGGATCCGATGCTCAGTTTCCTTCCATTGTCCTTGGTTGTCAAAATTTGCCGAATAACTATGCCCATTTAGAACAAAATCAGCTTCCCATTCTTGAGCATTTTCTCGACTCCATTTTACAGTCCTTGCATTCTGAAATTTTTTTGCAAAGCTTGTTTTTACTACATTTGGCACTGCTTTGACATTCGCAAAAGTGCTGCTAGTCACAAATAGTACTGCTAGAATCATAAACCAGAATCTTTTCATAACGTAAGAAATTTAATAGTATTGATATGAGCAAAATTAGAGTGGAAAGTTAAAGTAAAACTGAAGTTGGTGATAAAATGATTATTGGAGATTATTTTTATTTTATATGGTTTGTTGTTGTCCAAAGTCTATGCATTCCAAGAGGCTTGTAAACTGAGACTAATTAAGTTAAATAATCTCCAAATAATTTGCTTTTTCCCATTATCAAAGCTTATCTTTGCAACGTTTTCATGGTATTAGATTTAAGGTTAATAAATTGATTGTGGTTGTCGTGAGACAACCCTTTCTTTTTTAAACCATCCCCTTCATTAAAATAAAACAGCTGCCTACTGCAGTAACTTTACTGGCATCATAATGATTTATGCAAATGGAATTTAATCATTTTCAAAAATGTGGAAAATAATTGGATAAACTATCCTAATCGATATATCTTTGCACTGTGTTTTCATGGTATTAGATTTTAAGGTTAATAAATTGATTGTGGTTGTCGTGAGACAACCCTTTCTTTTTTAAACCTATTCTTCTCTGAAAGGATACCCCTAAAGATTAACGCGAGAAATTTTCTCCGTTTTTTTATGTTATTATTGCAATACGAAGTGTCATTTATTCTATTCTTTACTGTATACTCCAACTACAAAACAGAGATATTGTAAATGGAAATTAATCAATATGAAAAATATGGAAATAAGTTGCAAAACCTATTGTAGAGGTTTTACCTTTGCACTGTGTTTTTCATGGTATTAGATTTTAAGGTTAATAATTGATTGTGGTTGTCGTGAGACAACCCTTTCTTTTTTATAGCAATTCGATAAAAGTCAAAATTATTCCCGCAATCTTTTGATTCCATGCATGGTAATCGCGTCATTATATTTTTTCTACTTATTTTCTTTTCAATATCTTCCCATAACCTTTTAGGTGCGCAAAATGCTTTTTTGCCGGGAGAACAATTGGAATACAAAGCATATTATCACTTGGGTTTTTTGTGGATACCTGCCGCTTCCATAAAACTTTCAGTTCTGCCAAATGAAAATGCAAAGTATATTACATTGCAAGCCATTGGACAAAGCTTTAAAAGGTATGATCCGTTTTTTAAAGTGAGAGAAAACTACATCTCTACAGTGAATGCCAAAACATTAGCGCCTGTGCTGGCAACACGGAAAGCCACGGAGGGGTCTTATCAGGTTGATGATCGTGCAGTGTTCAATCAAGATAGTGGAATGATTGATTATCATATTATTCGAAACTCCGGAGGAAATTCTATTGGTAAAGAAAAAATTAAAGGGAGTTGTTTTGATATCTTGACGGCTGCCTATTATTTTCGTACATTCAACTTTTCTGGCATGAATATTGGAGAGCGATTTGTAATCAATACATTTACAGATGGTAAAATTTATCCAATTTCTATCCAATATATAGGCAATGAAATGTGTACAGATAATGAAGATCGATCTTATTCATGCTCAAAATTTAGGGTGAGCACCATTAAGGGAAAAGTTTTTAGTGGAAAAGATGATATCCTGATATGGGTTACCAATGATGCAGCAAGAATTCCTATCCGGGCTACTTCGAAAATTCTGGTCGGCGAAGTTAATGTTGTCTTGACGTCTGCTACAGGCGTTAGATAATACTTTCCATAAACATTTCGGTTAAAATGCGCAGAAAAATGTGTAACTTGCGCTCAAAATGAACAAAAATCTTTCAAATTGCTTTTAAATTGTCATTATGCGTGTCATAGATTTGATTTCTAATACAAAAACAACTGCATTTTCTTTTGAAATTTTACCCCCCTTAAAAGGGAATAATATCGTTCGTGTTTATCAGACCATTGATTTGCTTCGTCCCTTTGATCCCAAATATATTAATATTACTACCCATCGAAGTGAATTGGTTTATAAAGAGGTAGGTGATAATTTATACAAAAAAATGGCTGAACGCCACCGTCCCGGAACAGTAGCTATTGCTGCAGCTATTCAAAATAAGTATAAAATAAACGTAGTTCCCCATCTCATTTGCAGCGGTTTTACTAAAAGCGAAACGGAATATGCATTAATTGATCTGCAATTCTTGGGAATTCATGATTTGTTAGTATTACGTGGCGATAAAGCAAAACATGAAAAAAACTTTGCACAAACAAATGATGGACATGCGCATGCCATCGATCTGCAGGATCAGGTCAATGATTTTAATGCTGGAAAATTCCTCGATGGATCGTCAATGGAACATACTGAGGCTATCTTTTCCTATGGCGTGGCAGGTTATCCGGAGAAGCATGATGAAGCGCCTAATATGGACTCCGATATTTATTGGCTTAAGGAAAAGGTAAAACGTGGAGCCGAGTATGTTGTCACCCAAATGTTTTTTGATAACGAAAAATATTTTGCGTTTGTCGATCGATGTCGTGCTGAGGGTATTAATGTTCCAATCATTCCTGGCTTGAAGCCGATTACCTTCATGAACCAGTTAACCGCATTACCTAAGATATTTCATGTGGATATGCCGGAACCTTTGGTGCTTGAATTGAATAAGTGCAAAACGGATGCTGCTGCTACCGAAGTTGGGGTGGAATGGTGCACAATGCAAGCCAAAGAGTTGAAACAACATGGCGTGCCCAGCATTCATTTTTATACATTGATGGCTACCCAGAGTGTTAAAAGAGTGGCTGAGCAGGTATATTGATTCTCCTCCTTATTTTTTTCGGACATGATGCAAAATGACAATATACAGAGTTTGTCTTTGTTCGAATTAAACCAACTCATCAAAGAAAAACTGGCCGATGCGTTTCCATTGCCTGTATGGGTACGTGCTGAAATCAGTGAATTCAGGGAAAATGCCAATGGACATTGCTATCTTGAGCTGATTGATAAAGAAAATCATAATGATAGAATAGCCGCTAAAATGAAGGCTATGATCTGGTCGTCGACTTATAAGCTTCTGAGAGCTTACTTTGAGGCGACTACAGGTGAAGCGATGAGAGCTGGCATAAAAATCCTGGCAGCCTGTAATATCGAATTCCATGAACTATATGGCATTAGCTTGATCATTCAGGATATTGATCCCATATTTACGTTGGGAGAAATGGCTACCCGAAGGCTTGAATTATTGAAGCAATTGGAGGCGGAAGGAATGCTGAATATGAACAAGCAGTTGTCTTTCCCTTTTTTACCACAGCGAATAGCCGTTATTTCTTCCCAGACGGCGGCTGGCTACGGTGATTTTGTAGATCAATTGCATCAAAACAGATTTGGATACATGTTTTATACGCATTTGTTTCCTGCTGTCATGCAGGGAGACTTGACAGAACAATCTGTCATTACAGCTTTAGATGCTATATTTGATCATGTACAACATTTTGATGTAGTAGTTATTTTACGGGGTGGAGGCGCTGTAGCGGATTTGAGTAGTTTTGACCGTTATCTTTTGGCTGCACATTGCGCTCAGTTTCCTATTCCGGTGTTGACCGGCATCGGTCATTTTCGCGATGATACTTTAATTGATCATGTTGCATTTGCCAGCTTGAAAACGCCTACTGCTGTAGCGGAATTTTTGATTGATAAATTTCAATACGCCCATGATCTGTTGTTACAAGATATCGACATCTTAAAAGGAAAGGTAGCCATTTTATATCAGGGCCAGGTAGAGCAGTTGCAGCGTATTACCCGGTCATTACCTTCGCTGCTTATGGGAAGAACCACTTCACAAAAAGAAGATCTTATCCGTAAATTATCTGTTTTGCATCGCATTTCTACGCAGCAGATTTCTGTTTGTCAACAAAATGTAACCCGTTTGAACAATTTGCTCCGCTCGGATATGAAACAGAAAATCACAGATCACCATCATGCCCTCGGGCTTCTGGAGAATAAATTAAAGTATGTCAATCCGGTTGCTATTTTAGAGAAAGGCTATTGTTTAGCATCCGTTGCAGGGAAGCGAGTTGTCTCCAAATCATCTGTACAAGAAGGCGACATCATGAAAGTTGGCTTTTTCGATGGCGTCATTACCACGAAAGTCACAGAACGCTGATTTTCCTTTATTCTCCAATCAAGATTGGCGTTGATGGATCGCTTTCATTATCCAATCGGTTCAATGCGGTGATTACATATTTTGACCGTTGTTGCGCATTGGGGATGGTATATATTGTGTCACGTTGAATAGAAACAATATGACTTCCACTACGCAAATCAATCGGTTCATTCAATCCAAAACGATAGATGCAGAAGGAAGAACTTTTCCCCATTTCATCTTTTGCCGGCACCGGAGTCCATCGTATTTGCAAATGACAGTTCTCAAGTGTCACCCTCACATCATGAATAGGTTGCGGAGCTTCCCTGCTTAACGAAGGATACAGAGGAATAAGGGCAGGATATCGTTGATAGTGGGTTGCTAACGTGTCCACTGCTCCAAAAGGATTTTGAGCCAGTTGATATCCGGACCACCAAATATTACCTTGTATATTAGGAGTTTCGCGTTCCAGCCTCATTTTTGCAGCAAATTGTGTCTTAGTGTTATCCTTTAGATCTTTTGCCTGAAAAGTCATAATACTTTGTCCAATATAGAGATTTGTGCCATACGTGTTTTGGCTCCACCAACGAATAAGCGTTGCATAATCTGCAGCCGGGTTGCCAATCGTCCAATAAAGCTGGGGTGCAACGTAATCGATCCAGTGATATTTTTCCCAAAGCAAGACATTGGCATTTAGGTCACTGTAATTGCTTAGTCCGTGGGTGTTGCTTCCGGAGCCGTCAGGCGTATCGCTGGCGTTACGAAATATACCGAAAGGACTCACGCCGAACACAACCCATGGCTTGATACGATGGACTGTTTCCGATACTTCCTTGATCAATTCATCTACATTGTTGCGTCTCCACATGTCCCGTTCATTTTTTGTGAAGCCTTCTTTTTTGCCCCATTTCCTGAACGAAGCATTGTCATTAAATCGTTCTCCTCTGATGGGGTAGGGATAAAAGTAATCATCGAAATGAATTCCGTCAACATCATAACGGGTAACAATGTCGGCAACAACTTTTGTTACGATTTTCCATGATTCGGGATTGCCCGGATCGAAATAAAGTTGTTTCCCGTATTTGATAAATATTCTATGGTGTTTTTTATTCATTTTCGAAAGCTTTTCCTTGTCGTTCAGGGTGACGCGGTAGGGATTTAACCAGGCGTGCAGTTGCATATTGCGTTCATGACATGCTTTGATCATAAAAGCCAGCGGATCCCACACCGGATTTGGTGCTTTGCCTTGTTCTCCCGTCAGGAAACGGCTCCAGGGTTCTATCTTTGAAGGATAAAATGCATCAGCTTCAGGACGTACCTGAAACATAACGGCATTGATGCCGGCTCGTTGAAAAGTATCCAGCATTGCACTCCATTCTTGTTGAATGGCTTGTGGGGTCATATGCTGGAATCGTGTGTTGCCAACTGTCGGAATCCATACACCCCGGAATTCACGTTTGGGAAAATTCTCAGCTTGTACTGACTGTAGTATTTCAACAACAAATAAGCTTATGATAAACAGGTGCAATAAAAAACGGTTCATGTCTACTATTTTTATTTTGTAAATGACAGCGGAATGGGTTACATGTTTTTTTGTACGAAATAGATAATCGTATCTTTTGCAGCTTCTGCATTGGGAGTTAAGGCATAAAGCAGGGCTTCGTTTTCATTGATGAAGCTTGCCAAAGGAATTTCACTGACCTCAAACCCGGCAGTTCGCAAGCGGTCGGCATAATCGCGCCCATATTCGCGTTGATGATCTTTTTGTCCAAAATGGCGCAGCCTCTCTTCAGGAGTTGTTATCGATTTATCTTCGTAGGTTGTAGTACGATTCAGGTTGACAGGTGACTGGATAATACCCCAGCCGCCGGGTTTCATGACGCGATATAATTCCTGCATCGCCAGACGGTCGTCGTCCACATGCTCAAGAATATGATTTGACATGACCATATCAAATGTATTGTCTTCAAACGGGATGTTTTGAATATCCATTTTCACCCTTGCAAGGGGCGATTCCAAGTCTGCCGAATAATAGTCAAGTTGCGTGAGCTGTTGAAACCGTTTGATGAAACAATATTCGGGTGCAATGTGAAGCATCTTCCCTTGTTGGTGGAAAAACCCGGTTTTCCGATCCAGGAACAGCCAGATCTGCCGATGCCGTTCCAGGGAAAGGCACGAAGGACACAGGGCATTTTCCCGCGACGATACATATCCGTAAGGTAATAGCTTTCGAAAATGATGATGACAAACAGGGCATTCAATTTTGTGTCCCCGATAAAATATTGAACTGATTCTAAGGACAAAATGACTGAATAATTGCAGATATTTACGCGGGATATGATTGAGTAAAAGGCGGATAATTTTTTTCATGTTAATGTAGTATTTTATAAATGAGCTCTTTCAATAACTCACCTGCGTCTGCCGAACTATTGCTTATCCCTTTTGACTGGGCATCGTAATTGCGGAGCATAGAGATAATCTGCTCTGTTTTGGTAACCGGGAATCTTCGTGATGCTGCGGCATAATCTTTTACAAAATAGGGATTGACTCCCAAGGCTTTAGCTGCAATTGCATCATTTTTTTCCGGTAGTGAGTGATAAACCAATAAATTGCTGAAAAAGTTGAATAGCACAACTAAAGTTACCGAAATGGGGTTTGCACGTTCATTGGTGGCAAAATAACGAATGATACGGTTCGATTTTAGTATATCATTAGAAATTAGTGCTTTGAGGAGCTCAAAATTATTGAAATCTTTACTGATGCCGATGTTTTTCTCTACTAATTCCGGTGTAATTCCCGGCATGTTCGTTGGTTTGGTAATAATCAGTTTTTCTAACTCATTAGCAATTTTACTTAAATCATTTCCCAGAAATTCCGACAACATTTCTGCTGCTTTCGTGGTGATCGTGATCTTTCTTTCGGCTAAATATTCGGTAATCCATTTTGGAACCTGATCGTCATATATTTTGTCCGCAGTGTATAAAATCCCTTTTTTTTCAATTTCCTGCACGAGTTTGCTACGGCGATCCAGCTTGCCATTTTTATGACAAAAAACCAACAGGGTAGTAGGAAGCGGTTTTTCGAGATAAAACCGAAGATCATCAATTGCTTTAAGCTGTTGCGCTTCTTTTACGATGATGACCTGATACGGGGCTCCCATCGGGAATTGTTTTGCCGCATTTATGATTGCCCCGATGCTACTGTCCTTGCCATAGAATATCGTTTGGTTGAATGCTTTTTCTTCTTCCGTCAGGATATGGGATTCGATGTAATCGCTTATCTTGTCAATATAATAGGCTTCTTCTCCCATCAAATAGTAGATTGGAGCAAACTCTTTAGCCCGTAGTTTGTTGAGTATCGCTTGGTATGTTATCGTATTGCTTTTGGCCATTATTCGAATCGCAGGTGTTTTATAGTGCTACTGTTATGAATTATTGACGATAGCGATTTGATACCTATTTCAAGATGTTCTTCCACAAAATTATGGGTCACGTTTTTGTCGCTGGCTTCTGTTTTAATTCCTTCAGGAGTCATAGGCATGTCCGAAACGAGCAATAATGCCCCGGTCGGTATCCCATTGTAGAAACCCACCGAAAATAATGTGGCTGATTCCATGTCAATGGCCAGCGCCCTGGTTTTTTGTAAATATTGTTTGAATGTCTGGTCGTGTTCCCACACTCGGCGGTTTGTGGTATAGACCGTACCTGTCCAATAATCTTTCCCAAAATCACGAATATTTGACGAAACGGCACGTTGTAAACTAAATGCAGGCAGAGCAGGCACTTCGGGAGGGAAAAAATCGTTGGAAGTCCCTTCTCCCCGAATAGCTGCTATGGGTAGAATGTAATCACCCAGATGATTTTTGCTTTTTAATCCTCCGCATTTTCCTAAAAAAAGAACGGCCTTCGGTTGAATGGCGGAAAGCAGATCCATGATTAAAGCTGCATTTGGACTCCCCATCCCAAAGTTTATGATCGTAATGCCTGCCGCAGAAGCATTGGTCATGGTTCCTTCCGTAAATACAGGTACGCCGAAGCGATTGGCAAAAAGCTCAACGTAATTATTGAAGTTTGTCAAAAGAATATGAGAATCAAATGCTTCCAGAGGTCGTTTTGTGTAACGTACCAGCCAGTTTTCTACAATTTCTTTTTTTGTCTTCATTGAAAACATTTTTATGTTGGAATACAGACGCCAGATTATGCGTTTATTCGATTTTGCGTTCAAAGTTACATAAATTTTGCGTTTTCTTCTTTGTTCTGATTATCTATATCTCAGATGGTGAATTCCAATTGATTTTGTACTGAAATTAAGCGGAGTGTCATTTTGTCCGAGTATGTTTGAAAGATCGTATCTTTGAATTCTAATTCATTTAGGTTGTAGAAAAATTATTATTGATTATTATCTTTACGTTGTCAATGTATTATGATTGAGCTTAATTTACCGGTTTATTCGTTTCAAATCAAAAATCGACAGGGCAAACCGGTTATTTTTGATCGGTTGAGGAAGCGTTTTGTCGCATTGACTCCTGAAGAATGGGTGCGTCAGAATGTGGTGGAATATTTAATTTCGGAAAAAAGCTATCCATCGGCTTTGATGGCTAATGAGATTTCGTTACAGCAAAACGGGGTAAAAAAGCGTTGTGATACAATAGTTTATAATCGGGAGGGAAACCCTTTGCTGATTGCTGAGTTTAAGGCTCCCGAAATCGAAATCACACAACAAACATTCGATCAAATAGCACGATACAATATCATGCTTAAAGTATCCTATTTATTGATAAGCAATGGATTGAAACATTTTTGCTGTCAGGTCGACTACGAACGCCAACACGTATCTTTTCTGCCAGATATTCCTTTTTTTACGGCAATCTCAGGTAAATAAATCATTTGAATTCGGCACTGTTTTGCTCGGTGCTGATGTCTTCAAGCCGTACCAGCTTATTGACTATGGCATAAATCGTTAATCCGGCTGTACTGTGAATTTGAAGTTTTTTTGCAATATTACGACGGTGTGTGATGATTGTATGACTTGAGACGAAAAGCTTTTCTGCCATCTCTTTGTTGGTCATTCCTTTTACAATGCAGGCGATAACTTCCTGTTCACGTGTACTGAGCGGTTGATGCGTGGCAGCAGCGGGTTCTTCCGTTTTTTGAAACGCCGTTATCAGTCTTTCCAGTTTCTGCGTTGTATCATATAGTGAGAACGAATCGTCATATAGTCCTGTTAATGTGTCGTCAACCGGATGATAAACAAGTGCAATCATCTTGATATGACTCGATTGTGTCCCGTTTCTAAGTTTTTTCCCGGCATCAAAACCATAATAAGCCGGATTTATAAACAGCAAATCAACAGAATGGTTTTTTAACATGAATGGGAGTTCCTCTATATTGCTCGACTCAATAATCTGGAGTTTTAATTTAGGAATTTGTTTCAACAGAGCTACCAATCCTTTCCGGATCAGCTCGGAAGGCTCGGCGATAACTATTTTGAGCATCTCGTTCATCATCTTTTTTTCTTCGCTTTTGATTCGTTGGCAAGGATGGCAGGCGTCAAAAGCAGGTCTTCGATACGGCAATGGATATTGAATTCCTCTTCGCAGGCAAAGAGATCGTAAACTGCCAGGTTGAGGGCCGACGCATCCTCGTTAGGTGGAAAATATTTGATGATAATATTCTTTATTTCATTCATTTTCAAGTTGATTTGTTCGTGCCAACGATGGAGGTTCCCGATTGGCATATGGGATGCGTCTGCCACATCCTGTGCAGGAATGATATGGGAGAAGATGGTCTTTTCCTCAAAATCGGTATGCATTTGGAGTTCATGAACATACTCGTCAAAATAGCGAAGCATCAGTGCATAGAATTGTTCATCGGAACGATCGATTGCTGCAATTAATTTTTGCCTGATGGCCGGATACCGGAAATTGAAAAAATAATCGTGTGCATTTATTAAATAGTCAGTGAGCGTTTTTAGAGAAATATGTTCGGGCGAAATCGTGTAATCTTCATCGTCATGGATGGTAAGATTGCTGATGGCAAGAAAAGTATTTTCGTCAATATGCTTCTCCTGGCAAACTTCATGTATGGTTTTATCGCCTACGCCAAGGGAAAGTCCGAAACGATTCATCACAAGCAGGATTTCAGGTTCGGCTACAATTAATTCCCAAAAGGTATCGTCGGCTTTGCAAAGTGGTTTCATTTTTATAGCGTTGAAAAAAACAAAGATAATATGCTTCGGGCTGTTTTTGTGTTACTGGGGGGATTATTCCAGTTTTGTTTTCCTTGTCAGACTCCCATTTTCAACTCTTTTTTTTGAGAATGGAGAAACTTTCCTCGAAAGTAAAGTAGCTTATGGCAGATGAATAATTTCCGGATTGGATGTAAATGATCGATGAATAAAACGCCTTCCAGATGATCGTATTCATGCTGAAAAATACGCGCTTTGATGCCATGCAATGTTTCTTCCACTTTGTTGAATGTTGTATCGAGATAACGAACACGGATGGAAGAGGGGCGTTCTATATCTTTGTAAATGGATGGAACACTTAAACATCCTTCGTTAAACCGGCAGCTCTTTTCGCTAAACCAGGTTATTTCCGGATTAATGTAAGCGGCTTTGAACGGTTTGCAAGCATCATCTGAATTTGTTTGCAGGGTGGTATCAATCACAAAAACAGACTGGTTGATTCCGACTTGAGGTGCTGCCAATCCAATACCTCCCTGCTGTGCCAATGTTTCAAAAAGCATTTGAATCAATTCTGCAGGCTGATCATTTTTGGTAATCGATTTTGAAGATTGCCGTAATCTGTCATCGCCGTATTTGATAATATTAAAAGGCATAGGGGAGTGTCGCACTGTTTATGATGTTGCTATATGATGGGGACAATAATTCATTGTTTTTCTGCGCGGATTACAATAAAGCTGCCTTCTCCAGATCCCGTTCGGGGAATTTCGACAGTTTGCAAGATTTTGATATCGGTAAAGATAGTTTGGTAGATGGCTGATATAAAAAAACCGGTTTGATGGAGCAATGATGTTATTTCTTGCGTACAAAAAAATGTCGCTTCTTTGTAAAACAGGCTTTTATCCTGATGTTGAAGATAGGATTGCCCGATTGGACTGTTTCGATCGACAAAGGCAACAACCAATACTCCGCCAGGTTTTAATACACGGGCTGTTTCATGAAATGTTTCCAAAGGATCGTTGACAAAACAAATGGTGGTTACCATTAATGCGGCATCAATCGACGAGTCACGATAGGGAAGCTTCTCGGCAACAGCCTCTGTCACGTTAAGTCCCCGTTGGATTGCTTTTGCTCGCATGGCAGGCGACGGATCTATTCCTTCGGCTATGCCAAGAGGTAAAGCGAATAGTCCGCTTCCAATGCCAATCTCAATTGTTCTTCCCTGCGATGGCCATACTTTCCTGATCGCTTCTATTTCGGATAAATAGGCAAACCGGTTCTCTTCAAACCATTGTTCATATACATCAAGGTGTGCTTCAAAGGGAGCCGTCTTAGCATGCGCATTCATGGGTTGTCCTTTAATGAATTTGACTTTAACGCATGGTGGAATGCTTCATTATATACGACACAATTTCCTTTTTCGGCACCTATAAAGCCGGCAATGACATCACATTTGGCCATTAGCATAAAGAAAATGCGCGGATCATGAAGAGCATAAAGTCCTTCCAGGTTTCCCTGTCCTTTGGAGATGATAAGATCGGCTGCTTCAAAATGTTGACGGAACTGTTCGCTTGAACGTTCGAGTATTGTCGAAGGAGCATCAAATCCATTGGTAATGACGTTGGCCACATGTTGCATTCCTGTAGCCTGGACATCTTCCAGCGTCGCATCATTAATCGTTGCTCCTCCACGTACTACGAAAGTCACATTGGGATGCTCTATGGTTTCAAGAAACAGACGGTCAAATACAATTTCTCCGGCATTGTCGCCTAAATAGAGGATAGATTTGGCTTCGGCAATCTTCTTTTTCAGAAAAGATGAATGGTCAATCGATAACGGTTTATCGATAACATGATGAATCGTCTCTTCTATATCAAAGGTATGATTTGCCCCGTAATCCATAATATTGCCGGCAATGGCTAATCGCATGGCTAAAGTAAACGGATCGGCAGCATTCCCGACGCGACTTTTCCATAGCGGATAGAGCGCTAAAGCAACTTCATTGTTTTGCCATTTCTCTTTTTGATAGAAATCGTCTATGGCTAAAATTGTCTGCACTTTATGTTGTAAAACCCGCTGCAATTCCGGCGTTGACAGCTCTTCATCCCCGGAGATGACCTGCTCCATGTAGGTGAAGAGTTCTTCCTTTTGTGCATTATTAGCAGCGTGCTTTTGTAAAAGCGTTTCATACGTCCGTTTAAAACAGCCCTTACAGCGTTCGTCAAAAAGCATATAAGAAATTTTTAGTGATCACAATAATTGGCTCCGGCGTGTAGGGTGTTGGTCGCAAAATCTGCTGCCAACGCTTTGGGTTCTTTCATTTCGGCGCCGACAAAGACATTTATTTTTTGCTGATGGAATAAATCGATTGCTTTTTGTCCCATTCCACCGGCGATGACATCGGTTACGCCATGCTGTGCCACCCAGGCAGGATATAAACCCGGTTGATGCTCCGGCGGAGTGATGCGTTCTTCGTTCCCTACTTGACTGTTTTCATCAATATCGATGATGGAGAATTGCTGGCAATGTCCGAAATGTTGACATAATCTGCCATTTTCCAATGGAATAGCGATACGTTTTTTCATTGTTTTATTTTTATTGAAGTTAGCTGTTTGATTGTATTCTGTTACGTTGACTTCTGCTGCCTTTTCATGGTTATTATCAAGCAAATCAATGATTTCATGAATAGTTTTTGTGTTGTCTTTCAAAATAATCATTTGAATGCGCAGACTGTCAATCAATGCTTTAATTTTTTGGCCTATCTCTCCTGAAATGACCTGGGAAACACCATGCTCAGCGAGAAATTGCATGGCTGCTGCGCCTGCTCCTTCATCCATTGACAGAAACTGATTGGGCAGGAATTCAATACTTTTGAGCTCCTTATCGTAAATGACAAAGTAGGCAGCTCTTCCGAAATGAGTGTCAACGGGACTGTCCAGTGAGTTTTTTAAAGCAGTGATAGCAATTTTCATTTGATGATGTATTGAATGTCATGAGTGCCTTAAATGGCCGTGGCAATGAGGGCAAATTTCATGTTTACAAGGCATTCCGTGAACATGTGGTTTGGAAAATCCACAAATTGGGCATGTACATCGTCCGTTATTTGAAAACGTTTCGGGATATTCGGCGGATTGATCTGCAGAAGCAATCTGGTCGCTGTTGCATAAAGGACAACGGATTATCGGTTCCTGTTTGTTGAGGCGGTTGAAATAGCTTCCGCATTGATGACAATTATACCAATCGCTGTCAAAATAAATTTTTCCCCCCTCGATGATGATTTGCTTCCCCATCACAAAAGCTTCTGCAATTTTCTGCCTTGCTATGGCATAAATACGCGTTAGTGTAGGCCGGGAGACCTGCATTTCCATGGAAGCCTCATGATGATTCATGCCTTCGTAATCGCATAAACGGATTGCTTCATACTCTTCGAAACGAAGAAATATGCTTTCGGCTGAGTCATTGTCAATGGATGACCCATATGGCTTAAAACCTGATATAATAGGAGGATTACTTACTTTTCTCCAGCGTTTCGGACGTGGCATTTCCTTTGATTTCTATTGCCTGCAAATATAATGAACAATAGATCAAAATCAAAATATGATGAAGATTTACATCCGATCATGAGATGTACGAAGGATGATTTTTTTGACAAAGTTCCGTATAGACATTCAGCAATTTTTGGCGGACTATGTTTTTGTCAAATTGGGTAATCAACTGTTTTGATATATTCAGACCAGCTTGATACTCTGCCGGGGAAGTCATCAGCCTTTTCGTCATCTCAATGAAATTCTGCGTGGTGGTTGCTTTTAAATAAGGATTTTCGTACAACGATACATATTCAGGCAAATCCCTGAATATAACGGGAATTCCGCTGCAAGCGGCTTCTATTGGAGCAAGGGGACAATTTTCCTGATAGGAAGGAAAGAGCATTACATCCGCTGCGGCATAAACCAAAGGCATCTTTTCCAAATCAAGCATGCCGGTAAAATGAATATTTGATTTGGCATGTTGAATCCGGTTGTCGATACGAGCAATGCCTTCTGTAATGGTTTTGAAAGGACGGCCACCCACCCAGACAAATTGAGCCTCAGGTATTTGCTCCGAAATATCGATAAAATCTTCAACTCCTTTTCTTGCTTGTAATTGGCCTACTCCAAGAACAACAAATACGTCATCTTTTAATCCTAATAAAGCACGTCCTTGTTGGCGCATCTCGTCTGTCCGTTGCCATTTTTCAATAGAAATAGGATTGTAGATATTAATGATATTTGTTTTGGATCCCAATGATTTAATCGTGTCATGTACGTGAGGCGATATGGCAATACAGACATCTGCATATGAATAGACATGTTTAAAATAGAGTTTAAAGAGAGGCAGCATCAATTTCCACATCGGCAAAGAACCTTTGATGGAATCAGGAATAACGTGAACCGTCAACACACGCCTGTGTTTGTATTTTATACCCTTCCAAAAATAATACGGGCCGTAAGTATGACTGTGCAAAATATCTCCATGTCCTTTTTCTTCGTTTATAATGATTCCGACATCGTTCTTCGATTTCATCAAGTCAATATGCTCAATAAAAGAAGTATAAACGCCATTCCCTTTAACTGATGTTTCATAGATGATGTGTATGTTCATCGATATTACATTTATACGGTTAAACTATGGCTGAATTGTTGATTGTCGGTTTTTGTTGTAACATGAATAGAAGATAAGTTATTCATTGGCCTTGTGAGTTGATTTTATTAGATTGATAATGAATATGATAACTACTGTTGCTGGTACGGCTAATAAGAAATAGGGAAGATAAACAATTTCTTGAGAAAATTTATCCCAGTGAGGACCAGCCATATAACCAATTGTAATATAAAAAATTGCCCATATTGCAGAGCTGAATGCTACTGCCGAAAAATAATGAGAACGCTTAACATGCAAAAAGCCGCATGCTACAGCAGCATATCCTCGTATAAAAGGCGTCAGTCGACCGATAAAAATACCTTTCCAACCACGTTTATCAACTGTTTCACTCATTTTTTGAAGTCGTACATATGAGATTGGAAACCATTTTGGCTTTTGGGTTATAATGAATTTTCCAATCAATCCAAAAAGAATATATAAAATCGCGGCTGCAAGAATATCGGCTGCAAATGCCGTAACAATTATTTCAGGAAGAATAAACAAATTGGAGTATGCCAGGTAACCAGAAACAATAAGTACCATCTCATTGGGTAAAGGTGTAGGAGCTCCGACTTCTTGTAAGAAGAGAAATCCAAAAATAACAATGAGACCATATTCATGAACGTATTGTATAAATTCGATAGGCATGGGATGACAACTAAGATTCATGTTCAAGACAAAGCTTACATCACAAAGATAGTTGCTTTTTGTTACAAAACGGTTACGATAAAATCAGTTTTTAAAGAAAAGCTATCACAAAACCAGGTGCTACATTCAATTATATTGATGATTTTGTCATTATGTAATGTTGTGGCATTGGGCAAAATAAGCTATCTTTGTATTCGAAAAATCCGACAACTTATATTTTTAAATCCCTTTACTATAAATGATTACGACTGAACAACTGAAAGCAGTGTCAGAACGCGAAGATGCGTTGAGGAGGTATCTTTGACGTCGATGAGAAATTAATACAACTTGAAGAAGAAGAGCGGCGTACGCATGTGGAGAATTTTTGGGAAGACCAAAAAGCAGCAGAAGAACAAATGAAAAAAGTACGCAGCATTAAGATGTGGATAGATGGCTACAATGAGGTTGTTGCTGCTGTGCAAGAGTTGGAATTAGCATTTGATTTTCTGAAGGAAGGTGCTGCAGAAGAACAAGAGGTTGAGGCTGCATATCAGCATGCTATGAATCTGATAGAAGCTTTGGAACTTCGTAATATGTTGCGCCACGAAGAAGATAAATTAGGTGCTGTTCTTAAGATTAATGCTGGCGCCGGAGGCACAGAAAGCCAGGATTGGGCGTCGATGTTATTCCGTCTTTACCAACGCTGGTGCGAATCGAAAGGATATAAAGTTACCGTTACCAACTGGTTGGATGGTGATGAGGCTGGCATTAAGACGGTCACCATGCAAATTGAAGGTGAATATGCGTACGGTTATTTGAAAAGTGAAAATGGGGTTCATCGCCTAGTCAGGGTTTCTCCGTATAATGCGCAAGGTAAGCGAATGACCTCCTTTGCGTCGATATTTGTCGTCCCTTTGGTAGATGACAGCATTGAGATTGTTATTAATCCGGCAGATATTGAATGGGATACATTCAGATCCTCCGGGGCTGGTGGGCAAAATGTCAATAAGGTTGAGACAGGCGTGCGATTGCATCACCTGCCTACCGGTATTGTGATTGAAAATACAGAAAGCCGTTCCCAGTTTGGTAATAAAGAAAACGCTTTGAGACTTTTGAAATCTCAACTCTATGAAATGGAACTGGAAAAAAGACGTGAAGCACAACAGAAAGTGGAAGCCGGCAAGAAGAAAATCGAATGGGGATCGCAGATACGAAGCTATGTCTTTGATGATCGCCGGGTGAAAGATCACCGGACTAACTATCAGACATCCAACGTACAGGCTGTTATGGATGGGTATATTGATGAATTTATAAAAGCCTATCTGATGGAATTTGGTGATCAGTCATAGAGCTTCTATGTATTGAGAATTCAACTTTAAAAAGAACTGGAAATAATTTTGTGTAACTTATGGTTTGAACATGCTCGTGATGGAGCAAAGCCGTTAAAATGATTTGTATGACAAAGAAAGTATTATTGATGATCCTCGATGGTTGGGGACTCGGTGGTCAGACGAAAGCAAATGTTATTGCACAAACGCCTACCCCATATTGGGATACATTGTTGCAGAACTATCCTCATGCACAACTTGATGCATCAGGCGAAAAGGTGGGGTTACCTGATGGGCAAATGGGAAATTCGGAAGTGGGTCATTTAAACATTGGCGCCGGACGTGTGGTGTATCAGGATTTGGTGAAAATCAACATTGCTTGTCGTGATCATTCTATTTATGAAAACCCTGAAATTGTAAAAGCGTTTCGTTATGCTCAAGAACAAAATAAACAAATTCACCTGTTGGGTTTGGTTTCAGATGGCGGAGTTCACAGCTCATTGGATCATGTTTTTACCCTGACCGATATTGCCAAGTCATACGGCATTGATAAAACATTTGTACATTGCTTTATGGATGGACGAGATACCGATCCTCGCAGTGGAAAAGGCTTCATTGAAGCATTGGAAAACCATTTGTCCAAATCAACTGGAAAAATTGCTTCTGTTATTGGCCGGTACTATGCCATGGATAGGGATAAACGTTGGGATAGGGTCAAAGAAGCATATGATTTGCTGGTACAAGGGCAAGGTACTCCTTCAACAAATATGGCAGAGGCTGTTCAACAATCCTATGATGCAGGTGTTACGGATGAATTTATCAAACCTATTGTTCATGTAGATACTGATGGCGCTCCACTGGCTACCATTCAACCGGATGATGTGATTATTTTCTTTAATTTCAGAAATGATCGCGCAAAAGAATTGTCGATTGTTTTGACCCAACATGATATGCCGGAGCAGGGAATGCATACAATGCCTTTGTATTTCTGCACCATGACGCCTTATGATGCGTCATTTAAAGGACTGCATATTTTGTTTGATAAAGATAATGTTCAGAATACATTGGGAGAAATTGTTGCGAAAGCCGGCATGCACCAATTACGCATCGCAGAAACTGAAAAATATGCCCACGTTACATTTTTCTTCTCGGGTGGACGCGAGGAACCTTTTGTCAATGAAGACCGTATTTTGGTGCCATCACCGAAAGTAGCAACTTACGATTTAAAGCCCGAAATGAGTGCTCATGAAGTTGCTAATAAATTGACTGAAGCCATTCAATTACAAAAATACCAATATATTACAGTGAATTTTGCTAATGGCGATATGGTAGGACATACCGGCGTATATGAAGCAATTGAAGAAGCAGTGGTTGCTGTTGATCATTGTTTGGAACAAGTGGTGGAAGCTGCTAAGCAAAATGATTATGACGTGATTATCATTGCAGATCATGGCAATGCAGACAATGCACTCAATGCGGATGGTACCCCGAATACTGCTCATTCACTTAATCCGGTTCCGTTTGTGTATATTTCAAAGAATCAAGCAGCTCATGTTGAAAATGGAATTTTAGCTGATGTGGCTCCATCTATTTGTACATTATTGGGTATTGAGCAACCCAAGGAAATGACTGGTAAGAATTTGATTCGTTGAAAATAATATGTTTTGCAGAAAAGGGCGATGAATTCGCTTTTTTCTAAAAACTAAGCATAGCGAAATACTATTTCTTAAAAATTGCCGTTATACAAAGAAACATTATAAAAGGCAGCATATGAAAAAAATCGGACTGGTGGCATTGTTTTTTGTGGCATTTTGGACTGAAGCGTTAGTTGCTCAAGATAACAGTTTCCGGGAAATAGATGACCGTCCGTGGCACTATGGATTTGTGCTGGGTTTTAATGTTTTCAATTTTAGTGTAACTCCGACCAATATAAAACAGTTTCAAGGTGCGCAGGTTTCTTCTGTAACGCCTGGCTTTACTGTAGGTTTGATCTTGGATAAGCGGTTGTCCAAATATTTCGATCTTCGTACTGTCCCCACATTGAATTTACTTGATCGTGTAGTGACCTATCAGGATTCTTCTTTAAGAGTCAATAAGTCAGTTCCTGCTACAATTGATTTTAAATCGTCTTTGATAGATATTCCTGTATTTGTGAAGTATAGAGCTGTTTGGTATGGGCACTCACGTCCTTATGTGTTGTTGGGAGGCGGGATGACCTATAGTTTATCTCATGACGGCGTTGATGGAGACGGAAATACTCAGGTTGCACTAAAACCGTTTGATTTTTATATTGCGGCCGGAGTTGGATGTGATTTTTATTTTAAGTATTTCCGTTTAGCTCCTGAGCTGAAATTTACATTTGGCTTGAATAATCTATTGAATTCAACCCCTCCTTCCGGAGCAAATCCGTTATATACCAACGAACTATCAAAAATGACCTCAAGAGCTGTTGTGCTGAGTTTTAATTTTGAATAGTTTCTTATTTGGATAAAAAGTCACCAATCAACCCTTTGACTTTTGGTACTGTTTCAAAAATGTTATCGTTTACTACGACAATATCAAATTTTGGAGCAAATTCCAATTCCAAGGCAGAGCGTTTTAGTCGTTCTTCAATTACTTCGATCGGTTCTGTTCCACGATGAATGAGCCGATTTTTTAATTCTTCAATGGATGGCGGTTTGACAAAGACTGATAAAGCCCGTTCTCCAAAATATTCTTTGAGCCTTAATCCTCCTTTTACATCTACATCAAAGAAAAGATTTGTTCCAAGAGCAAGTTTGTTTTCTACTTCGTTTTTGAGTGTGCCGTAATACTTATTGGCATAAACTTCCTCATACTCAATGAATTCTCCGTCTTCAATTTTTTGAAGAAAATCTTTTGTCGAAAGAAAATAATATTCTACACCGTTTTGCTCATTGCCTCTCGGTAAACGATTGGTAGCGGAAATGGAGAATTGGAACGAAGGCACTTCCTGCATTAGATAATTGATAAGAGTGCTTTTACCGGCTCCAGAGGGGGCTGAAAAAATGATGGCTTTTCCTTCTTTCATTCAAAAATATGTTGATAGGTAATATATATGCAATATTTTTATAAGATATTGAGTACTTGTTCTTTAATTTGTTCCAAGTCATCCTTCATCAATACGACGATCTTTTGCATTTCACTATGATTGGCCTTAGAACCTAATGTGTTGATTTCCCTCCCCATTTCTTGTGCTATGAAGCCCAGCTTTTTTCCCGAGCTTGATTCGGTAGCCATCGTAGAGCGAAAATAGTCAAGATGATTTTGAAGCCGTGATTTTTCTTCATTGACGTCAAGTTTCTCAATATAATAAATCAATTCTTGTTCAAATCGGTCTGCATTGTACGTTTCGCCTACATTTTGAATGCCTTCATGTAGTCGTGTTTTAATATGTTCAATGCGTTCTGCCTCAAATGGAGAAACCAAGTCAAGCAATTTCTGAATGTGATCCAGTTTTTCATTGAAAAGCTTTTCTAATGTTTGCCCTTCTTGCAGCCGAAATTCTTTCACTTGCTGTAATGCTTCAAGCGTAACGTCTAAAATGGTTTGCCATTCAAAATCATCCAGTATTTGTTCTTCGTTTGCAAAAACCTGTGGCATCCGTAAAATGATATCAAACCAATTTTGAGGAACAGGTAACTGATTTTCTTCTGCTAATTGCAGAATTTGCTCGTAATAGTTTTGAAATACAGTTGCATTGATTTTTTGAGTTGATTTTTCGTTTGAATTGGTGATGGCGATGGATACATCGACTTTACCTCTTTCCAGATGTTGGGTAATCAGTTTTCTCAAATCAAGCTCTTTTTCCCTGAATATGGAAGACATACGGAGAGATATGTCAATTTGTTTGCTATTCAATGTTTTGATTTCAACAGTAATTTGTTCGTTTGCAATTTCACGGGTTGCTTTACCGAACCCCGTCATAGATTGAAGCATGATTGAGCTGATTAAAATTAGAATGCAAATGTACGGGTTTTGGGTTAAAAAGTGTACATTTGCAAATTAATTTTGTCCAATCGATTGGCTTACACGAGTAAGTTAATGTAAGTACGCAAATATTTTATGCCTGTTATTCTTCATCTTGAGACTTCAACCTCTGTTTGTTCTGTTGCTTTGTCCGTAAATGGGAAACTCGTAGCTAACCGTATCTCTTTTGAAGGTCCTTCCCATGCAGTGCTTTTAGCCAGATTTGTTGATGAAATTTTGAACGAAATGCGTTTACAATCAGTGCGTCCAGATGCAGTAGCTGTTAGTTGTGGACCGGGTTCTTATACTGGTTTACGTATTGGTGTTTCAATGGCTAAAGGATTATGCTTTGGTTGGCATGTGCCTTTGATTTCGATTGATACGCTTCAACTACTTGCTTTTAGTGCTACACAATCTAATTCGTCGAATGAAGCCATGTTGCTATGTCCCATGCTGGATGCCCGCCGGATGGAAGTCTTTTCTGCTATTTTTGATTATCAATTAAATGTTGTTCGGCCTACTACGGCTGATATTGTGGATGAGAATATTTACCTTCAATGGTTAGAACAATATCCGGTGTTGTTTTTCGGAAATGGCGCAGAAAAATGTAAACCGCATCTAACGCACCCTCATGCACATTTTGCAGACTATATTGTTCCCCAAGCAAGTGATATGGTTGCCTTAGCCGAGAATGCTTTTCAAATTGGTAATTTTGTTGATACGGCCTACTTTGAACCTTTCTATTTGAAGGATTTTATCGCTACTGTACCGAAAAATAAGGTGCTTTGATGTAGTTCAATCTTTTGTGTCTGTCCAAACTATCCTAATGCTGAAAAAATCAATGTCAATGGAAACCTTTACATTTGCTGAAAATGAAAAAGCCAATTTAGCGTTGGGTTATATTCGGAATACGAATCGTAATCTTTTTTTGACAGGAAAGGCTGGGACAGGGAAAACAACTTTACTAAAACAAATCAAGGAGCTTATTCCAAAACGGATGGTTGTGGTTGCTCCAACGGGTGTGGCAGCCTTAAATGCAGGAGGAGTAACTATTCATTCTTTTTTTTCATTACCTCTCTCTCCGTTTATTCCTGTTGAACATAGTGCTACAAACGAGAAATCTTTATCAAAGATCAAAATTGAAATTATTCGCAATCTCGATTTGTTGATCATTGACGAAATCAGCATGGTGCGTGCTGATTTATTGGATGCAATAGATGCGGCTTTGCGTCGTTTTCGCAAAAATGCTACTCCCTTTGGCGGCGTACAGCTTTTAATGATAGGCGATTTGCAACAATTACCGCCTGTAGTGACGGATACCGATCGGATTTTATTAAATGATTACTATCATACATATTATTTTTTTGGGAGTTATGCACTGCAGAAAACGAATTTTATTACCATTGAATTGGAGCATATATATCGCCAGCGTGACGAGCAATTTCTTCATTTGTTGAATTCTGTGCGTGAAAATCGACTGGAGAAAGCCGTCTATAATCTTTTAAAAAGCCGTTATGTCTCTAATTTTCATTCGGAAGATCATATTATTTTAACGACGCACAATAATCAGGCACAGCGTGTTAATGCTGATTATTTGGAAAGGTTGCCTGCAAAGTCTCATCGTTTTGAAGCAGTTGTTACCGGGGAATTCTCGATATCTATGTTTCCTACAGACAGTTCCTTAGAGTTGAAAAAGGGGGCTCGCGTTATGTTTTTGCGAAATGACTCCTCAGAGGCTAAAGCATTTTATAATGGGAAAATCGGCGTAATCACCGCTCTTAATGATGATTCTGTGTCTGTGTTGTGTGATGGAGAGTCAGATTCGCTGACCATTACTCCGATGGAATGGCAAAATATGCAATATATTTTTAATGAAGAAACTAAAGAGATCGAAGAAACACCCATCGGATCATTTACTCAAATTCCTCTGAAGCTTGCCTGGGCAATTACCATTCATAAGAGTCAGGGATTAACGTTTGATCGCGTGGCTATTGATGCGAAAGCTGCTTTTGCTCATGGTCAGGTTTATGTGGCATTAAGCCGTTGTCGGTCGTTGGATGGACTAGTTTTATCTTCTTTGTTTGCTGAAGATGCAATGCCTATTGACTGGGAAATAACAACATTTACTGCAAAATGCGAACAGGAGCGCCCAACTGCAAAAATGTTAGAAATGGCAAGCAAAGAATATATTGTTCAATTATTGACCGAATTGTTTGACTTTAAAATTATAGCTCAAAATATCAATAAGTTATATTCTTTGCTTGAGAAATATAAAACGGTTATCACAGGCTTAAATGTAGAAGAGCTTGTGGTTATGAAGACCAATTTTGATCGGGATGTAATGGATGTAAATATGCGCTTTAGCGATCGATTGACATTGCTTTTGCAATCTAACGAACCGCTTGCAGCTAATTCTCCGTTGCAAGCCCGCATTCAAAAAGCCATCTCTTATTATGTCGATAAAATAGAATCCATAGTGTTATCAGTTTTGCAAAAAATTCATATTGAAACTGATAATCAGACTGTTCAAAAAACATGGGATGAACAAATCTTGCAACTGTTTGAAGAAGCATGGGAGAAAAAATATTGTTTAGAAAGTTGTATTGAAGGATTTGATATTCAGGACTATTTGAAAAGCAGGTCAAATGCAGCTTATGCTTTTGAAAAAGAACAACGGAAGGAACATCTGAAAAATCAAAAATATTCTATTGCTGTTCCGCATCAAGAACTTTATTTGCAATTAAGAGCTTGGCGGAATGCAAAAGCAATTGATCTTGGTATAGAACCTCATGCGGTTTTACGGCAAGTTTCAATGGAAGAAATCACTACAATGCTCCCTTCTTCTAAAAAAGAATTAAGTACCATTAAAGGTATCGGAGCAAAACGAATCCGCCAATTTGGAGACGAATTACTGGAAATTATTACAGAATATATGATTGTAAACGGATTGACAAAGCATTGACAGGTGTCGGATTGTTAATATCTTTGTTCTTGTGTATAACAAGTTGAAAATTAGATAGTATTGAATGAAAATAATATAGATATGAAACGAATTATTGGTTTTGTAGTTGCATTGTGGTTGTTTGTAACGCCATGGGTTAATGCTCAACCTTACCAAGTCGGAGTGTGTTTGAGCGGAGGTGGAGCTCTTGGTTTTGCGCATATTGGTGTTTTGGAAGCTTTGCGTGAGAGTGGCATTTATCCGCAGGTTATTTCAGGAACGAGTATGGGGGCTGTGGTTGGTGTTTTTTATGCAGCAGGATATTCTCCTCAAAATATTTTAGAAATAGTCCAGCATGAAAAAATGTACAGGACAAGTAACATTATTCGTTTTCATATTGGCAAAAATGCAACTGGCTTTTCTGACCACGTCCCGTTGCTCAATGTGTTGAAGAAATATATTCCTTACGATAATTACGATAGTTTATCAATGCCGTTTTATTCCTGTGCCACCAATTTAACTACAGGTAATATTGAATATACCTCGCATGGAGACAATTTGCGCGAACGTGTTGCTGCTTCTTCATCTATTCCTGGTATTTTTGAGGCTGTAAAGATTGATTCTTGCTATTATGTTGATGGTGGTGTGTTGAATAACTTACCGGCACAACCGATTCGCCCTTTGTGTAAAGTTTTGATTTCTGTTGTAGTGAGCCCATTTACTCCCAATTCTAAGATTAAAAATATTTCTGATGTTTTACATGATGTACTGAAAGTAATGTCCAAAAATAATTCCGCACCAGGTATAAAAATGTCTGATTATGTGATATATGTGAATATTGATCCACGCTTGGATATGTTTAGTTTCAAGAACTATAAGAATATTTATTTTGCTGGGTATAACATTGGAAAACGGTTTATTGCCGATCATCCTGACCTATTAAAATACGCCACTCAGAAACCAAAAGTTACAACTCCTGTTTTGAAAGATACAATTGGGGATGAACAATAGTGGGTAAATCAAATAGCTTTTAATGAATTGTTTATGAAAAAAACTATTATAGATCTTTTCGAAGAAGCCGTCGAGAAATATCCCTTGAATTCCTTTTTGTTTGAAAAAAAAGATACTGTTTTTCAGGAAACCACCTATCTTGAAACCCGTGATTTGGTGTATCAGCTTGGAGCCGGGTTGGTTGCTTTTGGCGTAACCAAAGGCGATCATGCTGCATTATTGTCTGAAGGCCGTAATTTATGGATTATCACTGAATTGGCTATGTTTTATGCTGGAGCTGCTAACATTCCATTATCAGTCAAACTTGAAGAAAGTAATGATTTGATTTTCAGAATACAGCATGCTGAGGTTCGTTATTTGTTTGTTTCCGGGAATCAGTTGCCAAAAATCCGCGCTATAAAGAATCAATTGCCTTTGCTAAAACACATTGTTGTGCTGGATGAACTTCCAACCTATGAAGACAAAGAACTTTCTGTTAAACAATTGTTTGAAATGGGTACCCATCATTTGAAGAATACCGATATAAATAATTTTCTGGCTATTGGTCAGTCAATAACCAATGATGATATTGCTACGATAACCTACACATCTGGAACAACGGCTGAACCGAAGGGCGTGATGTTGACCCACAGAAATTATACGGCAAATGTTGAGCAATCGTTGACGTTATTGGATATTCCTGAGACTTGGAGAACATTCATTATTTTACCGCTGGATCATTGTTTTGCTCATGTCGTTGGTTTTTATATATTTATGACTTCTGGCGCTGGTGTAGCGACTGTTCAGGTTGGCAAAACACCTCTGGAAACATTGAAAAACATCCCGATTAACATTAAAGAGATAAGACCGCATCTGATTTTAAGTGTTCCCGCTTTGGCAAAGAATTTTCGCAAAAACATAGAGAATGGGGTCCGGGCTCAGGGAAGAACTATTGATACTTTATTTCATTGTGCACTCAAGGTTGCCTACCTTTATCATCAACGTGGAGCCTCCACAAAAAAGTTGTGGCATAAGATGTTATATCCTTTCGTGAAGCTATTTGACAAACTACTTTTTTCCAAACTTCGTGAAGCTTTTGGTGGTAATTTGCAGTTTTTTATCGGTGGTGGAGCTTTGTTGGATATTGAATTACAGCAGTTCTACTATGCTCTTGGAATTCCTATGTTTCAAGGGTATGGACTTTCGGAAGCCACTCCTGTCATCTCATCGAATGGTCCTGACAGTCATCTTTTGGGCTCATCAGGGAAAGTAGTGAAACCTTTGGATTTGAAAATTATTGATACTCAAAACAAAGAATTACATGATGGCGAAGTTGGCGAAATTGTTATCCGTGGAGAGAATGTGATGGCCGGCTATTGGAAAAATATTGAATCAACACGGGAGGTGTTGCAAGACGGATGGTTGAAGACAGGTGATATGGGATATATGAGCTCTGAGGGTTTTTTGTACGTTTTAGGACGATTTAAAAGCCTTTTAATTGGTAATGACGGAGAAAAATATAGTCCCGAAGGCATAGAGGAGGCTCTGGTTTCTAATTCACATCTAATTGATCAGGTGTTTTTGTATAACAATCAATATGCGTACACTGTTGCATTGATTGTGGCGAACCGGGAGGCGCTTAAGCGACAGGTGAGACACAATGCAGCAAGCATTGAGGGAAAGCAGGAAGCAATTCAACTGATTTTGCAGGATATAAATAAGTTCAGGGCGGGGGGCGTGCATGCCGGAATGTTTCCTGAGCGATGGCTTCCTGCTACGTTTGCTATTCTTGCTGAACCGTTCACAGAACAGAACCGGATGATTAACAGTACCATGAAAGTGGCGCGTGGCGAAGTGGAATCGGTTTATAAGGAAACATTCGATTTTTTGTATACGCCTGAAGGGAAAATTGCTACGAATGACCGCAATATGGAGGCTGTGTTCGGGTCGGCTTCTTAATGATTATTTTTGTTGATGTTTGTATTGATGATGCGTTATAAACAGGTGTTTTATAACAATTCCGAGTTTTATTGTATATGATTGACCAATCACAGTTTTATGATAAGAAGATGGCATTCTTCACGTTAGGATGCCGGTTGAATTTTGCAGAAACGTCGACTATCGGCAGGCAACTGGCCGAAGCGGGTTTTCGAAAGGTGAAAGCAGGAGAGAAGGCTGACATTTGTGTGATTAACACATGTACGGTGACGGACCTGGCAGATAAAAAGTCGAGGCAGGCAATTCATCGCCTTATCCGACAACATCCGTCAGCTTTTATTGTGGTGACAGGATGTTATGCACAGCTTAAACCCGAAGAGGTCAGCTCGCTGGAAGGGGTTGACCTGGTGCTGGGGGCAAATGAGAAATTTGATATTTTACATTATGTTGATTCGCTTGAAAAAAGATCAACAGCTGAAATACAGCATATCGACAGTGATCAACTGCAATCTTTTTTCCCTTCTCTTTCTCACGATGACCGTACGCGTTTTTTCCTGAAGGTGCAGGATGGATGCGATTATCAATGCAGTTATTGTACGATTCCGAAGGCACGAGGCCATAGTCGTAACGGGACGATTGCCGACACGGTGGCTCTTGCCCGGAAGGCTGCGGAGGAAGGGGCGCAGGAAATTGTACTTACAGGCGTGAATATTGGAGATTTCGGCAGATCGACATCCGAATCGTTTTTTGATTTGATTCGTGCGCTGGATGAAGTGGAAGGGATTGTCAGGTACCGGATTGGCAGTGTAGAACCGAATCTTTTGACGCATGAAATCATTGCGTTTGTGGCAACATCCAAACGATTTGCTCCGCATTTTCATATTCCGCTGCAATCGGGGAGCAACCATGTGTTGGGGTTGATGCGACGAAGGTATCAGCGGGAACTTTTTGAAGAGAAAGTTCAAGAGATCAAGCGATTGCTACCCAATGCCTTTATAGGCGTGGATGTGATAGTGGGTATGAATGGAGAGACCGAAGCCGATTTTGAGGATGCTATGGAATTTATCCGGCGATTACCTGTTTCGCAGCTCCATGTTTTTACTTATTCAGAACGATTGAATACGAAGGCTTTGGAAATAGCAGATACTCTTCCACAGGCTGTCCGCAAACAACGTAGCGACCGAATGCATGCCCTTTCTGACGAGAAACTGAACATATTTTACAAGGAGAATATAGGATCCCAAGCAGTTGTGTTATGGGAAGCCAATCACAAAGGGGAGATGATGACCGGGTTCACTGAGAATTATTTGCATATTGCCGCTCCTTATGACCGGTCTAGAATAAATACATTAGAGCAGGTGATTCTGTCTGATTTCACCGAATCATTAACGGCGAATGGGTGGATTGGATTTCAGGTTACCCGTTAATAATCCGATTGCCAGATTTATGACAGAAATTATGGCATCCAATAAGCCAATACAATTATAAAAGACGAGACTAATGAAATTTGAGCTACAGCATATTGACACTAAGACGAATGCCCGTGCCGGTGTTATCACTACCGATCATGGGACGATAGAAACTCCTATTTTTATGCCTGTAGGAACGGCAGGATCGGTGAAAGCGGTGCATCAACGAGAACTGGCAGAGGATATTAAAGCCCAAATCATTCTGGGGAATACCTACCATTTGTATCTTCGTCCCGGCTTGAATATTTTGGAACAGGCAGGAGGTTTGCATCGTTTCAATGGCTGGACGAGGCCTATTTTGACCGATAGCGGTGGATTTCAGGTCTTTTCATTGTCGGAGAACCGGAAACTAAAAGAGGAAGGAGCCCATTTCCGATCACATATTGATGGGTCTAAACATCTGTTTACTCCCGAAAATGTGGTTGATATACAGCGCATTATAGGAGCAGATATTATGATGGCATTTGACGAATGTACGCCCGGAACAGCTGACTATGATTATGCCAAGAAGTCGATGGAGTTGACTCATCGCTGGCTGGAAAGAGGCCTCCGCCGGTTTTCGGATTCTGATCCTAAATATGGCTATTTGCAAGCTTTCTTCCCTATAGTACAAGGATGTGTTTATCCGGATTTGAGGAGACAGTCGGCTGAATTTATTGCTAAACAAAATCAGGCAGGGAATGCCATCGGGGGATTGGCAGTGGGTGAGCCAACTGAAAAAATGTATGAGATGATTGAGGTGGTGAATGAGATTTTGCCTAAAGACCGTCCGCGTTACCTGATGGGGGTAGGGACTCCGGCCAATATTCTGGAAGCCATAGAGCGGGGGGTTGACATGTTCGATTGTGTCATGCCTACCCGGAATGGACGTAATGGCATGATTTTTACTTCAAACGGTATTATGAACATGAAAAATGAGAAGTGGAAGTCAGATTTTTCCCCGTTGGATGCAGCAGGAACATCTTATGTAGATTCTTTTTATAGCAAAGCGTATGTGCGGCATCTGTTTGTGAGTCAGGAATTTTTGGCAATGCAGATTGCTTCGATCCACAACCTGGCTTTTTATCTGAATTTGGTGAAGGAAGCTCGACAACATATTATGGAAGGGGATTTTGCAAACTGGAAAGCCAGGATGGTGAAACAAACCATGCAACGGTTATGATAGTAATGATTAAAATGTTGCGATGAAAAGCTGATTTCTGTCTTTTTATCTTCTTTTTTATGAGATAGCGAACAAAAAGACATTAAAATGTTGTATCTTTGCGACAAATTATTCTCTGTGTTTAACATTTGAACATTTAAAAAATGCACTGCTATGAAAAATCTGATGTATTTCGTTATGGCTGCTTTTTTGGTCACGGCATGTGGCAGCAATGAACACTCAGCCCAAAAGCTGATCAAGGAACAAATGAAAAATATAGTATCGAATTATACGAATTATAAATCAATTAGTTTCGGAGGGTTGGATTCCCTGTATACCACCTATCAAAAGGATTCTACCTATGTTCAATTGATGCGTAAAGCAGATACTTACACCGCCTTAGAGAACCAGCAAACTCAAAATGCCATCATGGCTAAGACCGTGAAGGCAACCAAGGCTATTAAGACGTTGGTTGATGCTTATGCTGATTCCGCAAAAATGGCTACTACTCAGGCTAATCAGTATGCTCAAGGATTCAGAAAGTCGTTTGCCGGTTGGCAAATGAGTCACACCTTTTCAGTACAAGATGCTCAGGGAGCCGAGCAAATCCTGACGTATAAATTTTATTTTGATAAGCCCCTGAACAATCTGGTGGGGTGGGAGAAAGAGTAATCTGAGTTTACCTGGCTGTTTGTGGGTTACTCTGTCATAGTGTCCGATCTAAAAAGCGCTGTTTCGTCTTGCTTGCATTTCCTTCATCAATTCTTTTCTTTTCAGCATACTTTACAGCGCTTTTATTCTAAATCAGGACTATTTTCTTCCTTCCCCGAATATTTAATTTTATCTACACCTGTTTTATATTTTGTGTTGCAGTATGTAATGCCTTTATAGCATTACATACCGGGCATTGCTGCCATCCCAGGGGATTTCTTCGTTGATTTTATGTCTGAACTCATCATGTTGGGCTTGCCTGCCAGTTGGGCGGCGGCATCAACACTGAACGTTCCGTTGGTGACAATTGTATCTCCTTCGTTTAGACCGGCTAACACCACGTATCCATTATTGACAGAAGGGCCAAGTGTTATTTCGCGCATCACGAATGCCGGGTCAGCGGCGTCAGGAGTTTTGATGTAGACCAGAGAGCGTGTCCCCGTCCAAAGGACTGCCGACTGAGGAATAATCAGCTCATTGTTTCCTGACAAGACAGAGCGTGAATCTCCGGTAACAAACATTCCCGGTTTAAGATTATCCCCTGGATTTTCTACTTCGACCCTGACGCTGGCAGTGCGGGTGTCGGGATTGACCACCGGATCGATAAATGAGATTCTTCCCCGGAATGTTTCTCCCGGCATGGACTCTGTGGTAAACGAGATGATATCCCCAACCTTTAACCATGGCAGATCATTTTCGTAGGCATCAAACAAGACCCAGACTCTGGATAGATTTGCTATTTCGTAAAGTGGTTCTCCTGTAGATACATAATCCCCCACATTGACTTTTTTATCGAGCACGACTCCTGAGATGGGAGATATAACTTCAATATTGTTTTTGATTTGCCCGGAGGATTCGATGCGGGCAATTTGATTATCCGTCAGCTTCCACTCTTTCAGTTTTTCTTTTGCTGCCGGTAAAAGATTGGGGTAATTTTTTTGCATTTTAGCGGCTTCCAGTAGTTCTTTCTGGGCGGTAACCAGATCAGGGGAATAAATGGATGCTATGGGTTCGCCTTTCGCCACTGATTCGCCTGTGAAATTGAGGTTTAACCTTTCGATTCTCCCCGATACAAAAGCCGGTAATGTTTGTACCAATTGTTCGTCGGGGACGATTTTCCCATACAAGTGTAATTCTTTAACTGCATTTCCGCGCATCACTACCGATGTCTGGATGTTTGCCAACTGAACAGCATCCGGTGTCATAACGACGGCATTTGAATCCACCACATTTGTTACCTGACTGAGCGGTATTAGTGTCATCCCGCAAATAGGACATTTACCCGGATGATCCATCCTTATCTGGGGGTGCATGGCACATGTCCAGATTGTTTTTTGGGGATGACTTTGTGTTTGTTCCGTTTTGACCGGAGAAGGTGCCGAATGGTGAAACAGCAACCATCCCAGCACTATGCCTGCTATGACAAAAAGCGAGGTCCTAATATATGATTTTGCCAGTAGTTTTTTCATTATGCGTTTCTGTTTAGGATGTTATTTAATTCATGTATTTACTTTATTCCCGTTATTGCCCGATTGCCATCAGGTTGTCGAGCATGGCTACTGCTGTGTTTTGATCGGTTACTGCTTCTACGAGTTTCAGCCTGTAGTCGAGTAATTGCTGTTCCACCCGGAGCAACTCGTCGTAATCGGCTGTAGCATTTGAAGAGGCAAAGCTTGTTGTCAACAGGTCTGCTGTTCGTTGTGCCAGATCGATTTGCCCCTGATTGAGAGTGATACGTCTTTCCGCGTCATTTAATGCAGTTGTAGCCTGCGCATATTGCACCTGAAGTTGATTCCGGGCATTTGTTTCTGCTTCCTGTGCTGATAACTGATTGAATTTAGCTTCTTTGACCATGTGTTTGTATTTGCTTCTGTAGATTGGCAAAGTGATGCTGAACATAGGCATAACCATGTCCTGTCCGTTCATCATGGATGTGTTTCCTGCCCTTTTATCGATAATCATATAATCGAGTCCTAATCCAAGTATTGGATAGCCCATTTTTGTCACTTTGCGCTGTTGGGCGGCATATGCATTTTGTTCAGCTGTCAACATTTTCAACGTTGGATTGTTCTGATAGATATTGTCCAATCCATTGGCAAATTGCAGTGGAATCGATGCGCGGGTCAATGTGTCGGGGAGATAAACGAAAGATTTAGCGTTTCTGTTCAGGAGACTATTAAACTGAATTCTTTCTGTAGTCTGTTCGTCCTGCAACAGCGCAAGTTTGGTTGTCAGATCGCGAATGACCATTTTTACGCGAAGAACATCCACCAGATCATTCGTATTGGTATTGCCCATACCCGATGTGTTCATCTGTGAACCGTTTCCTTTTTGGGATGACATGGATGTTGCCGTTTTACCATCCGGTGCCTGGAATCCGGTTAAAGCCAGTTGCTCCAAGGAGTTCATTAGTTTGATATTATCTTCTGTTAGTGTTATTTCCTCATTGATTTTGTATAAATTGTACCACGATTTTTTGACCTGATAAACCTTTTGCAGTCCTATCTGCCTGAATGCTTCATAACGAGCCACAGCCATTTTCGATGCTTCATCTTTAGCAGCTTTTAGTGTCCCGAACCATGGGAACATTTGCATTAGCCTGACGTCTGCGCGTTCATTTCCACCGAGCAGCTGCATGGGTGAGAAAAAGTAACCAATTGTCATTTGCGGATCAGGCAAAGCGTCCATTTGGGGAACTTTTGCCAGCGCCGCCCTGTAGCTATCGTAAGCCGACTGCACCTGTGGATTCAGGATGGCTGCCTTATGAATGTAACTGGACAATGAGTCTTCGTTTGCCTGTGCATTTACGGCCCAAACAGCAAATATCCCGGAGAGTATTAAAAGAATCTTCTTCATTATCTATCTGTTTATGTCAAATCAAATTATTGTATTTCTACCTCTTCATTTGCAGAAGCATGCTTCAGGGCTTTCCTGACTTCGCCTTCCCGCCAGACACATTGCAGGATGGGGACGACAAACATGGTCATAATCTGAATCACCATGCCTCCAAACATTGGGATTGCCATTGGCACCATGATATCCGCCCCTTTTCCGGTAGAGGTGAGCACAGGAAGCAAGGCTATAATAGCGACTGCAGCAGTCATCATTGCCGGGCGTACACGTTGCTTGCCGGCAATTACCACGGCTTCGCGTACCGACTGGATGGTGTCCGGTTTTTCTCTTTCGAATACCTGATGAATGTATGTTCCCATGATAACGCCATCATTGGTAGCGATGCCAAATAAGGCAATAAACCCAACCCAGACCGCCACACTCAGGTTTATGGTGTGCATCTGAAACATGTCCCGTATGTTGATGCCTGCAACCGAGAAATCCATGAACCACGGTTGTGCGTACAACCAAAGCATGATGAATCCTCCGGCAAAGGCCACAAACACTCCTGAAAAATGGATCGAAGAGGCCGTGAATGTCTTGAACTGGAAATAGAGCAGGAGGAAGATGAGGATCAAACTGATTGGAATCACCAATGCCAACCGTTTTGTTGCCCGGATATCCTGTTCATAATTTCCTGCAAATTTGTAGGTAACATTTGGTGGTAATACAAGTTCTCCCGATTTTATTTTTGCTGCAATAAACTTCTGTGCATCTTCCACAACATTCACTTCTGCTTTGCCTTCTTTCTTGTCAAAGATGACATATCCTGTCAGGAAGGTATTTTCACTACGGATCATTTGAGGGCCTTTGGTATAAACGATATCGGCGATTTGTCCAAGAGGAATCTGGGTCCCGTTAGAGGCCGGAATAAGGATGTGCTTCAGTTGCTCCGGTGTAGACCGCAACTCACGGGCATACCTGACCCTGACAGGGAACCGTTCCCTCCCTTCAACCGTGGTTGTTAACGTCATTCCTCCCAATGCAACCTGCAAAACATTTTGGACATCGCTCACTTTCATACCGTAACGTGCCATTGCTTCCCTGTTCAGTTTAATCTCAATGTACGGAGCAGCTACTGAACGGTCGTAAAAGACAGATGAAGCTTGAATGGAAGGTACTTCTTTTAATATTTTTTCAAACTGTAATCCTGCTTTTTCTATTGATTGCAAATCCGGGCCATAGATTTTCAATCCCATCGGTGCCCGCATCCCTGTCGAAAGCATAATCAGCCGGGTTTGAATCGGTTGTAATTTTGGAGCAGAGGTAAGCCCGGGTAAATTGGCTGCTTTTACAATTTCATTCCATATGTCATTTGGGTTTTTAATTTGAGGACGCCATTGTCTGAAATATTGTCCATGACTGTCAGGAACCAGCATCCTGGTGTTGATTGGCAGATATCCAATATCTTTGGGATTATAGTGAGTTCCGTCTTTCAAAATGAAATTGCCTTTGTTGTCGGTTTTGAACCGGAGCCGGGTGCCGTCCTTTCCTAAAACATACTCTGATTTGTAGTTAATCGTATTTTCAAACATCTGAATCGGAGCCGGATCGAGTGCAGAATTGACGCGTCCCCATTTCCCAACCGCCACACTTACTTCGGGGATGGCCGAAATCCGCCTGTCCAGTTGCCTGTCATAGGCGATGCTTTGCTCAACGCCGGCATTAGGCATACTGGTCGGCATGAGCAGGAAAGAACCTTCGTCCAGTGATGGCATAAATTCCTGCCCGATTCCAGGGAAGGTTTTTACAATGGCCTTCCAGCCGGAAGTTTGTTCAAGTTTCCAGCCTATTTTGTCTACTCCTTTGGCTATAAATCCGAAAATAGAATTAAATCCCAACCAAATGAGGATTCCAAACAGCAGGGTGGAGAATGGAATGATCATGAATTTCCATTTGTGCTGCAGGCACCATCTCAAAATGAATTCGTAATTTTTCACCATTAAGGTAAATAGTGTGAGAATCAAAGCAATGGTTCCACCGACGAAAAGGAAATTGACGAATGTGGAGTTGGCTGCTCCCAATGGAAGCCATTCTATCGTTAGGTAATAGAGAATAACAAATAAGACAATACCAATGTTGATGTATCCCGGAAATTTCTTCCGGTCGGCAGGCCAACGGTTTTCAAGCAGGTTATTTAATCCAATGAGCGAGAGGGCCAGCGCAAGCCATGTTCCCCAGACAATAACAAAAAAGATGCCCGCTCCGATTAAGATCATGTTCCAGATACGTTTGACCTTTTGTTTGTTAAAACGGATGGAAAATAGCATCTGAGCCAACGTAGGCAGCACCACGATGCCAAGTACGAAAGAAGCAATCAGCGCAAAAGTTTTGGTGAATGCCAACGGATGGAATAGTTTTCCTTCGGCAGCCTGCATGGAGAATACCGGCAGGAAGCTGATCACGGTTGTGGCCAGTGCAGTGACGATAGCCGGTGAGACTTCATCCATAGCCACCAGGATAACATCGTTGATCTGGTTCTTGGAAATGTTGCTATTAGCAGGCATCTCCAAGTGCCGGATGATGTTTTCTACAAAGACAATTCCTACATCAACCATGACTCCAATGGCAATGGCAATCCCAGATAACGCCACAATGTTGGCTTCGATATTGAGCCATTTCATGACAATAAATGTCATTAATACGCCAATCGGGAGTAGTCCGGAGACAAGGATAGAAGCTCTGAGGTTCACCAACAGTACAATGATAACCAGTATACTGATGAGGATTTCATGCGTTAGCGCCGATTGAAGGGTTCCGATAGTTTCGCGAATCAATCCCGAACGGTCATAAAACGGGACAATCGTTACCCTGGAGACTGTTCCGTTTGCCAGTTTTTTAGAAGGTAATCCCGGTGATATCTCTTTAATTTTCTCTTTTACATTATTGATTACCTGCATTGGATTTGAGCCATAGCGTGCTACTACGACACCACCCGTGGCTTCGACTCCGTCTTTATCTAATCCTCCGCGGCGAGTTGCAGGCCCATATGATATATGAGCCACGTCTCCGACTCTGACAGGAATATTGTTTTTGGTTGTAATGACCGCATCTTTCAGGTCCTGAAGGTTTTTGATGTAGCCTAAACCCCGGATAATGTATTCAACCCTGTTCAGTTCAATGGTTTCCGCGCCGATATCCAGATTCGATTTGCGGACGGCGTTCATCACGTCAGTCACCGTAACCCCGTAGGCTTTCATGGCCTCCGGATCGAGATCGACCTGATATTCTTTTACGTATCCTCCGACGGATGCAACCTCGGATACGCCGTCGGCAGAAGAAAGGGCATATTTTACATAGAAATCCTGGATCGTTCTCAGTTCCTGCGGATCCCATCCTCCGGTAGGTTTTCCTGTTTTGACGTCCCTCCCTTCGAGCGTGTACCAAAATACCTGTCCCAGTGCCGTAGCATCGGGTCCCAGTTTGGGTTGCACTCCTGCCGGTAATGTTCCTGCCGGTAACGAATTAAGTTTTTCCAGAATGCGGGAACGACTCCAGTAGAAATCGATGTTGTCTTTGAAGATGATGTAAATAAAAGACATGCCAAACATGGATGTACTGCGGATGGTTTTTACCCCCGGTATTCCTAATAAAGCCGTGGTAAGCGGATAGGTAATCTGGTCATCAATATCTTTTGGAGACCTTCCAGGCCATTCGGTAGAGACGATTTGCTGGTTTTCCCCAATATCCGGTATGGCATCGACAGGAATCGGATCGTGCGGCAATACTCCTGTATTCCAGTCGAAAGGAGCGTAGACGATGCCCAATAAGATGAATGTGATAAGCAGTATTATGGTTACCACTCTGTTTTCGAGAAAAAACTTAATTATTTTGCGTAACATATATGCCGAGTAACTATTCCGGGGACCAATGATGCCGGAAGGATGTATATTATTGAGAGACGATTGCTATGCAACTGTCTTTATTGTAATTCCATTAGAAGTTCAGGGAGATTATTATCCACGCTCACAACTACTTTCAGAGACTTCTGTGGGAAGAATGAGAGTTGTGAGCCGTGGTTGCGAGTGCAAAACGAATTTGTTGGATCAGTGCTTTACCGTTTTCTTAGCCGAGACTGGAACGATTTTCTTTACCAGTGTCATTCCACATATCGGACAGCTTCCCGGTTTATCACTGACCACTTTAGGATGCATGGGACATGTGTAAATGACTTTTTCGTGTTTAACGGTTTTGGTTGTTTGTTGGTGATTTTGAACACTTCTATTGGAGGCCGTTAATGATAGTAATCCTCCGGTAGCCAATACCAATGCGGCAATTAAAAGTTTCTTTTTCATATCAAATTGTTTTAGTATGTGATGAATGAACAGGCATGTCTTATTCATTCCATATCATTTTTCTAACGAACATGCTCGTGATTGCTATTTCCTTCTCACGCGCAATGCGTTTGAAATTACGGATACCGAACTAAAACTCATGGCTGTGGCAGCCAGTATGGGACTTAGCAAGATGCCGAAGAAAGGGAAGAGAATGCCTGCGGCGACCGGTATTCCCAGCGCGTTGTAAACGAATGCAAAGAAGAGATTTTGTTTAATATTTTTCATCACCTTGTTGCTTAGATCGCGTGCCCTTACAATGCCATTCAGGTCACCTTTTACCAGCGTAATTTCAGCGCTTTGCATGGCAATGTCCGTACCCGTCCCCATTGCAATTCCAATATTTGCCTGAGCCAGGGCAGGGGCATCATTGATGCCATCGCCAGCCATTGCCACGATATGTCCTTGTCCCTGCAATTCTTTTATCTTATTGTATTTGTCATCAGGTAAGCAGTCCGCTTTGTAACCATCCAGATGAAGTTCCTGCGCAACAGCCCGGGCAGTGGCTTCATTGTCGCCAGTCAGCATATGGACCTTTATTCCCATTTTTTGCAATGACCGGATGGCTTTGGCGGAAGTCTCTTTTATTCTGTCGGAGACGCTAACAATGCCTTCTACTTGCTGGTCAATGATAAGATACATAACAGTATGTCCGGATGCCTGCAATTTATCTACTTCTTCTTTTTGTGCGTCAGTGATTGCAGCTCCGAAATTCATCATTAACCGGTGATTGCCGAGTCCGATTTTTTTATGCTTATAGTGCGCCTGTACTCCCTGTCCGGTTACGGATTCAAATTTATCGAGTTTAAGCAGTTTGATATTGTTGGTTTTTGCCCCCCTGACAATGGCTTCCGCTAGCGGATGTTCACTGTCTGCGTCAATGGAAGCGGCCAGTTGTAGGATGGCGTCATTGCTTAATTCGCCAAATGAGAGGTATTTTTGCAAGCTTGGCTTTCCTTCGGTTAAGGTGCCGGTTTTGTCCACAAGCAAGGTATCCACTTTACTCATTTCCTCCATGGCACGGGCGTCTTTTACCAATACACCTGATTGAGCTCCCCGTCCGGTACCAACCATGATGGACATGGGAGTTGCCAATCCCAATGCACAGGGGCAGGCTATAATCAGGACAGCTACTGCATTGACAAAGGCATACACAAGAGCCGGTTCAGGGCCCCATAATGTCCATGCAATGAATGTCAGGACAGAAATACTAATGACAATCTGGACGAAATATTTTGCCGCCACATCCGCCAGCCGTTGGATAGGCGCGCGTGTCAGACTTGCTTCGTTGACCATATCCACAATATGAGCCAGCAATGTATCACGTCCCACTTTTTCGGCTCTCATCTCAAAGGCAGTCTTGCCATTGATGGTGCCTCCTGTGACCTTATCCTTTACTGATTTTTCCGCAGGAATCGGTTCCCCCGTAATCATACTTTCGTCAATGATAGCTGTGCCTTCGGTGATGGCACCGTCTACAGGGATTTTTTCTCCCGGCCTTACTTTCAAAAGATCGCCGACCTGAACATTTTCAAGAGGAATCTCTTCTTCGGCTCCATTATGAATGATTCTGGCCACCGGTGGTACCAGATTCAGCAATGATCTGATAGCAGAACTGGTCTTGCTGTGTGCCCGTAATTCGAGCATTTGTCCCAATAAGACCAGCGTTAATATAAACGATGAAGCTTCGAAATAGAGATGGACATCGCCGTTCTGATCTCTGAACTGAGCCGGGAAGATGCCAGGAAACAATAACCCTGCAATGCTGAATAAATAGGCTGCACCTACACCGATTGAAATAAGCGTCCACATATTTGGTGATTTTCTTCTGACGGAGCTCCAACCCCTTTTGAAGAATTCCCGTCCGGCATAGAATACCACCGGCGTTGTCAGCAGGAAGGATATCCAGTTCCATACTTTTTCTGATGCTAATTGATGCAGATGCAGGGCGGGGATTGAGCCGGACATGGAGATTACCATTACCGGAACACTAAAGGCAAGCGCTATCCAGAATTTGGCTGCCATGCGCCGATAGGCTTTTTCTTCTTCACTTACCGGGGCTTTTTTTCCGGCTACTAACTGCATTCCACAAGTGGGGCAGGTGCCGGGATGATCCTGTTTGATATCAGGGTGCATGGGACAACTGTATATAAGCCCGGAAGATGTCATGCTTTCTTCCTTTAGCAGGTGCATTCCACAAACGGGACAGTCGCCCGAATGATCATACGTCTTATCTCCTTCACAGTGCATTGGACAATAGTATTTATCGCTGTATGCATTTCCCTGTGATGTAGCAGCAATGTGTTGATGCTGGTGTCCCATTGATTCCTTCTGCATTTGATGATGCATTGAAGTCGCTGGTTCACAGGTCACTAAATGCATTCCGCAAACGGGGCAGTTTCCGGGCTGATCATATGTTTTATCCCCTTCGCAATACATCGGACAATAGTATTTGCCTGTCTGGAGTGGATGATGCATTGCTGCAGCAGTATGCCGGTGTTGATGTACTGCCTGTGTCGGTTGTATCATATGTTTTGCGGACGCACCTTTTTCTTCCGATACCAAATGCATTCCACAAACGGGACAATTTCCGGGTTGGTCATATGTTTTGTCTCCTTCGCAATGCATCGGGCAATAATATTTTCCTAAAATCATTTTTACCTGAAAGGCTTTATGCGATGATTTATGTTCCACAGAAGGGTTTATACCTGTTTTCGTCTGGTTTTGATTTGCAGATGACACTAAATGCATTCCGCATACCGGACAATTTCCGGGCTGGTCATATGTTTTATCTCCTTCGCAATACATTGGACAATAAAACTGTTCTACCGTATTCATTCGTAAATAAATTTGAGTTTAATGGACAAATGGAATTTTTTCTCCCTTTTGGATATGTTCCCCTACGATGGGAACATGGGGATTGTGTGCATAACTGAGGGAGATATTCAGTATGGAAGTTCGTGAGCAGGTAAGCGATTACGAAATAACACGCTTCATTTCTTCGTATTCTTCTTTACTGATTTCGCCGTTTGCATAACGCTGTTTTAATATGTCAAGGCCTGATCTGTCGTCATCCTTTCGGGGCTGGTGACAATTATTCACTACTTTCATAATAGCCCACACTATTAATACCAAAACGGCAATCCCGATGATCCAACCGAAGCCAAATCCCATTCCCATTCCATGCAATCCGTACATAATATACCTCCTTTTTTATCTTACAGTAAACATTTAACATTGAATGTTAGCGATGTTCTGTCATCTGTTGTTTGATGATACAAAGATATACGGCTGTAGAAGCGAAAGCATTACACAATTTCTGAATTGTTTTACATAATCATCATATTTCATCGAGGGGTTTGCGTCTGTGTTCACCAAGCTGCTTAAAGTAGGAAGGAGTAAAGCCGGTGACTTTTTTAAACTGCCCCGAAAGGTGAGCTACGCTACTGTAACCCATTTCGAAAGCAATCTCGCTCAATGATTTTTCATCATAGACCAGGAGTTCTTTGACGCGTTCGATTTTGAGATTGATCAGATGTTTTTCAATCGTTGTTCCTTCGACGGAAGAATAGAGGGAGCTAAGATAGTTGTAGCTATGGTTGAGGTGATTGGATAAATAGTCGGAAAAACTTTCTTTTTGCTCTTCATGTGCGTTGTAAACATAATCGATGGAGCGCTTTTTTATCTGTTCGATGAGGCGGCTTTTAGCATCATTTATGATTTCAAACCCGACTTCGTTGAGTTGTTTTTGAATGTGATCCAAAGCGTTGTCATCCAGAGGTGTTTCTACCTGCACTATTCCCATTTTTACTACTGCATCGGCAATCCCGGCATCTTTAAATATTTGTGAGACGACGATTTTACATCTGTGACACACCATGTTTTTTATATAGACATCCATATAATGAGCTGCTATTACTTGCGTATTACGGTTTTATGAAAGAGTCAATTATGATTTCCGTATAAAGATAGGTTTATTGTGCAGCAGATTCCAAATTTTGCAATGATTATTGCGCTTTTTCATGATGTATTTGCAGGTTGTGAAATGGGAGAAAGGATCGTGGAAAGGAAAGGAACATAAAAAAGCGCCATGAACCAATTACTTTGTGCATGGCGCTTAATGTGAGGCATACTGGATTCGAACCAGTGACCTCTTGCCTGTCAAGCAAACGCTCTAAACCAGCTGAGCTAATACCTCTTACAGAAGACAAAATACCGCCTCATGTAAGAGACGGTTATTTAATCAGTCGGGGTGACTGGATTCGAACCAGCGACCACACGCCCCCCAGACGCGTACTCTAAACCGGACTGAGCTACACCCCGTTTTTTTGCAGCGCAAAAGTAATACTTTTTTTGGGTTCTCCCAATAGGTGAGCCAGAAACTCTTCCTCCGAGAACTATTTTTCCACAGCTATTGTTTTTGCCTTCGCGATTTTGTATATTTGTATGCGACACAAGAAATAATTAATGATTTTAATAACAACGTATGGCAACAGTATTATTCGGAGGTAATCCCACCCCACTTGCCGGGAAAGAAGTAAAAGTAGGTGACAAAGCGCCTGATTTTTCAGTAGTGGCAAAAGATTTAAGTGAGAAACATTTGAGCGATTTTGATGGTAAAATAAAAATACTTTCTATTTATCCCAGTATCGATACTTCAGTATGCGCTACCCAAAACAGAAAGTTTAATGAAGCAGCTTCATCCTTGAAAGATGATGTTGTGATTTTGTCCATTTCGATGGATTTACCTTTTGCACAAGGTCGTTTTTGTGCAGCAGAAGGTCTTGAGAAAGTGATTACGCTATCTGATCATCGTTTGGCTGATTTTGGTTTGAAATATGGTTTTTTGATTGAACCCTTACGTCTTTTGGCGCGTGGTACGGTAGTAGTCGATAAAGATAATGTGGTTCGTTATGTTGAGTACGTTCATGAAGTGACAACCGAACCCAATTACGAAGCTGCTTTATCCGTAGCTAAATCATTGTAGGTAATTCTTTTTGTTTTTCTCATAAAGGAGCGTTTTTGTGCGTGGTGCATGAAAACGCTTTTTTGTTTTTTGCCTGAAAGCTGACATTTTATGAATCAATATGCAGGAATTGATTTTTTCTTCTTATATTCGCATCCTTATTGTTTAACATTACTCACTTAAAAATTTATCATTGTGTCTGATAGCGTTGTCATTATACCGACTTATAACGAGAAAGAAAACATAGAGGCCATTATCCGAGCTGTTTATGCGTTGTCACGGCCTTTTGATATTCTGATTATCGACGATGGTTCACCTGATGGAACGGCCAACATTGTCAAGTCGTTACAGAAATCTTTTGCTAATTCGTTATTCATGCTGGAAAGGAAAGGTAAGCAGGGGCTTGGCACTGCTTATATTGCCGGTTTCCGTTGGGCTATTGAACATAAGTACGATTATATTTTCGAAATGGATGCCGACTTTTCGCACAATCCCAATGACCTGTTACGCTTGTATGAAGCGTGCACTGAAGACGGGGCGGATGTGGCAATCGGTTCCCGTTATGTGAACAATGTGGTCAATGTTATCAACTGGCCTATCGGGCGGGTGATTATGTCTTATTTTGCTTCCAGCTATGTCCGCATTGTCACGGGGCTAAAGATTTTTGACACGACAGCCGGTTTTAAATGCTATCGGCGCAAAGTGCTGGAAACTATTGAGCTGGATAAGATTCACTTTAAGGGATATGCTTTCCAGATTGAAATGAAATTCACAGCATACAAATGCGGATTCACCATTAAAGAAGTGCCTATTGTGTTTGCCAATCGTGTGCTGGGTGTCTCCAAAATGAATGGAAGCATTTTCGGTGAGGCTTTCTTTGGCGTTGTTAAGCTGAAATTAATGAGCTTCTTCCGCAAATATCCGCAAATACCCCGTTAGATTGGCACTTTGCTTCAAATCGAGGTAATCAGTAACCAAACATTCAATCCTATCACAATAGCAGCGATGATTCCGATAAGAATCATCGTTTGTTTTTTATTGGCATATTTCCCCATCACTTTCGAAGAAGATGTGAGGTAGAATTGGGCCAGTATAGTAATGGGGAGCTGGATGCTCAGAATCATTTGCGATAAGATGAGCGCATTCAACGGATTAGTTACTAATGTCAGCAGCAGTACGGCCCCCACAATGGAAATCAATACGCCTAACCTTGAATGGTTATCTTTAATATCAAACGGTTCTGCAAAAAGTCCTGTAAAGATTGATCCTCCCGCCATACCTGAGGTAACAGAGGAGGCAATGCCTGAGAAGAGCAGGGCTATGGCAAAGATATTAGAGGCGCTTTTTCCCAGAAGGGGTGAGAGCAACTGGTGTGCCTGTTGCAGTTCGCTGATTTGTTCATGATGGGTGAAGAAGATAGCGGCTGCCATGATGAACATGGCAAGATTGATGCCCCATCCTGCAACCATCGAAAACAAAGTATCGAAAAACTCATATTTGAGTAGTTTCCGAATGGAAGAATCCGTTTGTTTATGTAATTGGCGGCTCTGGATGATTTCGGAGTGGAGAAACAGATTGTGAGGCATGACTACGGCTCCCAACACACTCATGATCATCACCAGCGAACCAGTGGGAACCTGAGGAACAAAAGTATTGACGGCCACTTTGACCCATTCGATATGTACTAACGATAATTCATACACAAAAGATATACCGATGATGGATACAAAAGCAATGATCCATCTTTCGATTTTTCGGTATGAGTTAGTAAAAATAAAAAAGATGACGATGGCTGCCGACAGGATTGCACCCAGCATGATTGGAATGCCAAATAACATCTGCAACGCAATGGCGGCTCCTAACAGTTCGGCTAAAGAGGTCGACACAGAAGCTATGACAGCAGAAATGATGACCGGTTTTGAAACTTTTGCCGGCAGGTAATAATTTACCGCTTCAGAAAGGCAAAGCCCTGTGACAATGCCCAGGTGGGCTACGTTGTGTTGTAACACAATCAACATAAAGGTACTTAACGTGATGACCCATAAAAGGGTGTATCCATATTCTGCCCCACCTGCAAAGTTTGTTGCCCAGTTGCCGGGATCAATAAAGCCAACTGTAACCAGTAGCCCCGGCCCGATATATTTGAAAATCTCGAAAGCTTTTTTTGAAGGATGATGTGACTGTTTTCTCCAGTCGTTTATTTTGAAAAAATTCATGGAAGTATCGTTTTGTTTTTTGCAATATTACAATTTATAAGGTAAAAAGTCAAGAGATGCTTTGAATTTCTTATCTTTGTATTCAATTGTATTCAGCATGAACTGAAAATCACCTGTTTAACGATATGGAAGTTGATGTCAGACGTGTCATAGTGCGAAAGGATTATCCCGGGAGAAAAGGGCTGGTTGTTTATCGAATGAGCCGTGATCAGCGCGTCGATGACAACTGGGCATTGTTGTTTGCACAACAGCTTGCTGACGTGAAGAATGAAGGCCTTGCTGTGGTTTTTACCCTCGTACCCCATTATCCAAACGCCAACAGACGCCATTTTGACTTTATGATCAGAGGCTTGAAGCAGGTGGAAAAGCATCTTGCGGCGAAAAATATTCCTTTTTTCCTGTTGATGGATGAACAGCCGATGAGCGCTTTTGCTGATTTTATCAGGGAATATGATGTTTCTGCTGTGGTTTCCGACTTTGATCCGTTGCGGCATAAACAGGCCTGGAATAAAATGATTGACACTATTGATGCCATTGCCCATTATGAAGTGGATGCGCATAATATCGTGCCCTGTCATTTTGTTTCCCGGAAGGTTGAGTTTGGCGCTTATACGTTGCGCCCGAAAATTAAACGTCTTTTGCCTGATTTCCTGACTGAGTTCCCCGAACTTCATCCCCAGACAGTTCAAATGAAGGCTCATCCGATAGATTGGGTGGGGATTAAAACAATGCTATCCCATTCCGAAAACGTGGAGCCGGTTAATTGGTTGCAATCAGGCGAAGAAGCAGCCAAAACGGTCTTGGATCAGTTTATTGCAACAAAGTTATCCCATTATGATGAACAACGGAATCATCCTGAAGCTGATGGGCAGTCTCATCTTTCTCCATATCTTCATTTTGGACAGATCGCTGCGCAAAGGGTAGCATTGGAGATTATCAGGAATGCACCGCCCGGTGGACAGGAAGCTTTTTTAGAAGAGTTGATTGTTCGACGCGAACTGGCAGATAACTTCTGTTATTATAATCCTTTATATGATCAGACTGGTGGATTTCCGGAATGGGCCAAAAAAGATATGGAGCTTCACCGGAATGATGTGCGGCTTTATTTGTATACCCGCGAAGAGCTTGAAAACGGAGAGACACATGACCCGCTATGGAATGCAGCTCAGCGGGAACTTACGGTAAGAGGCAAGATGCATGGTTACCTGCGCATGTATTGGGCAAAAAAGCTGTTAGAATGGACGGCTTCGCCGGAAGAGGCATTGCAACATGCCATTTATCTGAATGATAAGTATTCCCTTGATGGACGCGATCCGAATGGTTATGCTGGTATCGCATGGAGTATTGGCGGTGTGCATGACAGAGCCTGGTTTCCAAGGCCTGTTTTTGGTAAGATTCGATATATGAGTCTGTCGGGATGCTTTGCGAAATTCGATGTAGATCAATATATCAGAGAGCATTCCAAATAATCTTTTTGTATTTGCCGATTTTTTTTGCGTGTTTGTCATCCAAAGCAGATGCCGGATACGTCTAATAAGAAACCTTTATCCATTCACTTTCTAAAACAGATGCTTATGAAATCTTTAATTCGTGCAAGCCAGTTGGTTCGCCTTTTTTTCATCATGTCCATAGGACTGATGCTGCTTTCGTGTAGTTTTATCAATGGACATACTATTGCCGGTTCGGGGAATGTTGTGAAGCAAGATCGTCAGGTAGCTTCCTTTCATCAGTTGAAAACATCTATTCCCCTCAATATTGTTCTGATTCCTTCTAATCAGTATCGCGTTGTGGTAGAGATTGATGATAATCTGCAGCCGTATATCGCAGTGGCTAACGAAGGTTCATTGCTGGATATTTCAATGACGAAACACGTTAACTTTTCCTGGAGAGTCAAAGGTCAGGTGTTTGTCTATGTGGATTCGTTGACCGCATTGTACAATCATTCCGTTGGTAACATAACCATGTTGGACACTCTGCATGTTCCTTCGTTTAAGCTTGAGAATCACGCTGTAGGCAAGACTACGCTGAATATCGATGCCAAGTCGGTTATTATAAAAAACCATTCTGTCGGGAACACGCAACTTGCTATAATGGCTGATTCATTGTTGTTGGAAGATCATGCTGTTGGTGAGACGGAGTTAACAGGAATATGCAATGATGCTGTTCTTCAAAATCATAGTGTGGGAAATTTTGATGCGCGGCAGTTTATCTGTCAGACGATGCATCTTACCAATAGTGCTGTTGGAAACACCAAAGTTACTGCAGAAAAAGCGTTTTATATCTCAAATTCCGGCGTGGGTGGTCTTACGCTGTATGGCAAGGGGAATATTGTGTCTTTGCATGATAGTGGCCTTTCAAAAACGCGCCGTGCAGACAACTAAATAATTGAATAACCAATTCAATTGACAATTGACAGTTGACAATTGTCAATTGTCAATGAAAATCTGAAGATGTGAAGATGTGAAGTTAAAGAAGATACAGGAAGTTATAAACCTCAAGCTTTCAAGCCTTCAATCTCTTTAAAGTATGCCTACTCTTCATGTAGCAGATTTAAAGTCCCCTTTAGGGGATTTAGGGGTAAATATATGAAGTTACGGGAAGAACCAACAGATTTCTTCTTGATTCTTGGCTCTTGATTCTTGGTTCTCGTCTTTACACCTTCAACTTTCAACCGTAGTTCTCTTTTGGCCTTAGCCTTTAGATTCCTGGTTCTTTAAAGGCATCCTTCTTGAAACAGCAAACCGTGTTTTATCTCGAAGCCTCCACTATAGCCCCCAAAGAATCCCGATGTTTCGATCACCCGATGACACGGAACGACAATAGGGAAGGGGTTATGGCGGTTGGCATTGCCCACTGCACGGAAGGCTTTCGGATGCCCGATTTGTTCTGCAATCTTTTTATAAGTGGACGTTTCCCCGTAAGGTATGGTTTGCAATGCCTCCCACACTTTTTGTTGAAAAGCGGTTCCTGTTTTGCGCAAAGGCAGTGAGAAGGTTTTACGTTTGCCGAGAAAATAGGCTATAAGTTGTTTAATGGCTTCATTGACGGCTGCATCTTTGGCGCCTCTGGCCGGTACTTTTTCTTCAGAAAAAGAGATTGATACAATTTCGTTGGCTTCTCCCCGGACTACAATCCATCCGACTGGAGAACAAAAACATCTGGTTGTCATTTATTTTACGTTAAATAACAACGCCTGTCCGTTTCGTTGGTCATGGACGGCGCCGTTTTCAAATTTTATTTTTCCATTGACAAAGGTATGGGTTATCCGTGCATGAAGCTGTGTGCCGGCAAAAGGCGACCATCTGCATTTCGAGAGGGTGGTTTCGTCACTGATGGTCCAGGGATTATTTGGATCAACCAGCACCATATCGGCATAGAAACCTTTGCGGATATATCCGCGGCGATGAATCCGGAACAAAGTTGCCGGCGCATAGCACATCTTTTCAAGTACTTTTTCAATGCTCACCTGGCCGTTGCGTACCAGTTCCAGCATTACCGGAAGGGCATACTGCACAGAAGGGATGCCCGAAGGGACATTGAAATAGCTTCCTTGTTTTTCATCCAACAGATGCGGGGCATGATCGGTGGCGATCGTGTCTATCTTGTTACTGGCTAACGCCTGAAGCAATGCTTTCCTGTCGTTTTCAGATTTAATGGCCGGATTCGATTTGAGTCGTGCTCCCAAACGATCGTAATCGCGTTGGTCAAACCATAAATAAGGGACACAGGTTTCGGCAGTGATCTGTTTTTCTGCCAATGGTTTCGATCCGTCGAAAAGCGCCAGTTCATTTGCTGTGCTGACATGCGCTATGTGCAGCCGCGACCGGTGGCGCATGGCCATTTCGACCAATGCAGATGTTGCTTTGTAGCATGCTTCGACCGAACGAATCATCGGATGATAGCTAAAGGGCAGTTCTTCCCCGAATTGTTCCCGGTAAGAAGCCATGTTGCGTTGAATCACTGCATCATCTTCGGCGTGTACTACGAGCAAATGGTTGGATGAGGTCATCAGTTTTTGCACTACTTCCTTATTAACCATCATATTGCCTGTCGTGGAACCGTAATAGATCTTGATTCCCGCAAAACGTTGATTGTCGGCTTGTATTAACTCATTCAGGTTGTCGGGGGTAGCTCCCAGAAAGAAGCCAAAGTTGGTCCATGCCTTTTCAGATGCTGTTTTCCGTTTTTCTTCCAGAGCGGCTATGCTTGTGGTAGGAGGAATCGTGTTTGGCATGTCGATAAACGAAGTAACTCCGCCTGCTAAAGCGGCTTTCGATTCAGACTCAATGTCTCCTTTATGGGTTAAACCGGGATCACGGAAGTGGACATGGGAATCGATAACTCCAGGCAAAAGCCATAGATCGGAAGCGTCGATTACCTGATTTTTTTCTAAAACTGTGGGGGGGACTTCTCCTTTGAAAATTTCTGCAATAAATTCTCCTTCAATGCGTAAGGAACCTCTAAATGTGCTTTTCTCAGTAAATATTTTTGCATTGTATATGATGATACCCTGCTTGTCCATTGCTTAATTGTTTGTAGTCAGTTTTTATGGTTAAAAAAATAGTGTCAATAACAGATGCATGCAAAGCTTATTATGTATTGTTTGCGATGGTAAACGCCACAAAAATACAAAAAACTTCCATGTTGGTATCGTCTTCCGGTAAAAAATGTTTTTGCTGAAACAGAAAAGAAATGAAAACTTTTTTGAAAAGTTACGGTAGCATATAAGTTAACGGCGAAACAGGTCCGGTAGTGCGGTGTCGAGTGTTTTAAACTGAAGGAAACAGTTTTCCGCCTCCAGTCGTTTGGGAATGGCATAGCAACCTGTCAGCAACACTTCCGGATTACGTTTCATACATGTACGCGCCACGCCTGAAGCGATAAAAGAAGGTACAGGTGGTAGCCATGGCCGGTGGAACAGCTTGCGCAATGTTTTCATAAATAGTTTATTTGATGTGGGATTGGGTGAGGTTGCATTGTATATTCCCTGCATTTGGGACTTATAGAGTGTACACCGGAGTATTTGCATCAGGTCATTGATATGTATCCAGCTAATTCCCTGTTTGCCCGAACCGACAGTGGTTCCTAAAAAAGATCTTGTCAGCTTTACCAGCAAGGGTAGGGCACCGCCATCTTTAGCAAGCACTACTCCCAGTCGTAAAATGATTTTCCGTGTTTGTGGCAGATCGGCCTGCATGAAAGTTTGTTCCCATTGATTGCATACATCGGCCATAAATCCTTTGCCAACGGGCGATTGTTCGGTACATGTATTCACTGTGTTACCATAAAATCCAACTGCACTCATCTGTACGAACAGCGGAGGAGGATTTGTACAACGAGACATGGCCTTTGTCAATGCTTTTACTGACGCTATCCGGCTTTGCATGATCTCTTTCCGGTTTGTTTCGGTAGGAGGCGCCTGTATATTGTGTCCTGTGAAGTTGAATATACCGACTGCACCGTCCAGCAGATGATGCCATCCGTCAACATTCTTTGCATCCCAGTGGACATAGCGGACGGCATGTTCATAACGGCTTTCTCCGCGGGTGAGTACAATGATATGATAACCGATTTGTGCAAAATATTCAGTTGCATGCTTTCCAATGAATCCGGTTCCTCCTGCCAGTATCAGTGTTGGCTTTGGTTTTTCCTGCATAATTAGGTGTCTTCAGTGCTCTGGTTAAATTCGTCCACTATTTTTGAGGCATCTTTTACATCATGTCTGGCCACAATGACGCCAATGGCTCCTGCTCCACCGGGAGCGGCAATCCAGGGTGCTACTGTTCCCAGGTTCTCGTTATTCAGGAAGGCTTCTATTCCTGCATCATTTAAAAGGCTTTTGACCATTCCGCAATCCCACATCGAACCGCTGTACACTTCCACGGCCACATCATCATCTTCCGTTTCAACCGTTTGGGATTTCTTTGTTTCTGTAACTTCGTCATTGATATCGATATCGGGAAGGAAAAGATGGGAACGCAATTGGGAGACAAACCTTTTTACCGTATGGTCATTGATCATGGAGACCGAATTGCTGACTTTGGCAATGCGCTTCACAAGCCAGCGTTCCACAATGTTCATTTTCTCAAAGATAAACTCTCCTCCCATAAAGCTTTTGGTTACACTGTCCTCCTGCAATTCAGTGGGAAAAGCATTTGCCAGTTCGGCTTTCTGTTTGATTTCATCCGTTTCCATACCACAGATGAAAAGACCTATCACTTTTTCTTTCAGTGCAGACGAGTTATTGCGACAGAAGGCATCCATCACGGGTTGAATCTTACCGGCATAGATAGAACTCCCCAGGATGATGTAATCAAATGACTTAATATCGGGATGTTCTTTCTTGATATTAATAGCATTTCCATCTTGTGGCGACAGGCCTGCTACTATCTGTTTGGCTATTTTTTCTGTTGTTCCGTGTTTGGACGCATACAAGACTGCAATTCTCATGTTTTATAGTTGTTTAAATGACAACGGGTTATACCAACCGGTTGTTTTATACTTCTTTTCAATATTAGTTGCCTAACGTTAATACAATAATAAGCATAGTTTTTCGATTTTGTATCGGCAATGAATAATTTTTGATAATCCTCCTGAAATGGATCAAAAAAAGGGATGAAGAGAATAGTGCCAGCACTGTGATTCGTATGATTTCATTGTTTTTCATCACATCCTTACAAATCATCATCTCCATCATGCAATCATCTCCATCACAATGCTGGCAGTTTCCCAGCCTTATCTCGGCATAAATGATACCGGTTCGCTGACCATTCCCCAGCCATGCCTGTTACCTCCCGTTACCCGGATGTAGATTTCCTCTCCCCTGGTAAGATTCGCGATTTCTAAATTGTTCAACGAGACATAATCAAGGGTGGTTGTCCAACTCTTGGGATCATTAGAGGTCGTAGTGGTTTCCACCCTGTAACGGTCGGCATCGTTCAATGGCTCCATATATATCTTAGCGCTGCAAGCCACCTCGCCGTCTTCCACCCGTTTAATCAGGGCTTTGCCCGGAATACCATGCGCAACAGGCTCGTTACTGCAGTCGAAGCCCGAAAGCAGGATAATGGTTTTATCCCCATTGGCTACTTTATTGGTATAATTGAGCAGCAACTTCAGCATGGCAAATACCACATTGGTCTGATCCAGTATGATCTGGTTTTTAATTTTACTCCCGTCTTTTTCGGCTATGTTTGTGTTAAGCTTTCCCCGTTCCGTGTTAAACTCTTCCAGTGTGGGGTCGGGAGTAGGAAATACGGTTTTGTTGGCAGCCATGCTGGCGGCTACTCTTTCACTCAATTCTGCTACTGCCATAGGTTTCTTGCTTGTAATGTGCAAAACGGCATTGTTTGTTTTCATGTGTTTTATTTTTAGAATTTTTGTCCGGCAAAACTATTTAATTCAATGGCCTAATGCAAGTTTTTTAGGGACAACTTTGTTCGATATTATAATATCAAACAAAGTTGTATCAAAAAAGGGGGTTTGAAGGTCAATTTTAACATTTAACCCTTTTCCGGACTCCTTTCTTTGTATCATTTTTTACAGTGATGTATCAAAATAATTTTTTCGATGCATAGAAATCTCACTGCAAAGCATTGCAATCCTTTTTCAATGCATAGAAATCTCACTGCAAAGCATTGCAATCCTTTTTCAATGCATAGAAATCTCACTGCGAAGCATTGCAATCCTTTTTCAATGCATAGAAATCTCACTGCGAAGCATTGCAATCTTTTTTCGATGCATAGAAATCTTACTGCGAAGCATTGCAATCTTTTTTCAATGCATAGAAATCTTACTGCGAAGCATTGCAATCTTTTTTCAATGCATAGAAATCTCACTGCAAAGCATTGCAATTTTTTTTCGATGCATAGAAATCTCACTGCAAAGCATTGCAATCTTTTTTCGATGCATAGAAATCTCACTGCAAAGCATTGCAATCTTTTTTCGATGCATAGAAATCTCACTGCAAAGCATCGCAATTCTTTTTCGATGCATAGAAATCTTACTGCGAAGGGTCTATTCAATAAAGTGTGTCAGGGAAGGGAAGTTCGGGAATGTCTCTTTTGAGATAAATGTCCGGCTTTCATTGCTGCCGCAAACTTGCTTTGTATTCGAAAGGCGTTTGGCCGTAACTTTTCTTAAAGGCGCTGTAAAAAACCGATTTGCTACGGAATCCGCTTTGCAATCCGATGGCTTCGATGGTCATCCTGTCGGCTTGGTCGCTCTCAAGCAGCTGGCAGGCATGCAGGCAGCGGTATTCGTTGATGAAATCGGAAAAGTTTTTGCCACAGTGCACATTGACCACGTGGGAGAGATGATGTTGCGGGATGTTCGTTTGAATGGCGGCGGCTTCCAGCGTGCATTCGGGGTTCAGGTATATCCTGGTGTCAGACAGGATTTCATGCAGCCGCTGTATGTAGTCGTCCACCAGTTGCTCTTCCAGTTTTATTTGCCGTTCGGGTTCGGACAGGATCTCTACCGCGGCCTGCATTGAAAGTCCGGTGCTAAAGATGGATTGCAGGAAGATGTATCCTGCCAGCAGGCCAATGACAGAGGTACCCACCACAAGCTCCATCCCGTTGCAGTCGTCTGCCATGCAAAGCGGCAGGTGGAGCAGGACACCTGCCATCGCGATGAGGAGGGCATAGCAGAGCCAGCGGATATTCGCCCGGCACCCCTTGGACTCAAGCAGGTAACCGGACTCCCGCTGCTGGTACACTTTCAGGAAAGAGACCATCAGGTAGGGCATCAACTGGAGGTAGAAAAGATAGTCGAGCAGGTTTTCCATCCAGCGCCGCGGGTCGGAAGCATCGAGCAACACGCCCGTGCGTTGCTTCAACGGCAGCGAGATGAAATAGCCCACATAGGCCAGCGCAGGCAGAGCCGGGAGGGCATGCCTGGCAAACTGCCGGGCCGTGATGCGGCGTGAAGGATCGAACAACAGCAACACATAAAAATAGAGCAACGGCCCGATGAACATCACCAGCACCTGGTCGAGGGGAAGATACCACGGCAGCAGGAAGTCCATCTTCCGGCCGTATATATAATAAAGGAGTAGCATCCACAGGCTGAGTGCCGCCAACAGCAGGAAGATCCCTGCCAGCATCCGGTTTGCCCTCCGGATAGATGATGGCCTCGCCCACAGCAGCAGGGCAAAGAGAACCAGCAGGAATCCGGACAAAAGGGAGAAGGCGGTGAACATGAATAAATGAGTAATGGACAATGAAAATTTGAAGAGAACCCAGGTAGTTTTGTAGCTGGCAGACAGAAATCAAATAACAGAACGACGGAATAGCAGATTGACATTCGACCTGTTGCTGCTTCTTTCCTTCAATCCTTTTCATGCCTAACCCTACCACCCAGGGGTACTTCCCTTCATCAGAAGGGCAAAACAATATGACGATCAGGAAAAAGCTGCCATAGTTGCCAAAACATCATGCTCACGTGTTGTCCCTTTTGGTGAAAGGGGACGAGCGAAGCGGGCGGGGTTGAGAATGCAAATTCTTCATCATAAATTAAGCCTGTTAAATATTTCGACACAAAACTAAGTAAAGAAATTGGTGTTGCCAACATTTTGTATCAAATATTTCACAGAATAATCATTTAGTGTAAAGATTGACGAAGATTATATATGCAAATAAGAACAATATGAAGCTATTTTGTATTTTACTTTTTGTTGCCTGCGTGCAGGCAGCGGACACCTGCACAGGGCAAACATCCCTCTTTTCATGCTCTTTACAGCACAACACCCCGGCTCCTCTTATTGTACTCCCTTATACCCATCTGCTCCCATTATATCAAATGTTGATAACTGATTGATATTTTTTGCTGTTAGATTAAAAATAATTGTTTACATTTGAAGCGGACATTGGAAAAAGAGGAAAATAAGTTATCATTACGATTTATATGCCTAATGTTGGGCAAACGGAGAGGGGAAAGAAGATTAATTTGAGCGTTGTTTGTATTCAAATTACAAATAAGGCGGATATATACACAACTCAGGCGCATAGAGGAATGTTTGATTCACTATTTTCTTTTGCACATTAAATAATGGTCGTAAAAATTTGAAACTTAATTTCTTTTCCATAACTATGGTGCACGAAAATGATGAATAAAACACTAAGATGTTAGGTTGAGAGTACATCGTAACTAGAATAATAGTAGATTTGATAAAAAAATAATTATGGAAGTATTCCAAGATTTAAAACTCAAACCCAAAAATCCAGAGAGTATTGATTTACTAATTTCTCGGATAAGGGAGAAAGCAAATAACAGTGATTGGACTGTTAAGAATGATTTTGTTGAAAACTACAGGAAGAATTTAGGAGAAAATGAAAAGAAAGTAATTTGTTTGATGTCTCCTAAAATAAAGATATCAGATAAAGAAATTCAAGCATATGTATGGCTTGGTCAATGGAAAAGTACTCTGGATGTATTTAATATTGTACCTATAAAAACAGGTAGCTTATCCTTTTCAGAGTATAATTATATCTTACAGCAGTTTTACAAACTTTTCATTGAACAAGAAATTGAAAAATTAGAATTTGAGATTGTTTATACAGAATCAGAGAAATCAATTGAAAAACTTGCAGGAGAAGAAGTTGCTAGAGCTTTAAAAAAGTTTTCATTAGCTGCAAATAAATCAACAGGACATTCTCGCCAAATGGACTCTGAGAAATGGAAAGAATTCATTTGTTTAGCACACAAGCTTAAATCAGAATTAGGTGTTGAGGAGTTAGTTAGATGGCTAAAAGATGATGAAGGTTGGAGCGATGACAAAGCATGGGATTTGGGTCTCGATTATGAATATTCAATGGATTTACTTAACTATTATGACTCAAATTTTAGCATCAACGATTGAATTAATAGATGACTTCAGTCTAACCGTAATTGGAGACAGAAAAAAGATAATCTTTTGGGATACATGTGCTTTATTGGATATTATTAGATTTCCACGTGATAATAATTCTGCATCATTAGCCAGTCTGATAAAAATACATAAAGAAATTGTAAATGATAGAGTCTATTCTGTTGCATCTGAAATAACTATTAAAGAGTTTAATGACCATGAATCTTCAACAATAACGGAATCAAAAGAGATTATTAAAAAAAACTCCGAACAATATGAATCTATAATGGAAATAGTAAACTTCTTTACTAGCTCACAAACTGGTTATAGTCATATTAATACTGTCTCATATAACATTGAAAGGTATCTGATAAACATAGTTGATGAAATCATTCAAAAAACAGTTTTTATACAGAAAGATGAGATTGCAACTGTATGGCTTGATAGGATTGTACAGAAGAAAACGCCATTGCGTAGAAAAGGAGAATATAAAGATGCGGCAATATGGTCAACCTGTATATCTTTAGCAGATAAAATTGATGCAGCATCTGAACTTGAAAATGTGATTTTCTTTTCAAGTAATGTTAATGATTATTACCAAGCAGGGACGACAAATTTTAGCCATGACATATTAACTGAATGTACTTCATATAATATTGCATTTGCGATAAACTTTGATGTAGTATTTTTAAATCTATAAAACCCAGCCGCTAACATTTTGTATAAGGAATGGCAGGTAAAGTGCTAAATATCATGGTTTGTAATCCACTCAAACTGTATAACGGCTTGACAGGGAATTACCACGCAATCTGCCACTACTCATACAATTTACCGTTAGCATCAATGCAAAAAAAGACATAACTCAAAATATATGAGCGAGATAAACTATAGACACATTGCGACTCAGATTGGTGATTCTTTGAAATATTCCACCTCTGTAAATGAAATTGATAGAATTGGTCAATCTATATTGAGAGTTAACAAAGAAAACTTCCCTAATTCTTCTATTACATCTGTAAGAGCTCAGTCTTTGTACAACTGGATTATGACATTAGCCAAGACTCCTTTAGAAAATTCTGAGAGAACAAAAAGGCTAATAAACTTTTGTCTCGAACTCACTCCTGATGAATTTAAAAGAAGCACCATTGATTTCTTAGAGAAAAATAATTGTCCATATAGTCTATTGCACAAAGATAACTTAGACGAATTCTTGAAAAGGAATTTTCACTCAAATGTAATAAAACATTCACAGAAACTTTTTATTCAAGGAAATTACTTTCATGCTGTGTTTGAAGCTGCAAAGGCATTTAACAAAGATGTTAAAGAAAAATCACGTTGTGATAAGGATGGTCAGCCTTTGATGTTAAATGTTTGGGGCTGTGAAAATGGAGTTTTGAAAATTACCAAATGCGAATCCCAAACAGACAAGGATTATCAAGATGGAATAAAATTTCTTTCAGGGGGTTTAATGAGCGCAATAAGAAATCCAACTGCACATGAGCCAGCAATTTCATGGCCTATAGATAAGCAGGATTGTTTGGACATACTAAGTCTTATTTCATTTTTGTATCGACAGTTGGATAAGTCTGTTTATTTCAAATGAAAATAATTTAGTCTTAAATATCAGTACATTATATATCATTCATGAACCTAATTACTAATATTACTCGCAGAAACATTGCTGATGAGCTTATAGCAGCAAAAATTTGGTATAACGGCAGATTAGGTGAACCTGATTTCTTAAGTCGCATTTATGATTTAAAGAAGATGCCATCAAGAGATTACCGATATACCAATGCTTACGATGATATTTATCAACATATGGTAATGAATAATGATTGGGAATCTGATTGGGTATTTACTGATACAAGATTTAATCTAATGCACTCATCTGATGAGGAATATTTAAAGTTTTTGGTAGAAACTATACATCCTGCTGTAAGGGGAGATGACAATCAAGTTCTTCAAATACAAGAAATATATAATAAGCATCTTGAAAATGATGGTTTTGAAATAATTCAAGTCAGCGAGATTTCTGGTAAACCTGTATTTGAGGGGCGGCAAAAGATTATAGGCAAATCACATTTGGTGGCAAAGAAAGCGGAGATTAAAAAATATTTGAATACAGAATATGTAAACAATAAAATTAATCTAATGAATGAAGCTGTGTCAAGTGATACTGATTTAGCAATTGGGACAGCTAAAGAATTAATTGAAACTGCATGCAAATCGATTCTTAAAAAACATGGAAAAGAAAGTGACCCTAACTGGAATTTAGGTAAACTTTTTAAAGAGACTTCTGACATATTAGACTTTAAACCCAAGAAAGCAACAAATCCAGATAAGGCTGACACATCTGTAAAACAGATTTTAAAAGGAATAACTACTTTAATAAATGGAGTAGCAGAATTAAGAAATGCTTATGGTTCAGGACATGGTAAAGAATCTGATTTTCAAATGTTGGAATCAAAATATGCTAAATTGATTGTGGGTACAGTTTCTGAAATTGTAATATTCATTTTGGCGACAGATGGAGAAGACACAGAAATAATAAATTAAACTATAAAACCTATGGACATCAACGAACTTGAAAAAAAGATTAAACAAATTGCTACAGAAAAAAACATCAGAGAACAAGAAGTAATTAATGGCATTCTTGCAAATCTTGAGTTAGTTTATTCACCAAAAGACCATTCTGAGCAAGACAGAGAGATAATAGATGGGATTAAGCAAAAGATTTTATCGACATTGCTTAACTGTGATAATCAAAAGAAAATTATTAACCAAGCAACCAAGTATGATGAATTATTCGACCTTGACCGTGTTGAAATGAGCTTAATGCAAGATGCTTGGAATGAGTTAGAAGCAGACCGAGATGTGTTTTCATTAGCATTTGAGATAGGATTAACCGATGAAGGAATTAGAAAATATAGATAAAGTACTACTGGCAACATTTTGTATAAGTAAAGGCAGGCGATGTGGTAAATATCAAGGTTTGTAGCCCGTTCAAACTGCGTAGCGGTTTGACAGGAAAGCGCCACGCAATCAGTCACTACTCATACAATTTTCCGTTATGTGCAAAATAAAAAAAACGCTTCGTGGATAAATTATTTTCCATATTGATTAAAAATGAAGACAGTTCATATAGTCATAAAGGAACTGGTTTTTTGATTAGTTCTGATGGATTATTTATCAGTGCATGTCATGTATTTAATGGGATTGAAAACCCGTGTGAAAGATTCTTCTGTGCATTTCCCTCTGATAATGCTAATTTGATTTCAATTATATCTTTGAACTTTGAATATAAAAATACCGAACAACAAAAAGGGTCAGTTTATAAGGATTTGGCAATAGGGAAAATGGATTACAATTCTGATAATTACTATATTTTAAAACGAAAAAGGCCTTTGATAAATACTATTCAAAAAATAACCGGATATGTTTTTGTTGGAACTGAAAATAGATTTCAAATGAATGCCAACGGGACATTAAATTTAATACAAATTCAACCAGATACACTTGAGACCGTGATTGTCAATCGTTTTGCGGTGATTTCTAATGATTTAAACGATTATCAGAAAGAAGAATTATCGATTGAAAATAAAAAGAAATACAACAATGTTTTAACTTTAAGAAATACTGCGCATCATGGTTCAAGCGGTTGTCCAGTGATAAACTCAAATAGCCAAATAATAGGAATGTATTTTGGGGGACCATCAAATCACAGGATTTGCCATATATTAACGTCTAAATATATCGGAAAGAGAATTAAAAAGTTGACTAATTATAAATTTGACAGGTATCAAGATATAAAAATTTCTGCGCACAATACTTAGGCTTCCTGCGGTCGGGACGACCCAGCAAGGAAGCGTAGGGTTGAACCGTATTCCCGATAAGGAAAGTTTGTTCAACGAGGGTGGAGAAGAAAAGCATTTATAGAGAAAGCGACCCGTTTTAGTGGGGTATCACAAAGCAGATAGGATAAACAGGCGGATGAAGACAGATGATTTAAGCAAGAATATTACCTGAGCTCCTGCTGCCGCAGATTTATAATCTGTGGTTTGGTCTGCAAGAGCAATAGAAACATATATAATATGAGTAGAAATTATAAGTTTCTCAATCCGGAAGGAGTATATTTTGTAAGTTGAGCTGTTCTTGCATGGGTAGATGTTTTTACAAGAAATGAATATAAAGACATCCCCCGCTGGCGCAAATTTGTAATTTGAGTCAAAAGAGGATGCTAAAGGATGATTTTATCAGCGGAATAAAGATGTTGGGGGCAAGTTTACAAAAACACTTATGCGACATATAATCGTCATATTAGGAATATTTTATTGCAATTTGGCTTTTGGACAAGTTGATGAACCCTTAATTAGGAAAAAAGTATTAGAAAGTAACATTGTTGATAGTGTTTTTGTATTTGGAAAATGGACTGAAAAAAAAGGAGATGAAGCTCATATTAAATATCTGGGACAAGTTCTTGCAGACAATGGTGAAAAGTATAAGGTTATGACTTGTCCATGCCTGAATATCGTTGACCGTTTTGTTACCTATTTTTTTCATCTATACTTTCAGAACAAAATGATGATAATGCAACTATTGTTGATAATGGGCAATAACTTTTAGCGAAGCGTCAAGAAAGTTATTCTCGTTATCAACAATTTGACTCCTTAGAGTCAGTGTTTACATGTTCAGTATAATTAGCCATACAAAAATATTCATTTTCGAACTGCTTTGGACTTTTTCGTTGTAACTTACTATGCGGTTTTTGGGTATTGTAAAGAAACACACTTCGGTCAACCTCTATCTGTAATTGTTCGAAAGAATTGATAACTCTATGAATTAGATAGTTGTTTTTAATAATGCCGTTAATGCGTTCAGCTTTTCCATTCTCCCAGGGATATTGACACATACTGTTTCTGATTTTGTATTTTTCAGTCAGTTTCAGGAAATCTTTATCATAATACTGCCCACCTCCGTCAGAATGAAAAATAAGCGCATGAATACATATATTCAAATCCATGCGGGATTTGATTGCTTTTTGTAAAGCAGGCAAAGTAGTTTGTTCGGTCTTTAATCGTTGTGAAATGGCATGACCCACAATTACTCTGGAGAAAGCGTCCATGATAAAGGTTATGTAATAAAACTTTCCGTTGAGATCAAAGTAAGTAATATCACTTTGCCAAACCTGATTGGGTTTATTAATAACCAATCCGATCAGCAGATTATCAAACCGGATTACACCCGAACTATCGGTGGTTTTTCGCAAGTTATGTGTGCGCTCCACCATTAAGCCGGATTCCTTACAAAGTATTTCAAAACGATCCCTGCCCATATCAATGGGAGCTATTTTGAAATACATATCGCGTAATCCCATCGTAGGATGATCCTCACGGACACGATATACTAACATTAGAATTTGTTCTTCAATAGAGCGTTCTTGCAGGTATCTGTCCATGCGCTGATGAAAAGCCTGTTTGCTTACTCCGATACTTTGATAGAGTTTGTTTAAGCTGTAAGCCATCACTTTCCGGTTTGCCCAGAAGTACTGGATGGTGTGGAAAAGAATTTTTTTTTAATATCCACTCCATAGGTTTCTTCTGCTAACTCTATCATCTTATCCTGAAAATCAATGAGTATTTGCTTTTGACCAATGATGCGTTCAAGTTCAGATATCCGTTTCTTGAGTTCAATAAGTTGACGGGTGTCACTCTGGGTTTCGACAATCATACGTTCTCCTTTGTCCTTTTTCATGCTGCCAAATTTATCTATCCAAAGATAGACATTTTTATAAGCAACCTGATACTGAGAACAAATCTCTGATACTTTGGTTTGTCCCGTTTCAATTTCCCGAACTTTTTGAATCTTGAAATTGTCACTGAATTTACGCCGACGACGTTCGGCTGTACTCATTTTTAATTGATCTGGTCGTGCCATGTTGTTTCACTTTTTAGTTGTTTTTGTTACTCTAAAGTGGTCAACTTATTTCAGGCATGGACAACTTCTGTATTGCTTTGGGGACCCGCAAAGCATGCCACAAATAGAATTCTAATTTATAATGCTAAAAATCAATATTTAGGAAACTACTATGTATATGATATTGATGAATTACCTACTAGACTTGAAAATGGAATTTTGATATTTAAGAACAAGGCAGAGTGTGATAAGTCGATTAAAACAAGAATTGATTTGAAACATGGAATTCCTAAACAGATTTTTATCAGATGCAATGGTAAAAGCGGAGATTTGTATAATTTCGAAAATGAATAACAATTACGTTGACGCAAATTTGTAATCCGAGCCAATAACATTACAGAAAAAGAATGGCCTCTGCTCCCGCGCGATCAATGTCATTAAGTTAGCGATATAATTATCTGATTATCAACAATAAACGCTTGTGTATATGAGTTATTTTTCGTATATTTGTTTCATAATCAAATAGTTATTATCATGAAAAAAAACGCCGGAAAGTATATTGGAACTGATAAGGAAAAGAGTATTTTCGCAGGAAATAGTTTTAAAGTTCAGAATGTTAGAGACAGATTTTACAAGAAACAGGAAGCAATCATTTCACAGCACCATTGTCTTTATGATAAATTTTCTCACGAAAAGTCTTTCGGTTGAGATAGCTAACTTTATTAGTTTCATAAAGTACAATATGCCTGGTGCTTCGATAAATGGTATTACAAAAAGTGCTTTTGTACAGTATCGTAAAAAGATAAAGCCCGAAGTATTTAAGTCACTTTCAGATAGTTTGATTGAGGAGTTTTATACAGACAATGATGCATCTATAAAGCTCTGGAATGGATTTAGGTTGTTGGCTATTGATGGGTCAAGATTGGTTTTGCCCGATACTCAGGAGTTGGAAAGCATTTATGGTAAGACCAGAAATCAATCTGAAACCGGGGTGGTACAGGCCAGAATATCGGTATTGTACGATGTTTTGAATCGGTTTGTCCTGGATGGTGTTTTAGCTCCACTGTCAACTGGGGAGAGTGTTTTGGCGTTGAATCATTTGGTTTTTGCAAAAGCTAACGACTTGATTATTTACGATAGAGGTTATCCTTCTTTCAATTTGATTTATGAGCATTTTGAAAAAGGAGTAGATTTTCTCATTCGGGTTAAAGCTGATTTCAGTAACCTTACTCGTGAATTTTACCAGAGTGGACTACCGTCAGCTATTGCTCGAATGCAACCTGGAAAGAACATAAAACTTTCAGATAAGCCGTATTCGAAAAATACATTCAAAGATGTCCGGCTGGTTCGGGTTGAACTACCTGATGGAGAAGCAGAAATACTGATAACCTCTTTGTTTGACACACAAAAATATCCAAACTTTCTATTTAAAGAACTGTATTTTTTAAGATGGGGAATCGAAACGTTTTACGATGAATTGAAGAACAAAATAAAAATTGAGCATTTTTCAGGCTATTCAGAGCATTGTATATTGCAGGATTTTTATGCAGCCTTATTTGTATCAAACGTTCAGAGTTTAATCGTTGGAGAAATAAACGATGAATTAGCCAAAGAATCAACCAAATATCAATATCAATACAAAGTCAATAGCAATTTATCATACGGCTTTCTCAAAGACAGGATAATTTTATTGTTTTTCTCGGACAAAGACATGACTGAAATAGTATCAGAACTCAAATCGTTGTTTAAAAAACACACGATACCAATACGACCAAATAGAAGATTTGAGAGAGATACTGACAAATACAGAAAAAGAGGTAAACCGAAGTTGCTGAAAAACAATAAAAATACTTTCTGATGGCCTTAACTTAATGACATTGCCCGCGCGATTCCCATCGCGTGGGAAGTAGAAAAAGGGATAAGATTATAAGTAGAATAGATTGGTTTGCCACACGAAAGGATTCGTGCGGCAGCGTAGGTTTGTAACCCGTTTCAGCTTTTCGTATACCTTGATAAGAAATCACCCGCAATTCCTTGCTTATTATACCATCAGACGTTAGCTATCAATGTTATGACAGTATTAAAAACATTCACAATATTATTTCTAATTATATTGGCAACCAATAATTTGGTAGCTGGGAAATCCCTTGTCTCTATACATACCAAAATAGTATCGAAAAGTCAAAGCAATAGTGGAAATAAGATTTATAGAAGTGAGCCTGATCAAAAACTATCAGAAAAAAGTCTTAAAGAACAACATCAATGCAATCAGGGCAGTATCAATTTTATTAAGACATTGCAATCAGCACTAAAAATTGCTGATAATGAAAAAGATAAAGATAGCTTTGTTTTGCACTCAGATACATTAGATATTCGGTGTGGTCATATCTTCTCTCCGTCTTTTGAATATTTAATTGTTAAAATCAAGTTGCCGTATATGGTCAGTGTCCAAATTTACAAATTACATGACAATAACTTTGTGAAAGTTTGTTCAAAAGACATGAATCCACTCGCATACGTCAATGATACTATTGAAGATGTAAATGGAGATGGGAAGCTTGATTTTTTGTTTCACTGGTATCCCATTTCAGGATGCTGTTTGAGAGATATTTATGATGTTTATCTACAAAAACCAAATGGGGACTTTACAAAACAAATAGAGTTTATCAATCCAAACTTTTCATCTAAAGAAAAAATCATAAGAGGACTTTGTTATGGTTATGGAGCACCACTTTACAAATACCGCTGGGATGGCTACAAAGTGGACACTATTGAATATATTTATTTGCCTAATAATACCAATGATCATCATTTTATCAGAAAGAAACATGAAGATGAAAAAGAAAAGGGAGTAATTATCATGCAACTACCCAAAGAATACAAAAAAATTGGATATGGGAATATCAATTATTAAGTTTCCCGTGATCGGTTCAACTCCACGTTGACACGAATTTATAGTCTATGCCAAAACATCATAATGTTATGAACCGGAATTGTTATGCCGTACATATTGTCTGAACCGAAATTCAGCAGATGAAGCAGAAAAACAGGGAACAGGGCAAGACTAACAACGAACGTAAAACAATAAGGCGATATGGGTAATAAAATCATCTATTTGACTGAAAGAGATAACTGGCAAAAGGATAATGCCCTGAATAACATTCTTATCAATCATTTGAAAAAGACACCCTACGAGATTCAATGGGAAGATCCGGCCGGCGAACTATTGTATCGTCTCCGAAGCTTTGAAAACAAGTTCGATGGATTGCCCCGCTTTGTCAGGAATATCAACTTGCGCGTGACGCAGCTATTGTATGGTCTTTTCCATTGGAACTATTTTGCGTATTTATCGACCAGAAGAAATTTATCCATTGAGCTTCGCGCCGGCAAACTGAAAGAAAGGCTTTTGAAAATCAGTGGCAACAACGAAATCGTCATTCTCTCCCGATCTGCCGGAGGACGATGTTCATCCCTGATTGCCGATGAACTGCATATTAAGCATATTATATGCCTGAGTTATCCGTTTAAACATCCTGACAAGGGCAATGAACCGGAACGTTATCTGCACCTGGCAAATTTACAAACACCCATGCTGATTGTTCAGGGAGACAAAGATGAGTATGGCGGGCTTGAAGTAAGAGATAAATACAGGCTTAGTCCAAGTGTGGAATTGTTTTTTGTCGATACAAATCATGATTTTAATCTTCATGAAAAGGATTGGAACAAAGTATTGGCTAAGATCAATGCGATCATTGAATGGGAACCCAATGAATGATTGAACAGGAATGGAAATACCTATAAATTAATTTAATGGCAGAAAATGAGTAAGGGATTTTTTATCAATAAGAATGCACAGCCAACCGATGCAGAAATTGAAGATACGGTTGGCAAAGCCCAGGAAGTATGGTTCCTGATACTTCAGTATCTGACTCATGAATTGCATCTGAAAAGGGATTGGAAATTCTATGGAGTGAATTATGGTTGGGCATTGCGGTTCAACAAATCAGGCAAATCGGTTGTTGCCATCTATCCCGACAAGAATGGCATAACTGTTCAGATAATCCTTAATAAACACCAGGTAGCGTTTGCTTTAGTGTCTGGCCTGGATACACGAATTATCCAAATCATTGAGGATACTGAGTCAATATATGAAGGTAAATGGATCTATGTAAAGATTGATGATAATACCGGGATAAATGAGATTCTGAAACTAATAGACATAAGGATAAAAATAAAATAACCTCATGTTGGAAATGCCGCCTCTTCCCGATATTTACACAAAGGATGAATTTGCACAGGTTATGCTTAATGCCTACATTTGAACCTCCCAAAAATAAACGGGAACGCGGAGCAGAACTTCAAAGCATAAAGCCTATGGCAGACTTACAATTCAGGGATGCAACGTATGCCGATTTGACAATCATTGTTGAGATTTACAACTCTACCATTGCTTCACGCATGGTCACTGCTGACACGGAACCGGTGACTGTGGAAAGCAGACAAAAATGGTTTGATGAACATCAACCGGACAAAAGACCTCTTTGGATGGTGGAGGATGAACAGCGGCAAACGATCGGGTGGGTGAGTTTTCAATCCTTTTATGGACGGCCTGCCTACGATGCAACCGTCGAAATCAGCATCTATCTGGACGCAGTTCACCGGGGAAAAGGACTGGGAAAGGAAATCCTCCGTTACTGCATTGAAAAAGCGCCGGACTTTGGCGTCAGGACATTGCTCGCGTTTATATTCTCCCATAACGAACCCAGTTTGCAATTGTTCCGGCATTTCGGATTTGAAGAGTGGGCTCTCCTGCCCAACATTGCCAACCTTGACGGTCAGGAAAGAGGATTGATCATTCTGGGAAAACGGATTGACTGAGGAGAATGGGCTGTTGCAAGTGTGGCGGATTAAAAAATAAATGATGGACGAATAAAACGGATGAAGCATTATAAAGCGGAAATATGGGATAAGATACAAAAAGGCTTTGAAGCATTTAATGATCATTGCTTGCACGGGGTTATTCGCTTTGAAGGATTCCTGGATATGGAGGCATTACGCAAAGCGATTTGGCAGACAAGCATTCTTGTCCCGATCATTCGTTGCCGGTTTGTAACCGATGAGAAGCATGCCCGGTGGGAAGAGATGGATCAATGTACGACAGATGATTTATTTTCCATTATAGAAGTTCATCTTTCCGGATTAGAAGCTGAGAAACGTATCGAATCCATCATGACGCAAAAGATTGATGAGACTACCGGCCCCCAACTGTCTGTTACACTTTTGCGTAACAACGGTCATGGTGATGATACGCTTAGTGTTATGCTCAACCACATGGTTTGCGATGGCGCGGGGTTCAAACAATTCCTCTACTTATTATGCCATCAATACAATCTGGCAATGAGTGGAGAAAAAGATACAAAGGACTACGCTTACCTTCTTCAGAGATCAGATCGACAGGTTTATGCAGATTTGACCATTAAGGATTACCGGAAAGTTATTACAGCGCCTTTTTATTTGGAAAAACAATCTCCAATGATTCGCATCCCTTTCGGCAATGAATGCCAGCCAATGCATCCCCATATTCTTATTCGTACGGTTTCGGAAGAAGAGTTGAAGCATCTGGTAGCCTTTGCTAAAACAAACTGCTGTACCCTGAATGACTTGTTTATGGCAGCCGTATACAGGACTATCGATCATGAACTGGAAATTTCGGGTTCTCTTCCTGTCATTCTTTCCTGTCCGATAGATTTACGTCGATATATTAAGGATAAACAACATATTGGCCTTTGCAATCTCTCTTCTTCTGTATGGTGTAATATTGGTTTGGATTTGGGGAATGACATGATCGAAACGACACAAAAGGTAAGGGATGCCATGGGACGGATAAAAAAGAATTATCCCGGATTGAAGAATTTTTATTTTTTGAATGCACTTATGCGGTGGTATCCTTATGCAGCTTTTGAGAAACGAATAAAAACCAGTTTTCCGAATCCTCTGATCGGAATTACAAACACTGGCATTCTGGATAGCAAGGAGTTATTGTTTAACGGTGTCCGTATAAGAAATGCTTTTATTAATGGGTCGATAAAATATCCGCCTTATTTTCAGATTGCATTCAGTACATACGAAAGTGAGTTGACTATTTCGATTAACCAATATTGTGCCGATATGGATTTACCGAAAATAGAGTCATTTTTATCCTTCTTCAAAACCCAATTGCTTAGTGCAACAGCCTCTTTGGACAGGGATTGAAGAAAAGAGTCAAGAGTTGAAAATCCGAAGCCAAAAAGCAGCGATTGAAAGTGAAGGTGTAAAACCAGGAAATCTGTTGACAGCAATTTAACAGTGATTTCATAGTTTCCTGACTTCAAATTTTCATTGTCAATTGATTTTTCAACCCCTCCGCTTTGCTCGTCCCCTTTCACCAAAGGGGACAGCACTTGAGCATAATGTTTTGGTAACCACGGTAGCATTGCTTGCTTTGGCAGATTGTTCTGCCCTCCTGATGAAGGGAAGTACCCGAGGAGGTAGGGTTAGATATTCCATGAGGTGAATTTGTTTTTCGGCGCGGGATGCCAAAGCATATATTAAGGAAATATGGCTCGGGACTTTCCCATGTTCTGGGAAATATTTGCTAACTTTGAACTTTCTTTTATTTTCTTCTATAGCGATGTAATTGGTTTATTACCTTGCATTTATTCGCTCATGCCATAATTCCCCTCCAGGGAAGTTCAGGAGAAAGATGATGGTTTTGGCAATGCAATAACGATTCACCGTTGGGAAGAAAGGGAATAAAAGCAACAGGTAGTCCATTCATCCTGCATACGAAGCTGTGATGGATAGCATCTTGAAACCATTCAAGATAACGAAAAAGAGATAATTTATGCACTTGATTGTAGTTGGGTTAAACCATAAGACAGCAGATGTTGAGATTCGTGAGAGATGTTATTTCCCTAATGAAACGTTACCAAAATCCTTTGACTTACTGAAAGCTTATCCATCTCTTAGCGGGGCGGTGATCCTCTCCACCTGCAACCGTGTGGAGATTTATGCATCGGTGGTAAATGTAAAAGCCGGCTTTGACGATATCACCGACTTTATATCCTGCTACCATTCCATTCCCCGGGAAACGCTTACGCCTTTCCTTTACAAAAAGAACTGTCAAAATGCTGTCAACCACCTGTTCAAGGTGATATCCGGGATTGATTCGATGGTGATTGGCGAATACCAGATTCAGGGACAGGTGAGAGATTCCTATTATGCTGCACAAAGTAATAACGCGACAGACAGCTACCTGAACAAGGTTTTTCAAAGTGCCATAAACACCGGGAAACGCATCCGTAGCGAAACGGCTATTGGACAAGGAACAGTTTCTGTTGCCACGCTCGCCACGGAACTGATCAAAAAGGTTTTCAGCGAAAGAAAGCGTTTTCATGTGTTGCTGATCGGGGCGGGCAAGATGGCCGGACTCACTGCAGCTAACCTGCAGGAATTCAACGGATGCTCCATCATCATTGCTAACCGGTCGTTAACGAAAGCGGAGGAGTTGGCTGTCCGGTTCAATGGGAAGGTAACGGCATACGACAAGCGCTACGAGGCTATTCAGGAGGCCGATGTCATTATTGTCTCGACCGCTTCCGAAAATTACACCGTACAGTTTGAAGAGGTGGCAAAGCTGATGCAGCTCCATCCGACCCGCACCAAGATGTTTATCGACCTTTCGTTGCCGCGTAACATCGATCCGGCTATTAACCGGATTGAAAATTGCATGGTGTATTCCATCGACGATATCAATCAGATGATTGACCTCAACGTTTCGAAGCGGCAGATGGAAATTGAACAGGCCGAGAAGATTATTTCCGAAGTATCCGAAGATTATTACAACTGGTATTATGCCCAGATCATCATGCCGACGATGCATGAGATAAAAAGTAAACTGGATATATTGAAAACAAGTACTATTGCGAATTATAAAAGTACTTTCGGGGCAATGACCGACACTCAGCAGGGACTGATACAGGAGATGATGGATGCCTATTCGGAGAAGCTCATCCGGGTAATCATGAAAAATATCAAGACGGTTACTTCAAAGGACGATATGGTTACCATCGTGGAAGCGCTGAAAAACACGTTGAGCGTAGATACGGCCATCAATGAAGAGATTCAAAGTTTCAAAAAGAGAGAACAATGAAGAAATACAGGGTTGCCTCCCGTCCGAGTTTACTGGCATTTTCCCAAACGGAGCAAACAGTCCGTTTACTTCAGGAGCGGTTTCCCCAGTATGCTTTTGAAATTATCAAATTCACAACGCATGGCGATCGTCAAACGGATACTCCACTTACATCTTTCGGGGGCACCGGTGTATTTGTAAAAGAACTTGAGACGGCGCTGCTGGAAGGAAAAGCCGATTTTGCCATTCACAGCCTGAAAGATGTCCCGAGTATTCAACCGGAGGGATTGACGCTGGCCTCTTTCCCGAAACGGGAGGATCCGAGGGATGTAATCCTGATGAGGGACGACTCTATCAGCGATTTCAGGCAACTCGACGAACATTGCATCATTGGTACGGGAAGCCCCCGGCGGATATTGCAACTGAAACAACAGAAAAAAGAGGCGCTCTATGCCGACTTGCGCGGAAATATTGATACGCGGCTCAGGAAACTGAACGAAGGACAATATGATGCTATCGTGGTAGCTGCTGCCGGTTTGAAACGCATTGGAAAAGTGATTCCCGAGAATGGCTATCTGCCGGTAGAGGTTTGCATTCCGGCTATAGGACAGGGAGCACTAGCCATCGAATGCCGGAAAGACGATCGGGAGACATATGACATATTGCGTGCCATCAATGATGCGGAAACGGAGACAAGCGTCATTGCCGAAAGGAGTTTCATGCTGACCGTCGGCGGAGGATGCAAGTTCCCACTGGCGGCTTATGCCACGATTGAGGGAAGCAACATCCGCCTGCGAACCATGACGGGAGATCATATTACCGGGAAAATTGTTTATTATACCGGCCTGGCGCCGGTGACAGAAGCAGAACATTTAGGCATTGCATCCGCACATGCCGTTATGAAGCTTGCAAAAGAGCAGGGAATTATATTGCAGAATTGATGCGGCCACTTTCAGGCAAAATAGTCATATTGACCCAGCCTCTTGCTGATGATGACTCCTTGTCATCGCATCTGGAGCAAGTGGGAGCGGAAATAATTCGTTATCCGTTGATTGAGATTATGCCTACGCGTGAATCCCCGGAGAAACATTCGGTTTTTTCACAAATTGCTTCTTATACATATATTATTTTTACCAGTAAAAACGGGGTAAGCTATTTCTTCGAATATGCTGCCGGAAGCAATACCCGGAAAGATATCCGGGAGGAGGTCCGTTATGCTGCGATTGGGAATAAGACAGCCGCTGAATTACAAAAATATGGCATTCAGGCTTCTTATGTAAGCCGGGGAAATACGTCGGAAGATTTTGTGCAGGAGCTGCTGCAACAAAACATTACCGGACAAGAGATATTGCTTCCGTTGGGGACGCTGGCGCCTGACACGTTGGAACAGTCGCTTTCGTCCTATAACGTGGTGACCCGCCTGAATGTTTATGAGACAAGATATGTTTCAATCATTCCTCCTGAAATTATAGCCCGGATTGAGGGAAACCGGTATGATTTGATTATCTTTACGAGCCCTTCGGCTATAGAGAGCTTTATGCATTTCATGCAACAGGCAGGGATCAGGGGGGATTTTCGTATGGCATGCATTGGCAAGACCACTGCACGCAAAGCTACGGAAATGGGAATTCAACCGCTGCTTGTATCGTCAAAACCCGACGGGGCTGTCTTTGCCAAAGAAATTTATTCTTATTTATCAACCCTATAAAATATAGTTATTATGTCATTTCCACAAACTCGTCTGAGAAGACTTCGTATGAATCCAATCATTCGTAACATGGTAACAGAAACCACTCTGAATGTTTCGGATCTGATTATGCCGTTATTCGTGTGTCCGGGAGAAAACGTAAAAAATCCGATTAATTCCATGCCCGGAAACTATCAAATGTCGGTCGATCTGTTGGTGGAAGAATGCAAGGATCTCCTGGAAAATGGGGTCAAAGCAGTTCTTTTGTTTGGAATCCCCGATCATAAAGATGAAACAGGTTTGGTTGCCTGCGAACATAATGGTATCGTGCAGCAGGCCATCAGGGCGCTGAGAGCGCGTTTCGGCAAGGATATCCTGATTATTGTTGATGTTTGCAATTGCGAATATACCACGCACGGCCATTGCGGAACCGTTGTGAATGGAGAGGTCGATAACGATCTGACGCTGGAAACGCTTGCCATGCAGTCCCTGTCGCTTGCCAAAGCCGGAGCGGATGTCATTGCTCCGAGTGATATGATGGACGGCAGGATACAACGTATCCGCAAAGAACTGGATGATAACGGATTTTTCAATACTCCGATCATCTCTTATGCCGCTAAATTTGCTTCCGCGTTTTATGGCCCGTTCCGCGAAGCTGCTGAATCAGCCCCGAAGTTTGGCGACAGGAAAAGCTATCAGATGAATCCTGCCAACAGTAACGAAGCCATGCGCGAAATAGCGCTTGACATTGAAGAGGGAGCCGATATGATTATGGTGAAACCGGCAATGAGCTACATGGATATCATCTACCGTGCCAAAACGACGTTCAATATTCCGGTGGTTGCCTATAACGTTAGCGGGGAGTTTTCGATGGTGAAGGCTGCCGGAGCTAATGGATGGATTGACGAAGAGCGTATCATGCTGGAAGTTGTCACATCCATTAAGCGGGCAGGAGCGGATCTCGTCATCACTTATTTTGCCAAGGATATTGCCAAAATATTGAACAGAAAATAAGATCTATCATAAGATGAATAAAAAGAAAAGCCTCTCTGCCTACGAAAAAGCGTGTGAACTGATTCCAGGTGGAGTGAATTCTCCGGTAAGGGCGTTTAAAAGCGTCGGCGGCAAACCGGTCTTTATTGAAAAAGCCAAAGGTTCAAAGGTTTTTGACATTGACGGAAACGCCTATATTGATTACGTCGGTTCCTGGGGGCCCATGATTCTGGGACATGCTTACGAGCCAATTGTGGAAACAATACGCAGGCAAGCCCTTGACGGCACCAGTTACGGAGCTCCGACCCTGTTGGAGACAAGGATGGCGGAACTGATTGTTTCTATGGTTCCTTCTGTCGAAATGGTGCGGATGGTAAACTCTGGAACAGAAGCTACCATGAGCGCTATTCGTCTGGCCAGAGGTTATACGGAAAGGAATAAAATCATCAAGTTTGCAGGCTGCTACCATGGGCATGGCGATAGCTTTCTGATTAAAGCCGGCTCCGGAGCCGTCACATTAGGTTTGCCGGACAGTCCTGGAGTGACGGAAAGCATTGCAAAAGATACCCTGACCGCCGAGTATAACAATATTCAGTCGGTGGAGGCATTGTTTGACGCCTATCCAGGCGAGATTGCCGCTGTCATTGTTGAGCCTGTTGCGGGCAACATGGGCGTTGTGTTGCCGGAACTTTCCTTCCTGAAGGGATTGCGCGAACTAACTACGAGATACCATGCCCTTTTGATTTTTGACGAGGTCATTACGGGATTCCGTCTGGCCAAAGGAGGCGCTCAGGAATACTTTGGCATTGTGCCTGACCTGACTACGCTGGGGAAAATCATTGGCGGCGGTCTGCCGGTAGGCGCTTACGGAGGGAAAAAAGAGATCATGCAGCAACTGGCTCCGGTAGGGCCCGTTTATCAGGCGGGAACATTGTCGGGCAATCCTTTGGCGATGGCTGCCGGTATCGTGATGCTGGAAACGTTGAACAACAATCCTTCCATCTATACGGAGCTTGACAGAAAAGCCGGCAAGCTGGCACAGGGCATCAGGAATAATTTGCAGAAAACAGGTATTCCCGGCGTTGTTAATCGTGCCGGTTCGCTGATGACCTTGTTTTTTACGAACCTGAGCGGGGTTAAATCCTTTGATGATGTGATGCAGTCGGACAAGCAACGCTATGCTGCTTATTTTCAATCCTCGCTGGAGGCAGGGATTTACCTGGCGCCTTCGCAATTTGAAGCTGCATTTGTTTCGCATGCGCATACCGACGAAGAGATTGAACGGACGATTGATGCCAGTTACCGGGCATTGCAACATTTAGCCGATCATTAAATTATGAGCAATTCTGTTTTCATAAGAACCATCCGGGGAGAACGCTGCGAGCGTCCTCCCGTTTGGTTTATGCGCCAGGCCGGAAGGGTATTGCCCTCCTACCTCTCGTTGCGGGAGAAATATTCGTTTCGCGATTTGATGCATAATCCCGAACTTACGGCTAAGGTTACCTTGCTTCCGGTGCAGGATCTGGGCGTTGATGCCGCTATCCTGTTTTCCGATATTCTGGTGATTCCCGAAGCGCTTGGGATGGAACTGAACTTTACCGATAAAGGGCCTGTCTTTGATGCTCCGATTAAGAATCAGAGCGCTTATATCAGTAGGTTGCAAGGAGATACTTCAAAATTGTCCCATATCTATAAGGCCATCGACCTCATTAAGGTGCAGAAGCCAGAAGATTGTGCCTTGATCGGTTTTTGCGGTTCTCCTTTTACCACACTCTGTTATATGGTGCAGGGAAGCAGCGCCAACCATTTCTTCCCGGATGCCATCAAATTGATTTATAGCCACAGGCAACAAACGAGCCATTTGCTGGAACTGATCACCGAGCTTTCCATCGAATATGCCGTGAATCAGGTTAAACATGGTATTGATGCATTCCAGCTTTTTGAAACGCATGCCGGATTGCTTCCCTATGAGTTGTATGTCGAATTGGTTTTGCCCTATGTAAAACGTATCACGTCGGCAGTGCGGGATGCCGGTTGCCCTGTCATCTTTTTCCCAAAGGGACTTGGAGCAGGCTTGAAACAGATCCATTACGATGTTGCCGACTACATCAGCGTCGATTGGCAGGACTCTATGGAGGAAGCCCGCAGAACGGTTGACCCCAGGATTGGACTACAGGGAAACTTCGATCCCCGAATCTTTTCCATCGACAATCCGAATATCTTAATCTCCGAACTGGAAAAATACAAGGCATTCGGACGGAACAACTTCAACTGGATTTTCAATACCGGGCATGGCCTTTCTCCGGATAATCTTTTCCATAATGTCCGTAGGACGGTTGACTGGATTAAAACCACCGACTGGCAACGATAGCCTCATGGCAGGGGAGATAGAGGCATTGTTTAATTTTTCTCCAATGTTTCGAATAAGGTCGGGTCTATTCAATAAAGTGTCTTAAGAACGGACAAAAGCGGGGAAAGACACTCCATAGTGTCTCTCAGGCAGTCGTAAGTGAGGAAAAGGCACTTTACTCATGGGTAAACAAAAGTGGCAAAAGGATGCATTCATATGGCTCCAAACCATAAAATTGATTTCTGCTTCTTCACCTTTCTTCCTGATAAAATCTTTATATATCCGCAGATATCTTTATATTTTCTTTATGGATACCGGTCTATTTTTGTAGCCGGGAAAAAGAAATAATTATCCATTAGAAATACAAAGATGAGTGCATTTATTCAATTGATCCTGTTTTTTGGATTCATTGTTGTTTTCACTCCCATTCTGGGAAAATACATGAAAAAGGTGTTTAGTGGCGAACGCCACTTTCTAACGCCTGTTTTTGGTTGGCTTGAGAAAGCGGTTTATCGTGTTTGCGGCCTTGACCCGGAAGAGGAGATGAACTGGAAGCAATACCTTATCAGTTTGTTATGGTTTAATCTTTTTGGGTTTCTTGTAGTGTTTGCACTGCAAATGACCCAAAAATGGTTACCGTTTAATCCTGCTAAAGTTGGGAACACTTCATGGCATTTGGCATTGAATACCGCCATGAGTTTCACAACCAATACCAACTGGCAGTCATACAGCGGTGAATCGACCATGAGTTATCTTACCCAGATGGCGGGGTTGGGCGTGCAAAACTTTCTCAGCGCTGCCACCGGATTTGCCGTGCTGATTGCTTTGATGAAAGGATTGACCCGTGGCGTAACGAAATATATCGGTAACTTTTGGGTCGACCTGACACGGGCTGTTGTTTACATCTTACTGCCGTTATCCATTGTTTTTGCTGTTGTGCTTGTCAGCCAGGGAGTGGTGCAAACTTTCTCGCGATATGTTGACGTAACCACGCTGGAAGGCGCCAAACAGGTGATTCCGCTTGGTCCTGCAGCATCACAAATTGCCATCAAACAACTGGGTACCAATGGAGGTGGCTTCTTTGGAGCCAATAGTGCGCATCCGTTTGAAAACCCCACGCCATTGAGTAATTTTCTCGAAATGGTAGCGCTCTTGTTACTTCCTGCGGCTTTGACTTATACCTACGGACTATACATTGGTTCGAGAAGGCAGGGTTGGATCATTTTCGGGGTCATGCTTATCCTGTTGTGTGTCGGGCTGGGTTTTTCCCTCTATGCCGAGTATGCGAATAATCCGGCATTGCATGTGGCCGGCTCGATGGAAGGGAAGGAGGTGAGGTTTGGTGTTGTGAACAGTGTTATCTGGTCGACAACAACCTCGGCTACTTCCAATGGCTCGGTGAATGCCATGATGGACAGTCTTTCTCCTGTTGCCGGAATGGTTGCCATGTTCAACATCATGCTGGGGGAGGTCGTTTTCGGAGGCGTCGGATCAGGTATGTATGGCATGATTGCTTTTATCATCCTCACCGTTTTTATTGCCGGATTGATGGTTGGTCGTACACCTGAATACCTGGGGAAGAAAATAGAATCCTTCGAAGTGCGGATGTCACTCATCGCGGTGCTGGCGCCGGCAGTGTGCATCTTGATTTTTACCGCATTATCCGTTAGTACTCAAAGCGGGCTTGCTGCCCTGAATAATAAAGGCCCGCACGGCTTGTCCGAAATCATGTATGCATTTTCTTCCGCTTCGGGCAATAACGGCAGCGCCTTTGCGGGGCTAAATACCAATACTCCTTATTATAATGTGTTGATGGCGCTCTGCATGTTCATCGGACGGTTTAGCGTCATTATCCCCATGCTGACTATCGCAGGGAGTATGGCCGGGAAAAAAATAACACCCGTCTCATCCGGTACGTTCCATACGGATAACTGGATGTTCCTGGTATTGTTGTTGGCTGTTATCCTGATTGTAGGCGGCCTGACCTTTTTCCCTGCGCTTTCGCTGGGGCCGATACTGGAACAATTACTAATGCATGGAGGAGTTACGTTTTAGGGCTTGTTGCCTGCGCTTTCAAAAAACAGGTGACACTGCGATAATAATTATGTTTTGATTTTAATAGTAAATTTCTATGAGTGTTCGAGATAAAAAGCAACAACAACTGTTTACGTTGAAACTGATGGCGCCGGCCTTGAAAGGAGCAATCCTCAAGTTGAATCCGGTTCAGTTGATTAAAAATCCGATCATTTTTATTGTGGCCCTCGGAGCTGTTTTGACTTCAGGGATTGTGATCAAAGAGTTGTTTGCGGGTCAGTTTTCTTCTTTCGATTTTCAAATTACCTTGTGGCTGTGGTTTACAGTATTGTTTGCCAACTTTTCGGAAGCTATAGCCGAAGGGCGTGGCAAAGCGCAGGCCGAAACGCTGAAAAAAAGCCGTACACAGACCAAAGCGCGCCGTCTGGTTAACGGAAGCGAGCAAATGGTCTGGGCTACCGAGTTGACGCGTGGCGATCTGGTGGTGTGCGAAACAGGGGATGTCATTCCTGCTGATGGCGATGTCATCGAAGGAATTTCGAGTGTTGACGAATCAGCTATCACTGGAGAGTCTGCCCCGGTAATCCGCGAAAGCGGCGGCGACCGTTGCGCTGTTACCGGTGGTACAAAAGTGTTGAGTGACCGCATTGTGATTAAAGTGACTTCCGAACCTGGTGACACTTTTTTAGACCGAATGATTGCCTTGGTGGAAGGCGCCAAACGGAAAAAGACTCCTAATGAGATTGCACTAAATAATTTATTGTTGGGATTGACGGTTATTTTCCTGGTTGCCGTTGTGACTTTACCTCCTTTATTTCATTATTACGCGCTGACTGCAGGAATTCAGTCATCATTGAGTCTGACGGTGCTTATAGCCCTTTTGGTCTGTTTGATTCCAACCACCATCGGTGGCCTGTTAAGTGCGATCGGCATAAGCGGGATGGACAGGTTGTTGCAGAAAAATGTTATTGCCATGAGCGGTAAAGCCATTGAAGCAGCCGGTGATGTCGATGTATTAATGCTTGACAAAACGGGTACCATCACGCTGGGAAATCGTATGGCTACCGATTTTATTCCTGCCGACTCTGTTTCCAAGGAAGAACTGGCTAATGCCGCCCAACTCTCTTCTCTATCGGATGAGACGCCTGAAGGACGCTCTATTGTGATTCTGGCCAAGGAACGTTTTCAATTGAGGGAGCGCAAGATACATGAAAACGATATAACGTTTATCCCTTTTACCGCCCAGTCGAGAATGAGCGGCGTCGATATTAAAATGCCGGACGGGAAAATCCATTCTATCCGTAAAGGCGCATCGGAAGCAATACGGAAGTTTGTTCAAACCAACAACGGATTTTTCCCGCACAATGTCAATGAAAAAGTTCATGAACTGGCCAGCCAGGGAGCTACACCCCTGGTGGTGGCTGAAAACGACCGTGTTTTGGGAATCATTCATCTCAAAGATATTGTCAAAGGAGGCATTCAGCAACGCTTTGCCCAATTGCGCACAATGGGGATAAAAACGGTGATGATCACAGGCGATAACCCGTTGACGGCTGCCGCAATTGCTGCTGAAGCAGGGGTTGATGATTTTATGGCAGAAGCAAAGCCGGAAGACAAACTAGCCCGCATTCGTTCCGAGCAAGCGCAGGGACATCTGGTCGGCATGATTGGCGACGGCACAAACGATGCTCCCGCTTTGGCTCAGGCAGATATAGGCATAGCAATGAACAGCGGGACGCAAGCTGCACGTGAAGCTGGCAACATGGTTGATCTGGATAGCAACCCGACCAAACTGATTGAAGTGGTGGAAACAGGTAAACAGCTCCTGATGACTCGCGGGGCGCTTACTACATTCAGCATAGCCAACGACGTGTCAAAATATTTTGCCATTATTCCGGCTATTGCAACCGGTCTCTATGCCGGCTCGAACGGGCGCGGGGTGTTATCGGTACTCAATATCATGCATCTTGCCACGCCTCAAAGCGCAATCCTGAGCGCGGTTATCTTCAACGCTATCATCATTATCCTGTTGATTCCATTAGCCTTAAAAGGAGTAAAATACCGTCCTTTGTCATCTAATAAAATATTGACCAAAAACTTATTGGTCTATGGATTAGGAGGCCTTATTGTTCCTTTTATAGGTATTAAATTGATTGATATATTATTGCAGGCATTGCATCTGGCATAGTATAGATAAGAAATAGAAATCTTCGAATGGCAGCTATTAGTAAAGAGAGAACAGAATGGAGATTCTGTTATGTGATTGCATAAAGAAAAAGAATGGCGTTGATGTTGTCGTTGCTATTATTGGTTACCTGATAAAATCTTAGCAGATGAAGACGAAATTTTTAATTAGCTGTTTCACGTTACTGACGCTTGTCTGTTGTACCTCGCCCAAGCAAAATCTTACCGCTTCGGAATGGAGCCTTGTGTCGGTAAGAGCAAACAACGGAGACAAGATGTTAACTCCGAATTCATACAATGTTCCTATGCTTAGAGTTTTTGCTAACGGGACAATCAGTGGAACGACAGGCTGCAATAAATTCATTGGTGATGTAGCAGTGACGGGGACTGCTTTAAAGTTTGGCGATATTGTTGTAACCAGAATGTCTTGTCCCGATACAACAGGTTTGGAAAATGCATTACTCAACATGCTGAATGTAGTTGACAGTTACACAATCGAGAAAGGACTTCTTATCCTCAAAAAGAATAATGAAGCATATGCCACTTACAGATCGTCGTGGGGAAAATAAAACAGATAATTTAGTTTGATCACAACTCGTTTTTTAGAGTCATAAAAATAGACACAATGAAGAAACCATTATTTACAGCTATTAAGATGTTGCTGGCCTTTATGTTCCTTTTGGGAGTGATCTATCCGCTGGCCATCACGGGTATTTCTCAGGTGGTTTTTCCATATCAGGCAAATGGAAGTATTATTACGACAAACGGCATGCCGGGAGGTTCTGAGCGGATAGGTCAACTTTTTAATAATCCGCGTTATTTCTGGTCTCGTCCTTCAGCTTGCAATTATGATGCGGTGCCTTCGGGGGCATCCAATCTTGGCCCGACCAGCGATTCGTTGAAAATATTGATTCAAAAACGCCGGCAGACGTTTATTGCGGGTAATCACTTGCCTGCAAATGCCTTTGTTCCTGTTGAAATGTTGACAGCATCAGGGAGCGGGCTCGATCCTGATATTTCTCCTGAAAGCGCCTATTTACAGATGGATCGTGTTTGCGATGCCCGTAATTATTCCCCGGCACAGCGACAGCAGGTTCAAAAGCTTATTGCAAACCATATTGAACGCCCTACCTTTGATATGTTGGGAGAAGCTCGGGTTAATGTGCTGGAACTTAATCGTGACCTTGATTTATTGAAATAAGAGATAGTATATTTGTGCTGGCGTTTGATGTTTTATTTTGTTGGAATAAATAATCTACAATGAATACGTACGACGAAAAACGTCCTGATCCTGACGAACTGCTGGCTTCCATCAAACAGCAGGAAGAGAAAAATAACCAGGGAAAGCTGAAAATCTTTTTTGGCATGTGTGCCGGCGTAGGGAAAACTTATACCATGTTGCAGTCTGCTCATTTGGAGAAGAAAAAGCAGGTTGATATTGTCGTTGGATATGTGGAAACCCATAAGCGCGCCGAAACCGAGAAACTGGTAGAAGGCTTGGAAGTAATACCTCCTTATATTATTGAATATAAGGAGACGGAATTTAAAGAAGTCGATATAGACGCTATCATTGCCAGAAAACCGGAGGTGGTTTTAATCGATGAACTGGCGCATACCAATGCTCCCGGAAGCCGCCATGCAAAACGCTATCAGGATGTGCAGGAGTTATTGCATAATGGAATCAACGTTTATACCACGCTGAATGTACAACATATCGAAAGCCGTACAGATACGGTCACTCAAATAACCGGAGTACCTGTCCGGGAGACTGTGCCGGATGAAGTTTTGGAAGCTACGGATGAGATCGAATTGGTCGATATTACTGCTGACGAACTTCTGCAACGTTTTGCCGAAGGAAAAGTATACACGCCGGATCGATCACAGGAAGCTGTTCGCAATTTTTTCAGGAAAGGGAACATAACGGCCTTGCGTGAAATGTCATTGCGTCTTGTCGCTGACAGGGTGGATAAGCAATTACGGCAATATATGCAGAACCGGCGTATTCCGGGACCTTGGAAGTCAGGGATCAGACTGATGGTTGCTATTGGTCCAAGTCCTAATTCTGCATGGCTGATCCGATGGGCTAAAAGCCTTTCGTACACGATGGATGCTACGATAACCGCAGTGTATGTTCAAAAGGCCAAGCCATTATCGGAATCAGATCAGGAACAACTCAATAAAAATATAGCTCTTGCCAAACAAATGGGCGCGCATTATTTCTCAACGTCGGGAGAAGATCTGCCGAAGGCTATCTTGGAGGTCGCCCAGCGCGAGAATATTACGCATATTATTGTGGGAAAATCACAACACGAGGATTTTGTTTCTTATTTCAAAAGGAGCCTTGTCAGTAAATTAATCCACGACAGCGGAGATATCGATATTTATGTAGTGGGCGCCCAAAATGCATCGAATCCGGTGAAAAAGAGATGGATAAATCCGGGCGCTTTTCGTTCCGGTCCCAAAAACTATCTGATCAGTTCCTTGTTTATTCTGTTCGTGGTCATGATTTGCTACTTTTTCAAAGGGCTTCTTGAATATCATGTTGTTTCTTACATCTTGTTGTTTGCCGTTTCATTGGTTGCTCTTTTTTACAGTATGGGGCCTATCCTTCTGGCCGCGACTTTAAGTGCATTGCTATGGGATTACTTTTTTATCAATCCTCCTCTTACGTTTTATATTGCTAAACCTGAGGATGTGATGATGATGGGCACATTCTTTTCTGTATCTATCATTAATGGAGTGTTAACAGCGCGTCTTAAAAGCCAGCAACGTTTAGCGAAAGACCGGGAACAACGTGCAGGAGCATTGTATGAATTATCAAAAGTGCTTTCGTCGGCTTCCGGGATATGGGAGGTGATCGAACAGGGAACTTCTTTTATTCGTAAGTATTTTCAGATCGATAGCGCAGTGTTGTTACGCGAGGATGATAATACGTTACAATCTACCAGTTATCCTGTTTCTCAAAATTTGATCTTGAGGCCATCGGAAAAAAGCATTGCTGCCTGGGTTTATAAACATGCACAACGTGCCGGTAAGTTTACCACCACGCTTCCGGCAACTGATTTTACATTTTATCCTTTAAATGGAAGGAGACTCAATACGGGAGTGTTATTGATAAAATCCCGGACAAAATTCAGCGGTGAGATGGATTTATTCTGGGATACCTTATGCGTTCAGTTTACCAATGCTTTGGAACGTGAATTATTGAATGAAGTAACACATCGCGCTTCTGTGATTCATGAATCGGAGAAATTGTATAAAACGTTGTTTAATTCCATTTCACACGAATTGCGCACTCCGGTCTCTACCTTAATGGGTTCGTCGGAAACTTTGCTGCGTAGTGACGTAGAGCCTTCGTTGCAGCACCAGCTTGCAAAAAATATTTTTGATGCCGCCGAAAGATTAGACAGGCTGATTGAAAATCTTCTTAACATGTCCCGTTTGGAATCAGATACCATTAAACCCTTTATGGATTGGCATGATGTGCATGATTTGGTAAATAAAGTACTTGCAAATTTACATGACGATTTGGCTCCGTTTAATGTTGAAGTAGTGATTCCTGCAGATATGCCTCTGGTAAGATTTGATTTCGGACTGATGGAACAGGTGTTGCACAATCTGGTGTATAATGCTACGCAACATGCCAATCCTCATACGACAATACGTGTCAAGATGTATTATGATCAGCCCAATTTGGTGTTGCAGGTTATGGATAGAGGAACAGGATTTCCACCTGAATCTATTCCTTATCTTTGTAATAAATTTTATCGTGCGGATAGCCGTATTTCAGGCGGTGTCGGACTGGGACTATCTATTGTAAAAGGTTTTGTGGATGCTCATCAGGGAACCGTTCTTTTTGAGAACAGAGCGCGGGGAGGAGCATTAATCACCATCAAGATTCCGACGGAAAAATATAACCTGACAGAAGAATAAAATTACTTGTTTTCTTTTTTATGTATTCAGATGGAAGATACCATACTTGTCATTGATGATGAAATTGCGATAAGACGATTGCTTGAAATTACATTGAAAGCCAATGGTTATAACACAATAGAGGCGGCAACAGGGAAAGATGGATTGTATTTTGCCGCCAGCCATAACCCTAAATTGATTCTTTTGGATCTGGGTCTTCCTGACGAAGATGGCCAGATCGTTTTACAGAAATTGAGGGAATGGTATACGTCTCCTGTTATCATTCTTTCCGTGCGTAGTTCGGAAGAAGAAATTATCCGCGCGCTGGATAACGGGGCAAACGATTATCTTACAAAGCCTTTTCGCACGGGAGAACTTTCTGCACGAGTCAGATCTTCACTCAGGCTTTCTTCTCAAAATAATGCTAACCAACAGGTTATTGTTGTTGGTAAAATCGAGGTTGATTTGATTCATCATACCGTAAGGAAAAACGGTGAGTTTTTACACCTTACTTCTACAGAATTTTCCCTTTTGTCGCTTATGGCGAAAAATGCAGGTAAAGTGCTTACCCATAGTTTTATATTAAAAGAAATATGGGGCTACAGTTACTTGGAGCAAACGCAATATTTACGTGTATTTGTCGCTCAATTGCGTAAAAAAATCGAAGATGACCCATCTTCTCCTTCCTACGTCATCACCGAATCGGGAATCGGCTATCGTTTCTCAGAATAATCCGGTTTTTTTGCCCGATTTATGGCAAATACTGTACCTTTGCAGATATAATAAACAAAGGAGATAGCATGAACGTAGAGATAATGACAATAGGCGATGAGTTGCTCATTGGGCAGGTCGTCGATACCAATTCGGCATGGATGGGAGCTATGCTTACCAAAGAAGGATTTCACATCCAGGGTATTACTTCCATAGGTGACGAAGCCATTGTAATAAAAGAGACGCTGGCGCGCCTTATGGCTAAAAGCAATATTGTATTGATTACCGGTGGTCTTGGCCCAACCAACGATGATATAACACTGAAAACTCTGGCAGAGTTTTTTAATACATCCTTGGTTTTTGATGCTTCGGTTTATGCCGATATTGAGAGATTCTTTGAAGGCAGGAAGGATATGATGAATACTTTGAATCGCGACCAGGCGCTTGTGCCGGCTGACGCTACCGTTATTCATAACAAAGTGGGAACTGCTCCTATCACCTGGTTCGAAAAAGAAGGCAAGGTAGTGGTATCGATGCCCGGCGTACCTGTTGAGATGAAGCAGGTGATGAGTGATGAAATCTTACCCAGACTCAAGCAACGTTTTAATGTGCCTTCTATTCAGCATCGGCATATCTTGGTGCATGGCATTGGTGAATCTTCGTTAGCTATTCAATTGGAAGAGTGGGAGAGTGCATTGCCTTCTTTTGTCAAGCTGGCTTATCTGCCTCAGGTTGGATTGGTGCGATTGCGATTGACGGCAAGCCTGCCTGATGAGGCTTTATTGACTCGTACACTGGACGAAGCGGTAGAAAAGGTTGTGCCTTTATTAGGTAATACTCTGTTGGCTTTGGAAGATACAACCCCTGCCGAGGTTATTGACCGCCTGCTGAAACAAAAGAAAATTTCTCTTTCCGTGGCCGAAAGTTGTACCGGTGGTAATATTGCTCATTTAATTACTTCACAGCCGGGTTGTTCTGAGTATTTCAAGGGAGGTGTTGTGGCTTATGATAATGATGTAAAATGCAAGGTGTTAAACGTAAGCTCAAAGGATATTAATGAATATGGAGCTGTAAGCCGGCAAGTCGTTGAACGAATGGCATCCGGTGTCAGACAGTTACTGCAAACGGATGTTGCAGTAGCTACTTCCGGCATTGCAGGCCCTACAGGAGGAACTCCTGAAAAACTGGTAGGCACGGTGTGGATTGCTGTAGCGACAGCAAATCAGGTTATGAGCCGCGTGTTTCAGTTTGGTAATATTCGAGATCGAAATATAACGAGGGCGTCTATAGAAGCGTTAGCTATGGTTAAAGAAATGGTGGAACAATGATTTGTCAGGGTTGCTTGCAAGTATAAAACAAAAGCCTTATGAGAAATTGGCATAAGGCTTTTGTTTGTATAACTACGCGTCAGATTGACTATTCAGACTGAATACTGCAAAAATTTCAGCTATTTACATTGTGAAAGTTCCTTTTCTAAGGCATCAACCTTTTCTTCTAATAGTTTGATATAATTACGCAATATTCTATCATTTTCTTTTTTAATATAAATACTCGATTCTTCTGATACGTAATTCACTTGTTCTTTTTCTTGAGGGTCTTCCCACAAAAACAAATCAATAATTGACATGTTGAAAACATTTGCAATTTTCGCAAGCTCGCTGACCCTTAATTCTCTTTTCCCAGACAGAATATTACTTACCGCAGAAATATCTCTATTTATCGCTTCTGCAATAATTTCCTGAGATATTCCTTTTTGAGTTCGTATAGAATTGATTTTTTGTAAAATATCCATAGGCTCCAAAATTAAGTAATTATAGGTCAATCTGTTTTGTGTTTATTTAAAGAAAAAGTGAGATTATCTCAAGTGTATTTGTGTAAATCGCAAATAAAAGCTATATTTGTATCGTTCAATATTGAACAGAGCGTACAAAGTTAAACATATGGATTAAAATTCACTATTATGGCCATTAGTGTCCCATTAAACTTGGAACGTATTACAATCAAACAAACTTGGCTCATTAAGCCTACAACGATCTTTGTCATTTTGAAATTTAGTTTTCTCGAAGAGGTCCCGAAGATGAGTTTTATCAGTTAAAGATATACTCAGGATCTGCAAGACCTCATAGGTACTTCTATCAAGTTGTATGTCTTTTTGGACAATTGCAACCAGACAGTAAGTACATATAGCCACGTAGATTTGAATCCGAACTGCGTTCTCAGTAGTACTCCAGAATTTCTTTATTTTCAGATGTTGCTTCAACCACTTGAAAAACAACTCAACTTGCCAGCGATTCTTGTAAAGTTCGGCAACATGAAGAGCTGAAATATGCATCGCATTGGTTAAGAAAACGAACTCACGTTCTTGTTCTTCATCCCAGTATCTGACCAAACAAAGAGTTCCCGGATAGTATTGACTTGGATAAAATCCCGTCAATTCAATCATCACATCTGAAAGCACATTTTTCGGTAATCTGCGTCTCCATTTGATGGATTTGTATTGCAGGTTCTTCTTGGCTCTAACAACAAAGAAAGCTTCTATCTGATGAATCTTATACAGCATTTTGAAGCTGTTGTAGGCTCTGTCAAATATATAATATGATCCTGATTCATACGGAATTTCTTTCATTGCCTTTGAGTCATGTACTGACGCTTCAGTGATATGGAAAAATGCTGGTATCTGTGTTTCTACATCATACAATGTATGCACTTTGATTCCGCCCGAAACTTTGCCCACCAGAAGGCTGAAAGACATAAGTCAATCGTTGTTGAATCGAAAGCGTAGACATTACCACCAAGTTTGAAAATGTCAGAAACTCGTTTCTCTCTCTCGTCGTTTATCAGGTAGCAAGCATACTCTTCAAAAATGTGATAATCTCTGTCTTGATTGGCTCTTGCCAGAGATGATTTTGAAACATTTTTGCCAAAACCCCAATGGTAAGATTTGGAGTGATGAGCATCAAGTGCGACAATTAAATCTCTCAGACTTTCTCGGTTGGACAGTTGTCCGAACATCAGAGCAAGTAATTGATTCCAGCATTTAAAATGCTTAATGTATCGATTACCTTGGTACTTATCAACGATACGACGAAACTTATTTTCATTCAGAAATGATATCAGTTGGGCAAACACATATTTCTCTTTATTCATTGCAGCCTATTTATTAGACTGCAAAATTAAAAATTGAAATCGTCGCGCTCAAAAAACAAATATAACTAACTAAATTTAAAATATTTATGGGACAGCAATGTGTCAGATTATTAAACAGATATATTTATATAATAAATGATATTTACTTGATTAAAGGGTGACAAATAACCTTTTTGAGTGGGTCTTACTGATAATCTATGATTTAATTTATCTATCTGTATTTTTTAACTTGTCACTATTTGTTACATATCACCACCTCGTTTACATTCTAAGGAGGGGTACCTATATCAAAACATTGTTTACAAATCCCTTAAGGGATTTCACCCGCTAAGGCAAGGAAAATATCAGAAGGTCATTGACATTTAAGGCAAAGACATAGCAAAGCGGAAAATATGATGTACCGTGTTATTTTGGCTCACCACCAGTAGATATTTCTCTATGACCACTTCAGCTACAACATAACAGTATTTAAGAGCTGGTTTAAGTACAAACGTCTCATTGAGAAGATGTAACTTCAAGTCACTGCGTATAAAACGGATGAAAATTAACCGCCTGTTTTCAATAAAGATTTTTTGTGTCCAATCCATTTCCTTATTCAAGGTGCTTTTTTGTAAAATTCCTTTGACCATTTGATTGGGTGTGCAGTTGCCTTGTGAAGAGTAGCGATGATTTTCATTATGAAAAGCAGAAAACTCTTTTGCCCTTTCTTTTAAGTCATTGAAAGAAGTAAATCTCTGTGTATCATAAAAATACTTTTGGACATTGTTATTAAACTTCTCAATAATACCATTACGCCAAGGTTCAGCAGGCGGTATGAAAATTGGACTCACACCATTGGAAAGAGTCACCCGCATCAACAAGCCAAGTCTCCGTGGATGACGATTACTGCCTCTGAAAGAGAGTTCGTTGTCCATTTGGAGAAAATCAGGCATTTGATAAGCACGCCAATAATCAACCCAGCATGGGACGATGCTTTCTGCCGATTTATCCGATATGGGATGGACCCCTGCAAAGTGATTCTCAATATCGATGACATTGTAAAAATAGAACCGAAAACCACCTTTAAGGTATCTCGGCCCGATCAGATCCATTTGTTGGACATTGAGAAAATAATTGGGATATTCCGTATTTTTCAGGCGCTTGACTTTGGACTCTTCAATCAGGTTGTGACGCTTCAAGATCCTGTTTATAGTTGCTATTGAAGGTGGCTTTATTCCTAACCGTTCGAATTCGTATAAAATATTTATTGCCCCTTGTCTTGTAAACGAGCTTATGATACAGTTTTCACCATTAGATGTAAACGACCTTATGATATTTTTTTGTAAACAAGGTGATGATATTTATCAACTATGCCTTAGCACAAGGGACTATGATCATCCCCTCTATATACGAACTATAAGCAATATTGCACCAATTTAATGGTCAAATCTAAGTTAAACATTACTACTTAACCAAAACTTATATGCAATCAACATCTTTTTTTATCATAAAATTATAAATTAGTAGATCCTTGCTTTATGCAAAGTTATACTCAACAAATAATAAAACGTTCATAAAATCAATTATTTGCGAACGTCTATTCAAAAGGTGCTAAAATGAATTCAAAACTTTTAATTCTCTTTTACACAAAGAGAGCAAAAATAACAACTGGGGGGTTAGTCCCAATCTATTTACGAATAGCAATCGATGGTAAACGAGTCGAATTAAGCACCAAACGTTACAGGATGCCTGAAAAATGTTTTGTAGAAGGTCGTTGTATGAAAGTAAATAAAAATATATCTCACAAAAACATACCAATCGGTATGTTTTTATTATCTTTGCATCCAAATTAATATCAAATCATGTCAAAAGCCTATAAAACAAAAGAGTATATTATTGAAAAGACAGCATCAATTTTCAATACAAAGGGCTATGCAGGTACTTCTCTCAATGATTTGACTGAAGTAACCGGTTTGACGAAAGGAAGTATTTATGGCAATTTCAAGAATAAAGATGATGTAGCAATAGAGGCGTTTAAGTATAATTTACAACTGATGAGCCAGCTTTTTATGTCTGAAAAGGCAAAAGAAAAAAGCTACAGAGGGAAACTTTTAATTTACACGAAAGTATTATGTGATTCTTCCGGGTCAAAGTTACCTATTGGTGGGTGTCCAATACTTAATACAGCCATCGAGTCTGATGACACACATCCTGTACTTAAAGAGTTTGCGAAAAAAGCACTGTTGAATTGGAAAAATGATTTTGTTGAAATATTGAATGCAGGTATTCAAGCTGGTGAATTTTCATCGGACTTAAATACAGAACAAGTTGCCATTACGATATTAGCTCTGATCGAAGGTTCAATCATGATAAATAAACTCACGGATAATAACAACCATATCCGTTTAATTATGGAATCATTGCGTGATTACATAAATCAACTGTAATTTTTTTTACCCAAAAATATACCGATTGGTATATTTTAAATATTATTTAAAAATGAAACGAGTAGTAATAACAGGTCTTGGGGCAATTACCCCTATAGGAAATAACATCAATGAATTTTGGGAAAGCATTGTAGAAGGTAAAAGTGGAGCTGCTCCGCTTACAAAATTTGATACCTCAAAATTTAAAACACAGTTTGGATGTGAAGTGAAAGACTTTCACCCCGAAGAATTTTTGGATAGAAAAGAACTCCGTTCGTACGATCTTTTTACACAATATGCTATCGCAGCATCGGATCAGGCTATTCAGGATTCAGGATTGAACCTGAAAATAATGAGTGAAGCAGAGCGATCTGAAATTGGAGTAATTTGGGCTTCGGGGAATGGTGGTATTGGAACGTTCGAAAAAGAATTGAAAGAGTATCATACAGGAGATGGAACACCACGCTTCAGTCCTTTTTTGATTCCTAAAATGATTGTTGATATTGCAGCAGGGGTTATTTCCATTCGTAACGGATTGCTTGGTCCAAACTACGCAACTGTTTCGGCTTGTGCATCTTCAAACACAGCCATCATCAATGCTTTTGATACTATCCGGTTAGGTAAAGCTTCTGTCGTAATTTGCGGAGGCTCCGAAGCAGCTATCACCGAATCTTCGGTAGGAGGATTTAATGCTTCACAGGCCTTGTCGAAACGAAACGATGATCCACAGGGGGCTTCCCGCCCTTTTGATGAAACCCGTGAAGGTTTTGTTATTGGAGAAGGTGCCGGTGCGTTGGTACTCGAAGAGTTAGAACACGCCCTGGCCCGTAATGCAACTATTTATGCTGAAATGGTTGGTGGAGGTATGGCTGCCGATGCTTATCATCTTACCGGAACTCATCCAGACGGTTTAGGTGCAATGTTAAGTATGAACAAAGCTTTAAAGGAAGCCGGAATTAACGCATCTCAAATCGATTATGTAAATGCACATGCAACATCAACTTCTATGGGGGATATTAGTGAATTGAAAGGTATAAAAAGAGTTTTTGATAACAATATAATTAAGGTTACCGGGACAAAATCAATGACAGGGCATCTACTTGGTGCGGCTGGAGCAATAGAAAGTATTATCTCAATACTATCAGTCCGTGATAATATTATGCCGGCAACAATCAATACGCTTCATCCGGACAAGGAAATTCCGGAAGGTATCGACTTGGTTCTACATCATTCTCGATATGAGCCGGTCAATTACGTGCTTAATAATACTTTTGGTTTCGGAGGGCATACCGCAAGCTCAATTTTTAAGAAGTATCAATAAAGAACAATGTAAATAAGTTGTTGTCAAACTAGTAAATAGCGATATATTACAAAGTCAATTATAGTAATAATTTCATTGCTGTCCCATTAAAATCTAAGGAAGCTCTTTGAAACATTTGAAATATTTGAAATTTAGTTCATTACTGGGTTTTTTCGATTAAACGGATTTCAGTTTGCACTTTTGCAATACTTAAACAGATTTGCAAATGCATAAGGAAAAATACGTTTTCGCTCAGTTAGCCTCTTTCTTGGATCGGAATAAGTTCAACTACATTGTTCACAAGTTCGATGGTGACAAAAATGTAACGCATTTTAAATGCTGGAATCAATTACTTGCTCTGATGTTCGGACAACTGTCCAACCGAGAAAGTCTGAGAGATTTGATTGTCGCACTTGATGCTCATCACTCCAAATCTTATCATTTGGGTTTTGGCAAAAATGTTTCAAAATCATCTCTGGCAAGAGCCAATCAAGACAGAGATTATCACATTTTTGAAGAGTATGCTTACTACCTGATAACACAAGCCAGAGAGAAACGAGTTTCTGATATCTTCCAACTTGGTGGTAATGTCTACGCTTTCGATTCAACAACGATTGACTTGTGCCTTTCCGTATTCTGGTGGGCGAAGTTCCGTAAGAAAAAAGGTGGGATCAAAGTACATACATTGTATGATGTAGAAACACAGGTTCCGGCTTTCTTTCATATTACCGAGGCGTCGGTACACGACTCTAAAGCGATGAAAGAAATTCCTTATGAACCAGGATCTTATTATATATTTGACAGAGCCTACAACAGCTTCAAAATGCTGTATAAGATTCATCAGATAGAAGCTTTCTTTGTTGTTAGAGCCAAGAAGAACCTGCAATACAAATCCATCAAATGGAGACGCAGGTTACCTGAGAATGTGCTTTCAGATGTGATGATTGAATTGACGGGATTTTATCCAAGTCAATACTATCCAAGAACTCTTCGTTTGGTCAGATATTGGGATCAAGAACAAGAACGTGAGTTTGTCTTCTTAACCAATGCAGTGCATATTTCGGCACTTCAAGTTGCCGAACTTTACAAGAACCGCTGGCAAGTCGAGCTGTTCTTCAAATGGTTGAAACAACATCTGAAAATAAAGAAATTTTGGGGTACAACTGAAAACGCAGTTCGGATTCAAATCTACGTGGCTATATGTACTTACTGTCTGGTGGCAATAATCCAAAAGGACATGCAACTTGACAGAAGTACATATGAGATTTTGCAGATCCTGAGTATATCTTTAACCGATAAAACTCATCTTCGGGACCTCTTCGAGAAAACTAAATTTCAAAATGACAAAGATCGTTTTAGGCTTAATGAGCCAAGTTTATTTGATTTTTAATTTCGCCCCAATTTTAATGGGACAATAGTGATTTCCGGATTTATTTCAGCTTTTTGGAGATACAGTTGTCAACAGCATATCTTCCGCTACCGCCTACCACCAATGCAAGAGCCATTCCGAGCACCAGGATAAAATATTCGATGCCTTCACCTTTTTGCATTCCAAACCAGTTCATAAAAAATCCATTGTGGATATGTCCTCCCAAAAACATGGCACCTGTCATGGAAATAAATAAGGAAGCAGCCATAAACCGGGTGGCAAGTCCAAGTAGGATGCCAATGCTGCCTGCAAATTCAGCCAGAATAACCAATACGGCTAAAATAAGTGGTATGCCCATTGATTCAAAGAATCCGACTGTCCCACTGAATCCATATCCCCCAAACATTCCCAATGCTTTTTGCATTCCATGAGGTAAAATGACGATGCCTAACGCGAGGCGAACTAAAAGTAATGACCATGATTTCTGATCAGTTGCGAAAAATTGTTTGATTGCTTTCATAAGATTGTTGTTTATTAGTTTACTGATTGTTGTTCATATATATAGTACTGAAGTCAAAAGACTCCTGACAGCCTGATTACATGGGAATTTCCATTATCAACAGTTTTGTTTGACTTGTGGCTGTGATCTCTACACTATTTGTTTCACTGATGCCAATGCCATCCCTTCGTTGTAATGGCTCACCTGCTATGATAACAGAGCCTTCGATCACAAAAAGATAAACTCCGCTCCCTTGTCCTTTCAAAGAATATATTCCTGTCCATCCACTGGCAAGGTCTCCCAAATGAAACCAGGCCTGTTGATGAATCCAGACTCCCGGGTCATCTGGATAAGGAGAAAGAATTTGATACAGCTCATTAGGTTTAGCCATTTCAGATAATGAAATCTGATCATAACGGGGCGTGACATTCTTTTTATTGGGGAATACCCAAATTTGGAGCAATTGTGTCTCTTTATCGTGGTTACTGTTGAACTCACTGTGAAAAACACCTGTCCCTGCACTCATCACCTGTATTTCTCCCGAATGGATAATACCATGATTTCCCATGCTGTCTTTATGTTCCAAATCGCCATAGAGCGGGATGGTAATGATTTCCATATTGTCATGGGGATGCAGGTCAAAGCCTTCTCCTGCAGCAATAAGATCATCATTGAGTACACGCAGGGTTCCGAAATGAATACGTGCCGGATCATAATAATTGGCGAAACTGAAAGTATGATAGGTATCCAGCCATCCATGATTGAAATGGCCTCTGCTTTCTGCCGTATGAATAATAGTTTTCATCTTGTTTGTCGTTTTAAATTGAAAAATCTTCCAATTGTCTGCGACAAAGGTACGGCAGCAAAATGCCCAAAGAAATAATAAAATCAGGCGAAGAGTTGCAAAAATCAGGAGTGATGAGCCATAAGACGAAACTCGGAAGGTGTCAGTCCTGTACTTTTCTTGAAGAAATTGTTGAAATGGGCCGATTCTTCAAAACCAAGGCTATAGGCGAGCTCTTTATTACTAAGCTCGCTGAAAAGCAGTGCTCGCTTGGCTTCAATAATCAGTTTGCTCTGAATATGATCCTTGGCTGATTTGCCTGTAATACTTTTAACCGTCTTATTGAGGTAATCGCTTGTTACCGATAATGCATCGGCATAATCGGATACTTTATGCGTGTCGGCATATTGCCTGTCAAGCAATTGTTTGAAATGACGCAGGATGTGGTTTGTCGTCTCCGTCAACTGCGGATTATCGTTTTTATGAAGCGAGCAATTATTATTGCTTTGAATCAGAAATAGCTTGATGAGTGATCCGGCAGCTTCCATCGGATAATTCTCAAGGGATGAGGTAAAGTGTTCCATTTGGTCTATCAGGTTGCGATAGACCGGCATATCCCTTTCAGCAACTGGTAATGGCGGAGATTGTCCATAATCATTAAAGAGATAAATGTCACGGATCAGTTTATCAGGAATCGAATTTGCGATCAGAAACTCTTCCGTAAAGGTGATGATCCACCCTTTCGGTTCCTGCATGAGCACGACCTGATGCATTTGTCCGGGTTGAATAAAATAGATCGTGTTGTTTGCAATCTGATATTCCGTGAAATCAATACTATGACTTCCTTCTCCCTGTTCGATGAAAAGAATGGTATAATAATCATGCCGGTGCGGGACATCCGGTTTCCCGTGCGTACTACGGTAGTGATCTTCCATCCGCTGCAAAGCAAATCCCAGGCTATGAAATGCGCTCTCCGAAAAAGCTTGGATCTTTATCTCTTTATGTTGCATACCCATCTGTTATCTTACAAAGAAATATCTTGGAGATTTAGATACTTTTTTAGATTTTTCCGGCATAGCCTCAATACTATGCCGGAAAAATTTTCTAAGTATTACTCTTGTTCTTTAGGAGTTAATGTGTGGAGGAGAAAATTGGGATAAAGTACATCGTGATCCTTTTCAACAATCAATGGATGCGGTAACGTAAACGTTGCCTTTGTCCGGATATCTTCAGACGATGCACCAACGCGAATCTGATAGCTTCCCTGGTCAGCTACCCATGAGCTGATCCCACTCCAGAAGGAGGCTAAATCCATTGGATTCAGTGTAAATGTTAATGTCTGGCTTTCATTAGGTTTTAGCAAATGGGTTTTAGCAAATGCTTTCAGTTCCTGCAATGGCTTATTAATTTGCTTTTTAGGTGCATCAAGATATAGTTCAACCACTTCTTTTCCAGCAACCTTCCCTATATTGGTCACTTTTACGGTAACTGTAATGTTTTTGTTGAAAACTGAATCACTCAGCGCTAAATCCGAATAACGGAATTTGGTATAAGAAAGTCCATATCCAAAAGGATAGGCAGTTGGCACATGAAATGTTTCATAATAACGGTACCCGACGTAGATTCCTTCGTTGTAAAAAGCGTTGACTGGTTTATTCTTTGGTTCACCGGGGAAAGTTGAAGCAGAAGGCACATCTGTATATTTCATCGGGAAGCTAACCGCCAACCTTCCAGAAGGATCGACAATTCCCTTTAGCAAATCCGTCAAGGCATATGCTCCTTGTTGACCAGGTTGCCATGCAAGCATGATGGCATCAGGTTCATTACGCCAATCAGCTGTTTCAATAGGGCCACCAATATTGAGTACAACAATTACTTTTTTCTTAGCAGCATGATAAGCCTGACAAACATCATGAATCAATGCTTTTTCATTTGTTGATAGCGAAAAGCTTTCTACAGTACGGTCAGCTCCTTCTCCGGCTTGTCTTCCAATAGTAATCACAGCAATATCGGAATTTTTTACCTGTGCATCGATAAAAGACGGCGACAATGGTAATTCCGGAGCAAAATCAACTGCAAATTTTTGATCTTGTTTCTTTGCGTTATTTGTGATAGAATCAACAAATTGTTTGTATAGATCAGATAATGCAGGTACAAGTTTATAATGATCAGCTAAAAGAGCGTTGTCAACTGAAGCAGCATGATCATAATTGACTTCTCCGCTCCCAGTACCACCAACCATAAAATGATACGATGTTTTTCCAAATAAAGCAACGTGTTTAATTTTTTTTGTAAAAGGTAATGCGTCGTTGTCATTTTTCAGTAAAACCATACCTTCTGTTGCTGCCTCACGTGCAATAGCAGCATGTGCAGCCAAATCAGGTTGATATGTTGGCATAAATCCTTTGAATCGGGGCGTTTTTTCAATCAACTGCAAGATAGAAGCAATGTTTCGGTCAAGTGTTTTTTCGCTTAATGTTTTATCTTCCACAGCTTTCATTAACACAGAACGCTGAGTATCTCCAGGTTCTAATAAATCATTACCAGCTTTCATTTGTGCTACCGGATCGTCACCTCCCCACCAGTCGGACATCACCATGCCTTTATAACCCCATTCTTTACGTAAAATAGTGGTTAATAAGTCATGATTCTGAGAAGTATAAAAACCGTTCAGACGGTTGTAAGACGACATCACTGTCCATGGATTTCCTTCTTTCACTGCAATTTCAAAACCTTTAAGATAAATCTCATGTAAAGCCCGTTGACTTACTACAGCATTCACGGTTGTACGATCTGTTTCAATGTTATTGGCATCAAAATGTTTAATGGACGTACCGACACCATTTGACTGAATTCCGCGCACCAAAGCAGCCGCCATTTTACCGGCAATTAACGGATCCTCTGAGAAATATTCGAAGTTGCGGCCACAAAGCGGATTGCGTTGAATATTCAAAGCAGGGGCAAGCAAAACATCCGATCCATATTCCAGAACTTCATTTCCCATTGCTTCGCCTACTTTCTCTTCCATAGCCGTATTCCATGTTGAAGCCATAACAGTTGCCGTTGGAAAAGCAGTACAATAAAAAGGATGAGATTGTCCTTCTTGTTTAGGTTCAATGCGTAATCCTGCAGGGCCATCTGTTAATACGGCAGGCGTAATGCCAAGTCGGGGAATATCATAAGTACGTCCTGCAGCTCCATCAAGCAATACTGTGTTAGGGCCTTTGTCTGGATTTTTCCATGTGCGGTCTCCTAACCCCATGACCATATCTACTTTTTCCTGAAGCGTCATGGCGGCAATTACTTTTTTAATACTGTCTTTACCCAGTTGAGGCAAAGTCTGGCTGACCTGGGCAAATAGAGATGCTGAGATCAACCATACACCGATAGAAAGATTGAATTTTTTCATACGTAGAATGATTAAATATTTGTAGAGATAGTATAGAGTGCATGTGATATATTTTCAATCAGTTATATCTTCTTCCACCACCAGGTTTTCTATAATAAATTCCTGCCTTTCCGGTGTATTATTGCCCATGTAAAATTCCAAAAGAGTGGCAACAGAATCTTCCTTTTTTAAGGTTACAGGATCCAAGCGCATGTCTTTACCAATAAAATGACGGAATTCATCAGGGGAAATTTCACCTAACCCTTTGAAACGGGTAATTTCTGGATTTGGGCTTAACTTATTAATGGCAGTAGTGCGTTCCTCATCACTGTAACAATAAATAGTTTCCTTCTTGTTGCGTACTCTGAATAAAGGTGTTTGAAGAATATAGACGTGTCCTTTTTTAATTAAGTCTGGGAAAAACTGAAGGAAGAAAGTTAGCAAAAGCAACCGGATATGCATGCCGTCATTATCGGCATCCGTTGCAATAATCACTTTGTTATAGCGAAGACCTTCCAATCCGTCTTCAATATTAAGAGCTGCTTGAAGAAGATTGAATTCTTCGTTTTCATAAACAATCTTTTTTGTCAAACCAAAGGTATTTAACGGTTTACCTTTAAGGCTGAAAACTGCCTGGGTATTAACATCCCGGCTTTTCGTGATTGAACCACTTGCAGAATCCCCCTCGGTGATAAAAATCATGGAAGTGTCCAGATCGGATCCTTTTGTGTCGTTGTAATGCAGGCGGCAATCGCGTAGTTTTTTGTTATGAAGGCTCACTTTTTTTGCTCTTTCCCGGGCAATTTTTGTTACACCCGCAATCGCTTTGCGTTCTTTTTCTGATTCCTGGATCTTATGTAAAAGAATATCCGCAGTCTCTCCATTTTTGTGTAAAAAATTATCGACTTCTTTTTTTACAAAATCTCCTATGAATTTATTGACAGAAGGACCGTTTGGTCCCATGTCTTTTGACCCGAGACGAATCTTGGTTTGTGACTCAAAAATAGGTTCTTCAACACTAATGGATACTGCAGCCACCAATCCGTTTCGAATATCTGCCATCTCCATGTTTTTATTGTAAAACTCTTTTATAGTGCGGGCTATGGCTTCCCGAAAAGCACTCTGATGAGTCCCCCCCTGAGTCGTATGCTGTCCATTGACAAACGAATAGTATTCCTCTCCATATTGATAACTATGACTAAAAGCAATTTCAATATCTTCTCCTTTCAGATGGACTATAGGATAGAGTGTTTCGGATGTTATGTTTTCATTCAAAAGATCGAGTAATCCATTTTTGGCGAAAAATTTTTTAGAATTGAAAAAAATAGCCAGTCCTGTGTTCAGATATGCATAGTTACGCAACATGGTTTCAATATGCTCTTCTTTAAATGCATATTGACCGAAAATAGTTTCATCAGGCGTAAATTCGATGCGGGTACCGTTTGATTCTGATGTTGATTGCAATGGTTCTTCTGAAGTCAGTTTCCCACATGAAAACAGAGCTTTTTTTACTGATCCGTCACGATAGCTTTCGACCATAAAAGAAGAGGATAATGCATTAACAGCTTTTGTCCCAACACCATTAAGACCTACTGACTTTTTAAAGGCTTTGGAGTCATACTTTCCTCCTGTGTTAAGAATGGAGACAGCATCAATCATTTTACCCAAAGGAATTCCCCGCCCATAATCCCGAATAGCAAGAGTCTTATTTTTTAATGTCACTTGGATTGTGGTTCCGGCTCCCATTCTGAATTCATCGATTGAATTATCTATAATTTCCTTGAAAAGGACATAAATACCATCGTCAATATATGTTCCATCACCAAGTTTTCCAATGTACATACCCGGGCGACGGCGTACATGCTCGAGTCCTTCGAGGGTGATAATGTGTTCGTCTGTGTATTGATTTGATTGTGCGTTCAATTTACTATCGTCCATAATTTTTTTTGTTGTTGTCGCAAAGATAATATTTTTTGGTGGGAGAGTGGATTGGTAAAAGGATAAGGAATCGTGATTTTATTTGATAATAGCATTGATTTTATAAATTGCATGAAACGCAAGCAAATACATTAATATACCATTGAATGTAAACAAGTTGTGAATTTATCTTATGGCTTTTTACAACACAAAAAGGCTTCACTTCAAAGAGCCAAGCCTTTTTGTTTCTGTATTTAAATTTCCATCCGGTTATTGCGTTACCATTTCCAATTTTTTCAAAATAGAAAACATAAAAAGTGCAGAAATTACACAACAAGCAACCAAAATACTCCATACCACCCAGACAGGCAGGGTACTCCACAAGTTACCGATAACGGCTGTCAAAGCATTTCCAACAGCTGTTGCCACAAACCAGCCTCCCATCATCAATCCTTTATATTTTGGAGGTGCTACCCGGGAGACAAAGGATATTCCCATTGGACTCAAAAATAGTTCAGCAAATGTAAGTGTTAAATACGTACCTATTAACCAATCAGGAGATACTAAGGTCTGGCTGACTCCTCCGCTGGCCTGAAGCTGCGCCGGAGACATTAATCCGAATGATCCAATAACTAAAATGGTAAAGCCTATGGCTGCAATAACCATTCCAATGCTAATTTTTCGTGGAGAAGAAGGTTCTTTTCCTCGTTTGTTTAGCGTGGAAAAGAGAGTAACGAAAATAGGAGTCAATATAATGATAAAGAATGGATTAAATTGTTGAAAAATCTGAGGAGTCAAATGCATTTCTGCAGGAAGAGCTTTATACACAAATATGGTACCCGCCAAGGCACCAAGCCCCATAACGGATGAAATAATTCTAGTACGTCCATTTTTTGATTGAACAGCATTTAAAATGCTATAAAACAAAACAATAATCAGCGTAAGACTAGTTAAAGAAAATCCAATACGCGTAAATCCAGAAACAGAAGAAACGGTGTAATCACGTGCGAAAAAAGTCATTGTCAATCCGTTTTGTTGAAAAGACATCCAGAAGAAAATAACAACGGCAAAAACCAACAATAACGCCATAATACGATCTTTTGTTTGTTTTGGTGTCAGTTCTTCGATGTGATTATTAATCGTGTTTGGTTGATTTGCATTATAATCAGCATGTTTGTATGTCTTTTTGAATACGAGAAAAATAGCAATGGACAAAATTAAAGAGAAACATGCAACAGCAAACCCATAGTTGTAGGCATCGCTAAGCCGCTGGATATAAAGATGCGAAAAATCAACCAGATGATTGCTTGCTCCAATAAGTTGAGCTTCTGCTAAGTTTTTGAGATCTTGCAATCCACTCGGCGTTATGTTCCCTGAAAGAAACTGATGTGCCAAAGCAGGTATCTGAGCCTGATAGGTCAACTGATGATTTTGCAAACTAAAGTTGGTGATCCATTCTGCAGTGGATGGAGCAAAAAATGCACCAATATTAATACACATATAGAAAATACTGAAGGCAACATCGCGTTTACTGCTATATTGCGGGTCGTCATATAAATTTCCTACAAGTACTTGCAAATTGCCTTTGAATAATCCCGTTCCTATCGTGATCAAGGTTAAGGCGCCAATCATAGCGATTAAGGAAAAATGGAGATTGTTATTTGGAATAGCCAATAACAGATACCCGAAAAACATGATTATAATGCCTACCAGAATGGTTTTCCCATAACCAAACCATTTGTCAGCAACAAATCCTCCGATCAAAGGCATAAAATAAACAGCTCCCATGAAAACTCCGTATATAGTGCTGGTAGTGCCTTTATCAAATCCGAATTTTGCCTGCAAATAGAGAACGAAAATGGCCAACATTGTATAAAAGCCAAATCGTTCACCTGTGTTAGCGAGCGCGAGAGGTATCAACCCCTTAGGATGATCTTTAAGCATAACATGAAATATTAGAAATTAATGATAATGAATAATTTACTCGATTTATGGAATAACTACTTTCCGTACAGTTTTCTGTATCTTGACGAGCCAAAATCCTGCAGGAAGTGTGAAGATTTCTTGTGTTGATGTTGCCGTAAATGCTTTATATAAAATGCCGAGAGGCGAATACACCTGAATCAAATCACCAGCAGCAATTCCATGCACGGTGACAATATGATCTACCACAAAAACATATATTTTGCTCGTGTCTGTTGTATCTATATTTGCTGCCACATAATCTATACAAGCTTCGTTTTTCCCTTCTATACCGGCATTAACCGTTTTTATGCAGTAAGTACCATTTGTAGGAATTGCTATTGTATCTTTCAGACTCGTAATATTACCAATCAGTGTATTGTTATGGTACACATTATAGCTGAGTGGAGGACCAAGATTGATCAACCCCCGAACGCTAAAATTAATATCAAATCCATAGTTTGCATCGCTACCTACCTTGATAAAGGTAAGACTATGAGGAGCTGTAGTTGTTGAATAAGGAAATATTAAATCGCCATAATTTCCATTGCTTTCATATGCCGGACCATTATCCATCATCAGTGTATATCCTTTGGAAGAGGTATATGACACTCCAATTGCATAAGTTGTATTTGCTGCAATTGTATCCGGTTGAGAGAAAAAGAAGGTATTCCATGAATTTGGCTTAATGCCACTGATTGGCTGGCTGGCTATATTCGTTGCCGTAGTGCCAGAAACAGTATACAGTTGTAAATTATAACTTGTGGCGCTACTATCGGCCGGAAAAAAACGTACAGCTGCCCATGTTTTCCCGACATATGAGGATAAAACAGACGAACTGAATTGTTGTGCGCAGATGATATTTACTTTCGTATTGTAAGATAAATAACTGGATGAACATGTCCCATCCCAGTGTTGTTCGGAGGTAGTATCTGCTATAAGGGGCCAGCCAGTTGGTTTTGTCCAGGTAAGTAGCAATTGATGGTTTTGTAATGTATCGGTTAGCACTGGTGGTGCAGGAGCGATATCAATTCCAGTCATGTAGTCAAATGAAACGGTATGCTGTGTGGCATTTTCCGTAATATTGGTAATCGGGGTATTGTTATAATTTCCATTCCACGATAAAATGGCCGGGACAGAAAGATTTGTAAATGACGTCTTATTTGACATTCCCGGGAAAGGACAACCAGCAGAATTAATATTTCCGTAGGAGTTAACGATCGCAGACGGCTGAGCAGACGTAGATGAGGCGCAGACAGGATACATTTTTTGTGGATGAGTGATATTGATATCATAAAAAATATCGTTAACATCCTGTGCTGCATGGTAAATAAGTAGTCCATGCCCAGGAACCCCTGCATCAAATCCGAGTTGTTGCCGATTTTCCAGAATATACCGTTCGTTTTGGGTTGCAGTTCGTACAACATAAGCGACTGCATTTTGTTCTGAATTTGGCATATTGGCAATCTGTTGTGTTGAATCAAGTCGCGTTGGGGTAACCCAGCCAAACTGAATCTTTTGATACATATTGATATCAGCAGGACAAGTACCTGAATTATTTGTTCCAGTGTAATTCCAATTGCCTTCTCCCATTAAATCCCATTCTCCGGTTCCGGTATATTGTCCATCTCCATTGTTATTATAGTCAGTGTCATAAAAATCAGGAGCTCCTAATATGTGTGTTAACTCATGACAAACAACCCCAATAGTATTGATGGTCGGAGAATAAGCATAATTACCATAAAGCTCTGAGGTCATGGCATATCGTGTAATAGTGGAATAGCTTGGAGGTGTGATATAGCCTTCATGCGACCAGATGGCACTGCTTTTTACACCTGAAAATTCCTGTCCGTGCCCCGCAAAAACAACATGAATACCTGTATATTGTGAAAAATCCAGAGACGGATTGGCCTTATGTACATCTACCATAGCTTCATAAACCAATGAATCTGGATATTGATCGGTTCCTGAAGCGCCGGTATCCGTCCCATAAAAGCTATAGGGATGCTTGCTCGTATATGGGCCATAAACATCAAAACTCATAGAGATTTTTCCGTATGAATTTGCGGTAAAATAATCATGTACAGATCCTTCTGAATTATTGGTGTTATAACCCTGTTGATTAAACAAATTATTATAGGCAGTAGAAGTAATGGTAAACGTTGTGTCAGGAAAAGCCATTAATACTACTAAAATTTTAACATTTCCAGCAGGTACCGATGACGTACGAAAAGCCTGCTCACGTTGTATGTTTGCAGCCTTCATGATGGCATTTATTAGGGAGGCACTGTAAAAGACTTTTTGCGGTAATGTTGACAGAAACTGAGTTTCTGCTGTTGTGCGTTGTGAAACGTTGTGCGCTATTATTTGTGACGAGACTACATTGCCACTCTGATCAGTCATCGCGTATGTAACAAACCCTTTATTATTGCAAATCAACATTTTACCATCTATACTTTCCAGCCAGTGCATGTATTCATCTCCCTTTTGAATTACAGTAATTTTGGTGCCATCTGGTTGTGTAATGATTACGGGCCACGGATATGCTGAAACGGCTAATAACCGCAAAGAATACAGCAAAAACAAGCAAACAAATATGATTATTAGTTTTTTCATATTGGCTGGATAGATGGAGAAAAATTTTGCGTTTCTTTATGAAACGGAGCAAAGATAGCGTTTTTTTGCAAAATAATATAGGTCGAGCAAAAAAATGCAGAAAAAAAGATTTTATTTCTTTTCAATTACACAAAACACTAAATTACAATGACTTATATTTTTGTCCTTGAAAAGAAAATAGAACCTATTATCATAGGAATAACGGCGTTAATGAACCAGATTAACACACCTGCTGTGGCAGCAGCAATGGCATTTTCAGAAAATAAGCCGATAAACATTACCGCATACGACCCGCGGATAGCTGCCTCTGAAAAAGATATGGAAGGAGTAAAAGTGACAAATAAATAGTAAGCTGCAATAGCAATCATACCATGTAAAAAAGGAATTTTAATATCACAAAACAACAACATAAAATACAACTGCAAGCAAAAAACAAGATACCGTGACATGGCAAGCAATAAAATAAAAGTCAATTCCCGTGTACTAAAGAGCGTGAACCAACGTAGCCAGATCATCATTTTAGTATGAATCTTGAAATAGCGTAACAATCGAACCAATCGGGGCAAGGACAAATAAATAGTAAAAGACAATACAGTCGCAATGGAGAAGATAATAGTGCGCAATGTATCACTTTTGTGAGTGCCAAATGGATGATGTACCATGAGTAGCCAGAATGATAATAATCCGAATGACAAAAGAGTGATTGTTTGTGCCAAGGTACCAATGAAGCCAAATGTAATTCCCTTCCATCTGTTTTCAGATTGCAGATAAACAACCCGACCGGGGTATTCTCCCAGGCGATTTGGGGTAAAAAACCCGGTAGCCAAGCCGCTAAATAATGATTTAAAGGCCGTTGCAAAAGAAATAGGCTCAACTTTACTAACCAGAAAACGCCATTTAATAGATTCAATCAGTAAATTGCCCGGCAATAGGATTAGAGTCATCAACAACCACCCCCATCGATAGAGCGATATATTGAACCAATCCTGATTTGAAGCGGGAGTATGGATAAATTCTTCGATTTTATAAATCAAAAAACCGTAAGAAAGAATTACAATTGTCCATTTTACAATGGGATAATAAGCACGAAACAACTTTAACATAACAATAGCATTTAATTACAATGCTTTCTGGGAATATCACTTTCCCGTAATAATCTTTTTTATTTCGTTCAGTTTATTCAGTGCTTGAACAGGCGTTAGATTGTTAATATCAGCGTTTTTAATTTCATCGCGTACTTGTTTCAATACAGGATCGTCCAATTGAAAAAAGCTCATTTGGATACCTTCCCGAGAAGAGGCTATATCGCCAATGGGTTTTGCTATTCCTGCTTTCCGATTGTCCGTTTCAAGCTGGACAAGAATCTCATTGGCTCTTTTTACTATACTTTGAGGCATACCAGCCATCTTTGCCACATGAATTCCAAAGCTATGTTCGCTTCCGCCAGGCACTAATTTACGCATAAAAAGGACCTTTCTGTCCACTTCCTTAACTGAAACATTAAAATTTTTAATTCGGGGAAACGATTTCTCCATTTCGTTCAGTTCATGATAGTGGGTAGCGAAAAGTGTTTTTGCTTTGGACGCCGGATGTTCGTGTATGTATTCGACAATTGCCCAAGCAATCGAAATCCCGTCATATGTACTTGTGCCACGGCCTAGTTCATCAAACAAGATCAGGCTCCGATCGGATATGTTATTGAGAATGCTTGCAGCTTCGTTCATTTCAACCATAAATGTTGATTCCCCGACAGAGATGTTATCACTGGCACCGACGCGTGTAAAAATTTTATCTACAATGCCTATAGAAGCGCTATCTGCCGGAACAAAACTGCCAATTTGCGCCATGAGCACGATGAGGGCGGTTTGGCGAAGGAATGCAGATTTGCCCGCCATGTTTGGCCCGGTGAGCACAATAATTTGTTGATTTTCTTTATCCAGATGAAGATCATTGGCAATATAAGGTTCGCCAGCTGGTAGTTGCTTCTCAATAACAGGATGTCTCCCTTGTTTTATGTCGATGGTAAATCCATCATTCAATTGTGGTCGGATATATCGATTTTGAACTGCAACCTTTTGAAATGATAAGAGACAGTCAAGTTGTGCCAGTAGATTGGCATTTAATTGAAAAGCAGCAATATAGTCTGTTAATGCAAGAATTAATTCATTGTACAGTTGAGACTCAAGAGCAAGTATTTTATCTTCAGCTCCCAGAATTTTCTCTTCATATTCTTTTAACTCCTGTGTTATGTAACGTTCGGCATTGACTAGTGTTTGCTTGCGTATCCATGTTTCAGGCACTTTGTCTTTGTGTGTGTTACGCACTTCGATATAGTATCCGAAAACGTTGTTGAAACTGATTTTTAAGCTGGGTATGCCTGTTGCTTCGCTTTCCCGCTGTTGTACCTGCAACAAATAATCTTTTCCGGAATAAGCTATGGTTCTTAGTTCATCCAGCGTTTCATTCACTCCGGCTCTGATAATGCCTCCCCTGTTAATTGCATTAGGGGGATCATCATTAATTTCACGTTCAACGCGCTCTCTTATAATAGCGCAGGCATTAAGCTGTTCTCCTATTCTATGCAATGTTGCGTTATCTGTTTCCAAACACATCGTTTTGATCGGTTCCACCACCGACAAAGCAACATGCAATTGCCGTACTTCACGCGGAGTAATCCGTCCGACAGCAATTTTGGAGACTATACGTTCTAAGTCACCTACGAGGGGCAGTTGTTCTTCTAAAAGAATTTTGATCGCTTCGTCCTTAAACAAATGTTCAACTACCGAAAGCCGTTCTTCAATGGGTTTGATTTGTTTCAGCGGGAATGAAATCCATCGTTTCAACAGACGACCTCCCATGGGAGTTACTGTTTTGTCTAAAATATCGGTCAGCGATGCAGCGCCTTCATGTTGTCCTGAAAAAAGTTCCAAATTGCGCACGGTAAATCGGTCAAGCCATACAAAACGTTCTTCCTCTATTCGTGCCAAATGGGTTATATGCCCATTGTGAAGATGTTGTGTGTGGTCAAGATAATAGAGAATAGCTCCTGCAGCAATGATGCCATTGGTCAGATTCTCAACTCCAAATCCTTTAAGATTGACTGTTTCAAAATGTTTTAATAATCTGTCATGTGCTGCATCCGGCGTATAGATCCAATCTTCTTGTTCGTATGTAAAAAACTTTGATCCGAATGACTCTGTGAAAATTTGACGCTGATTGCGTTCGTGTAATACTTCTTTAGGTGAAAAGCTGTTGAGTAGTTTATCTATATACTCCAAAGTTCCTTCCGCAGTGAGAAATTCGCCTGTTGAGATATCAAGAAAAGCCACGCCAGCAATCTTATGATTAATATAAACACTGGCTAGAAAATTATTTTCCTTATGATTCAGCACATTATCATTAATAGATACGCCTGGAGTAACAACTTCGGTAATACCACGTTTCACGATGTTTTTGGTCATCTTCGGATCTTCAAGTTGATCGCAGACGGCGACACGCATTCCTGCACGAACTAATTTCGGAAGATAAGTATCCAAGGCATGATGTGGAAATCCAGCCAGTTCAACAAATTGAGCTGAACCGTTCGCTCTTCGTGTTAATGTGATACCCAAAATCTCGGAAGCTCGAATGGCATCATCCGAAAACGTTTCATAGAAATCGCCCACTCGGAAAAGTAAAATTGCATCTGGATGCTTAGCTTTAATTTGATAATATTGCTTCATTAAGGGTGTTTCCACCACCTTCTTTTCCATAATCAATGTTAAATATTCACAGGTTTAGAACCATTTAAATCGTTTTAATCCCAGCAGGAAACATATAACCCCTAACGCTGACAATAAAAACGATGGGAAAATAATTTGCAACCAACTTGCCCCTTCGTTAAAAATACTGCGGATACCGTCGGTTAGCACGGTTAAAGGTAATAATTTAATAAATCCGATACTCCAATCAGGAAAATTATGATAGCTAAAGAAAATACCCGAAAGAATCATCATCGGCATGGTTATAGCATTAATCCAACCAGTGCCTATTTCGGTTTTTTCTGTACGGCTCGAAAGAAGAACCGCTATACCGGCAAAAGCAATGTTTCCAGCAAAGAAAAGCAAAAACAGTGCTCCGATATTCCCCTGAATAGTTATACCGAAAAATAGCCACGCAAACAAAAATAAAATACCTGCTTCGATAATGTTCATGACAATCCGAACGAAAATGATAGCCATTAGAAAATTTGATTTTCGCATTGGAGTAGCCACCATCCGGCGTAATAGTTTTTGTGAACGCCGCTCAATAATGTTGTAACTGATACCCCACATCAATGCATTCAAGATGCCAAGAGCAATTAATCCTGGAATGAGAAAATCAATATACCGAACGCCTTTCAATGTAAGGGGCTGAATGTGGGACTGTTTATCATTTATTTTTACGACAGGATGACGAAAAAGTGCAGATAGTTTCATATACAGGAGTTGAGCCTGTGTGTCATGTGGATCAAAATGAAAATAAGGAGTTCCAGCAGAATCAGTTAAAATAAGATTGGCTTCACCACGCTTCAAAGCAACAATGGCATCCTTCCAAGAGCTTTCTCGGAAAATATATGTTGTGTTTCCCAAGGTTGAATCAGAGACACTCCATGAATAAGTTACAGCCTGATCATGGATATTTTTGACGCTATAGGGGGCAATGAATGAATTGATAAAGTGAGTGTCAGATGTGACAACATTCACATGAAACTGGGTATTTGAAGACCGGGTAAATGCCAATCCTAATCCGATGGAAATCAAAATAGGAAACCCAATGCCCCAAAACAGTACCGATGGTTCCCGAATCGTTTCCAGAAACTGAGTTTTAATCAGTTGATAAAGTTGATTATTGTCCCACTTCTTCATTATGTAAGTGTCTTCCAGTTAGGTGAATAAAGAGTTCGTCCAGGTTTTTTGCTGATCCGTCAAGTAATTGAGATAGAGTACCCTGCTGCAAAATAGTTCCATGATCCAGAATGATAATATCGTCACACAAGGTTTCAGCCTCTTCCATATAATGCGTAGTTAAAATTAGCGTTGTATTTCCTTGTTGTTTAAGATCGTGTAAAATATTCCACAGGTCAAGCCTGGCCTTTGGATCAAGCCCGGTTGTCGGTTCGTCCAAAAAAAGGATTTCAGGACGATTGAGCAATGCCACTGCAAGCGCCAATCGTTGGCGTTGTCCTCCTGAAAGTGCATTGACCATTGCTTTTTGTTTCTCCTCCAGATTCGTCAATGCCAATACTTCATTCACCCGCGGATGGCCCAATCCGAAAAAACTAGCAAAGAGACGCAATGTCTCATACACGGTAAGCTTATCTGTAAAACGGGTTTCCTGAAGCGAAAGTCCGATGACCTTTCGTAATTCCTTTTCATGCTTATGCCACGACTTGCCATTAATCAGTATTTCTCCTGAATCAGGTTTCCGTAATCCTTCCATCATTTCCACCAGGGTTGTTTTTCCTGCACCGTTTGGACCCAATAAAGCCAAAAACGTTCCTTGCGGAATCGTAAAGGAGACTCCTTTTACCGCTTTAACGTCTTTAAATGATTTGACTATATTTTTTATTTCTATTTGATTCATAATTATTTAGTGGGCCTTCTGAAAATAATCCAAGTAGCCGTGGTCTTATATTTTTTCAAACATATCTTTGGTTGCGCCACAAACAGGGCATCCCCAATCGTCATCCAATGCTTCAAAAGGTATGTCGTGTTCGCTGTCGTCATATTCATACCCACAAATTGGGCAACGGTATTTGGTTGGTTCCATTGTTTTTTGTTTTTTTAAAGGGTTTATATAAGTAGGTGCATTGGCTGGAGAAACGCCTTTTTTGACTTTTCTGTAATAATCATATGTGATTGGATCTGATTCACTATCAAGTAGATTTGCCTCCAATACTTCGCAAAGAAATATCAAATGAGTACCGGCATCAATCGTTTCTTTCACTTTACATTCAAGCGTTGCGATGGCATCGGATAACAGCACTGGGACATCATTTATCCCGTAACGAACATTGAATCTTTTGAGCTTATCTATTTCTCGACCGCTTTTATAACCAAAGATGCTGATCACATCAGATGAAACATTTTGCGGAAGAACAGAAATAGCTAACATACCACTATCTGCGATAATTTCGGCAGAATAGTTTTTTTTATTGCATGTCACTGCAACCTGAACCGGATCAGAAGTTATCTGCATAATGGAATTAGATATAAATCCATTCCCTTTTTTCGAGTTACCGGAGCAAACGGCGTAAACTCCATAAGAAATTTTTAAAAGCGCATCGTAATCAATCATGTTGCTATGAATTTAGTAAGTAAACCTATACCTGCATTGATGATATAACGCAAAGATAGCATAAAAAGGGATGGAAGCACGATAACTTTTAAGAATAATTGTTGGCATCTGTCATTCCTGAATAAACTTCTGCATATATGCGCAATCGGTTCTAAAAACTAAAAATGAACCAGTAAAATTCTGGATTTCGGATAATTTTGTGTGTTTGTTTTTCAAAAAATACGACAAGAATTAATACGTAGCCATTTCTGTAGTATAAAGAGTGGCGTTCGCTGAAAAATAGTATCTTTGCACAATATGATGCTGTTTGCAGGCATTACTAAAGATTACTGTTTATACCTTCGTGTGATATGAAAATATTTCGTTTATACAGCAATTTATTGCAATTTTTTAGGGCAATGCAAATTGTCAAAATCTTGCTAAAACATGCTATGCGCGAATGGTTTTACCGGTCGCGTTTAGGACGCAGCTATTTACGCCATCAGATGCGTCGTCACCCGAAGGCACAGTTACAGGTACATACAACCCCGGAACGGGTAAGGATTACGATTGAAGAACTTGGTCCCACATATATAAAATTTGGGCAAATTTTGGCTGACCGGCCTGATATGATTTCCGAACGTTTCCGGTTGGAATTAAAAAAACTCCAATCTACAGCCTATCCTTTTGATGATAGTACAGCTATCAAACTGATTCAGGATGAATTGGGAGCTGTCCTCGAGGCGGTATTCGCTGAGTTCGATACCCATTGTTTGGCAGCAGCATCTATTGGTCAGGTATATCAGGCCAGATTGGTCACAGGCGAAGAAGTCGTGGTCAAGATTCAACGCCCTCATATTGAGAAAAAGATCCGGTTAGATCTCTACCTGATGCATTACATTGCCAAACAGTTTGTCAAAAACTATCCCGAACTGGCAGCAATCAATGTAGTGGGTTTTATTGATGAGTTCGAAGATAAAATTCACAGAGAATTGGATTATACTCAGGAAGCAGCCAATATTCGCCGTTTTGAATTTATGTTTCAAAATGATTCAACGGTACATATCCCGAAAGTATTTACACAATATACCACACATCGATTGCTGGTGATGGAGAAAATCACCGGCATTACGCCCGACCATTTGGATAAACTCAAAGAGGGAGGATATGATATGCACCAGATTGCGGTTAATGGCGCAAATATCCTCCTTAAAATGATTCTGGAAGAAGGATTCTTCCATGCAGATCCCCATCCAGGCAATTTATTCATTCTTCCGGGGAACGTGATTGGAATGATAGATTTTGGAATGGTTGGCGTGTTGCGCCCTCGCGAAATGAATTTTCTGGCCCAATTCAGTGTGGGATTGGTGCGTCAGGATGCCCGTGCTATTGCATCGGCTCTGCTTACTTTATGTGATGTAAAATTTTATGACCGAACAGAAGATTTAGAATTTAGCCTCGACCAATTACTTAAGCAATACCGTCATTTAAGTATCGAAGAGATTGATTTTTCAAAGATGGTACAGGATTGCCTTAATGTGGTTATTTCTTTCAAATTGAAAATTCCTTCAGGCATCTTTATGCTGGCAAAGGCTGTTGCTTCCCTGGAAAAATTTGCAGGACAACTTGATCCGACCATATCAATCACTCCATTAATATTGCCTTATGCCAAAAATCTGGTAATGCAGCGCTACACCCCGAGAAAGATAGCGTCAAGCATTTATGATACGCTGATGGATTATGTGACGTTAATAAATACATTGCCGGGAAGCGTCAATGAAATCCTTTATAAATTAAAAGAGGGAACGGTACACCATCAGGTTCATATTGACGATCAGAATCCAGTCACCAGAGTATTGCGATTGATTGGATCGAGGGTCACAGCGGCATTGTTGATTATCGGTGTTTTTGTTGGCTCTTCCATTATGATAATCAATACGCCGGAACGTCCATATGGCCTTTTTGCCCTCTATTTTTCATCAGTTTTGATTTTGCTCCTATTAATTAAAGTGCTTTTTGGCCGCAAGAAATAAAACCCATAGATAAAATTATACATTTCCAACCCTTTTATTTTCTTTTAATTAGTACTTCAAAAACAAATTTATTATGACAGAAGCAATTCAGAAATCTCTCAGAGAATCTCCAATCGCACGCTGGACCGCTATGTTTGTCGTTTCTATGTCCATGTTTGGAGCTTATTATTTCAACTATGCAGGTTCCTCAGTGAAACCTATTCTCGAAACAGCTCTTGGATGGACAAGTAATGATATCGGTTTATATACGGGATCATACGGCTGGTTCAATGTTTTCTTTTTAATGTTGATATTCAGCGGTATAATTCTTGACAAACTTGGTATCAGAGTGACAGGCTTAGCGGCTACGGCTTTCATGGTAGTCGGAACTGCCCTCAATTATTGGGCAATGACCTCGTTATCATCGGCTGCTATGATTACCCTCCCTTTATTTGGTTATATAAAAACACAAGTCATCATCTCATGCTTGGGTTTTGCAATATTTGGTGTTGGTAGTGAAGCGACAGGGATAACGCTTTCCAAGGCCATTGTAAAATGGTTTAAAGGGAAAGAAATGGCGCTCGCTATGGGCTTACAGATGTCGATTGCCCGCTTGGGAACTGCGTTGGCTTTGGCTATTTCTTTACCACTTGCTATCAAATTCTCGTACAGTACTCCAATCTTGTTAGCTTTCATCCTGATGTTAATCGGCCTGATTGCTTTCATTACTTACATCGTATTGGATAAGAAGCTGGATGCTTCTGAGAAGAATTTAGTAGTGGAGGAAGAAGAACCATTCCGCATTAAAGATATAATATCGATCATTACGAATAAAGCATTCTGGTACATTGCCATTCTTTGTGTATTGTTCTATGGAGCTGTGTTCCCATTTTTATATTATGCTCCTGATTTTGTGATTAATAAATATCATGTTTCTTCTCAGTTTGCAGGTTTTATTCCAATGCTGCTTCCGTTTGGAACAATATTTTTAACGCCATTATTCGGAGGTATTTATGACAAAAAAGGAAAAGGCGCTACTATCATGATTGTAGGAGCAATTTTATTGCTGATTGTACATAGCTTTCTCGCTGTTCCATTCCTGAATTATTGGTTGTTTGCTGCCGTTATGGTTATCATTTTAGGAATTGCATTTTCGTTGGTTCCTTCTGCTATGTGGCCATCTGTACCAAAAATTATTCCTGAAAAAAAACTAGGAACAGCATACGCAGTTATTTTCTATATTCAGAATATCGGCTTAGTGGTCATTCCAATGCTTCTAGGAGTCGTTTTGACTGCATCCAATCCAAATGTATCTCCCAACAAAGCACTGATAAAATCTTCCATTGAACAAAGCTTTAATAAAGTTTTGGCTACAAATCAAATCACTTACAAACCCAGTGACCTGAGTGATGCCATTGACAAAACAACCGAAAATGTAGTGGATTCTATTGTACAAACTACCTTTTATACTCCTGCTCCTCAAAATGAGGTTGACACCGCAGCTTTAGCAAATAATATCGTTACAAATAATCTTATCGCTGCAAAACAACTTTCGTTGAACAATGGAAGCAAAAATTCCCTGCTTGCTATGGGTAATGCATTTTCGAAAGCAACATATCCGATCATCAAAAATGAAAAACTGAATATCACATACAATTATGAGAATGATATTCTCCTGTTTGTCTTGTTAGGTCTTTTATCTGTTGTTGTTGGCTTCCTACTGAAACTCGAAGACAAGAAAAAAGGATATGGATTAGAGAGCCCCAATATGAAATAGTTTTCATAGAGAGTTTTGTTTTGATAAGCCCTGCAATACGTAGGGCTTTTTTTATTTCACAAGGGGTTCCGAAAAAAAATGTTTCAATAAAATGCATCACCCCCTGTTTTTTATCAGGGGGAATATCTGGAATGGTTATTTTTATCTTGTACACCCGCTTATAAAGCACACCTTATTCTTGATTTTAAAAGTAACAAAATGTATTTAAAAAGAAGAACAATAGAGCAAAGTGTAATTTATAATCTTTTTTTTCAATCATTTTTGTCCGAATATTGACTATTTTGTTTACATTTGCATCTTTGATTGACTTAGAGACAATTCTCTTTGCAAGTTTATAATTAGCATTTAAATAATATGTGTGGATTTGTTGGAGTATTTGATTTGAAAGTGCCGTCGCAAACATTGCGACCACAAGTGCTCAAGATGTCTAAAAAGATTCGTCACCGCGGTCCTGATTGGTCTGGAATTTATTGCAGTGACGAAGCAATCTTGTCACACGAACGCCTGTCCATCGTTGATGTGGAATCAGGTAAACAACCTCTTTATAGTAAGGATGGTAATTTAATATTAGCCGTTAACGGAGAAATTTATAATCATCTTGATATTAGAAAGCGCTATGAAGGAAAATATGAATTTATGACCAAATCGGACTGTGAGGTTATCCTTGCATTGTATGACGATAAAGGTCCTGATTTTCTGGAAGAGCTTAACGGTATTTTTGCGTTTTGCCTGTATGATAAAGCCAATGATGTATACATGGTTGGACGCGACCATATTGGAATCATCCCCCTGTATATGGGATGGGACAAACTAGGTAATTTTTATGTTGCCTCAGAAATGAAAGCCCTTGAGAACTATTGTAATAAAGTTGATTTATTTCCTCCGGGGCATTATCTTTACAGTCCTGACGGAGAAGTTAAAGCCTGGTACAAGCGGGATTGGATGGATTATGACGCTGTGAAAGATAACACAACGAACATTGATGCATTACGTAAAGCATTAGAAGATGCAGTTCATCGCCAGCTTATGTCTGATGTTCCGTATGGGGTATTACTGTCAGGAGGCTTAGATTCATCCATTATTTCGGCTGTTGCTAAAAAATATGCCTCCAAACGTATTGAAAGCGAAGATAGAAACGATGATGCATGGTGGCCTCAACTTCATTCATTCGCAGTAGGCCTGGCAGGATCTCCCGATTTGGTAGCTGCACGGAAAGTAGCCGAACACATCGGATCCATCCACCACGAAATCCATTTCACCATCGAAGAAGGATTGGACGCTGTCAGTGATGTCATTTATCATCTGGAAACCTATGACGTTACAACAGTACGAGCTTCTACACCAATGTACCTGATGGCCCGTGTTATCAAATCAATGGGAGTAAAAATGGTGCTCTCCGGTGAAGGGGCTGACGAAATTTTCGGTGGCTATCTCTATTTCCATAAAGCGCCAAATGCTCAGGCATTTCATGAGGAAACAGTCCGGAAAATCAGCAAGCTTCACCTTTATGATTGTTTGCGGGCAAACAAATCATTGGCTGCGTGGGGTGTTGAAGGACGCGTGCCTTTTCTCGACAAAGAATTTATGGATGTTGCCATGCGCCTGAACCCAAAAGATAAAATGGCAGGTAACGGCAAAATGGAGAAATGGGTTCTGCGTAAAGCCTTTGAAGATTACCTCCCGGAATCCGTTGTATGGAGACAAAAGGAACAATTCTCGGATGGCGTCGGATATAGCTGGATTGATACATTGAAAGCACGCGCTGAAGAAAAAGTAAGCGATCAGGAATTACAAAATGCCAAATACCGTTTCCCGATTAATCCACCGATGACTAAGGAAGAATATCTTTACCGCAGCATTTTTAGCGAATACTTCCCTTCTGACTCTGCTGCAGCGACGGTTCCTTCCGTACCCTCAGTTGCCTGTAGTACACCGGCAGCATTAGAGTGGGACGAAAGCTTCAAAAACAATGCCGATCCTTCAGGTCGCTCTGTTATTTCGGTACACAACGACGCAATCCAGAAAGATAAAAAATAATGCCGTAATTTTTTTTACTATACACGAAAAGAGGGGAGCCTGACGACTCCCCTCTTTTTTTCAATCGAAAATCAATCAATTAAATCAATAAGGATCATGCCACATATGTTGTAAAAGCATTACAAATTACGGGCCGTTTCACCATGCAAGCACATATCCAAGCCAACCTCCTGTGTGGTAACAGGCACTTTAACCGGAATAAATTTATTGATTACTTTGAAAATAAGTAATGTAAAGAAAAACGCATAACCAACAGCGAGCAAAATTGCAACAGCTTCTTTTAATAACAACATACCATTACCACCCATCAACAGTCCGTCTGGAATCGACGGATTGATGGTTGATGAAGCAAATAATCCAAGACAAAGTGTACCTATCACACCGCCCATGCCGTGGATACCCCATACATCGAGAGCATCATCCCATCCTTTGTATTCTTTAAAACGTACAGCAAGAAAACATCCGAATGCAGCAATAATACCGATTATGGCTGCTGACGAGATGGATACATATCCTGCCGCCGGAGTAATAGTGGCCAAACCAGCAACTGAACCAGTCATCAATCCGATAAAAGTCGGCTTTTTGTTCCCTGTATGCCATTCAAGGATAAGCCAGGTAACAGCAGCAAATGAAGCTGCCATATCAGTATTCACAAATGCCGATATAGTTATCGCATTCAGGGCAAGTTCGCTACCGGCATTAAATCCATACCAGCCAAACCATAATAGAGCTGTGCCGATAGCAACCAGTGGTATATTATTAGGATCAGTTTTCTGATGGCGTTTCCCAACAAAATAAACCGATGCCAACGCTGCAAATCCTGCCGTGGCGTGTACCGTAATCCCCCCTGCAAAATCAAATACTCCCCAATGAGCAAGAAGTCCTCCGCCCCAAACCATATGAACAAACGGATAATAAACGAAAATCTGCCAAAAAATCAAAAAGTAGATGTAGGCCTTGAATGAAACCCGATTGATGAATGCTCCGGTAATCAGTGCTGGTGTAATGATGGCAAACATCATCTGATAGGCAATAAACAAATACTCAGGAAAACGTTTATCGGGAGAGAAAAGCGTGGAAGGAGTGACTCCGTGATAAAAAACTTTGTTGAAGTTTCCTATGATCCCGTAAAAATCATTCCCTTGTGCCATATTTCCACTAAAGCACAAAGAATAGCCAAACGCAAACCAGATTACCGAAGTAACCCCCATTGAAACGAAACTTTGCATCATAATATTGAGGATACTTTTCTTGTCGCCAAGTCCTCCATAGAAAAATGCAAGTCCTGGCGTCATTAGCATCACCAGACTGGTGGCTAAAACCATAAACGTAGTGAGTCCTGTGTCAAACATACCTTTTTTCTTTTTGTCCAAGTAAAGATTTTTGTCACTGCAAAGGTATAAATTTTTCCAGTAAAACAATCAAAAATGCATCATTCTTGCATTTTTACATTACTTATTTATGGGTACAACACGAAAAATATACCATTTTGAAAGCAAACGCCCCACAAAACAACACATGTTGGTTTTATAATATAAATATGGTTTTTACGATTTCCTGCAAGGATGGACAATTATTCTTCCTGAGCCTTTTGAAGGATAGACAAGAGTAAATTTGATATCACAGCAGGCCTGCAAGTCTTCTTAAATATTCATCATAACAGTTGCCGTAAGAGTGCAGTTACAAGAATACACTCATATATAATTAACTGTTTATCAAAACACTAATTATCGAAAGACTATACTGGATTTTCATTGTTCCCGATAAAAACATGACTTCTGAAACAACTACCAATATGAAAGTGGAAAAATATTACTAGCTAAGAATGGTTCCATAAAAACAAAAACAAACTTTATATAGGGTGTTTTTTAATGGGTGATTTTAATTTTTATTATTGCTTTTATAGTCGTTGGTATATCAAGTGGAGGGTATAAATATAAAAAAGTAGTGAATATAAAGCTATCTCTGATTTTATCTTTTTATTACGTCCTGAGTTTTACGTTATGACGCGGAGCCATATTAATATGTTCTTGGCAATGGTCAGTCATTGCATGGCATAATCACAAATTACCCCGAAGACATAATAATACGTCTGCGGGGCATAAAATAAACAATGAATATGGATGCAATTAATTTTTTTTTCGTGTTACGGAGCTACAACTAAAACATGAAATGTACCCGGCTTTACTGGTCGTCTGCCCTGCCCTGGTTCCAATTCAGCAACAGACAGGTAGAGTCGTCCTGTTTTCGGATTAACAGCAATCGTGCGCGCTCCTGTTTGAGTTGGAAAATTATTCAACACCCTGAAAAGATTTGGGGTTTCTTCCTGCACTACAGTAATTGTTCCTTCTCCGTTGGAAGAAATGATCCGTTTATACAAAGGATCATAGGCCACTCCATCACAGCGTGATCCGATAGGAAGTGTTGCAATCACTTTACCGGCAACAGCATCAGAAACAATCATCTTTTTATTTCTGCATACCGAGAACAATCTTTCATGGGCTACATCAATGGCCAACCCGGAAGGTTCTTCGCCAGGGGCAATAGACCATTCTTTTTCGATACTCCATTTGGTTGCATTAATTCTAACAAGGGTGCTTTTGGATTCAATATTCACAAAAACATGTCCATGTGCATCGGTTTGGGCAAATTCAGGATTTCCCGGCAAAGTAATGGTGGTGACGATGGCACCTGTCCTTCCATTGATAACTGTTGCATTTGAACTTCTTCCGTTGAATGTCAAAACACAATGTGAAAACGGGTCATATAGAATGGCATCCGGATTTTTCCCGGTTACCTGAATTTTTCCGATGGTTTTTAATGTAGAAAGATCAAATACCGTGACAGATGAATCTTGACCATCAGAAATAAACCCTTTGTTAAGATCATAGGCGAACGTGATACCATGCACACCTGGTGTGTTTGGAATGATGGCAATAGCTTTGTTGGTTTTTAAGTCCACAACATTTACCTGATCAGCATGTGACACAAACAAACGGCTGTGCTGTGTATCAACCGCAAGATAATCCCACCATCCGGATCCCGGAACTGCAATGCGTTGCGTCAATTTATAAACCACATTTCCTGCCTGCATGGACAGACCCGACAACAACAGGCACGTCAATAATATGACTCCTGAAAATCCATTTTTTTTCATACATGTTAGTTTTAGTGTTTTTGAATAAAGAACTGGTATCATTTGTTTTTCTGAATATACCGGGGTAAATATCTCAACTACAAATCAAATTGATAACATAAAATTGTTGAGACTTCTTCAAAGATATATCGTTCGGAGAGATGTGAGGAGTCTTTGAATTTTCCGATTTGCCGAAGGATTCTCTGTGCCGATTTCCTGTCTATACCTCCTCTTTTCTTCAAATACAATGCCACAGCCCAATAGATTTCGTAAGCAGTATCTTTTTTTACTGCAAGAGTCTGTTCGTCGATCCTGGAAAGTGCATCAGAAGAGAGTTGTTCAATGCAATAGGCAGCAGTGATAAGCGCAGTACTTTGTTGCCAGGAATCATCAGACTGAATCCATACAGCAATCATAGCCTCTGCATCCGGTGCCTTTGAAAAAAGATTCCTTGCTGCCTGTTCCGCCAACTCAATGTTATTAATATCTTTCATCCAAAGCCTGGCTTTCGACAGGTCCATCATTTCCGACGGGTAAAGAATAGTCGCCAGTAGCATTGTTTCGCGAATTTTTTCTTCCCATAACCGTTGTGCCAGTGCAGCCTCATGCGGTAATATCTGACTCATCTGCTTAAGATCAGGCATTGAAACTCCGTAGTTTTTAGCATAACGGATGCCTTTGCTTTCGATACTTTCAGAAACAACTCCGTTTTTATGAAGGTAGATACTTCTTTTAATGTGAGCTAATTGATGGTCGATATTTGCAGGAAAAACGCTGGATAAAAATGTCATATATAAACAAGATTGGATTCAACATACGAAAGTACGGGATTTTTTTGTGAAAAAGCTTGCTTCATTTCAATATTTATCGTACTTTTGCACCGTTAAAAATGGTGGTTGTAGCTCAGTTGGTTAGAGTAGTGGATTGTGGTTCCATTGGTCGTGGGTTCGAGTCCCATCTACCACCCGTAAAAAAGAGTAGTCGTTTCCCGCTACTCTTTTTTTTATCCCCCCATTCTATGCTAATTAATTTAAAAGTGGACTTGCATTGATTGACGGTTGATCTTTTTCCTCTTCCTTCTGTTGCTCTTCCTGTTGTTTTTGGCTCATTTTATGTAATTGGGCTTTGGTTTTATGACCAAAAGTAAGTGCTATGCCGAGCTGGAAGTTCATATATTTCGACTTGATTGGATAACCATCTTTCGAAAAATAGAGCGGGACATAATCACTGCTTAAAATAAAATTTAGTGGACCGGCTATCAGATTTAGACCTAAACCAATGGTTCCCATATCGCCATTCAGAAATGAATAACTCAATGCTCCGTTAAACCAATAGACCGGGCGGAAATTAGCAGAAAGCGTTAGTTCGTCGTATGACAACGGACCTCCGAAAGAGTTTTGCCACAACATGCCAAATGCCATCTTATTGTCAAAGAGGCCATATTCTGCCCCAAGACGGAAACGCCCTTCGAGAGCAGTAGTGTAACCGGTACCATCTTTGGTGTAGATAAACGCATTTTTCACTGAGTCTGCCAGTTGTTGCCCAAATGAAGTATTATTGCTATTAAGGGTAACATTCATTCCCGAAAATGAGACATTATTAATCATTTGCGCTTCCCAGCTACTCCTTCTCCAATGAATAAATCCGATATCTGTCAATGCCGCAGAAATATGGAAATTATCCATCACAGCATAATTCATTCCAAGATCAAAGCCCATCCCAAAACCAACAATTTTCCCCCATCCGTGTTTATTTGTGTTACTGAAATCAGGTGTTCCATCACTGTTCTGAGCTATTTCAAAAGGCGCTGTGATGCGGGCTGTCCCATTTCCGGTCATCTGGATAATTTGCCTGTTGACATTTAGTTCAAACTGGCTGAATGATGCGTCGGCATGTAGCTGGCCAAACAATAGCTTTACCCTGCCTCCAACGCTTAATTGGTCGGTCACTTGCCTTGCATATCCGAAAGCAGTTTCAAGATAGGCAGTTTCATCGCTCCCAAGTGATTTGAGATTGAAGCTATTGGTGTTTATGGTGTCTGGCGTTCCTTTTAAAATAAGATTGAACAAATCTTTCGGAACATTGAGGTTGAAATTAGCATGTTCGCTCAAACCAAAAGTAAAATAATTCTGATTAAGTCTAAATCCCAATCCCAAAAGATTAATGCGATTTTGAAACGTTGCACTTGTCGTGCTATGGAGTGAATTCAAAAAAGCATCAGGGTTTGCATCCGGATGAAAAGCTGTAATGGTTTTCCCGTTATATGGCATTAATAAATCATCTAAAGTAAATGAATTGTCCCCTGCCATACCCGAAAGCCCTGATATAACGGGTAACTCAATATAAAAACTCTGAGTAGGGATGAATGACGGGTTCAACAGGGTACGCGAAGGTGCGTTTTCCATAAAATACAATGTATTTACTTGCGCTGACACGGCGTTACTTCCTACTCCAAGGATGATCAATAGTGCTATTATGAACAGAAGTGATTTCATAGTGATGAAATATTTATGATGTAACCCGGGCTAATTATTTAACGATAATCTTTTGATATACGCACTGACTTGGATTTTTATAAAGTCAGCAGTATTAAATGTAAGTGGTGATGTTATATCCTTTCCCAGTATCGTGTAGGTAAATTTGATATAGCTGGCATTTTTCAGATCGCTATATGAAAAAGGAATGGAAAAATTTTGCACCGCGTTGTCGCTTGATGTAGGCCTCCCGTTTGAGTCAACATTCGACGTAACTTTTAATACCACATTATATGCATTTCCAATCTGTTGATTTTGATTATCCATCAGGGTGGCCGTCACCTCAATTTGGGCAGAGGTATTGTTGGTAGCCGCAAGAAGCAGCTCGGTTTCCTGTGCGCTGTTTTTGTTCAGAAAATCATGCATTGACGATGGGATATCAAGCGTATCATGGATAATAATATCAGTTCCTGGATTGAACGCCAGTGGAATTGTAATCTGAGGATATACCTCGAAGGTGTCATTTGGTAGTATAAATTGATTGTTAACCACCGTATCTGTTCTTGTAAACCCAGAAATATTGAAAGAGATGGTATTAATACCGGGCAATGTAAAGAGTTGATCAATATGGCCGTTGCTTTTGTTAAAAGTCAGAGTATTACTTCCCCAGTTTCCCACTTTTTTAGCCATGTGGTATAAAGGAAATATCTTGGATGGTGATTCATTATCAAATGTTGCTGACAGTTTTTTATTCGGTTGGCTGGAATCGTAACTTTGAATGCTGTTTACTTTAAAATCCCAAGGTAAACGCGTATTAGTTTTCATTTCCAGGTTAATTTGAGGGTTGGAAAATGGCAAGGTACTGCTGGATGATAAATAATTATTTAAGAAACTCAAATCAATTGTTCCTGTTTGTGTTGCGCTAAATGAGAACTGTCCGTAAATAGCGTTGAAGTTCATATTTTTTAGAGTTATTGTAATTTCAAATGTGCTGTTACTGTTCACATAAACATTATTTGAAGGGGATAATTCTTGTAAACGCACCTGAACAGGAAATTTTCCATTGGCATTCGCTTTTGCAATAAAGTTTGAAAAGGTAACTGCCGTATTGTTCAATGAAGCCAGTGTTCCTGTCTGACTATAGGATGCTGGTTGTATTCCGGTAAATACACTTGGGTCAGGTGTAATGGTAAGCTGAAACTGATTGTTGTTAAAGTTAATATTACTGTTTACCGAAAATGCAAATTGTGCGCTCTGAACTGATATGCTATCGAGTTGCGTAATGTTTTGTGAAGAAAGCGATTTTAAATCAAATGAAAAATCTTCGGAAGTGGCCAAAATAGTATTGATCTGATCAGTTGAAGCATATCCTGTATGTCCTTTAAAATTAACCGATTGGGGTATGGGAACATCCTGAATGGAAGCATTCATATCGAAAGAGTAAGGAGTATCTGGATTATAAGTTACGATTAAATTTCCAGATCCGTCATACGAAAGATTAGTCGAATGGATGTAATCAAAAAATTGCTTGATAGTTACGGTTGAAGTAGCAACGGGGAAGATTAAGGCTCCATTCGTTCCTATTGTACCATCGACATTGCTCAAAGAGATGTCGTTCTGAACACATGATTGTAGCATAATTACAAAGACAATCATGGCAAACAATCCGTAGTGAAAATGATTTTTTGTCATGGGAGAAGAAGCTTTAGAATAAAATGATTTATGCCTTGACCAATGTAGTATAAAAATAAAATAAACGTAATATATGATTAAAAAATGGCGTCAAGATGCTATTGTAATAAATAAATTAGCGATATGAATGCTAAATATTGCTCTGAACTAAAGCATAAACACTAAATCAACTAACATCACAAATGTGTATTTATTTCTGCCTTGAGAATAAAGATCGATTCAATGCAACCCTACAAACTTGAATATCCAGTATACGATAGCTGCAATTACACCACTTGCTGGAATGGTGACGATCCATGCTGTAATGAGCTGACGCGTAAGTCCCCACCGTACTGCAGAAATGCGTTTTAGCATACCTACCCCCATAATGGATCCAGCAATAGTATGTGTTGTACTGACGGGAATTCCTAAGCCTTCGGCGACGCCAAAAAGAGTTATCGAGCCTGCTGTTTCGGCTGCAATACCTTCAAAAGGAGTTACTTTAGTGATTCTTGTGCCCATAGTTTTAATAATTCGCATTCCTCCCATTAATGTTCCTATGCCTATAGCCGAATAACATGTGATAGGAACCCATTGTGGAACATGGTGCAAATCAGTGTGTTGAATCCAAGTTGGAATAGGTATGCCATGAGTATGACAGTAATTATTATAAACAGTAAGCGTAGCAATGATAATACCTATAACTTTTTGAGAATCAGAACCTCCGTGTCCAAGACTTAATGATGCAGATGTGACTAACTGAAGCCGTCGAAATACTTTTTCCGTCTTTTGAGGGTTTGTTTTTTTTACGAGATTGGTAATTAAAGCAGCAACTGCCAAGCCTATGACCATTCCGATAAACGGAGCTAACACAATAAAAAGCGAAGTCTCCCAAATAACTTTTTGATTTACAACTGAAAAACTCATTGCATGAGCAATTCCTGCGCCGGCAAAACCTCCCATCAGGGTATGAGATGAACTGGATGGAATTCCTAGTCGCCAAGTAAGCAAATTCCAAATAATTCCAGCTATTACACCGGCAAAGATTACAACCAAGTCAATGCTGGCATTATTGACGGTCTTGGAAACTGTATCTGCTACTTTGAGATTAAAAACCCAGAATGCCAGAAAATTAAAAAACGCTGCCCAGGCAACTGCCTGAAAAGGACTTAATACTTTGGTGGAGATCACTGTTGCAATTGAATTTGCAGCATCGTGAAATCCATTTATCATGTCAAAAATTATACTGAAGACAACAATCAGGATCAATAATGTAAAACTCATTGGCTAGGAGTATTTGATAAGAATGTTTTCTATGATGTCACAGACATCTTCACATTTGTCGGTTACAGTCTCCAATTGATAATACAAGTCTCTTTTTTTTATAATTTCAATAGCATTTTGTTCGTGCTCAAAGAGATGTTCAATGCCAGTGTATAGTATGTCATCTGCTTGATTTTCAATGCTATTTACTTGTACAACTGCTTGTAAACTTTGTTTTACTCCTTTAAAGTCACGAAGTCCTTTAATAGCCAGATCTAATTCTTTTGTAGCTTGTCGGATCAGATCGGCTAATGACTGAATGGCAATATCCTGTGTTGGATCGATTTTATATAGTAACATGCTTTTAGCGGAAACATATATAAAATCTGTAACATCATCCAATGATGAGATCAAACTATGAATGTCTTCGCGATCGAATGGCGTGATGAAATTACGGCTTAATTCCTCCATCACAATGTGGGTTAGCTGGTCATTTGCATGTTCAACATCATGCATTTTATTTTTAATTTCTTTTCTTTTTTCTTCATCAGCTTCGTTTACCAAAAGCATCAGACTATCGGCAATGGCACAAACGTTAATGGTATCCTGTTCGAAAAGATCATAAAACTTCTTTTCTCTTGGGATAAAGAGTCGTGCGAAAAAGTTTGAATTCATGGTTAATGTGTTAGAATAATAGAAGTTATGTAAAAAAGAATGTCCATGATATTAATATTGCATTTTGTGATGCAAATATATCATGGACATTCCAACGATGCAAGAAAGTTTTAGTTACAGATGGTTAATCTTTACATTCCATCCATCATATTATCCATATTATTGGTGTTGTTGGTATTGTTTGTTTCTGGCTTTTTACCATTACGACTGGGGTGTGAGTTCCCAAAATTGTATGTAATATTGAACATTACCATTCTTCCATTGAAGTAGTTAAGTGATTCCTGTTTGTAATTTGATCCCCATGTCTCTATTTTGCTCCTGTCTGAATTAAAGAGGTCACGAATATTTAAATTTAGAATGAGCTTTTTACGAAACAGCATTTGGCGGATGCCGAGATCGATTTCATAACTGCCGAGATTTTTTCCTTGTGAAATATAATAAGGCGCTGTGTAAGAACCGGTAATTTGAGCAGACAAATTGGCTGGCAACATGACATTCGCAATGGATTTCAGATTCCAGGTAAAACTACTCTGTTCAGGTATGTTAATGATTTGATTATCCTGATCAAATTGAGACGCAAATAATTTATTATAATACAAGTCGACCGTTGTTGTCAGATTAAAGAACCTGAAGAAATTATCCCGTAGAATTGTTTCTAATCCACCTGCTAATGTTTTGGATCCGTTCATGTATGTATTCATCATAATCCCATTTTGTAGCCACTGTACCGATTGTATGCCATTAGTTGTGTAATGGTAAAACAACGAAGCCGAAAGAGTATGTGATGTCCATGATTTCAAATAGTTGATTTCAAATGAGTTGATGTATTCCGGTGCAAGATTTGGATTACCAAAAGACCAGTTTGTTGAGTCCGATATATTAACGAAAGGGTTAATTGATCTACCTCGTGGGCGGTTTAATCTTCGAGTGTAATTCAATTGGAATTCATTATTTGGGTCGATTGCATAATCAAGAAATACGCTTGGGAATGGTTGTAGATAATGGATGGTATAATCCTGTTGACCAGTCGAAAAATTAATATAAGAGTATTCTCCCCGTAATCCTATCTGTGTACTGAATTTTCCCCATTTGTTTCCATATGTTGTATAAGCCGCATAATCACGTTCAAAATAGTCAAATAAGTTTGTGATAGAAGGATCAGGAACCCCATTTGTAACTCCTTTTACATCAGAATACTGCTCTTGATAGTTTCCGTCAAACCCAGCCTGTAGTTTACTATTTTGGGTAAATAATTTGGTATAGTCTAATTTGAATTCAGCTTGAGGGCTTTTCCCTTTTGTAGTTTCTTGCTGCGTTGAGGTGATCGCGTTGGGAGTTATCCATTGTGAGTAGTTATTTTCCATGCTTGATGGATGGCTCGAGAAACTTAACGAACTGGTTAAATTTGAACCATTGTTGTCAAATTTGTGTTCGTAATCCAAATCAATGTGGTACATTTTTCGGTTACCTCCTGTAGCAGTATTTCGAAAGTATTGACCCATTAAATCATTCGTTGCACTAAAGGTTTGATTATCGTTTATGTTCGACATTACGCCGTTACCAAACATCATAAATCCGGAAAAGCCAATAGAGTTCATTTTGTTCAGGTGATAATTAAGACCTGCACGCATGAAAGTCCCTGAGAAGTGGCGATCAGCAGTTGAAGTTTGTTTCAAGGAAGATAAAGTATCTCCATTTGCAGGATTTAAGACGTAACGATTGCTCCAACCTCCACCTGAAAATTTCATATCCCGACGACCAATACTGGCGTATGCATCTACTTTCGGTGAAGTGTAATTGAAATTAAAGCCACCATTATATCCCACTTTACCACGATCGGGCACAGAGAATCCTCCTGAAATGCTTCCGTAGTAACCTGGTTTAGCACTGTCTTTTAGAATTAGATTGAGTATTCCGGCAGATCCTTCTGCGCTATATTTTGCAGATGGATTTGTAATTACTTCTACTTTTTCTATGCTACCTGCTGGCATTTCCTGCAAAATATCACCTTCGTTATCAGATGTAATGCCAGCTGGTTTGCCGTTAATCCATATTTCCACGTTTGAATTGTTACGGAGGGAAACATTCCCGTTGACATCAACGCTGACTGAAGGAATGTTTTGTAACATTTCCGCTGCTGAAGCTCCTGCAGAAGCAATGCTCTGATTCACAGTAAAAACTTTTTTATCAATATCCAGCTGCATTTGTGGAGCTTGTGCCTCCACTTGTACTTCATGAAGTGTTTTTGAGTTAACCTGAAGAGTGATGCTACCTATATTAACTATTTTGTTTTGAATGGTAATTGCTTTTTGATACGTAGTATAGCCGATAAATGAAAGTTCAAGTTGATAGTTTCCATCTGGTATTTTGCCCAAAACATAGCCTCCTTTGGAGTCGCTAATAGTGCCTTTGAATAGCGTTAACGGATTCCCTTTTTTTAGAACTACATTTACATATTCCATAGGCTGATTTGTGCTTCCATCAATGATAATCCCTTTTATTCCACCTGTCTGTGCTGATACAAAACTAACTACCATCAACATAATGGCAATTAAGAAACTTGCTTTTTTCATTTTTCTAAACATAAAATAATCTAATATAACTTTTTGTCAATACTATATACATCGATTTATTTCGAAACTCATATAGTCAGATTATTTTTTGACTAGAAGGTTTAAAATGAAGTTTTAAAAAAAGATGAATTTTATCTCAGATTAGGAAGAATGTAGGTTTGATCAAAAGCAAGGATATTTCCTACATGATTAATTTCCAGAAAGGTAGTTCCTCCTCCGATTCCGAAGCTGCCGCTCAGATATGATACCAGATCTTCTCTTTTTAGCCATTTGCTACGCAACAAAAGGCGTAGTGCTGCAAAGAAATATTCCCTGCGGTCTTCTTTATATGCCTGATAAATAGGAATTACTCCATAAGAGAGAGCTAATTGGCGCATCGGGTGTTTATCGTAACAAATAGATAAAACAGGGCTTTGACTTCTATAAGCAGCTAGAAATCGAGCGGTTCTTCCTGTGTATGTATCTGTTATAATGGCTTTTACTCCTAAGTCAGAAGCAGACTCAGCAGCATGATGAGCTAAAAACGCAGTGACATCAGTTTCGTCTTTTGAATAAGAAATGGGGATATCGTTTTCAGGTAACTTGTTTTTTTCGGCTTCTTCAGCAATTTTTGCCATTGTTCGGACAGCCTCTATCGGATATTTTCCATTAGCAGTTTCGCCACTTAACATGATTGCATCGGCGCGTGAAAAAATAGCGTTTGCAACATCTGTCACTTCAGCACGTGTGGGGCGTGGATTTTCGATCATAGAGTTCAGCATTTGAGTCGCAACTATGACCGGTTTTTTTGCTACAACACATTTCCGAATTAATGCACGTTGGATCGATGGAATTTTTTCTAAAGGAACCTCGATACCTAAATCACCGCGTGCTACCATAATTCCATAAGCATGTTCCAATATTTCATCTGCATTGTCGACTCCGTCTTGATTTTCAATTTTGGCAATTATTTTGATCTGGCTGTCATGTTCATCCAAAATATTTTGAATATCAATGATATCCTGTTTATTACGAACAAAAGAATGAGCTATAAAATCAAGATCATGCTCGATAGCATACAATATATTAACCCTGTCGCGTTCTGTAAGGGATGGAAGTTTGATTTTAACTCCGGGGACGTTGATGCTTTTCCGGCTACCTAAGATACCATCGTTCATAGCTTCGCAAATCAGCGCATCATTTTCTTTGTTAATTACTTTCAGTTCAATTTCTCCATCGTCAATTAAAATACCTCCTCCAATTTGCATTTCCTGCACAAAATTGGGATATGAAACTGCGATACATGAATCAGTCGTGATTTGATCCGGTTTCCCTACGATCTGGATTACTTGTCCGGTTTTCAGCATAATATTGCCATTTTCACAACGGGTTGTGCGGATCTCTGGCCCTTTCGTGTCAATAAGAATAGGAATATATTTTGATACTTTTCGAACGTTTGTAACGATTTTGTTTAATCCTTCTGGCGATGAATGTGCAGTATTAATCCGGACAACATTCATACCTTCACGGAATAATGCACGAATAAAATCTTCATCACAACGCTGATCTGAAATAGTGGCTACAATTTTTGTCTTTTTGAACATACTATGCTAATTAAAAACGTTTGTCGAAAAGTGAAATAGATACTGGCAACGATATTTACAACGCTTTTTCAATCATTCTGTTTGTGCTGAATGAGCGCTTCGACAGCTAAGCGATATGAATCGAGACCAAATCCGGAAATGCTTCCAAGGCAAGCTTCCGACAGATAAGAATGATGACGGAAGGATTCCCGTTTAAATACATTTGAAATGTGCACTTCAATGACAGGAGTAGAAATTGCATGAATGGCATCAGCCAACGCAATTGATGTGTGTGTAAATGCTCCTGCGTTAAGAATGATTCCATCTATCTGAAATCCATATTCGTGCAGTTTGTCAATTAATGTACCTTCGTGATTGGATTGAAAATACAGGAAAGAATGGTTGGAGAAGTGATTTCTCAATTCTGCGTAAAAGTCATCAAATGTACGGTGTCCATACACTCCTGGTTCCCGTGCCCCTAATAGATTTAGATTTGGGCCATTTAAAATGAGAAAGTTCATGTCTCCAACTAATATAATATTAAATTGTTACAAAGGTACTTCTTTTTTATCCTATTTGCCAGTTTGCAGAATAAGAAAGTGATATTTTTATTTTTTTTGTATTGATAGAGGCCGACCGCTGTTATTCTCTGTTGCTTTTGTAAAATCATAAAATAAGTCAAAAAAATGCCAAATAACATTGTTATACAACATATCATTTCTGTGTACATTTCAATGAATAGTAATTAAATTGGGCGATCAAAAAAATCCTCTGATACATGGTTTTTTTGTGTTGATTTATAATTATTCATCTTAAAAAATAAGATTATGAAAGTCTACCAATCAAACGAGATTAAGAACATCTCACTGTTAGGCAGTTCTGGCTGCGGGAAAACCACTCTCGTAGAAGCCATGCTTTATGAGGGTGGTATTATTAAACGGCGTGGCACTATTGAGAATAAAAATACTGTTTCAGACTATTTCCCGGTGGAACATGAATATGGATATTCTGTATTTTCAACCGTAACGCATGTAGAGTGGAACAATAAGAAGTTAAACCTAATAGATTGTCCGGGATCTGATGATTTTATTGGGGGCGTTATTACTTCATTAAATGTAACCGATACAGCATTGATTTTATTGAATACACATTATGGGGTTGAAGTAGAGACACACAATCACTTTAGGTATACGGAAAATTTTTCTAAACCCGTTATTTTTGTGGCCAATCACTTGGATCATGAAAAGTCGGAATATGACCAGTTGGTAGAACAATTAAAGGAAAGCTTTGGGCATAAAGTTATTCAGATTCAGTTTCCAGTCAATGAAGGAACATCTTTTAATGCTATCATTGATGTATTGCGAATGAAGATGTATCGTTGGAAACCTGAAGGCGGAGCTCCCGAGGAATTGGAAATCCCCGATGAGTTTAAAAATAAAGCAGAGGAATTGCACAACACATTAGTTGAAGCGGCAGCCGAAAATGATGAATCTTTGATGGAAAAATATTTTGAACAAGGTTCTTTAAATGAAGATGAAATGCGTTTAGGAATTCATAAAGGGCTGGTTAATCGCGATATATTCCCATTGTTCTGTGTCAGTGCATTCCGTGATATGGGAGTTCGGCGTTTGATGGAATTTCTGAACAATGTAGTTCCTTTTGTCGATGAAATGTCTACTCCGGTAACCACAGATGGCAAGGAGGTAAAGCCCAATATCACCGGTCCTACCAGCTTGTTTGTATTCAAAACCACTGTAGAGCCTCATATTGGAGAAGTGTCTTATTTTAAAGTGATGTCTGGCAAAGTGCATGAAGGTGATGATTTATTGAATGCTTCCAGGGGAACGAAAGAGCGGATTAATCAGCTTTTTTCTGTAGCAGGCCAAGTGAGAGAAAAGGTAGATGAATTGGTAGCAGGCGATATTGGTGCCACCGTAAAATTAAAAGAAACACATACCGGAAACACATTGAATGCAAAAGGATGTGACTATATTTTCCCAACTATTCAATATCCTGATCCAAAATACAGACGTGCCATTAAAGCTAAAAATGAGGCTGAAGAAGAAAAGCTGAGTGAAATTTTGACACGGATGCATGATGAAGATCCTACTTGGACCATTGAAATGTCGAAAGAATTAAAACAAACAATTGTCTTTGGTCAGGGCGAATTTCACTTGCGTACTCTAAAATGGCGTGTAGAGAATAATGAAAAAGTAATGATTGATTTTTTGGAACCGAAGATTCCTTATCGGGAAACCATTACGAAGGCTATGCGTGCAGATTATCGTCATAAAAAACAATCAGGAGGTGCTGGTCAATTTGGGGAAGTTCACCTTATTATTGAACCATACATTGAAGGCATGGTACCCCAGGAAATCTATAAGTTTAATGGTCAGGAATTCAAAATTTCAGTGAGAGATCGTCAGGAAATTCCTTTGGAATGGGGAGGAAAACTGATTTTTATCAATAGTATTGTCGGAGGTGCAATTGATGCCCGTTTTTTACCGGCCATTTTAAAAGGGGTGATGGATAAAATGGAACAAGGTCCCTTGACTGGATCGTATGCCCGTGATGTACAAGTTATTGTTTATGATGGGAAGATGCATCCGGTTGATTCAAATGAGATTTCATTCCGTCTGGCTGGTCGGAATGCTTTTAGTATGGCATTTAAACAAGCTAACCCGAAACTGTTGGAGCCTATTTATGATGTAGTTGTCTTGGTACCTTCCGATCGTATGGGAGATGTAATGAGTGATTTACAGGGACGTCGTGCAGTCATTATGGGCATGCATAGTGAAAAGGGATTTGAAAAGTTGTCTGTTAAAATACCTCTTAAGGAATTATCCAGTTATTCTACTGCGTTAAGTTCGTTGAGTGGTGGTCGTGCTTCTTTTACCATGAAATTTGCAAGTTATGAACTTGTTCCAATGGATGTACAGGAAAAATTACTCAAAGAATACGAAGCAACTCAGCAAGACAAAGAATAATATTCCTGAGTACTTTAATATGTTCAAAAAAGTCGGACTTGTTCCGGCTTTTTTAATTTTTGGGTATGAAAGAAATGACGCACAATTCTATGTGAACCAAATGGATAATAAAAAAATACTTTTTGAATCACATGATTTGCTATAACATAATTTTAATTAGATATATTTGTAGTGCATGCTTGAGGCAATATTGCAATGTGTTTTTTTATATTTATCAGTTTGAATACTGTTGAATATGAGGTTTTTATATGGTGTAAAATTATTTGAGTGTATCGCATTGCTTGTCTATTTTTAAACTTAATTCGTCTATTTTGATCTATGGAACAACAACAAGAACCCATAACAGGGTTACCCGAAAATGCATTTCGTCCTTTGACGTCTGGTGAAAAATATCATCCGTTGATGAGTCCTCATAAGCAATATAAAGAGGTTACTTTTTATTCGGTAGGGTGGGGATTGTTTATGGCAATACTCTTCTCAGCTGCTGCCGCTTATTTGGGATTGAAAGTTGGTCAGGTTTTTGAAGCAGCTATTCCGATTGCTATTATTGCCGTTGGGCTTTCATCAGCGACAAAGCGTAAAAATGCACTTGGCGAGAATGTTATTATTCAGTCGATTGGAGCTAATTCGGGAGTTATTGTTGCAGGAGCAATTTTTACATTGCCGGCTTTGTATATTTTACAGGCTAAATACCCTACCATGACTGCCTCTTTTACACAAATCTTTTTAAGTTCTGCTTTGGGAGGTATTTTAGGAATTTTGTTTTTGATACCTTTTCGTAAATATTTTGTTTCTGAGATGCATGGCGAGTTTCCTTTTCCTGAAGCAACCGCTACTACTCAGGTTTTGGTTTCGGGAGAGAAAGACGGGAATCAGGCAAGACCTTTAGTTTTTGCTGGCATTATAGGTGGGCTGTACGATTTTATTGTTGCATCCTTCGGAGCTTGGAGTGAAGTGTTTTCGACGAAGGTGATTCCTTTGGGCGAGACTATTGCAGAAAAAACAAAGCTTGTTTTCAGTATCGATGTCGGAGCAGCTGTGTTAGGATTGGGATATATTGTCGGATTACGTTATGCTGCGATTATTTGCGCCGGCTCTGCCTTGATATGGTTTGTTATTGTACCTGGATTACCGCTGCTTGGAGACGGCACATTGCATATGCTAATTCCAACCTATATTCCTCCGGTTGGAGGAATATCGTCTATGAGTGCAGAAACTATTTTTACTACTTTTGCTCGCCATATAGGTATCGGAGGTATTGCAATGGCGGGAGTAATCGGAATTATTCGTTCATGGAAAATTATTGTCGGAGCTGTAGGATTGGCTGCCAATGAGGTTAGCAGTAAGAATAGAAATGCAGAAAAAATGAAAATTTTACGTACTCAGCGTGATCTTTCAATGAAGATTCTGGCTTTTGGAGTCATTGCTGCGTTGATAACCATATTTGTATTTTTCTTTTTTGGCGTGGTACATAATCTGTTGTACGCTTTGGTAGGATTGTTTGTGATTGCTTTGATAGCCTTTCTCTTTACCACCGTAGCGGCAAATGCCATTGCTATAGTTGGTACCAATCCGGTTTCGGGGATGACTTTAATGACGTTAATTCTGGCTTCAGTAGTTTTGGTTGCAGTCGGCTTAAAAGGCACGGCAGGCATGGTTGCTTCACTGGTGATGGGTGGTGTTGTATGTACTGCATTATCTATGGCTGGTGGTTTTATTACAGATCTAAAAATTGGCTATTGGCTGGGAAGCACTCCCGCTAAGCAGGAAAGTTGGAAATTTCTGGGGACGTTAGTTTCTGCGGCTACTGTTGGAGGGGTAATGATGATTTTGAATAAAACATACGGCTTTACAGGCCCTAATGCCTTAGTGGCTCCGCAGGCTAATGCTATGGCTGCTGTTATTGAGCCTTTGATGTCAGGCACCGGAGCACCCTGGTTTTTATATGGAGTTGGTGCATTGATTGCTATTTTATTGTCTGTTTTCAATGTTTCGGCATTGGCATTTGCTTTGGGAATGTTTATACCCATGGAGTTGAATGCTCCTTTGCTGGTAGGAGGCGTCATTGCCTGGTTTGTTTCCACCCGTTCTAAAAATGAATCTATCAATAAAGCGCGCTTTGAGAAAGGTACGTTATTGTCATCCGGTTTCATTGCCGGTGGAGCTTTAATGGGTGTTGTAAGTGCAGCATTACGATTTGGTGGAATTGATTTAACTTGTAAATGGGCAGGAACACATGTCGCCGACTGGCTGGCATTGGTAATGTACACTATTTTAGTCGTTTATTTGGTGTTGGATTCAATGCATGCTAAAGAAGATCATCCTTTAAAATAAGTATGTTGTAAGACAAATGATATTTTATGAGACAGGCTTTTATTTTTTTATGGATTTTATTGCTGGCTACGTCTTGTAGTTCGTATAAAGTTGCCAGCATTACTGCAACGCATATCCCTGTTGATCAACGAGCAGATGGAATACAAGATCAACGCATGGTTGCTTTGATTAAGCCTTATGTGGATTCAGCGGCAAAAGTTGCTAATGCCGTTATTGGCTATTCCGATGAGACAATGCGGGTAGAAAGGCCTGAGGGGTTACTTTCCAATTTTTTTGCAGATGTTATGCTGTCGTATTCAAGACAGCATTATCCAGGTGATTCGGTGGCGATAGCAGTTACAAATATAGGCGGTTTCCGGAATCCAATTTATAAAGGGCCGATTACAGTTGGTAAGATTTATGAATTGATGCCTTTTCAGAATGAATTGGTTGTGCTTTATCTCAAAGGCAATATAGTTCAGCAGCTTGCTGATAGTATTGCAAAATATGGAGGTGCTGTTGCAGGTATCCGCTTTGGTATTAATTCACAAAAGAGTGCCACCCACATTATGGTTCAGGGTGTGCCACTGAATCCGGATAAAATTTATGCGGTTGCTGCAAATGATTACATAGCCAAAGGAAATGACCATTTTGATGCTTTGACGCAGGCAGCAAAATCAATCACTTATCCAATTTCTTTGCGGCGTTTAATGATTGATTATATAAAACAGCAAACCATTGAAGGTCACCCGATTCATCAAACTTTAGACGGAAGAATTTATGAAGATCAATAGATTTACTATTTTGATAACAGGATTGTTTTTGCTTGCATCTTGTGCTTCGCAAAAGGAACTTATTGTCCTGTGTACTAATGATACACATAGTCAGATTTTACCTAATGAAATGAATAGAGGGGGTTATGCACGATTGGCAGGTATTATTGATACTGTTCGGGCACACCATAAGAATGTGATTTTGCTTGATGCTGGTGATTTTTCACAAGGAACTGTATTTTTCAATTTATTCAAGGGAGATGTCGAAATTTCAGGGATGAATCTTGATTGTTATGATGCTGGTACCTTGGGGAATCACGAATTTGATAATGGCGTTGATAGTTTGGCTAAACACTTGAAAAAAGCCACATTCCCTATTATTAATGCTGATTATGATGTGTCGAAAACGCCTTTGGCTTCTATTGTGAAGCCTTATGTGATTATAAAAAAGGGCGGACTCAAAATCGGAATATTTGGCATGGGAGTCGACCCTCGTCATTTGATAACAACGAATAACTTTACAGGCATTCAGTTTTTGAATCCTATTGAACGGGCAAATGAAATTTCCAAATATCTGAAATTGGAGAAAAAATGTAATGCTGTGATTTGCGTTTCACACTTGGGCACTGACCCGAATGCAGAGTTTTCGGATTGGACGGTCGCTAAGCATTCCCGATATGTCAATTTGATTACTGGTGGCCATTCCCACCAGGTGATCAATACAAAAGTAACGAACGCAGCAGGCGATTCGGTACAAATTATTCAGGACGGCAAATCAGGCATATATATAGGACGCGTAGATATGATATTTAAACGTTAGAATAATTGCGTTATATCTACGAGCAAAACATTGCTCGGTTTTTTGTTTATTAAAGGCGACTTCGGGATGACAGTCGCTTTTTTTGTTCCCTCCTGCCAATTTTGTGAGTTTTATATTTCCGGAACGGATTAACTATGATATATTTAGTTGTTTTCCTACTGATGACTGTTTGTAAAATTGACTTATTTTTTATTATTTAGATAGGAATTTGCTTGATTAGGCTTTATATTTGTAAAAACAGATTCTAAAATTAGATGATATGACAGCTAAATCAGTTAATAAAGTGGCAATTATCGGGGCCGGATTTGTCGGGGCAACCACAGCTTATACGCTTATGTTGAGTGGTCTGATTCCTGAAATTGTACTTATTGATATCAATAAGGATAAATCCGAAGGCGAAGTGATGGATCTTAATCATGGAATGCCTTTTATCAGGCCTGAAAAAGTGTATGCAGGTACATATAATGATTGCAAGGAAGCAGATATCGTGATTATTACCGCAGGAGCCAATCAAAAACAGGGGGAGACGCGCCTTGACCTGGTGAACCGAAACGCAAAGATTTTTAAAGACATCATTGGAAATGTTACACAATTCAATAACCATTGTATTTTGCTGGTGGTAGCAAATCCGGTAGATATTTTGACGTATCTTGCCTATAAACTTTCAGGATTTCCTAAACAGAAAGTCATTGGATCAGGCACCGTGCTTGATTCGGCGCGGTTTCGTTATGCTATTAGCGAACATGTTGGTATCGACACCCGTAATATTCATGGATATATTATTGGAGAACATGGTGACAGTGAAGTTCCTACCTGGAGTGTTACCAATATTTCCGGTGTGCCGCTGGATGAATATTTTAAGGCAAATCATCCTGATTCAGGTAAAGAATTGCCAAAAGACGACATTTTCAATCAGGTGAAAAATGCTGCTTACGAGATTATACAAAAGAAAGGCGCAACTTATTATGGGGTTGCACTGGCAGTAAGACGTATTGTGGAGGCCATTGTACGAAACGAAAGTTCCATTCTCAGTGTTTCCAGTTATCTGGATGGCCAATATGGGCTTCGGGATCTTTGCTTAAGTGTTCCGACGATTGTGAATAGCGACGGAATTAAACGTATTGTTGACATTCCTATTAACAATGAGGAGCTTGCCCTTTTGCAAAATTCGGGAAAGGCACTGAAGAATATTATCGACCAATTGGATATTTAGTCTTCCGACCTTTGTATAAGGCAGGTTATCAATTTCATTTACTAACATTTTCGACTGTTTTAATATCCTTGAGGTGAGCATGTCTTTTCAAAGTATCATTAATTTGTAAATATATTATTATGAATTTATTGGAACAACTTAAATCCTTCACTAAGGTAGTGGCCGACACTGGTGATTTTGCTTCAATTGAACAGTATAAACCTATTGACGCAACGACCAATCCTTCGTTGATTTATGCGGCATCCTCCGACCCGAAGTATCAATCGTTGATTGATGATGCTTTGCAATATGCTAAAAGGTTGACTCAGGATAAAGAGGAGCAGGTGGGACTTGCTCTGGATAAATTAGCGGTGAACTTTGGCTTAAAAATTCTGGAGATTGTTCCTGGAAGAGTTTCTACAGAAGTAGATGCACGTCTCTCTTTCGATACGGAACGAACCATTGACAAAGCCCATAAAATTATTGATTTATATGGAGTTGCTGGTGTTTCAAAGGAACGCGTACTGATTAAAATTGCCTCTACATGGGAGGGTATCAATGCGGCTGAGCGATTGGAAAAAGAGGGTATTCATTGTAATCTGACTCTGTTATTTTCGAAGACGCAGGCAATTCGGTGTGCTGATGCCGGAGTCACCTTGATTTCACCTTTTGTTGGGCGAATTCTCGATTGGCACAAAAAATCGCTAGGAGTAAGTGATATCCCTGCCCCAGAAGACCCGGGCGTTTTGTCAGTGACGAATATCTTTACTTATTACAAAAAGTTTAATTATCCGACAGTAGTAATGGGAGCCAGTTTCCGAAATATAGGCGAAATTATTGAACTGGCTGGTTGTGATTATCTTACTATTTCGCCATCGTTACTGAATGAATTGCAAAACAAACAAGGAATTTTAGTGCGAAAACTGGATGCCAATCATGTAAAATTGGCTGATATCGAACGGGTGATTCTTAATGAAAAAATCTTTCGTTGGGAGATGAATGAGGATGCAATGGCTACGGAGAAATTGGCCGAAGGTATTCGTAAGTTTACTGAAGATTTGCAGAAACTTGAAACCCGGATTACTTCCATGCTTGCAAAATAAGCTTTAAGTTTCATGCTTTCTTTGTTGAACAAGTCTCCTTAGTTTTGGAGAAGTCTTCGCCATTTGCGCATTCTTTCCCAGGATTGTGGTGCCTTTTCCGCAGCGCGCGAAACTCTCTCTACAACCTTGGCGATCCTTTCGCGGTGTGCAAAACTTGCACCAATGTCATGGAGGAGCTTTCGCCGACAGCGAATCGTTCTCCAAGATGCTGACAAATTTTTCGTCAACAATAATTTGTGGAGAACAATCCTCTTTTGTTTAGTATCTATTTTTCGTGGAAATTTTCTGAAAACAAAAAAAGAGGCATTTATGTCAGTTACGACATGCATGCCTCTTTTTTTCATTACAAGGTAAAGGAAAGACTATATGCTAGGAGTAGAATCAACTCCAGAACCCGGTTGTTGGTTTTGATTCTGGTTTTTCAAATCATTATTATTGATGGTTACCTTCGGTTTTTTTACCTGAGCATTCAAACTCCCAATGCGGTAGGAAACATTAAAACGCAATTCACATGGTGGATATATGTGCACGTCTGTATATTGGTTGAAATAGGTGGCATGGGTGTTTAGGTAAATATGTTGTTTGGGCAATGCGATGCCTACCAGCGACAAAGTAAGCCGTTTTTTTAGCAAGTCTTTCGATAATGCCATGTATGAGAATAAGAATGAAGACTGGCTTCCTTGGAGATTAACCTGAGGAAGGTTTGCACCGCCGCCGACACTTAAACGATAATCAGCAGGGAACATGAACGTTCCACCCAAAAATACATGTCCAGTATAGCCGCTGTTTTGCATGCTTTGATCACTGCTCTTCATGTTCACATGCTCAATGTTACCATTCATATAAATATTTAGCCAGCGCAGTCCCCGATAGCTCCCGAACAAATTCAGGAACAATTGGTTATTGTGGCCAATATTACCATAGGTGGAATATTGTACTGAGCTGTTTGGCAGTAGACCTGAGTACTGTTCGATAGCATTGTTGACAAAAGTATAACTCAATTCAGCACTGATATTGTAAGTCGGAGAAAAGTTAGAATATCCGAATGTTATGTTATTGCTTTTTTCTGGATCAAGGCTCGGATTACCGTAATTGATGTAATTCGGGTCGCGTCGGTTAACATAAGGATTCAGAAATGAAATGCCCGGACGTTGAATCCGCATGTTGTATCCCAACCGTAAAGTTTGCATTGGGGCAAGTGTGTAGGTGATAGCGCCGGAAGGAACCAATACTCCGTAATTGGTATCAAAATTACTTAGTGTATCAATATTGTTGAAGAATCCGTTTTGCCATGTATATTCATAACGGGCACCAATCTTCATCCCGAATTTTTTCCAATTTGCACTGTAGCTGATGTATCCGGCCAAAATGGATTGGTTTTGGTTGAAACTTGTATGGTCGATACTATCTGGAGTCAGGGTAGGAGGATTGGAAGAATACACGTAGAAAATATTGTGATCGGTAGTATAACTGGTGTTATTTCTCCGGATAAATTTTGCCCCCATATCTAATGTTTGAAATTTATTGAGTGGATCGCTAAAATCAACCTGGAAAGTATTTTCATGCGTATAGGCACTGTTCACACTACTGCTGGTCTTGGCTAGTCCTGCCTGAGGCATTACCAGAGACATCAAATTGTCATTGGTAGCTGTGTAATCGCTGTTGTTTGGTGTATTGCTGAATTTATACGAAGCTGTAAGATTCTCTCCTTTTTTACGAAATGTGTGCTGATAGTCCAGACCAAAATCTGTTGATCCCCATGTGGAGTGCTGAAGGCTATTTTGGTCATAGCCGAATACTGTTGAATAGTTTGCATCCTGATCGATTGTCTGCGCTATGGTGGAGCTTTGTTGCCTGCCATATTGCCGGTCGAATGATAAGGAGAAGAGGTTCAATGAGTCCAAGGAATAGCTTAACTGACCACTGCCAAACTGGGCCGGAGTTTGATTATTTACCGTTGCTACCTGCCCTGCATGTGCATATCCAACAATGACTCCATTGATCGGCAATACATCGCGTGTTGAGGTAGTGGTTACGTGAGGTTGCATGAAATAGGAATAGTTGTAGTTACCGGAAAAGCTAAATTTTCCGCTTTGGAATGCGAGATTGACGCCACCTCCATAGGATTTACGAGAGGATACTTGTCCGTTTACAGTTACAGAATAACCATTCGTGTTGGCATGCTGGTAGGTTACGATATTAATGATTCCGCCTACTCCTTCAGCGTCATATTTTGCTCCCGGTTGCGTGATAACTTCAATGTTTTTGATCATGCTTGCTGGGAAACTTTTCAAAACCTGAGATGGATTGTTGGAGAAAAGATTTGACGGCTTCCCATTTAGATAAATTTTAAAGTTGGATGAACCTTGTAACTGGATGTTATCTTGCCCGTCAACAGTTACCATAGGAACCTTTCGTAGCATATCGAGCGCAGTTGAAGCTTTAGCCTCTGGATCCTGTTGGACATCGTAGGATATTTTGTCTACATCTGCTTTAATAAGTGGTTTAGTTGCCACCACAACTACTTCTTTCAAATGTTTATTGTCGCTCATCGCAACTTTGCCAAAATCGACGACAGGATGTGCAGGAGTTAAAGTGAATGTGCGTTGAGCAGGCGCTTCCCCGACAAATGATATGACGATGGTGTATTTCCCAGGTGCTTTAAGGTTCCCGGTGAACACGCCGTTTCCATCACCTGCAAATCTTGCAATGACTACTTTGGGGTTTTTTGCCTCTACCACAGAACACGTTACATAAGGAATGGTTTGCCCAGATACGGAGTCAATAGCTTGTCCTGTAATAAGATACTTTGATTTTGTGGTTTGTGCTTGTGTAGATACTGCTACTATGATTGAACAGACCAGCACTAAAAAAAGATGTTTCATAATTAGTTGGTAAATACTTGTGTAGAATGTTTTAGAGTATAGTTATTCGTGAGAAATAGAGTCCTGAATGATTTGGCTTGATGATCCGGTATCTGAATCATAAGTGATTTTAATATTATACTTTAATGAAGAATGATCTGGATGATGGCGTATGCTGTTGAAATATTCCCACATGCTGGGATAGTTTTTTTGCGGATGTTTGAACGACCAATATCCAACCACCGGAATGCTTAACAATAAAATGCCAATTATTAGTAGTGTAATATTGCTTCTCTTTTTCATATGTCTAATATTTTAATGGTCAAGTGAGATGCGTTGATTTATTTTGTTTGATTTTGCACGAATATGTTGTACCGGTTTTGTAATTCTTCAAACGGAATATCCAATGTGTGCATACTTTTAAAAATTCGTGGAAGTTGCTCGTCAAAGAACTCTTCACGTTGTAACTGCGCTACGCTTTGAGTAGCATTATCAGCTACAAAATATCCAATTCCACGTTTGTTGTAAATAATCTGCTTGTTTTGAAGATATTCATAAGTACGCATGGCCGTGTTCGGATTTACTTGAAGATCGGCTCCCAATTCACGAACAGAAGGAATGCGTTCCTCTTCTTTCCAAGCGGAATTCACAATCTTGTCGCATATATAGTCGGCAATCTGTAAATAAATCGGTTTATTGTTGTTAAATTCCATGAGTCATGTTCTTTTTGATGTTCTGTGTTGACAATAGTATTAGTTGAGGGGAAAAGTTCATAATTCCTGTTCTTCTAATTTAAAGAATGAAACCAGCCATAAGCCAAAGGGGAAAATCAAACCACTTATTACTTCAAAATACCGGACTACCCAAGGTGCAGCAGACCATGATTGAAGTGCAACATCTTCGTTCATGTGATCTATCGCTTTTAACCAGCTAATTCCTAAAATCGCACTAACAAGAGCAATTATAAAAAGGATTCCAATTAATTTTTGCCATTTATGACGTTTAAACATCATAACGGCAAGAATGGAGAGAGATTGGCCTGCGATAGTGTCCCAATAGGTTGACAAACTATCTTTTATGTTGATAAACTCTGTAACTTCTCCCGGATGAATTAAATTGGTAATGATTCGGAGAATAATCCATAAAATGCCAAGAAACAACGGTAGAATAACAACGCATTGTGTCCAACAAGCAAGCCATTTTTCAAAATTAGAGGCAGGTAACATGGTATAGTTGACGCCTCGTATAGAATGATAAAGGTTGTTGTAAAAAATAAACGGCGCAATTAGCATGATCACTGCGGGAACCGAATCGAAGCTATCACTGCTGACGCGTTGATTGAGCAAAGCAATTAAAACAACGGCAGCAGCAAAAAAGAGATAGTGTTTTCGAAAAGTATACGTCTCCGTGTACACGAGACGTGAATATCGGGACATGTTGAAAAACTGTTTCATAGTGCTTTATTCTATGTGGCGATAATAAATTTTTATTTGGCTTGTGTATATAAGGTTCTGAAGTGAGCCCTGTTGGAGATCACTGCATTAAACAAGAGTTCAATATTCAGCTTGCTTTCCACCCCCTCTGTATTGATCGAAACGACGTTGTAACCACCCATTGTTGGCTCATAATAAAGAGCACCTTCAGGAACCGTTGGCTCAATACTGAATTTTAATTTACGGGTGATGGCTTCTACCGAATCATTCAATAATACCTGGTTGGGCTCCAGAATAACAATCGGATCAATGATAAGTTCGAGGTCTCTTACCTGATGCGTTGATATGATAATACACTTAGATTCATCCGCAGCCTGTGATACTAAACGGCGAAAAATTCCTTTAGACGGAATGTCAAGTCCGTTTGTTGGCTCGTCAAGCAGCAACAGCGATGTATTTGTCGCTAATGCGTACGAAATAAGGGCTTTCTTTTTTTGTCCATAGGACATTTCAGTGAAGCGTTGATTTCCGCTGATCCCAAATAGTTCCAAATTTGATTGAAATTGTGCTGCATTAAATGCCGGATAAAATCCTCCATTCAGCTTTGCATACTCGTTAACTTTTTCATGAGGCGAATCGAATTCTTCAGGCAAGTAAAAGATATCCGACAAGAATGAAGGAGTCCGTTTCTCGGGTTTAAATCCCATTACATCAATATCACCGGATTTCGGGAACAAAAGTCCCGCTACGATTCGTAGAAATGTAGTTTTTCCAACGCCGTTTTCTCCTAATAAGCCATAGATTTTACCAGCTTCTAGTTGCATGGTCATTTTGCTCAACACCATCTTATTGCGTTGATACCAAAAGGAAATGTCGTTTAATTGAATCATAAGTAAATCGTCTTAGTGTATTACTATATTAATACGCTGCAAATATAAGCCGTTTTTACTGAAAATCAAATGAACTCAATTGTTTTCAGTGTAATTTAGTGTTTTTTTAGTGTACTTTATGATTTAAAGTTGTTCAATGCGACAATCTATATGCTCTGATGGATTGTTTTTTACTTTCAATAGAGATCTTCTATTTCTGTTAAAAATAACATCCCTGTGATTAGCTCAATACCGGGGACACTCCGTATCAATTCCATGTTTTTGGCATAACGTTCATTGCGCGATAAGGCTTTTATTTGCCAAGTTGCTTCCAATAAAACCTCCCGTTCTTTTTCGGCTTCATCAATCCAAAGCTTTGAGGCTTGTGTTCCACTTCCAAAGGTAAGTTTAATCGATTTTAGCCAGTTCATAAAGAGTTTCGACCAATGAGACTGGCTCTCTTGAAATTCTTTTGGATAGGCAATCCCATAAAAATGAAGCAATGATATAATGCGTTGCTGTATATGGGTTATATCTTTGACAATAGTACTCTTGTCCCTGATCAATGTCCTATCCCTAAAGTTTGATCCCCAGAAATATAAATTCCTTTGACTTCGTTAACCCGAAGCGAACGTCCCAAGTTATGGCTGTCAATGGGATCGCTCTTGTGCATTTGTTTTTTGTGTTGTAGGTACATCTGCCGGATTTACCACAATGTTTTTATTCCCAGTCTTTCCAAATGAAAGTGTACCGATAATCCACAAAAACCTGCTTTATAAACAGAATAATAAGTAGCCTTGGGGAAGTTACGTATAAGATACTCGGATAACACCTCTGCCTGAGGTGGTTAATTAAAGGTCTTGTGATGTAATTCTTGTGTAAAAACAGAAACATTCCAACTCTTTAGGTGAACGTCTAAACCAACATAAATGTTTTGTCCTTCAAGATTTGATGCTTTACTTTGTGTTTGCATAAGTTGCTTTATTTTATATGGTTAAGTTTGAATCTCAAAATATAATACTCTTGTAACTTATGCTTCTCTCCTAGCTCCATCTTTTAATTACAAACATAGTGGACTTCTTCTTTCATCAGAATGGCAGAAGCTATATGCAACCATTGGTGTCCACTAAAAAATTGCAAAAGATCTTTTAAAATATTGAAAGTTAGATAGTTACAGCGCTTTAAAGGGTGCGACGATTTCAATTTATCTTTGTATTGATATTCAATACGATATGCATAAAGAGAAGTTCGTTTTCGCCCAATTAGTCGAGTTTCTTAATGCCGATAAATTCAGGCACATTGTAGACAAGCACCAAGGAAACCGCTATATCAAGTCTTTTACCTGTTGGAATCAGCTGCTTGTTCTCATGTTCGGACAACTTTGCAACAGAAGGAGTCTGAGAGATTTGGCGATGGCTATCGGTGCGCATAGGGGTAAAGGATATCATCTGGGTTTTGGCAGTGATGTCAAGCTAAGCAATCTTTCCAAGGCAAATACCAATCGGGACTATCGCATTTTTGAAGAGTTTGCCTATTACATGGTTGGCAAAGCTCAATCAAAACGTATGGACAACATCTTCAAGCTTGGAGGTAAAGTCTATGCCTTTGATTCAACGACCATTGACTTATGTATGAACATTTATCAATGGGCTCGTTTCAGAAAGACAAAAGGTGGAGTTAAAATCCATACCCTGTTTGACCTGGAAACTCAGATCCCAATGTTCTTCCATATCACTCCTGCTGCGGTAAATGACGTAAACGCGATGGATGTGATTCCCTATGAACCAGGATCTTTTTATGTGTTTGACCGCGGGTACAACGATTTCAAACGATTGTTTAGAATCAACGAAATCAGGTCATTATTTGTGGTCAGAGCCAAGAACAATCTACAGTGCAAGGCAGTCAGATGGAAGAGAAGGATGCCGAAAAATATCCTTTCAGATTCCGTGGTGACATTCACTGGTTACATGAGCGAAAGGCATTATCCGAAGCCCATACGAAGAATTGTCTTCTACGACGAAGAGCAAGACCGAGTGTTTACATTCCTAACCAATGCTTTTAGTCTTGATGCTTTGCAAGTCGTGCTGCTTTACAAGAACAGATGGCAGATCGAGCTGTTTTTCAAGTGAATGAAGCAACACCTCAATATCCAAAAGTTTTGGGGCGTAACTGAGAATGCTGTCAGGATCCAGATTTACTCGGCTATTACCGCCTACTGCTTGGTAGCTATTGTGCATCATGACTTGAAGATGGAATGCTCCATCTACGAAATGCTTCAGATTCTCAGCATGTCACTAACGGACAAAGCCAACATAAATGATTTGCTCAACAAATCTAACTTCAACAATTTCAATGAACGATGCGGTTCAAGTGAACCAAGTTTATTTGCTTTTTAATATTTATACAGTGCCGTTTTTTTAGTGGACACTAGTGATATGCAACCTCAAGTGAGAAGAAATATTTGATTATATTATCCCTTTTATGCATTGATTACCAGTTATTTCAAAAGATCTTCTATGTCATTATTAAGTTCTTTGGGCTTGATGTTCGGAGCAAAACGTTTTACCGGAACGCCGTCTTTATTAATCAGAAATTTTTCAAAATTCCAGCGAATATCATTTTTACCCTGTAGAGGAAGGGTTGATTTTAAGTAAGCATACAGCGGATTTGTATCCATACCGTTTACTTCAATTTTCTCAAACATCGGGAAGGTAACGCCATATTTTACCATACAAAACTGCTTGATTTGTTCAGATGTACCTGGCTCCTGGTTGGCAAACTGATTACAAGGAAATCCAAGCACTACAAACCCTTTATTTTTATATGTTTTATACAGTTGTTCTAGTCCTGCATACTGTGGAGTAAATCCACACTTACTGGCTGTATTAACGATTAATACTACTTTTCCCTTATAGTCGCTTAAAGGAATTTTTTGCCCATTGATATTGTTCATTTGAAACCGGTATATATTCTGTACCCGGTTTGTTTGCCCATTCATAACAGTTACAGATAATAACAGCATGAAAGGGATCATTGTTTTTATATACATTGTCTTCATTGTTTCTTTGTTTTAAAATTTACGATTTTGATAATAACCACTCTATGTCTTCTACTAACCTTTCAGGAGAAGTTGCAGGTGAATACCTTTTATATGGAATGCCATTCCTGTCGATCAGAAATTTTGTGAAATTCCATTTGATTCTACTCCCCAACGTACCTTTAAGTTCTTTTTTTAGGTATTTATATATAGGATGAGCATTTTTCCCATTTACTTCAATCTTCTCAAACATCGGAAAGGTTACGTCATATTTCATCGTACAGAATTGCTTGATTTGTTCTGAAGTACCAGGCTCCTGATTGGCAAACTGATTGCAAGGAAATCCAAGGATCACAAGCCCTTGATCTTTGTATGTTTTATACAGTTGTTCAAGTCCTTCATATTGCGGTGTAAATCCACACTTGCTGGCTGTATTAACCACCAAAACCACCTTCCCCTTATATTCATCCATGCTGGTTTCTCTTTTCTGCATGTTGACAGCATTCATTTGATAAAACATTGAGTCCATCTATTTTTTATATTAGATTTATCTTGTGCCTCTACAGGGTTTCAATCCGTATGTCCTATTTCCATCACTATACAAGACTTAGTTCATGTATTTGGTCTTTAATTTAGTAAGGAGTTCATGAAATTGTTCATGGACTCCATGACCCACTACATTTTCTTCAATTTGTTCGAATTTTTCACTTATTTCTTTTTGTGTTTGTTGTGAGAGCCGTTGGTTGGCCATGACAAAGAGAATATTTTCTTCTTTCAGAATATGATTCTGCATTAAAGCAATATAACTTGACATGGCTCCGGCAATGGCTTCGGCAGATGTGTCATGATCTGTTTCCCAGTTATGTGTACCGTCTTGTATGGCTTGAATATAGGCTCTGCCCTGTGTGTGTTCATAAAGCATGACGCCGACAGGCCCATTTTCTGAAGGAATTCCGACTGCAACCAGTTCCGGGAATAAGACAGTTTCTTCCTTCCCGTGATGACATTTGTCTGCAAAAGTTTTCAAGAAGTTGACAATATCTTCAATGTCTTTGAGCTCAACCGCTTTATTGTGTCGAAGGTTTTCGACGATTTTATTCATAATAGCAAGCATGAGTTTGATGGCGTTATGTTCCTGAATTAATTCTTCTGTTGGTTTCATTGTTTTGATATTTAATAGCTTGTCTGATATATATATATTGTATCTTATTCTTTGTCTGTAAAAAGTAACGTGTAATTTGCGTGGCGGGCAATAAAAATAGCGGGTAGGTTTTCGGTAACTGGATCAGGATGCAACATAGCGTGGATCAGATGTTGCTTTTCTGTTCCAATAACATGAAAGATAAGTTCTTTGGCGGTCATCATAACAGGACCTGTCATAGCGATACGTACCTGATGTGTTACAGGGTGGAAGGATACGACATAAGCTTGTTTTTTTGTGTACAAGTGCGTTTGTCCTGGAAAAATAGATGAAGTATGTCCATCGTTGCCCATTCCGGCCAAAATAATATCAAATTGAGGAATGCCATTCGCCACGGGAATAATTTGTTGAACTTCGTTGATATACCGTTCTGCTTCCGCTGTCGGGTTATTTTCTCCCTGTATGCGATGAATATTTTCTATTGGTATATCGACATAGTCCAAACATCGGATCTTCATATTGCCAAAATTGCTTTCAGGATCGGATGGCGGCACACACCGCTCATCAACCCAAAACAAATGGATACGTTGCCATGGAATTTTTTTTGCATATTCTTTGCCCCATAGTGCAAAAAGAACATTTGGAGTTGAACCTCCGGAGAGAGCAATATACAAAGGCCGCTCTGTTGTTTTCAGAGAATGAATTAATCGTTCTGTAATGGCAATTGCAACTTCTTTTTCTGAAGGATAAATATAGGGTGTAATCATAAAATGACATTTTATAGTTCACAGTAAAGATCTGTGTTTGTCAGGTTTTTGCAAGGATTTGTCCAGGCATAATCTGTTCCCATAATATTATCCGCTTCCAATGGTCCCCATGTTCCAGCAGGATATCCGTAGAGGGGCATACACGGATCATTTTCCCATAAAGCCAAAATTGGATCGAAATATTTCCAACTGGCTTCGACCGCATCACTTCGTGTGAAAAGTGTTGATTCCCCTAACATGCAATCTTCCAGAAGTTTTGCATAGGCATCTCCAACGGGGGATCCACCTAAACGATCATAAGTGAAATCCATGGACACTTGTTTGATCTCAAAATTGGATCCCGGAACTTTTAACCCAAATTTCAATACAATTCCTTCATTTGGTTGGATACGTATTATCATTGAGTTGAGGGATGAGTTTCCCGCCATCCCTTTAAAGAGGCTGTGAGGAGTCGGTTTGAAATGGATAATGATTTCAGTTACTTTGGTTGGCATTTGTTTCCCTGTACGAATAAAGAATGGAACGCCTCCCCAGCGCCAATTGTCTATGTATAATTTTGTTGCGACAAATGTTTCGGTACGAGAGAGTGGATCTACATTTTTTTCTTCCCTGTATCCTTTGATAATGTGTGCCTCGCTATGTGCTGTGGTATATTGCCCCCGGATTACTTGGCTTTTAATCTGCTCGTTAGTCAAAGGTTTTAATGCCTGATACACTTTTACCACTTCGTTCCGAAAGCTATCAGCATTAAATAATGCCGGAGGTTCCATTGCTGTTAATGCAACCAGTTGAATCAAATGGTTTTGAACCATATCCCGCAAAGCTCCCGATTTATCATAGAATCCTCCCCGTTCTTCAATGCCAAGATTTTCGACAGCGGTGACTTCGACATGATCAATATAATTTCGGTTCCATAATGGTTCAAAGATTCCGTTGGCAAAACGTAATGCTAAAATGTTTTGTACGGTTTCCTTCCCTAAAAAATGGTCAATCCTGTATATCTGATCTTCCCGGAATACGGAATTGTAAATGTAATTGAGTTCCTGCGCTGAAGAGAGATGATATCCAAAAGGCTTCTCCACGATAATGCGTCGGGTTTGTTCTCCGATTTCAATGTTTAATCCAACGTTTTGCAAATATTTTGGGATCACTCCGTAAAGTGATGGTGGCGTAGCCAGGTAATAAAGGTAATTTCCAGGATTGCTAATTTGTTGATCCAACATTTTCAGTCGAGCTTTTAGTTCAGCATATGCCTCTTTATCAGCTGGATCCATGCTGTAATAGAAAATATGTTGCAAAAAATTACTGACACTGATTGCATCTAATTCTGTTGGAGCAGCAAACAGAGGTAGCTGTTTCTCAATAAATTCACGATATGTTTCGTCTGTATAAGGAGTACGCCCTATTCCAAGCAATGCAAATGAAGCATTGAGCCGGTTATGTTTGTAAAGCCAATAAAGCGATGGCATCAATTTTCTTTTTGTTAAATCACCAGAAGCTCCGAAAATAACAATGATCTGACTGTTCATACTTGATATATGTTTTATGTGATTTTCTTTGTGAAATAATTGATAATGAGTTTTCTGTGATAATTCTTGAACTTATTTTCCTTGCTAAGATACTTCATTATCTTCCGAAATCAAAATGATCATGTTGTGAGATTTGGGCTGTATAATATATTTTTCAGGCTGTTAATGGCATTTAGCAGTACTTTTGTTTAGCTTTGCAACGGTTATATTGGTAATTTCTGTGTGTTCTGTAATTTCAAATATTTCTCAAGATGAAAAAACTTTCTTTGTTAGCGTTTTCGGTTTTAATTTCATTGATTTGTTTTGCACAAGAACGTGGGAAACCTGTTCCTGTCTTTTCCGAGCAGTCTTTTAACTTTGGGAGAATTCCTGAAGAGGCGGGTAAGGTGACACATGAGTTTATGTTTACTAATCAGGGAGATGGTCCATTGGTAATTCAACAGGTTATTGCATCGTGCGGTTGCACAACTCCTGTGTGGCCAAAAGAGCCAATTCCGCCTGGAGGTCATGCTTCAATCCGAGTGACCTACTCAACGATTGATCGTCCTGGTATGTTCGACAAGACTATTACGATTTATAATAATTCGAATAAGAATCCTGTCTCGTTGCATATCACGGGAGAAGTGATTCAAAAACCGGTTTCGATTGAACAGGCTTATCCTCAGGTAATGGGACCTTTGCGTATGAAATCCCGGTTTATCTCTTTTGGTAATATGACTACACAAGGGACAAAGACGGAACAAATTTTAATTTTGAATGTTTCAAAAGCTCCCGTTGAAGTGTCTTTGGAGAAATTGCCGCCATACTTAAAAGGCATCGTTGTACCATCGGTTATGCAGCCTAATTCTGAAGCGGCCGTTATTTTCTCATTGAATAGTGCTATGCTTCACGATTGGGGTATTCATTCTGACGAAATACCCTTGATAGTCAATCACGACAAGGCCGCATCACATGATAATATTTTGACTTTGACCGTTAATCGTTTAGAAGATTTTACTCATCTGACACCTGCGGAACGTAAAAACGCTCCGGCTATTTCTATTATTCCTGGAGAGGTGCGATTACAGGATGTGAAACAAAATGTAATGAAACGGGGCAGTTTTATCGTAAAAAATAGTGGAGCATCTCCATTATTACTTTTAAAAGCGTTTTCTGATTGTGATTGCATTAAAACATTTTTGCCAAAACATGCTATTGCTCCTCAGAAAGAAGAGACCGTCCGTTTTGAATTAACCCCTGGCATTACATTAGGAGATCGTTTTGAAACATTGAATATCATTACAAATGCACCGTCTGCCCCCAGTAAACAGGTGCACATAAGCTGGGAGACCGTGAAATAATTCATTCATATTGATTTGTCTTGCAAAAAGCTATTTTAAATGCAGATTAATCAATTATTAAATGGTATCAAATTGCTACTCAGGCAGAATATTTTACTTTGGAATGGCTTATTTTTGAATGTATTTTCATTTCAATGTTGATATGAAAGCGTGTAAATTTTACTTTCCAAAAGAGGATGTAATATTGATATACAAGTTTCACACAACCTTCACAATTAAAAGCTATTATCGTATGAAAAAGGCGGTGTTTTTATTATTCATAGGAACTTTGATGGGTGCATTAACCGGATGCTCAACTCCTTATCATTTGTTGGCTAGTCAAGTAATGGATAATGCACAACTAAATTCGTACAAAACTTATTCCTTTGTGCCCTATTATCAACAAGGCAAAATGGCTGAGCCGGGACGACTGAGATTTTCGGAATCAGATTACAATGGGTTTATTAATGCCATCCGTACAGAGATGAATAAACGGGGTTATACCGAAACTTCCAATGGATCTCTATTGATAGCTGTCGGATTGACAGTGTTACGGAATGCAACTGTGAATACGAATATTTATCCCGCTTACGGAGGCATTCGATATTATTCTCCTGCATATTTTCGGTATGGATGGGCACCTTATTGGCGGCACAGAACATATCGAGCATATACAACAGCAAGAATTGACAAAGAAGGAGTTTTAGTTATGGAAATGATTGATCCAAAAAATGAGTCTCATTTGTACACGGCCGCAGTCAGCGCTGTTTTGGATCCTTCGCATACTCAGCTCAAAGATACAACCCAATTAGAACAGGCTGCCCGAGTATTGTTCAAAAAATTTCCGGTGCACTCCAAGAAATAATTTGCCACTGATTTGTTAGATTTGAAAGGATGTAAAGGTTTGTATTTTGCATCCTTTTTCTGTTTTTTGAACGGCAAAAGGTAATTACACCTCAAACTGTAACTTCCGGATAGAATTGCTATTTTTGCATTCCTAAATTTTAGTAGCCTTACAATGATTTATCCGGCTTCATTTGAAGAAAAGATTGGTTTTGTTACTCTTCGGGAACAACTCCAGGAACGCTGTCTTTGTCCTATTGGAAAAGAAGAGGTAGATGCAATGTCCTTTCTGGTGGATTATGACAGTATGATGAAACGGCTTACAGAAACGTCAGAGATGATGGTGATTCTGTCTGAAGAAGCTGATCAATGGCCGGTGAATTATTATATAGATGTTAGGCACTGGCTTGGAAGAATACGTGTTGAGGGAACTTTTCCAACTGAAAATGAATTATTTGACTTACAACGTTCTTTGCAGACCATTGACGAAATTATTCGTTTTTTTCGTGCCCGTCAGGATCGGGAGACACGTTATCATCATCTTAAGGAGCTTGTAAATATAGAACACTTCCCAGCTATACTTAAAGAACTCGATAGATTGCTTACAATCAATGGAGTATTGAAAGATAATGCTTCAACCGAATTGGCCCGTATCCGGCATGAATTGTTTCAGGTACAGAATAGTATTTCCCGAAAACTGACAACCATTCTTCGGCAGGCTCAGGATGAAGGCTTTGTTGACAAGGAAGCTTCTCCAACTATGCGGGATGGACGCTTGGTTATTCCGGTTTCTCCTGCATTTAAACGCAAAGTGAGAGGTATTGTGCATGACGAATCGGCAACCGGCAAAACTATTTTTATCGAACCGGCAGAAGTTGTTGAAGCTAACAACCGGATACGAGAATTGCAATCGGAAGAACGACGTGAAAAAATTCGTATTCTTACCGTTTTTGCCAATTTTATCAGGCCACAATTAGTTGCTTTACAAACGGCTTATCAGATATTGGGAATTTTTGATTTTCTCCGGGCAAAAGCGTTGTTGGCATTACATCAACAGGCTATTGTGCCACATGTTGAAGCTGCTTGCATTGTTGAATGGCATCTGGCCGTTCATCCGCTTTTATCTGAAATGCTTCAGAAACAGCACCGTCAGATTGTGCCTCTGGACATGAAATTAGATGAAAAACAAAGAATTATCCTGATTTCAGGCCCTAATGCAGGAGGTAAATCGGTGTGTTTGAAAACCGTTGGACTATTACAATATATGCTTCAATGTGGATTGCCTGTACCCGTACATGAATCCAGCCGGTTCGGATTTTTTAATCATCTTTTTTTAGATATTGGAGATGAACAATCTATTGAAGATGACTTATCTACCTATAGTTCACATTTGAAACATATGAACTATTTTTTGCGGAAAGGTGATGGACAGACCCTAGTGCTAATTGATGAGTTAGGCGCTGGTACCGAACCGCAAATAGGAGGCGCAATTGCCGAAGCTGTATTGCATCGGTTGGTGAAAAATGGTGTTTTGGGTGTTGTCACAACCCATTATACGAATTTAAAGCAATTTGCCGATACTACCGAAGGCCTTGTCAATGGGGCAATGCTTTTCGATCGACAGCATTTGCAGCCTCTTTATCAACTGCAAATTGGCTTCCCTGGAAGTTCTTTTGCTCTGGAAATTTCACATAAGATTGGATTGCCGGAGGATGTGATTCAGGAAGCAAAAGGGAAAGCAGGCACTGCAACTGTTGATTTGGAGCGTTATGTACAAGCTATTTTGCGGGATAAACGCTATTGGGAAAATAAACGTCAAAAGATTCACCAACAGGAAAAACGTCTTGAGGAACTTGTCGCTCGCCATGAGGTGGCACAGGATGAACTGAAAGCCCAACGCAAAGATTTTATAGCGAAGGCTAAACAAGAAGCAACCCAACTTCTAAGTGATACCAATGCTATGATTGAAAATACAATCCGGCGTATTAAAGAATCGGCTGCCGATAAGGAGATAACGCGTGAAGCAAGGAAAGAGCTGGAATCATTTCGTCAAAAGGTGGTAACCGAAGAGGCGGGGAGAGCTCCAGTCGTCAACAAAAGTCATTCTAAAAGCGTCACGCAACATAAAAAACCGTCAGTGGCAAAAGAGAAACCTCTCCAGATTGGAGATTGGGTTCGTTTAACAGGGCATGCTTCTTCAGGAGAAATAATTGATGTGCAAGGCGATAATATTACGATTGCTTTTGGAAATTTGAAATCGACTGTTAAGAAGGATCGATTGGAACGCATTAGTAAAAGTCAGGTGAAAGAGTGGACAAAGAGTTCTTTGAATGCAGGAACTACTGCTGACGAAACTATGCGTCAAAGAAAACTCAATTTTCGCCCTGATATTGATGTTCGGGGGATGCGCGGTGAGGAAGCGCTGATTGCAGTGCAGTATTTTGTTGATGATGCATTGATGCTTGGAATAGAACGCATCAGGATATTGCATGGTACTGGAAACGGCATTCTCCGCCAGCTTATCCGACAATATTTATCTACGATTCATGGCGTGAAGCATTTTGCCGACGAACATGTTCAGTTTGGAGGTGCCGGAATTACTGTCGTTGAGTTGTAACAATCAATGATTATTCTTGTTGTTGACGGTCATACATCACCCAGGCTGTCTCAAAAGCGGTGTGCTTTCTCAGTGTTTGTAAAGCCGCTAACGCAGTGTCTTTGTTCGCAAAAGATTGGGTTATAATGCGATATAAATTGCGCAATTTTATTACGCTAAACGACATATTTTTTTTGTTTGCCAGTAATTTAACAAAATTTTCAGCCTGAGATTCAGTTTCGAAGGTAGCCACTACCAGATGCCAGTTTTTTTCTGCAATTACCGGATTAGTCGTTGTTTGCTTAAGTGATATGGTTGTGTTATGTGTAATGGATGATGTGGTAATCTGTTGATTTACTGTTGTTGTTTGTGCTTTGCCTTGCGTAACAGCATTGGATTGTTGCAGTGGTTGTTCTGTAAGCAGCTCAAAGGGATTCAACCTTGCAAAATCAGATTCGGTATGGAATTGTCGTGTTGGAAAAAGGAAAATGAGTAAAAGTACAGCAGCAGCTGTGGTAGCATATTTACTTACGTGTGGTAGCCGAACTACTAATTGCGTTTCGTCTTTTGTTGCAAAGTGATTTGAAGAAACTCTTACCGAAAAGAGGCCGATGTTTTCAGGTAAAAAATTGAATGATTCAGCCGGTCGAAATTCAATTTTATGTTGGTTGTTCATGATTAATTTACCAATTCTTCCGAAGGTAATTTCTTTGCCTTCCTGTAATTGTTCATGAAGTATGGCAACTGTTTGGGAAATGTTCCGGGCAGCTTTTCTATAAGTAGTTTTATGGGCTATCCGTAGCGTTTCTGTCAATAATCCATCATCGTATTGAAGGGATGGATTGAAGTATATAACGCTATATGGTGGTGCCAGTTGCTTGCCTTTTTCTGTCCATGATGCAGAAACAACGTTAACAATAAAAGCCCCAAGCCCGGGCACAATTACACAATCATGCTCACTCAGAAGAGTTTCAATATGTTCAATTATTTTTTCCACGACACAAAAGTAAAGAGAAAATATCATAAATGAACTGAGGTGAACAGAAAGTTGTTCACATGTTTTCAATCATTGTTGATAACTTCTGTGTCAATTTTCTTTCAATTAAGAATGTGACGCGTGCCATGAGGAGAGATGCCATTGTTACGTTTCAGTACGATAAACGGCTATTTTGACGTATATTTGTTGAAGTTTTACTTTGCCATTCACGAATTATGCAGTAAGACATTATAGAATGAAAGAAGTTTTCTAATTGCTATATTATGAGTGATTTATTATATTTGATGGAACAGCGAAGAAGCATTCGCCGTTTTGAAAATAGGTCGGTTGAGCCGGAAAAAGTAGAGATGCTATTACAGGCAGGGTTGTTGGCACCAACATCAAAAAATAGTCGTTCATGGGAATTTATTGTGGTCGATCAGCAGGATTTATTGCAAAAAGTTTCCTTATGTCGAGAACATTACAGCGGCTTTGTTGCTAATGCACCGCTAGCTATTATTGTTGCTGTAGATCCGGAAAAAAATGATGCCTGGATTGAAAATGGATCGATTGCGTCAACATTTATTGAATTGCAGGCAGAGGCTTTAGGTTTAGGAAGTTGCTGGGTACAGGTAACCCGTCGTCCGCATAATGAAAGAATCTCCGCGGAGGATTATCTTCGCAATATATTATATATTCCTGACAACATGCGTATTTTGAATGTTATTGCCATTGGTTATAAAGCTCAGGAACTTGAACCTCGCCATGTTGATGAAGTACTTCTATCTAAGATTCATCGAAATGGATATTGAGCCGAGCATTTGTGCATTATATGAGTTTAAGCTTAAAGCATATTTTTTCAACTAAAGATTCCAACTGGTCGTTTATGATTGCATGTTTGGAAGACGCTTTTCCAGAGGATGAACGTCGTTCATCGTTGGATATGATTCGATTATTATCCAATTCTCCGATATCTTATCATGTAATTTTAAAAGATGCTTTGCCTGTTGGCGTTTTTAATACATGGGATTTGTTGCTTTTCAGGTATATTGAGCATTTTGCCATTATACCTTCTTTACGTGGCAAAGGATTAGGACAGCAAATTTTATACAATTATGTGCATCAGGTTAACCCTCCTGTCATTCTGGAGGTTGAATTGCCTAATACATTATTAAATCAGCGTCGCGTAGAATTTTATAAAAAAACCGGATTTGCATTGTGTGAGAGAGAATATGTTCAACCGCCATATGATCGAACGAAAAAACCAGTTTCGTTGAAATTAATGGAATATGGGAATCAGTTGTTGCCGGAACGTTTTGATGAGGTTGTTGATTTACTTCGCAGAACCGTTTACATGTGATTCCCGGATGTATTATTTGATTGATTTATATCGTAATCCTGAATAATGACTACACAAGAACGTTGTAATTTATTGATAAAATGGTTTGAGGCAAATATGCCTGCCCCCCAAAGCGAGCTTCATTATCATTCTCCGTATGAATTGTTGGTAGCCGTTGTGCTCTCTGCCCAATGCACTGATAAGCGCGTCAATATTGTTACCAAATCCTTTTTTGAGAAATTTCCAACGATAGAAAAATTAGCAAACACAACACAAGAAGAAGTGTTGGAAGAAATTCGCAGTATTTCCTATCCCAATAATAAGGCGAAACATTTAGTCGCTATGGCTCGCCAGGTGATAGAAGATTTCCATGGAGAAATTCCTGCGAATGCCGAAACGTTGCAACTATTGCAAGGTGTCGGTAGAAAAACAGCCAACGTTGTTGCGTCCATTATTTATAATCAACCTGTGATGGCAGTTGATACTCATGTATTTCGAATAGCAGAACGTTTGGGCCTGACTGAAAATTCAAAATCTCCTTTTGAAACAGAAAAGGTGTTGACTGAACTTTTTCCGCCGGAATTAATTCCTAAAGCCCATCATTGGCTTATTCTGCATGGCCGTTATGTTTGTGTGGCACGTAAGCCAAAATGTGATCAGTGTGGCATCAGTCCCTGGTGCCGGTTTTTTCAAGAACATAAAAACAATTGACAATGAAAAATGAAAATCATCTTTTATATTGTGATAATCTGTTTAATTATAATAGATTACACACGCATCAAGTTGTAATTGGATCTTTACGGCTGGGGGACAACCAGCCCATCCGGATTCAATCCATGACTAATACCTCGACGATGGATACCGAATCATCGGTTGCACAGGCATCCCGAATTTTTGATGCAGGTGGCGAATTGGTTCGCTTAACTGCTCAGGGCGTGCGGGAAGCTGAAAATTTGAAATTGATTCGAAAAGCGTTGTCTGAGAAGGGTTATATGCAGCCTATTTCTGCCGATATTCATTTCAACCCTAATGCAGCTGAGCTAGCTGCTCAATATGTTGAAAAAGTGCGGATTAATCCCGGAAATTTTGTTGATGCCGCACGCACTTTCCGCAAGCTGGAATATACGGACGAAGAATATCAACAGGAAATTCAGAAGATACGGGATCGATTGCTCCCTCTGTTATCTATTTGCCGTTCACATCATACAGTATTGCGATTGGGGGTCAATCATGGTTCTTTGTCCGATCGCATTATGAGCCGGTACGGCAACTCAGCAGCTGGTATGGTGGAATCATGTATGGAATTCTTAAGAATTTGTCGTGAAGTTGATTTTAATGATGTGGTTATTTCTATCAAAGCGTCTAACACTTTGATGATGGTGCAGGCAGTGCGTTTGTTTGTTAGTAAAATGAAACAGGAAGGCATGGATTATCCGCTTCATTTAGGTGTAACAGAAGCTGGTGATGGTGAAGATGGTCGTCTGAAATCTGCCGTTGGTATTGGTGCTTTATTGAGTGATGGTATAGGGGATACAATCAGGGTTTCTTTGAGTGAAGCCCCGGAAAATGAAGTCTTGGTCGCACGGAAAATGATTGATTACATCGAGCAACGTATTGACCATAAAAAGATTATGGCTGAACCTTGTGAGACATTTAATTCTTATGAGTATAGTCGTCGTGAAACGTTCCGCATTCAGATGATGGGTGACAACCAACCTCCTGTTGTGATCGGTACAGAACAAGGGGAAGGAGCTCTACATCCAGATTTATTATTGAATGATGCTCCTGTTTATGCCGTATCTCAATGGCTTGAAAAATCGAATTCGGACGATTTGTCTTTCTTAAAATTACAATATACAGAACTTACACCAGAACTTATCGAACAATTGAAAACGTCACAACATACGGTTATCTTGCTGTCTTCCGATCATGTCAATGCTATTGGAGAAATGCGGGCATTCTTTCATATGTTGCTGCGCTATCAATGCAAAATTCCAGTGGTAATCCATAGAAATTATCAGGAAAGTGATTTGGAAACATTTCAAATTAAGGCTGCTGCAGATTTAGGCGTGCTTTTCCTGGATGGATTCGGTGATGGGTTATTTTTAGAAAACACACTTCTTCCTGTTTCACAAGTTATTGAAACTACATTTGGAATTTTGCAAGCTTCGAGAGTGCGTGTGTCAAAAACCGAATATATTGCCTGTCCGGGTTGTGGCCGTACAATGTTTGATTTGCAATCAACATTGGCACGTGTGAAGTATGCCACCCAACATCTGGTTGGTTTGAAAATTGGCGTGATGGGATGTGTGGTTAATGGCCCGGGCGAAATGGCCGATTCTGATTTTGGATACGTTGGCGCAGGAAAAGGTCGCATCAGCTTATACCATCGCCATGAATGCGTTGAGAAAAATATTCCAGAAGAAGAAGCTGTAGAGAAACTGTTGGCTTATATTGGAAATCACACGCCTCACATCTCTGTTGATGTGTTATACGTGCTTAATAATGATGATGTAACTGTTTTTGAAGTAAAACGATTGGATTTGCCAGAGTCGATCGATTCATTAAAAAAGTACCAATGGTTTTTCGTAGACAAGCATGCGCATACACTTGTTTCATTGACCTTCAGATCAATGGTTAATGGAGATCAAAACCATGAACGTGATTTTACTGAGGGATCGCTCCAGTTTGATGATTCTCAGGGAGTTTTTACCAATTCTGAAAATAAGTTTATGTTAACGAACGATGCGTCATTGACTTTAGAAGATTGGGTATTGAAAGCAGTAAATACTTTTTTTGTGAATTCTAAATGATTGAAATATTGTTATTTTGATCGATAAATCAACAAAAAGCTGACGTTTTGGTCGGCTTTTTGTGCATATCTTCGTGTGTTTTACAGTAACTTTGCAAAGAAAAAGAAAATGGTTGTTTGTTCTTGTTTGAAACTAACAAACAACTTGTTATGTTTTCTTCTTTCATAAATTTATGCGTATTTAATCAAAGCAATTATGTATTTTTCGATGTTGATTACGCCAAAATTTGGCGATATTGATGGACTCGGACATGTCAACAATACAGTGATGCCCGGATGGTTTGAGCAAGCCCGAAATATGATTTATCGTTGTTTTAATCCGGAGCTGAACTTCTCCGACTGGAATTTAATATTAGCGCGTTTTGAAGTTGATTTTGTTAAGCAACTCTATTTTAATCAAGAAGTTGAAATCCGTACTTATATATCCCATATTGGCAATTCATCGCTGGAAGTGTATCAGGAAGCCTGGCAAAATGACCAGCGTTGCACAAAAGGAAAGACTGTTTTAGTTCATTTTGATTTTAAGAAACAAAAATCAATTCCGATTTCACCCGATATTCGAGCTAAACTAGAAACTTACCTGCATCATTCAGATCAGGTAATGGTTTGATATTTAAATTCCTGCTTTTTTATGTTATAGGCAATTCCATTCTGACACGAATGTTATTCTGATAAAAAGTGTTGAAGCATTTTCAATATTTTTTTAAGTGTACTATCTTTGTATTTAAGCAAATTCAAAATACTTAAAACACAGAGGTAATGGACGATGATAGCATCAGTCGGGTTTTGATTGGCATGTTTGGAGTTGAGCTGACAGAAAAAATCCAGAAGGGTTTAGTCTCAAAACAGGTTGCAAAAGATACAATTATTGTTCATGAAGGGCAATATGTTGATTCCATTCCTTTTGTGATTGAAGGGTATGCGAAAATTCTTATCCAGCATGACGGAAGAAGTTTCCTGATTCATTATGTCAAGCCGTATGAGTGTTGTGTGATGCCCTTTGCTGCTATATCGCGTAACATACGTACTTCAATTTGTGCGATAAGCGGTTCTGATACGTTGCTTTATTTTATTCCCAATGAAAAACTTCTAAAGTGGATTATAGAATATCCTGTTTTGCATGAATGGTTTTATCATCAATATGAAACTTATGAACGGGCGATGCTTGATACGATCCGGAGTCTGCTGTTCGATCGCCTGGATATACGATTGCTGAACTATTTGCATCAAAGAGCTGCTATTAGTGGTAAAAATTATATTCCCATTACCCATAAAGAAATTGCTTCTGACATGGGCACTGTGCGCGAAGTCATTACCCGGACACTTCTCAAATTACAAAAAGCAAATAAAGTGATTCAACATGCGGATGCTGTTGAGATTTTACCTCATAATGGTGACTAAAGTCACTGAAAAGCGTATTTGAAACCATTATATTTGTGTCAACAAAGCTCATAATTTTTTTTGATTGTCATACATTAAAACGTAAAGGCGATGAGGTATAAAAGTTCTTTTTCTGTCTTGGTTTTCTTTGCCATTCTTATTATAGGCATCATCCTTGCTTATATCATTATTGGCATGGAAAATGTTGTTGCGATCGAATGGTGGATGGTTATAACCTTTCTATTAGCATGGTTTGTGGCAAGCGGCATCAAAGTGGCAAATCCATGGGACAGAGCTGTTGTGCTTCGGCTGGGAAGTTTTCATTCGCTGAAAGGGCCTGGAATTTTTTTCATCATTCCCATTGTGGACACAATTCCATATTGGATTGATATGCGTGTTATTACTACCTCATTTAAAGCGGAAAAAACATTGACGAAAGATACAGTTCCGGTCGATGTGGACGCTGTTTTATTTTGGAAAGTGCTTGATGCAAAGAAAGCTGCATTGGAAGTGGCTGAATATCGAAGCGCAATACAATGGGCTGCACAGACTGCATTACGGGACGTGATCGGGAAAACAGTGCTTTCCGAAATGTTGGAAGGACGGGATAAAATCAGTGCGATTTTACAGCAGATTATTGACGAACGGACGGAACCATGGGGTATTAAAGTGAACTCTGTAGAGGTAAAAGATGTCTTGATTCCTTCTGCTTTAGAAGATGCCATGTCAATGCAGGCACAAGCTGAGCGTGAACGTCAGGCCCGTGTTATTTTAGGAGATTCGGAAAAGCAGGTTGCCCAAAAATTTGAAGAAGCAGCTATGGCTTACACTAATAATCCTGTTGCTATGCATCTCAGGGCCATGAACATGTTATACGAAGGATTGAAAGAAAACTCTACAATTGTGATTGTTCCCAGTTCGGCAGTGGACTCTATGCAATTGGGAGGATTGGCTGGAATGGCTGCACTGACTTTAGGCATTCAAAAAGAGCAGGCAGCAAAACAAAAACCGGAATCTGCACCTGATGACCAGATACCCAATGAATAACTTAGAGAGAAATAGTTTTATATATGTTGAACAATTAAAAGAACACGATTATGAAAAAAAATGTTGGTGTAGTAGATAAAGTGATTCGCATTGTTTTAGCAGCTTTGCTGGTAGTGTTGTTTTTGACTAATGCTGTACATGGTACATTGGGTATTATTTTCCTGGTGATAGCGCTGATTCTGCTTGTAACAGCTTTCACTAACTTTTGTGCTCTTTATACGCTTTTGGGAATATCTACATGCAAAAAGAAAGAAAAATGATCAATTTATTTATTGCTACTTATTGAATTACAGATTACTGACGTAAAAAGAGGTGCTTTATTTATTAAATATATTACGATTATGGCAGAATCAAAAATTTCAGCAAAAATTCTTCCGAATGGACCTATTTTAATTTCAGGTGAATTGCACATTATCCATAAAGATGGACGTGAAGAAACCAAGTCTAATGTTGCTTTTTGTCGTTGCGGACATAGCAATAACAAACCTTTTTGTGATGGTACTCATGCTAAAATAGGTTTTAAAGACGAGTAATTTTTAGAGGTTCAATCGAAAATAAGAGATTGATTGTCATGTTCTTGATGGTCAATCTCTTTTTTACTGTAAATTTGCAAAAACATTTCTTTGAACTTTTCTGTAAGGTATGGTTTTACTGTAAAAAACTAATTATATTTGGCGGATCAAAAGTTCTTCTTTATCAAACAGACGTAGTAATATTCAGCTTTGATTTAGAAATAGCTTGTATAATCATGGATAGGTAAGGTTTATAGCTATTAGGCCTATCTTTGTTAACAACATTATGGTGTGACTTTTTTTGTTGTATTGATCGATTGGCGGTCATTATTTCTACCAGCTTTGTTGAGTTGTATGTTCATCAATTTATAATTTTATGATTTATAACCAGGAAACTTTCGCCGAACGTTTAAGACAAGATGATCGGACTGTAATAGATGAAATCTATGCATTGTATCATCACCGGATATTCCGTTTTTCAATGGCTTATCTGAAAAATGAAGAAGATGCGTACGATATTGTACAGGAGGTTTTTGTGACAATGTGGGAAAATCGTCTTGTTTTGAGAAAAGATACAAATTTTGATGCATATCTTTTTACTGTTGCCAAGAACAGTGTCCTTTCGTTATTTCGCAAGCGGGTTACTGAGCAAAAGTATATGGAATATTTGTCTCAGGCAGCAACTTCCAACACGGTAGGAACTGAAGAACAAACAGATTATACGTTTTTAAAAGAACGTTACGAACAATTGATTGAACAGCTTCCCCCAAAACGAAAAGAAATTTTCAAATTAAGCCGTGAAAAAGGATTATCGAACAAAGAAATTGCAGCTATGAGGGGAATTACTGAAAAGACAGTGGAGGATCATTTGTCCAAAGCCTTGTTTTTCTTTAAACAACATCTGGGAAGCTTTGGTATTTGGACAGCTCTTTTCTATTTTCTTTTTGTGGAATGATAAGCTCAGACTGTTGTTATTACATTGTACAGAACAAACATAAGTATAAGTATCTTTATGTGATACATTAGATATTTGAGTATATGACGGGCGCCAGTTTTGGTGTCCGTTTTTTTTTATCTAACAATGACGATGCTTGATTGAGTTTGGTTTTCAACGATGGATATAGTGTATGAAAATTTATTGAAAAAAAATTGAGACAGAGCAGGGGTATTGAATGAGCAATGCGTTATATAGTATGTAACAACCATTGAAAACATGAGGATAGCTATCCTTTGCGATTTCTCACCTAACAACAAACAATGGATGTAATTATGACACGAATTAATCAGTTATTAGACAAATTTCGCTCTGGCAATTATTCAAAAAATGAATTGAATGAGTTGCTGAATATGCTTCAGGTGTCAAGTGAAGAAGATGCAATTGATGTGTCAATGTATCTGCATTGGGATGAGTGTAAAAATGATCCTATCGGAGATGAAGAACGATTTCAGCAAATATTGGATGAAATTCATCATATAATCAATTTAAGAGCTCCAAAGCCTTCTTTTGCTAAACGGTTATACACAGGATTATCGCGTGTTGCCGCCATTTTAATCATACCGTTATTGATCGCTTTTTTTATAGCGATGCATAAGGACGAACATTTATTTGCTGTAGCTCAGAATACGGTTAGTGTACCTCTTGGGGCGATGAGCCAGTTTGAGCTTCCCGATGGTACCCATGTTTGGCTAAATGCTGGTAGCAAGTTAACTTATCCTGTTACTTTTGACCATCAAAAATGCCGTGTAGTTGCATTGAGCGGAGAAGGCTTCTTTAAAGTTCACAAAGATAAACGGTTCCCATTTATTGTCAGGATGAATGGAATGGATATCCGGGTTACAGGTACAGTTTTCAATGCGAGATCCTATAAAGATGAACCCGATGTTACGGTAGCATTGATCGAAGGATCTGTATTGCTAGGGAAACAGGTGGCAAATCATAATGTATTTGAAGTGAGTAGTGCATTACGGCCAATGGAAGTCGCGGTTTTAAATAAAACTACTCATCGAATTACACTCTCCATGAAAGATGATCTGACTAAATATATTGCCTGGACTCAGGGTCGTTTAGTGTTTGATAATGATCCTATCGAAACAGTGATTGAAAAGCTGGAAAAACTATATAACATTCGAGTGGAAATTCGTGATAAGCAATTATTGTCATATCGTTTTACTGCAACATTTACCAATGAATCATTAGATCGGGCACTTAAAATCATCAAGATGTCTTCTCCTATTTCTTTTCAGATTATTAACGGAATACCTGATTCTACAGGAACTTATGGGCAACGCACATTGATCCTGACAAAAGATACGAGACTGAATGAAAATCAACATAGTTAATTGCATGCATCCTATGAATTATTAACCTTAAAACTAGCTTTATTATGAATATTACGACTTAATATTTTTTATTTCTCCATTTTACATAGAATCATGATGCGCGTAAGCGAATGATATCTATTAGTTCTTGTTCCAAAGCTAATGCGAATGTAGCTCCTAAAAATCGCAAAGGTTTTTATCTCTATTTTTTCAGAATTTATTGTGATTTCACAATGAAAAGCCATTGATATGTTTTGAAGTGGACTTTGAAAGAGGTTTATTGATAATGATTTAATGAAAAAAACTATGAAGAAAAATACCATTAAAGAGAAGATAAAACAACATTCTTTCTCGTTAAATCGCATACAAATTGTAAGATATGTAAGTCTCTTATTATTTGGTTTTGTGGTGAACATCTTGGCATCATCTGTGAGTGCCCAGGATACCCGTATATCGATTGAGGCAAACCATTTGCCGGTACGTGAAGTTTTAAAAATGATAGAAACTAAGTCTGATTATCATTTTGCATATAATAATAAATTGATTGACGTTACACGCAAAGTTGACATTCATGCTACTAACGAGAAAATCAGTGACATCCTGAAGAGAATTTTTAAAGGGACAGACGTAATCTCCACCGTTATAGACCATCAGATTGTGTTAGCTTCTGCAAAAAGTATGGGAGAAGTTCAAGATGATTCTGGTACTTTACCCAAAGTGTCTGGTAAGGTCACTGACTCAAAGGGGCAGGTGTTACCAGGGGTTACTGTCATGGTTCAGGGGACCTCTAAAGGCACCATTACAGATACCAACGGAATGTATACTTTGCAAAACATACGCTCATCACAAACTTTAGAATTTTCATTTATTGGAATGCAAAAAAGTAGTGTGTTAGTAGGAGATCATTCGGTGATTAACGTAAAGATGGTTGAAACGGCTACAGGTCTAAACGAAGTGGTAGTAGTTGGTTATGGAACAGAGAAAAAGGTAAACCTTACTGGTGCTATTTCATCAGTTACAACACAAGATATTGTTGTATCTCCAGCTGCAAGCACCACTGCCACTTTACCTGGTTTAATGCCAGGGTTGGTTACAAAACAAACAACTGGAGCTCCTGGTAATGATGAATTGCAATTGAATATTCGTGGGTTCGATAGCCCGTTAGTTATCGTGGATGGAGTAGAACAAGATTTTAATAATATTGATCCTAATGAAATTGCATCAATATCTGTTTTGAAAGATGCATCAGCCGCTATTTACGGATCGCGTGCCGGGAATGGAGTTATTTTGGTCACAACGAAGCGTGGCCAAACAGGAAAACCTGTTATAACACTGAATAGTTCGTTTACTGAACAAGGTGTGACATTATTCCCCAAGCCTGTAAATGCTGGTCAGTATGCCACACTTATTACAGAGGCAGAATTAAACAGTGGAATTGCTCCTCAGAACACACGATTCACATCTGCAGATATACAAAAGTATTATGCTGGGAATGACCCAAATTATCCAAATACAAATTGGTGGAACGTGATTATGAACAATTGGTCACCCCAACAACAACATAATTTATCGCTGTCAGGTGGTAATGAAAGAATTAAATATTACGGATTTTTGGGATATCTTAATCAAGTTGGAATGTTCAAAACGGGTGATGACAAATTCTCACGTTATAATTTAATGACAAACATCGATGCAAAAGTAACAGATCATTTATCTGTTTCTTTTGATGTTTCTGCAATTGATGCCATAACAAATCAACCAAGTCGTGATCTGACCGATATTTGGATGGATTTCTATGATGCTCAACCTATTTATCCATCTTCATTGCCTGATCCAACCAAGCTTCCTTATGTTGGTACAAATATGCTTACACCATTAGCAGAAACAAGTAGGGCACTTGGTGGGTATAATGATGCAACGAATCAAACTCTGACAGGAACACTATCTTTTACTTACGAAATACCAAAAATTACAGGTTTGTCGTTGAAGGGTATGGCTAACTACTATCAATTGAGTTCCGAAACAAAAGATTTTTGGAAACAATCAAGTGTTTATACTTATAATTATGACACTAAAGCATACACGTTGATGGGATCTGACATGCCTACCACCTTGGATCAATCTTTTTATCAAAATCAATTAATAACTACTCAGTTGTCACTTAATTACAATAGAACTTTTGCTAAGCTTCATCACTTAAAAGCACTATTCCTTTTTGAAACAGAAACACAAAATGATCATTGGTTTAGTGCTCATGGGGAGGATTTCCTGACTGGGGCAATAGATTATTTATTTGGGGCCGGATCGATTAATCAGCGTGTAAATGGAAGTGCTGATGAAATGGGAAGAGCCAGTTTGGTAGGCAGGATCAATTATGATTATAATGATAAATATTTGTTCGAAGCTACCTTGCGTGACGATGCATCTGCTAAATTTCCTCCTGGTCATCGTTGGGGATTATTCCCAAGCTTATCAGCAGCATGGAGAGCCTCAGAGGAACCCTTTGTGAAAAATAAATTACCTTGGATTTATAATTTTAAATTACGTGGTAGTTATGGCCAAATGGGGGAGGATAATATTGGAAACTTTCAATATTTGTCAGGTTATCAATTTACAACTCCGTATGTTTTTAATGAAATAGCTCAATCTGGTCTTGGAGTTACAGGCTTAGCAAATCCTAATTTAACTTGGGAAAAAATAACTATGTATGATGCAGGGCTTGATTTATCTGTTTTGAATGGAAAGATATATTCCACTATTGATGCTTTCTATAGAGAGTTGACGGGCATTCCTGCATCTCGACTTACATCATTACCTAGTACTTTTGGAGCTAATTTGCCATTAGAAAACTTAAATAGCCAAAATAACCGCGGTTATGAAATCGCTTTAGGTAATAAAGGGAATATAGGAAAATTGATTTGGGATGTAAGTGTTAACTTTTCTTTTTCAAGAGCAAAATGGGAACATTTCGAGGAACCAACCTATACAGATCCCGATCAAATTCGTTTATATAAGCAATCAGGGAATTGGACTGACCGTTATTTTGGATACATAGCTGAAGGATTATTTACATCACAAGCTCAGATTGATAACTTAGGATATGATCAGGATGGACAAGGAAACAAAACTTTACACCCGGGAGACATCATATATAAGGATGTAAACCATGATGGCAAAATAGACTGGAGAGATCAAGAAATAATTGGCTATGGCACATTACCCCATCAAATATATGGCTTAAATATAAAGCTCAAATATAATGATTTTGACTTTTCAATGTTGGGTCAAGGGGCATTAATGATTTCCGTTCCTTTATCTTTTCAAATCAATTCATATCGTACTCCTCCGGATGTAATATTTAATAATCGTTGGACACCGGAAAACAATAATGCCAATGCCATTATTCCTAGACAAACCATGAATCCAGGAACAAATAATTCGTTAGGTTCTACTTATTGGCTGAAGAATGGAGATTATTTTCGTATTAAGACCTTCAGTTTAGGGTATACTGTTCCTAAAAAGATATTAAATAATTTAGATATAAGTCAATTGCGTTTTTTTGTGTCTGGGATGAATGTATTTACAATAAGTGCTTTATCAAAATATAATGTGGATCCTGAAACAGTAAGTACAAATGGATGGTACTATCCTCAACAACGAACATTTACTCTTGGATTAAATTTAACATTCTAATCTTTTGAAAATACGATTATGAAAAAAATATTTTTATATATAATGCTTGCATTTCTTCTCATAGTAGTGAATTCATGCGTTAATGACTTATTAAATAAACAGCCATTAAACATCATTTCTGATGATGTATTATGGAATGACCAGGCATTGGTTAATGCATATATAACGGACATATACAGTGGATTGACATTTTTGGAAATGACAGAAGGCTCTGATAACCGTTCTCAAATGGGTGGTGGAAGTTCTACTGACAATTGGTTTGATATTAATCTTTCAACGGAACTATCAGATGAGGCCATGTGTGGTATGCCTTGGCTTTGGACATATTATCGGTGGAAACCCGGTTATCAGCAATTAGGACAAACAGGGGGGTTAATGGATTTTTGGGGATATAGTTCCATACGAAAAATGAATGTTTTTATTGAGAAGATGAAAACATCCACTTTAGATCCAACTTTTATTAAATCAGCGATTGCAGAAGTTAGATTTTTACGTGCATTAAGCTACTTTGAGATGGTAAAACGTTATGGAGGTGTTCCTTTGTTGACAGAAGCACAATCAATAACGACTCCTATTGATTCTTTGTATATGCCAAGAAACACTGAAGAAGCAATTTATAATTTTGTCAATAGTGAAGTGGATGCTATTGTTCCTGATTTGCCTTTAGTACCTTCTGAAACAGGGCGTGCTTCTAAAGGTGCAGCACTTGCCTTAAAAAGTGAATCATCTCTTTATGCTGCGAGAATTGCAACGTGGGGTACAGTACAACTAAATGGCCTTGTTGGAATTCCAGCGCAAGATGCTAATAAATTTTGGCAAGCTTCTCTTGATGCATCGAAAGCAGTCATGAATTTAGGAGTATATTCTCTTTACAACAAATATCCAAATGATAAAGTTAAAAATTTTCAAAATATCTTTTTGGATAAAGGTAATTCGGAAGTGATTTTTGCAAAGGAATATAATGGGTCAACTGTCGGCCATGGATGGGATTGTTTTGAATCTCCGGCTGGCTATAATTCCTGGGGAGTGGGCAATAATACGGCTCCATATGTGGAAATGGTTAATGAATTTGAGAATGTGGACGGTTCTCCTCACACATTGGATCCTACCATTTATTCTCATGGAGAATGGAGTCTTAATGATCTTTTTGGAAAGAAAGACCCTCGATTTGCAGCTTCCATTTATACAGAGGGTACTCCGTATCAAGGAGATACAATTCACATGTATAGAGGTTTGGTTCAAGCAGATGGAACAATTACAACAAATGCAATTGGAACAACCCCAGGTACTGGAAAATCATCTTCAGATGCAGCTACTGGGTTTGGAACATTAAAATATATCGATGAGAGTCTCATTTCTCCAGGAGCTGGACAATCAAAAACAGACTGGATAATTTTCAGATATGCAGAAATATTGCTAAATTATGCCGAAGCTGCCTTTCAATTAGGAGATCCAAGTGATGCATTGCAAGCTGTAAATTTAGTTAGAGAACGAGCCGGAATTCCCGATTTAACTTCAATTAGTCAGGATCTAATTAGACATGAGCGGAAAGTTGAGTTTTATGGTGAAGCTAAGCGCTATTGGGATTTGAGAACATGGAGGCTCTCCACAAGTGTTTTATCTCACTCATACACAGGTATGGATTATTATTTAGATCCTGTAACCAAGAAATATAAATTGCAATTTTACGATGCTGACGGAGCATATACTCCATTATTTAATCAATGTAATTATTATTGGCCTATTACTTTAGCTCGTATTGCAAACGACTCTTTACTTGTTGAAAATCCAGGTTATTGATAATAATTAGATTGCATTATTATTTATTTTTCTCTCCTTGAAAATTCACTTTCAAGGAGAGAGATAATTTTATTATGATGAAATGTTATAAAGATATAAGATTATATTTAGTTGGAGCGTTTTTTCTACTTTCATTGCATTTCAATGCTCAAACCTATTTGTATGTATCGCCAGATGGTACAGGGACTTCGTTTACAAAACAACAACCTGGTTCTCTTATTGATGCTAAACAAAAAGTAAAAGAATTGGTTATAAATATGGATAACGATGTTATTGTTGTACTTCGAGGAGGAGTCTATAAATTATCGACACCACTTCAATTTAATCAGGATGATTCGGGGAAAAATGGATATACAGTAAAATGGGAGGCGTATTCAGGAGAAACACCCATATTAAGTGGTGGAGAACAAATTATGAATTGGACAATGCATGAGAATGGAATTTGGGAATCATCAGTTGCGGGTCCAAATTTCAGACAACTTTATGTTAATGGAGTAAGAGCAGTTCGCTCCAGAACACCTGATCGTGGAGATGATACTGATATGGGACCTTATTTTCGAATAAAATCGTGGGACATTAAAAATCAAAAAATTTATATCAGTAAAGATGATGCTGCAAACATTCCGGCTGACGGAATTACAGAAATGGTGATTAATACCCATTGGGATCAACAACGTGTGCAAATTGCTAGGATTACGACAATGGGTGATAGTGCACAAATTTCGATAAACCCAAATGAATGGTCTTTGTTTACAACTGTATGGCCTCAACGTGAACCAGATCAACCCTATTATTTTGAAAATTCATATTCATTCCTTAATAAACCAGAAGAGTGGTTTTATGATAGAAATGGAAAAATACTTTATTATATGCCTTTACAAGGTGTCAATCCCAATCAATTAAATATTGAAGCTCCACGCCTTGATTCACTTTTAGAATTATCAGGGACACATGATGTGTGTTTTAAGGGTATTACATTTGAATACTCAGGGTATACTGCACCTGATTCTATTGGAGTTATAGATGTTCAGGATGTGCCTTATATGCCTGGTATTATAACACTTACTGATACAAAAAATATTACATTTGAAGATAATGTTATTTGTCATACCGGTGGACAAGGCATCATTATTCAGGGATTTACTTCAGGAAACAGAATACTAGGAAATTTGATTTATGATATTGCTGCAAATGGAATTGTTATTCGTGGACAAGGGAGCTATGGCGATTATATAGGTCAAAACACCATTTTTCAAACTGGGAGAGATTACACTGGTTCAATTGGAATTCTGGCTCAATTGCCTGCTAATTTAGTAATTGAAAACAATACCATATTTCATTCTCCGTATGGTGGCATTAGTTTAGGATGGTCATGGAATAATAGTGTAACATCTTGCATCAATGATACAGTCAGGAATAATCGGATTTACAAAACTATGGAGCTTCATGACGATAGTGGCGGAATTTATACTTTAGGGCGGCAGGATGGAACTGCAATCTATGGGAATTATATTAATAATATATTTCATTCTCCTTGGTCTGAACGTTTTCCAACAGCAGCTATTTATTTAGATCAGGGAAGTATGAATTTAAATGTTTATAATAATGTTATAGATAGCGTTGAACAGACGTTTAATTATAACTCAACAGATCCAAATAATGTTCATGACAATAACTATTCTATTCAAATAAAGCAATCCTCTGGTCCTAGTATTGCTTTTCAAAAAGATATTCCCACGGCTGTAATTTCTTCAACTGCAAATGAAGGAATAGCTCCATTAACGGTTATTTTAAATGGTTCAAATTCATATGACACGCATAAAGATTCATTAACTTATGAATGGCTTCTTCCAACTGGAGACCGTGATACGAGTGCTCAACTTCAATATCAATTTAACAACCCCGGAATTTATAGAATTCAATTGAAAGTTACCAATAAGATTGGTTTATTTGATATCGCTGTGCAGACGTTTATTATTCATGCCCAAAACACAGGAATTAATCTTGCATTAAACAAACCTTCTACAGAATCATCAGAATACAGTAGTTATTACACCTCATCAAAAGGGAATGATGGTCAAATTGGAACGATATGGTCAAGTTCTATTTCAGGTAAGGGCTGGTGGCAAGTTGATTTAAAGAAAACTTATAATATTTCTGAAATTCAATTAGTCGCTCGGCAAAATGATACTATTACATTTAACCGAATTTATTTTCAAGTATGGGGTTCGAATTCTCCAAATATGGCTAACGCTGTAGCGTTAGGAATCCAGAGTTCAACCCCTTATCCAAAAAATGGTATATGGTATGCCTTTCCAACCAATCAAGGTGCTTATCGATATTTACGAATAATGAAACCAGTTGTTGGAAGTTGGAATTTCGCAGAATTCAGGGCTTTTGGAACGGAAGCGCAACCAACGGATAGTTTGACTAATACTGATATAAAAGTTTTCCCAAATCCGGCTAACTCGATTTTAATAGTTACAAGCTCGAACATCGGTACAGATTATCAACTCATGGTCTATTCAATATTAGGAGAAACATTAACGGTACCTTATAATATATCGAATGGCAAATGTCAAATACAAACGACAAGCCTTGAAAATGGGATTTATTTAGGTTCATTACATAAAAGCAACCATAATCTAACATTTAGATTTATTATTAATCATTTATAATCATATTTATTATTAAATAAAAACCTATACTTATGAAAATAAAACTCCTTCTTATTCTTTCTTTATACATTAACATTGCTATTTGTAATGCAGACAGCCGATACATAATGAAAGAAAACCAGCTTATTATACCTCAAAAAACAGGCACTCTCATCTTAACTGTTTTTTCATCCAAAATCATTCGTGTCACTTTTTCAAGAAAAGATTCTATTCTTACAAAAATGGAACTGGCAGTAGTAAAAGTGCCAGAGAAAACATCATGGAATGTCATTACGGGAAAAAGTGATATTATCCTTAATACAATTGACATTAAAGCAATTATTGATACTGCAGGAACAATTCAATTTTTTAACAAGGAAGGAAAATTGCTTTTATCAGAATTGCCAGGAGGAAGAAAACTCACGCCAACTACAGTTTTAGGGGAGAAATCATTTTCTCCAGAACAAGGATTTATTTGTGGTGATGAGGCTCTTTATGGCATGGGTCAATTTCAGGATGGGTTAATGAATTGGAAAAATGTGCCATTGAGACTAAAGCAATATAATCAGGAAATCATGGTACCCTTCCTTGTTTCCACCAAAGGGTATGGATTACTCTGGGATAATTACTCAGTGACGAAATTTAATCCGGCTGAGAAAGAGATGTTTTTTACTAATATAATAGATTCTACGAAAAACGAAAGGCGAACAACATTTATACCGTCAAAAACAGGTATTTATTGTTTTGCCGTTGAGAGTATCAATCCAAAAGAGAATCGTTTTTCAGGACCGGTATTGTTAACAATTAACGGCGATACCGTGATTCATTACAACACCCCTTGGGTACCAGATTTCTTTAGTGGCAAAAAAGAACTGATAGCCGGTAAAACATATAATGTTGTTTTCGAAAATGCAAATACTAAAATCCTTGGGAAAGTTTTATACAACGAGCCCGATTATAATAAAACGATTTTTCGGAGTCAATTGGGCAACATGATCGATTATTATTTTGTTTATGGGCCTGATATAGCAAGTGTTATTTCTAATTATCGAGATTTAACAGGGCAGGCTCCTTTATTTGGAAAATGGGCTTATGGGTTTTGGCAATGTCGTGAGCGTTACCATTCACAGACAGAATTACTCGAAAATGCGATGGAATATCGTAAGTTGAAAATTCCAGTGGATAATATAGTACAAGATTGGAATTATTGGCCTGAAAAAACTTGGGGGCCGGAATGGAATAGAAAGTTATATCCCGATCCTCAAACTATGTGCCAGAAATTAAAGGGTCTAAACTTTCATTTGATGGTATCAGTTTGGCCATGTTTAAGAAATCATAAGCTAGAAGAAAAATATAATCTTGGTGCTCAATATAAATATGATACTGTAAACGGGAATCTCGATTTCTACAATAAAGAAGTCCGTAAAAATTTTTATAAGATGGTAAAAGATTCTATGTTTTCAGTAGGTGTAAATAGTATTTGGTTAGATGGTACAGAACCTGAGGTATATCCTCTAAATGCTACAACTGCAATTGGTCCTTATGATAATTATGCTCTTACATATTCGCTTCCTGTCACTCGTTCTATTTATGAAGGATTCCGAAAAGATTTTCCTAATCAACGGGTTTTTAGTCTTACGCGATCAGCGTTTGTCGGTCAACAACGTTATGCTGCTGCTTGTTGGTCAGGGGATATTAAAGGTACCTGGGAACAATTTGCTGAACAAATATCTGCTGGTATGAATTACGCGATGGCAGGATTGCCTTACTGGACTACAGATATTGGTGGCTTTTTCCGAGATAGTACATCATTAAATCCGAAATATGATAACCAATATACAAATATAGAATACAAAGAGCTTTTAACAAGATGGTTTGAATTTGGTACTTTCTGCCCCATTTTCAGAATTCACGGATATAAGTCAAACACTGAGGTATGGCGTTATGGAACAACTTTTGAAAATATTGCGCGAAAATTTATTGACCTTCGATATCAATTAATGCCTTATATCTATTCATTAGCGTGGCAGGTTACTTCTCAAGGTGCAATAATCATGAAACCATTGGTGCATGATTATCCCCAAGATAAAAACACATGGAATATTAAGCACCAGTTCTTGTTTGGGTCATCTATTCTTGTAAGCCCTATCATAAAATATAAAGCGAGAGGTCGCAATTTATATCTACCGGCAGGCAGTTGGATCAATTTCTGGACGGGAGAAAAGGTTTGCGGTGGAAGAAACGTAAATGTTTTGGCTCCATTAAATCAAATTCCGCTCTTTATAAAATCAGGATCAATAATTCCTGTTGGTCCAAAAGTGCAATATGCAATGCAACCATATTCATCTCCTTTGAAAATATTAGTTTATCCAGGGGCGGATGCATCGTTTATTCTATACGAGGATGAAGGAGATACATATAATTATGAAAAAGGAGATTATTCAACAATTAAAATAAATTGGGATGATAAAACGAAAACATTGACTTTCGGTGCAAGGGATGGTAAGTTCAACGGGATGCTATTGAATCGCTCTTTTGATATTTATTTAATGGGGCAAAATAATAAGAAATTAGGACAAGGACAAGGAATATTGATACCATATGATGGGAAGAAGAAAATTATTCATTTAAAAAAATAGAAAGAATTTAATTATGGCGAAGCTTTTAATAAATAGGAAATTAATAATAGTTAGCATTTATCTTGCTATTATAGGAGAATTGGGAGCAAGAAATATAAACTCTGTCAATAATTCAATTAAACGGCATTATAATCAAACGGAATTGGTAAAGAAACATTCTAATGAATATGTAATTTATGTTTCTACCAATGGGAATGATTCAAATGTAGGGACAGAGAAGAACCCTTTAGCTTCATTAGAAGGGGCAAAGATTAAAGTTCGTCATATTAAAACAAATCATCCAAGTGCTAACATCATTGTTTATTTACATAAAGGATATTATCAATTAGACAAAACATTTACACTGGGCTTGAAAGATGGGACTAATGGGAATTCAACTATAACTTATGCCAGTTATCCAGGAGAAGAAGCTATTATCGGGTCGGGTATTAAATTATCTCATTGGAAATTAGTTAAAAATTTACCTTATTTACCTGTAATAGCTAGAGGGCATGTTTATGAAACGGATATTCCAGATGATATTCAAAATATTTTTACAATGTATGATAACGGTATTATGGTACCAAGAGCTAGATCAAAAGGATTTGAAATCCCCTTGCCACACTTAGAAAGTTATGAACCAAGCGATAAAGCCTTGTTTAATAAATTAGTATGTCCTCCAGGATTATTGAGAAACTGGGATAACCCTAGTGATATAGAAGCAATTGTTGTGCCAAATTTCCCCTGGACATTAAATATTTTGCAATTAGCTTCTGTTGATATGAATACGCATACTGCTACGACAATTTTACCTTCGACGTATCCTTTAAGGAGTGTTGTTGATTATAGGAGAATCAACCCAAATGCTTGGTTGGAGAATGCAATTGATTTTTTAGGTAAACCTGGTGAATGGGTTGTTAATACCAAGCTAAAAAAAATATGGTATTGGCCAAAATCTGGAATTCCGGATAATGATATTCGGATTCCAAAATTAAGTACATTAATCAAAGTAGCAGGGATTACTAATAAACTAAAAAAAACGGATATTCCAGTAAAAGGAATTGTGTTCAAAAATCTCTGCTTTATGAATGCTGATCGTGTTTTATGGAACATAAATGACAAGGGAATACAGCACGATTGGGCAATGGAAGATAAGGGAGATGCATTGATTCGATTTCGTGGAGCAGAAAAATGTAAAGTATTAAATTGCGAATTTATAAATAGTGGGGGAGATGGAATACGATTAGATTATTATTGTGAACATATAAAGATTGAAAATAATGAGTTTAATAATCTAGGTCAATCTGCTATCGTTTGTATAGGTTATGGCCCTGGAAAGAAAGATGTCAACAAATATAATTTCATTTTTAATAATGATATTCATGATTGTGGCCAAATATATTGGGACAGTCCTATGATTATATTGTGGCAAAGTGGGAATAATATCGTTTCTAATAATTTTATTCACGATGCACCACGTCAGGCTATTTTGATTTCGGGTGTACGTTATAGCTATTTTTTTGCTAAAACGGGATTAGATCCTCGTCAATACTGGAAAACTATAAGATGGAATGAAGTAAAATATACTGGGCGAAAATATGAGTATTATATTCCATTCCTACATGCGAAAAACAACGTTATAGAAAATAATGAAATCCGAAATGTATTGACTATGATGGGTGATGGTGCTGCAATTAATATTTCCGGGGCAGGGCTAAGAAATATTGTAAGGCATAATTTGATTTATGATATTAAAAACACTTTTGCAGATGCAGCTTTACGTACTGATGATTATCAAAAAGGTTCAGTATTTGAAGATAATATTGTTTTTCGGTCAAAAATTCCTGGGGCAGTGGTTAAGGGTGAAAATATATTTAAAAATAATTATTTTATCAATCTTGTTACTGCATATACTGTACCGTGGGGCGGAGTTTTTGGGAATGTAGAAGCATATGCCCACCAATCATTTGGTTATGGCAAATCTAATTGGAGTCATAATGTTTTTTATTCTGATATTCCAACATACGATAGAAAGTTTTATGCTTCTAAAACAGTTGGCGATGAATATAAGTATGTATTTTGGGATTACAATGTGTATTATATGAAGGGAATAGATTTAAAAAATCAGGAATATAACAAGTTATTACGCGCTGCTGGAAAAGACACGCATTCGATTTATGAGAATCCTGGTTTTAAAGACCCTAGTAATTGGAACTTTTCAATTTCAGATAATAGTCCGATTTTCAAAGAGGGCATAAATCCAATATTGTTGCAAGGGATAGGACTAACTTCTAGCTTTCCAGTGCGGTTTCATCCAGACAAGGGTTTTCGTGGAGAAATAAAATAACAGAAGCTTATGTTTAAATTTTTGAATGTCTTGTGTAATGTATATTTTCAAAGTGTTGCAAATAAGTTTCATCGTAATGATAATGGAAATAGAATTTGAATTTAATTGAAAAAAGCCTATCCTTAATATCAAAAATTGAAACTACAAATAGTATATGTTAAGTAATAAAATGGAAAAATTAATTATGATTAAGAAAAAGCAAATCATAGAAAACTGTTTAATTGTATTTGTTTTTTTAGCTTTTAGTTTTCATCTGAAAGCTCAAAAAGATACTCTACGATCAAATTGGATGGTCGGTAAATGGGGAATTATGGTTCATTGGATTGCTCCTGGTCCTGCTCCAGCAAAAGGCCCTTGGATTAAAGATTTAAATACAGCAGTAAATAATTTCAACCTTAATCGGTTTCTATCTCAAGTTAAAGAGTCGGGGGCGGACTACTTAGTTTTTACGATCGGACAAAATACAGGATATTATACAAGTCCTAATGCTACCCTTGATAGTTTAGTAGGATATGGTCATTGTTCCAAGCGTGATTTAGTACTAGAAATCGCAGAAGGAATTCACCATCAAAGGAAACGTTTTATTGCTTATTTGCCTGGTGAAATTATGGAATCTAAATCCTTGCATAAAGGATTTGGATGGAATGCTGAAAATCAGAATACATTCCAATACCGATATACTGATTTTATAAGATGCTATTCACTTAAATTTGGCAAATTACTTGATGGATGGTGGTTTGACGGTTGCTATAATCTCTGGGCAGCATATTATATTCCACGAGATTGGAAGCTTTGGACTAGTGCAGCGCGTGCAGGTAACACAGATGCAGTGGTAGCATACAATGATGGTAGTTTTTATGTTGGGTCATTACTTCCAATTGCTCCATATCCTTATCAAGATTATCTTTCAGGAGAATGCTGGAAATTTTGGCAAAATAAAATTGTTGTTGGGCATGAAGAACCTACTTTCACAACTTTACCATCTTCACGATTTGTGAAAGGGACTCAATGCCAGTTTCATGTGATGTTACCAATTGATTGCAACAAAGACTGGATGCACGACACTCCCGGCAAAATGCCACCACCATCCTATACCGACAACGAGCTTTTTCCGGCCGTGCTCAATGTGTTGAAAGTTGGGGGAACGGTCACGCTTAATGTGGGCATTTATCAGGAAGGTTATATTAGCAGCCAGACTTTAGATCAGCTTAAGAGATTAAATAAATATATTAAAAATGCTTTATATAAATAATGACAACTACTTTTCAAATAAATTCCTTCAAAATCATTGCGATCATTTTAATTTTTACATGTTTTTCATGTAGAAATAATACAATAGAAACGACTCACGTCGTAACGCATCCCAGTACCGATTGGATGGTCGGTAAATGGGGAATTATGATTCATTGGATTGCTCCTGGTCCTGCTCCGGCAGAAGGCCCTTGGATTAGTGATTTAAATACAGCAGTTAATAACTTTGAAATAAACAAATTCTTAGCTCAATTTGATTCTTGTGGTGCAGACTACTTAATGTTTACAATTGGACAGAATTCATCCATGTATTGTAGTCCAAATCATATTATGGACAGTCTTGCAGGCTCAGGTCATTGTTCTAATCGTGATTTAGCATTAGAGTTGGCTGTTGGTGTTCATAATTTAGGGAAAAAATTTATTGCCTATCTACCAGCAGAAGTTAATGCTCCAACTGATTTGCATATACCTTTTGCCTGGAATCCTGGAGGCAATCAGGAAGAATTTGAAAATCGTTATACATCTTTTATCAAAGATTATTCAGAGAAATTCGGGAATAATCTTGATGGATGGTGGTTTGATGGAGTATACGAATGGAGTCAGTTCCCAATTGCATCCCATCACTGGCCTTTATGGATCAATGCGGCTCGTGCAGGAAATCCAAATGCCGTAGTTTCTTTTAATAATGGCTCATTCTATAGTGGTTATACAACTCCTGTAACCACATATCAGGATTACCTTTCAGGCGAATGTTGGAATTTAGAAAATGGCGAAATTTGTGTTGGTACGAATGAATGGCTCTATCTCCCAACCAGTCGTTTTATCCCTGGCACACAGTGTCAGTTTCATGTTCAGGTGCCTATAGACTGTAACAAATCGTGGTCAAATCAAACACCAGGTCCAATGCCTCCCCCTTCATATACTGACGATGAGTTATTTTCTGCCGTGCTGAATGTGCTGAAAGTTGGGGGTACATTCACAATCAATGTTGGGATTTATCAGGAAGGTTACATTAGTAATCAGACCTTAGAACAACTGAAACGTCTAAACATTTTTCTAAAATCGAATTTGCCAATTTCAAATTAACTAAATAATATATGAATGTTAAATATTATTTCCTGAAAATAATCCTTAGTTTGATAGCTGTTTCAGCTATAGGAACCACATTTGCAAATTGCAGCAATAAAAGATTTTACGCTTATTATACCAAACTTGGTTGTGGCGAGACATGGGAGAAATATAGTCGAACCAGCGAATTTGCAGATGTGGTGGTTCATCTTAGAAAAGGGCAATTAGTTTTTTGGCGTGGAACAAGTTATTTGCCAGTTTGGAAAACATCAAATGGAAAATGGCCGTTCGAAGAAATCGTCCCCCGTAAAGGAGATGGAAGTGCTCTGATGCCCGATCGTACGAATACCTTTTCAAATGTAGAAATTATTATCAATACTCCTAAAAAAATAATCATTCATTGGCGATATTTGCCGGTTTTTTCAGCAGGCAATCCATTTATTGGTGTTAAAAGTAATAATTTTGTTGATGAATATTTCACGATTTTCTCTAATGGCTATGTTGTGAGAGAAATTGATCAGTATTCAACAAGAATTGATTCTAGGAATAAAATAATTCAATATATTAAATTAAATAAAAATGAAGTTAAATATATTAGAACATATAATGTAAATAAGCTAATAATACATAATAAATGCCTTGGAAACCCTGTTCTTCATAATACTATATTATCTCCTTTGTTGTGTTGGCATTTTGATGAGGGGATAGGTGATTCAACAAAAGAATCTGTAAGTCAAAAAATGGTTTTTATAAAAGGGGAGAAGGCGTATTGGAGAAGTGGAATTTCTGGAACAGCTTTGGCATTTGATGGTTATAAATCTCAAATTGATTTAGATAAAAATATTTTAAATAAAATTAATGGGAGAAGTCTGACTGTTCAGACATGGTTCGCGATAGGGGCATATCCATTCAACCAAGTTCCAATTATACAACAGTGTGACGATGATGCAGGTTTTTTCTTGGGTATTGATGGATATGGATATCCGGCATTTAAAATTAAAACAAAAGAGGGATGGGCTGAAGTTAATCTTAAAGGGGATATGCCATTTAAAAATAAATTAAAAATATTTAAATGGTATTGTTTAACAGGAGTGTATAATAAAAAGAGAGGGGAAATTTCTCTTTATATTAATGGGCAAAAAGTAGCTTCACGTAAAGATGTTGGCAATCAGGGACTGGAAGCCTCTCATAGTGATCTTTTAATTGGTAAGTCTAATAAACCGCTTATGCCTATAGCTGCTCTCCATGACACTTATCCATCTGATTTTGGTTTTGATGGTTTAATTGATGAAATTTCAATTTTCAATAAGGCATTATCGCAGTATCAAATTTTTCAATCATTTCAAGCAATGAATCCTGGAAATGCAATTGTAAGTTCACCAAATCTTGAGAAAAGAGAGCTTCCTAAATTTAATACTCATGGCGAATTTAAGGCAGACTATACAAATCTACATTATATTGATACTTGGGATAATTTATTCCGGTTTGGGAAATATGCTGATGTTGTTGTCGGCTTTGATGATTCTCCTATTCGATATATATTTTGGCATGGGATGAGTTATATCCCTATGATTTCTGATAATAACAATCATTGGTATACGAATGAATTCAATGAATTTTATACAGATGCTGATTATGAGCCTATGTCCGATAAGCCATGTTTTTCATCACATGTTAGAATCATTGAAAATACAGATGCCAGAGTTGTGGTTCAATGGAGATATAGACTAATAACGCCATGGCAGAAGTGGTCTAATTATGATTCTAAAACAGGCTGGGGAGATGTAAGTGAAATGATATATTATATTTATCCAGACGGGGTATCGACAAAGCGTTTACGGATTTGGACTTCTTCCTCCGATAATCCTGAATGGCAGGAATCCATCCCTGTTTTTGGGGAGAACGTTCATCCCGAAAATGTCATTTGCAAATCACCTTTTATGTGTTTAATTGATTCTTCTGGACATACTTCATCATATGATTGGGTTTCACACCCCCCTAAAAATGTAAAATATAAAGGGAATATTATTCAGAAAATTCATTTTTGCAGTGGATATAATCCATTTACAATACAGAAATTTAAAGATGGTAATATATATAATGGGGAAATAAATTGGTATTCAATTTTTCCGACTTTTAATCATTGGCCCATTTCTCAGATTATTTCAAGTGGAAGAAATGCTATTGCTTCTGATAGACCTGTTTCAGTATCTCTTTCCCATGTGTATTGGAAAAATACTTTTGTAAAGAAGGGAGATATTCAATATCGAGAGACTTCTTTGATGGAAGGAATGTCTAAATTATCAGATAGTGCTTTGGCTTTGTTAGCAAAATCGTGGTTATATGCCCCAATGGTGAGTGAAGTAAAGGGGTGTATGAGTTTTGGTTATGATATGGAGCAAAGAGCATATATATTTTCAGCTAATAATCGAAAAATATCATTTTTTATTAATGCATCAGCTAAACACCCAATTGACAATTTGTGTTTAGTAATTAAAAACTGGGATGATAATAAAATTGAGGCAAAACTTAAAATAGATGGCAAAAAACAGTTACAAGGTCCAGATTTTCGTCAGGGCTGTACAATCGCGATAGATGGTAGTGTGAAAAAATTAATCTGGCTAAAAATATCTACAGAAAAAAGACAGTCATTTGAAATCTATTATTAATATATTTATTGATAATAGAATATGTAAATAAAAATAAATAATTAATTAATATACTAAATATAACAATTAAACTATAAATAAAATATAAAAAACAAAATAAAAAAAGAGTATGATTTTAAAATAATAATTTCTGACAGGATAAATCATCCTATTTAGTTGCAATTGCAAAGACTCTATTGAAGTAAATTATACAATATAATAATATTATATAAATATATGTGATTGATTTAATATATATATATATAGGTATCAAAGATGTTGGAATAACAATTTATAAATTAACATATTTTAAGTAAACATGAAGATATCCAATAACATCAAGGATGAAATTGGAACTGTCTCATACTAGCTTTCAACAATTCTCAATAATACATACATGCTCACCTTTATATTATTTATGCTTATTAAATATCTTGTGTAGCTCATTCGTTAAATTTGAAGTTCAACAAGCTAAATATATAACAATATAAATTATTTATTTGTACAGAAAAAAAATTATCTAATGAAAAAAATTAAATGTTCATTATTGTTTATATTCTTTACAACGTCCATTATATGGGCTCAAAGCACAGTCGATAATTCCTTAAATCCTTTGATTACAGGCGTTCCATCACTATCCATTGCACCGGATGCACGTGGAGGTGGTATGGGTGATCTTGGAGCAGCCACCTCGCCGGATGTAAACTCTCAATATTGGAATCCGGCAAAATATGCCTTTATGGAAAGCGGTGCAGGATTATCATTATCTTACACACCTTGGCTACGTAAATTAGTAAGTGACATGAGTTTATCTTATTTTGCCGGTTACTACAAAATTGGCGATCAACAAGCAATCAGTGCTTCATTGCGTTATTTTTCGTTGGGATCAGTCGATTTAACGGATGCCAATGGCAATCCGCTGAATAGCATTAATCCTGCAGAATATTCCATTGATGCAGCCTATTCGCGCCAGCTCTCCGAAAAATGGTCAGCCGCCGTAGCGTTACGTTTCATCTATTCCGATTTAAGCGGGGGACAGATTCAGGACATGTACCCCGGTTCAGCATTTGCTGCCGATGTAGCCACATATTACCACACAACGATGCAAGCTGCAAACGGTGACGCTCACTTTGGCTTTGGCGCCGACATTTCAAATATCGGATCAAAAATATCATACGACAAAGGTAACACAAGCCTTTTTCTACCAACAAATTTAAGGCTTGGAGTCTCTTATGAATATCCGTTAGATGATTACAACACCATCTCCATCAACGCCGACATAAACAAACTGTTGGTTCAAGCTCAGGACACCATGACCCAACAAGAATACTCGCAAATCTCTCCTATATCCAGTATTTTCAAATCATTCAGCGACCCCAACTTCATCCAACGCATACAAGCCTCTGTAGGAGCAGAATATGCTTACAACAAACAGTTTTTTGTGCGTGGCGGCTATTTCTACGAATCGCAATTTAACGGCAACCGGAAGTACTTTACTTTGGGCGCCGGCTTTATGCTTAATGTATTTCGTTTAGATGTTGCTTATCTGATTGCCACTTCGCAAAGTAATCCATTGGATCAAACATTGCGATTCTCACTTGCTTTTAATTTGGAATGATATAGTAAATATAATTAAAAGTAATATAAATAATACAGTTATGAATAAAATACATATATTGGTTATATATTGCATCTTGTGTTGTAGTAATTCATTTATAAGTCTCAAAGCAAAAAACAGCTTGCCTTATAAATCTGATTTCAATAAGAAAACAGGTGTGCTTAAGTTCTCAACTAGTATGATTCACTCCAGCGGCTGTTTTATGGTTAAATTTGCAGGAAAAAACGGAATTCAAGATTTATCATTAAAAGACTTTATTAAACACATACAAATTGGAAATTCATTGGCTGATACATCTGCAATGGATATATACTCAGGAGTTGACTCTACTCATGCTTTAGAATTTGATTTAATCATTAGGAATTACAAAGCAATGAAAGGTTTTTCCGTCCAGATAAAATTAAAAAATAATAGTCTGAAACCGATAAATCTGTATTCAATCGATTTGATTAATGCTCTTAAGCCTGCAAAGAGAAACAAATTAAATAACCTGAATAATTGGGTGGCAACTCCTTTGGCAACTGGTTATTTCCCTATTTTGCATATTAGTGATATAGATTCAGTCAAACAGTTTGGTGAAGCTATTTCATTATTTGATAAAGATGGAAATGGATTCGTTGCTGGTCCTTCAGGTAATGGGTTAGCTGATATTTCGATTCGAATGTTGCCATCCTTAAATGGGCAATTGTCTTTAGATATTGAATCCGACATGAGCGGGATAAGGCTTGATCCGGATGAAGAACGTTTGAGTCAGGAAGTGCTATTTATTTTTGATCGTCCAGAGAATGCAATAAATAATTGGGCTCATGCTGCAGTTGAAAAACTGCAATCGTCAATCTCTTTATTACCCATGAATGGTTGGTGCAGTTGGTATGATAAAACGACAAATATTACAGAAGAGAGTATCAAGGACGTTATTGATTGTTTCCGCAAAAACAGAGATCAACTTCCTTTTAGAGTAATTCAGATCGATGACGGATATCAGGTAATGGATGGCGATTGGAATCCGAATTCCAAGTTTAATGGTGGATTAACTTCGTTAGTAAAGATTATAAAAGAATCGGGCTCTGTACCTGGAATATGGCTAAGTCCTATAAAGATCAATCCGGCAAATCAATGGGCAAAAGCAAACCTGAGTTCTCTCAAGCATGAGTATGATGGAAGCCTAAGTCTTGAGGAGCCAAATATGTTCCACCCAGATGGGAAGTTAACCATAGATGCAACAAGTCCCAAAGCTCGTGATTTTATTTCGGGTATAATAAAGCAAAAGGTTGATGAAGGATTTCGTTATCTCAAACTTGATTTTTGTGATTTAATAACTCCGCCTTTTTATAATCCAAAGATGACCAGTTTTCAAGCTTACAGAAATCTTTTTAAGATATACAGACAAGCCGCTGGTGACAGCATTTATATTATGGGTTGTACTGTTAATCCTGAAAGAGCTACAGCGGGACTTGCAAATGCAAACCGTATTGGTCCGGATGCTTATAGGGGTGGAGTGAGACGGGCTATGGATTATCTTTTACGTTTACAACAATTTAACGGTGTTTGGTCTGCAAATGATCCTGATGTGTTTTATTTGGCCGATTCGATAAAAGGTGCTGATCTAGTTCAGGGAGGAATGGATTTAGTTAAAACATGGATTTCCGCAGTGGGCCTAAGTGGTGGACAAGCCTTTATTTCTGATCCGGTTGATGCTCTGGGAGCAAGTGCATATTTTAGAAATTTCGATATTCTTGTGCCTCAAATCAAAGAAAAAAGTAAAACAATTGGATTTGGAACTACTATTAATTTTACGAAATTTGGATTCAACAATATTCAAAATGGAATTAACAATGGAGTCTATTTACTATGGAATCCATCAACAAAAGATTCAACTATTTCCATTTCTTTCAATGAGATCGGGTTGGATCCAAATAAAGAATATGCTGTTTATTCCTTCTGGGATAACAAATTCGATGGAATTGCCCGAAAAAATTGGAATTCAAAAATTTTGAGACCATCAGCTTCTCAATTATTGAGATTTACAGATATAAGCAAGGAAAAGGAAGGTATTCCAGTTGTTATTGGATCTAACCTCCATATTTCATGTGGTAATACAGAAATTGAAAATATTGTCGCAACTTCCTCTGTAATTAAAATATCTCTTAATTCATCCGGTGCAAAATGTGGAAGCATTTTAATCTATAGCCATAGAATCTTAAGTTTAAGTGCTTTTAGAAATTTAAAAGTAAAGGAGATAACTCAGATATCACCTAATGTTTGGAAAGTTGAAATTAATGAAAGACAGGGTACAGAGCAAACCATTGAATTTGATATTAAATAGATTTACACTATTATAAAAAATGGAACTTTAAAAAAGTGTTTGACTGCAATTTTAATCATTGTTTTGTATTTTGTTTGCAAATCCAGTTATCATACTATTGGCAAGAATAGGAATCAAAAAAAACATTTCTATCAATGAAGATATTGAATTGAGCCACACTTAAGTGAAATCAACCAATAAACACGATTTACCAAAAGTTTTGTTTATCGGCGATTCGCATGTAGAAGCTTATTATCCGATAATTGCTGAGAAATTGAATGATATTGATTATTGCAGCAAGGTTACCACTTCACGAAGTCTGAGTGACACGGTTTTGATTGAACAATTAAAAGCCGTTTTTAAATGCTTTTAAATTTAACATAATTTGTTTCAATAGTGAACTAAACGGTGAGAATTACTTAGATAATCAGTATGATCGGATTTTGCCAATTGTTTACAGTCTTTTGGGGAAGAATAATCCAGATGTAAAATTAATTTGGGTTAATACAATTGTGCGAAGGATTCCAGATAACTTATCCAGATTCGATAAGTTGAATATACAAGCAATTGATCTCAACAAGGCTGTTGCTGGATTTGCAAATAGGGAAAAGATACCATTGGTTGATTCGTATTGAAGTCGTCCTTACTTTTGCATAATTTAAATACAATGAAAAATGATAAATTGCCATTAGTTTAATTATTCTTATCCAATCAGGAATATTATTTTATATAAGTATCCGTCTTTCTACCTAAACAGATAAATATTGAGCTTTTATCCTTTGTCCTTGACTATGAATGATATAAAAATTGATACAATTGACCTTGTCATAATTATTGTATATATAATTGGAATTCTTTTTATCGGATTGTGGTCTGTCCGGAAAAGTAAAATGACAAGCGAGAATTATTTTTTAGCAGGCCGTGGTTTAAAATGGGTTGTTGTGGGGGCAGCGCTATTTGCTTCAAACATTTCCACCATTCATATGGTAGGTCTGGCAGCTTCGGGCTATAACGATGGGTTGGTTTGGGGAAATTTTGAGTGGATGGCAGTTTTTACACTTATTTTGTTAGGATTGATTTTTGCACCATTTTATATTAAAACTAGAATTTCAACCCTGCCGGAATTCCTTGAAAAACGCTATGGACCCTCATCCCGTACTTTCGTTGCAATTATGGGGATACTTGCTGCATTATTTATACATATGGGGATGAGCCTTTATGCCGGAGCTGTGGTGTTCGAATCTTTTTTCGGCATTAGTATGATAAATTCCATTATTTTAATTTCAGTTATAACAACAATTTATACTGTTGTTGGTGGGCTAAAAGCAGTAATGGTAACCGAGTCGATACAAACAATAATTCTCATTATCGGTGCCATATCGATTACAGTTTTTGGTATTCTTGCCTTGTCGGAGCATGGTATTACTACATTCGTGGCATTTAAAGCAGCAGCGAAAGAAGGACAACTAAGTATGTTGCATACTTCAAGTTCCTTAAAAGCAATTAGTGCGACTGCAGCAAGCACAGGATTAACCTGGTATGCAGTACTTTTAGGTTATCCTGTTATGGGAATTTGGTATTGGTGTACCGACCAGACCCATGTACAGCGCGTATTAGGTGCCCGTTCGTTGGATGATGCTCAAAAAGGTTCTTTGTTTGCAGGTGCATTAAAAATTCTTCCTGTGTTTATTCTGGTTCTTCCAGGTGTTATTGGGTATGTTTTGTTTAAAGACAACATTGGAACAGATGCAAACCAGACTTTTCCTATACTTATAAAAGAATTGTTGCCAATAGGTTTAAAAGGTATCGTTGCAGCTGCATTACTGGCTGCTTTAATGAGTGTGCTTGCCGCTGCTTTGAATAGTTCAGCTACACTCGTGTCTGTGGACATTGTCAAAAGACTGAAACCATCAACAACCGATAAACAACAGGTATTATATGGACGTATTGCTGCAGTCGTGATTATGATTTTAGCGATGTTTTGGTCTACTCAGGGAGGGAAATTTACCAGTATTTTCGAAGCCATCAACAAGATAGCAGCGGCTATGGCTCCACCTATTACAACTGTATTTCTGCTTGGAGTATTTAGCAAACGAGGAACAAAAGAAGCTGCTATTGTTACGCTTTGGGTTGGTTTTTTGCTTGGTGTAATCTCGTTCTGTCTCGATTTCGTACCAATTAGCGGTCATATGTATTTAACTGATGGCCTTGGAATACCATTTATGATGCAAGCATGGTGGTTATTCTGTGTAAACTGTGTCATATATTATACTGTCAGTTATATGACTCCAAAACCCGATCCTAAAGCAATTGCAGAATGTACATGGGAAAGCCCGCTTGCAGTGATTACAAAAGGTAAGCTTACGGGCATTTTTGATAATCGTTTGCTTGCAGGTTATTTGCTGCTGGTGATGGTTATTCTATATATAATTTTTGAATAGCAAATTTATTTAAATAAATAATAAATTAAAAATGTAAATATCCGGATGAAACAAGCAATAATGATTAAGCCGGGCAGCATCGAATTTCGCGATGTTGAAGCTCCCTGTAAATTGGCACCCAATGAAATATTGCTAAAAATTAAGCGAATCGGCATTTGCGGATCAGACATCCATGTATTTCATGGTGAACATCCTGCAACTTCTTATCCTGTAGTTCAGGGTCATGAGTATTCAGCGACAATCGAAGCGGTTGGCGAAGCAGTGAAAACAGCCAAAGTTGGACAACGTGCAACTGCGCGTCCTCAGTTAGTTTGCGGAAAATGTGGGCCATGCTTGCGCGGACAATACAATGCCTGTGAGGAATTAAAAGTGCAGGGATTTCAGGCACCGGGTGTGGCACAGGAATATTTCATTGTTCCGGAAGATCGTCTGATCGTGTTTCCGGATTCAATGAGTTTTGAGCATGGCGCTATGATAGAACCTGCTGCTGTTGGGGCACATTCTACCAGCATATCAAGAGGCTTAGCCGGAAAAAATGTGGTGGTTTCCGGTGCCGGAACCATTGGCAATCTGGTTGCTCAGTTTGCTAAAGCGCGCGGGGCAAAAAAGGTTTTAATTACTGATATAAGCGATTTCAAGTTGAGCAAAGCCCACGAATGTGGCATTGAAAACACCTTGAATATTCTGAAAACTCCTTTCGCTGAAGGTATCAAGGATGCCTTTGAAAGTGAGGGCTATCAGGTTGGTTTCGAATCTGCCGGAGTTCAGGCTTCACTCGATGTATTAATTGCCAATGTAGAAAAGGGTGGAGAAGTGATCATTCTTGGAGTTTATGCTAAAAATCCAACGGTGAATATGTATTTCGTGGGCGAACATGAACTAAACCTGTTCGGCTCAATGATGTACCGCCACGAGGATTATCAGGAAGCCACTTCGTTAATTTCGAACGGCATGATTATTCTTGAGCCGTTGATTTCGAAACACTTTCCGTTTGATCAATATCTTGATGCATACAATTACATTGGTGAAAGTGGTGATAAAGTGATGAAAGTGATGGTTGATTTATAAAAACCAATTCTAAAAATGACAAAACAATTTAAAGTTGCTGGAATAGGTGAATTACTTTGGGATATTCTTCCACAGGGGAAACAGCTTGGGGGTGCACCATGCAATTTTGCTTATCACGTCTATCAGGCAGAATGCCAGCCATTTGTAATCAGTTCTCTTGGACCCGATGCTTCAGGAGATGAAATATTGACGCGTTTTGATGAATTGGAACTGGATAAAAGCTTTGTGCAACTTACTCAAGGTTTTTCTACAGGAACAGTAACTATCTCGTTGGACGTTAATGGAATCCCTTCTTATATTATTCAAGAAAACGTAGCATGGGATAATATGATCTGGAATAATTCACTCGAAGCACTGGCTAAAAGTGTAGATGCGGTATGTTTTGGCAGTCTGGCCCAACGAAATTCAGTTTCCCGACAAACAATTCTAAAATTTTTAGAGACAACACGGCCCGACTGCCTAAAGGTTTTAGACATCAATTTGCGCCAGTCGTTTTACAATCGCGTTACCATCATCCGATCCCTTGAATTTGCGAATATTCTCAAGCTGAATGACGATGAACTTCTTGTTGTAGCAGGTCTTCTGGGGCTTCAGGGTACAGATGATGAACTGATGTCGCAGTTGATGCAAAAGTTCAGTCTGAAACTGGTTGCCGTAACTAAAGGTGACAAAGGAAGTATTTTGATGACCAGCAAAGAGAAATCATTTATGGAAGTACCAAAAGTTAAAATTGCCGATACTGTCGGTGCAGGCGATTCGTTTACCGCGATTTTAGTTGCAGGACTACTTCGAAACGAGGAATTGAAAAGAATACATAAAACAGCCACGCAGATTGCAGCTTTCGTTTGCACGCAAAAAGGAGCAACCCCGAAATTGCCTAAATCTTTATTGAAATTTTAAAAACAAAAAAATACAACACCTATGAAAAACTTTAATTTTCATCAAACTACAGAAATTAAATTTGGCATTGGCAGAGTTCAGGAATTAGGACAAATCGTCGCCCAATATGGTACAAAAGTTTTACTGGTAACTACACCGGCAGCTGTTCCAGCCTTAGCTCAGCAATATAAAAAAGTGATTCAGATATTGGAAGCTTCTGAAATTTTGGTAGCTCATTTCGATGGAGTTATTCCAAATCCAACTGTCGAAACAATTAGTAAAGGGGCAAAAATGGCACGTGAATTTGGGGCGGAAGTGATTATTGGCCTCGGGGGCGGTTCAAGCATGGATTCTGCCAAAGCTATCTCGGTGGAAGCCACTCATCCAGGCACAAGTTGGGACTATTTATTTTATAAAACACCTCAACCCGACGCAAAGAAATTATTGCCAGTAATTGCTATTTCTACTACATCGGGAACCGGCTCACAGGTAACACAAGTGGCTGTTGTCACAAATCCGGAGGTTCGTGATAAATCAGCCTTGTATAACAATATTTTGTACCCCCAGGTAACTATTATCGATCCTGAATTGATGATCTCGGTCCCTAAATTTGTAACTGCCACAACCGGGTTTGATGTGCTTTGCCATGCTTTTGAAAGTACCATCAATCCCGGCACTGGTGCTTATGTCAATTTACTGGCTTGGGAAGCTATTTCATTAGTAGTTGAAAATCTTTCTGCCCTACTTGTGAACCTAGATGATATTAATTGCAGGGAGAATATGGCCTGGGCCGATACCTTGGGAGGTTTGTGCATTGCTAATGCCGGAGTAACTCTCCCTCATGGAATGGGTATGGCTATTGGAGGAATGTACCCGAATGTTGCCCACGGCGAATCGCTTGCTATTGTATATCCTGCTTTTATTAAGTTTACATGGAAATGGGCTGTTCCCCAGTTCTCAAAACTTGCCAGAATATTAAACCCTGAATTGAAAAAGATAACTGACGAACAAGCTGCTGAAAAGTCTGTGGAGGAAATGGACAAGTTCTTAAAAAAGATCGGCTTATGGATAAGCCTTAAAGACAAAGGAATGCCCGAGAATGAGATAAACCTATTGGCTAGGCAGTGCATGGTGTTACCTGATTATAAAGGAAATCCCAGAGTTGCCACAGAAGATGAAATGATTGAGTTGGTAAAACAAAGTTTTTTTAAATAAACATACTCAATACATAATGAATTCGTCTTGACTTTTACAAGCTTTAAATACTAAAAAAAGGGAAGAGCCGTTTTATGAAAAGCAAAACCATAAAACACCTCTCTTCCCCATGTACTTAGTACTCGACAAAGATACAATAAATAAAGAAATAGTGCCATTCATCCCTGTACCCAAGAGAGGGTTCAGGACAAAGTGTGATATCGCCGAGATTGATAACCGCATATTGTACAAATTAAAAACAGGTTGTCAATGGCATATGTTGCCAATTAAAAGTTTATTTTCTAATGTCATATTGCATTATAAGACTGTTTTCGGTTATTTTCGCACATGGTGTAAATCAGGAGTGTTACAACAAATCTGGTTTGGTTTATTGAATAAATACAGATCCTCATTGGATATGTCCAGTGTTGATTTGGATGGCAGCCATACCCCCCGCTTTACGTGGAGGAGAACAGGTTGCTTATCAGGGTCGGAAGAAAAGGAAGACTACCAATGCTCTTTATCTTACAGACAGACAAGGTATCCCATTGGCCATATCAGACCCGATAGAAGGGAAACACAATGATATACATCAAATTAAAGAACGTTTTACCGACATTATTGATTCACTGAATAACTCCGATATAAGAGTTGATGGCCTTTTTCTTAATGCCGATGCAGGTTTTGACTCTGCGGAGTTCAGATAATTCTGTTCTTCCCATGAAATAATACCCAACATCGCTATTAAATGGCATATCGCAGCACATACGGATGATATATTTTTCGATGAATTGCTCTATCGGCAACGCTATTGAATAGAAAGAACCAATGCATGGATGGATAGTTTCAGATCTCTATTGAACAGATTTGATGTTACTTGCTCCAGCTGGCAAAGCTTTAACCTTATCGCTTTTATCGTGATACTACTTAAGAAAATTACTAAACAGAAAAAGTCAAGATGACTTCAATATAAATACCAACATTGTTATGAAAAATCTCAAACAACTATTTTTAATTCTAGCTATTCTTTTTCCTATTGGAACATATATAAATGCCCAATATAAAGCTAAAGGAATAATTGATAAGACCACTTCAAAACAACAAGAAACTCCCAAAACACAATGGTTTCAAAATGCTAAATTTGGACTTTTTATACACTGGGGATTATATTCCATTCTTGGTGGAGAATGGAATGGGAAACGCTATTATGGTTCAAGCGAATGGATAATGAATCGAGCAAAAATACCTGTAGTAGAATATAGCAAACTGGCACAGCAGTTTAATCCTGTTAAATTCAATGCTGCTGAATGGGTAAAAATAGCGAAAGAAGCGGGTATGAAATACATTGTTATCACAGCTAAACATCATGATGGGTTTGCCATGTTTGATTCAAAAGTATCTGATTTTAATATTATGCATACTCCTTTTCATCGCGATCCGTTAAAAGAGCTGTCGGTAGCTTGCCAGAAAAACAACATAAAATTAGGATTTTATTATTCACAGTTCCTTGATTGGCACGAACCCAATGGTGGTGGAAATGATTGGGACTTTGTTGAGAAAAACAAAGATTATAAATCCTATTACCAAAGTAAATCAATACCACAGATCAAAGAACTTTTATCCAATTATGGCCCTCTTGGTTTAATTTGGTTCGATATGCCCGGGGGGCTTTCCAAAGAGGAAACCCAAGCGTTGATTGATACAGCAAGAAGATTACAACCTAACTGTTTATTTAGTAGCCGTGTTGGACATGGGCTGGGCGATTTTCTTGACTTTGGAGATAGCGAGGTGCCTGCTACTGTGATAAAAGAACCTTGGGAAGCTATTTTCACGCACAACGATTCATGGGGTTATTTGAAATTTGATTTTAACTTCAAAACCCCTAGTGAAATCATTAGGTTATTGACAAATATAGTTTCTAAAGGTGGTAACCTGATGCTCAATGTTGGGCCAAAGGCTGACGGAACAATACCTGAAGAATCAATAAAATGTTTATTGTCTGTAGGTAAATGGCTAAAAATAAATGGGAAAGCAATTTATGGTACGACTTACGGGCCAATTGCTCCTCAACCATGGGGTGTTACAACATTAAAACCAGATAAACTTTTTTTGCATGTGATGTTAAGACCAAAAAATGGAGATTTGATTGTACCAGGAGTCAATGTAAAAGTTAAGAAAGTTTGGTTCTTGAGCAATATGAAAAGCCTGAATTGGAAACAAAATCAGCAAATGTTGAAAGTTAAGCTTCCTTTAGTACTACCGGATGATGCCAACTCAGTGATTGTGGTTGAATATACTGGCAAAATTAGTGATTCATATATTGATGCTCCGTCTGTTATCTCCCCACAGTTTAATGAATGTAATTTGGATGTGATTAAAGCCAAACCAACTGGAAATACAAAGATTGAACCAATCACCTATAGCTTCTATTTTGGTGTATGGAAACACACCACATGTGCTACAATGATGCAATCACCTTCTGATAGTCTTATCTACAATGTTGAATTTGCCGAACCTGGTGATTATAAAATTATTTTAGAATATAGCTGTCCCATTGAAAACAGTAAACAAGAAGGGTTATTGCAGGTAGGAGGTCAAAAATTCTATTTTGAAACTTTAAGTACAGGAAATTATGATGTTTCTCGCCCCCTGATGTTTATTCAACAGTCGGTGGCAATGATTACAGTTCGGAAGGCTGGTTTACAGACTATAAAAATATCACCGGTTAATGAAGGCAAGGAGTTATTTAAGTTGAGACGGATTATTGTAAAGCCTGTCGAATATAAGTTTTAATGGTATTATTATGGTTTTACTATCCAAAAAATAGTATCTATTATAAATAAGCATAAAACATAAATCTTTTATTTAACAAATTATGAAACAAACAAATTCAATTCATTCAAGGATGACCTATTATGGTCAGATTTTATTCACCGTAATATTACTGAGCGCCATAGGGTTGGTTGCAGTCAATGCAGCACAACAAGTAAACAAATCCGTCGGCAAAACGAATACCGATGCCTTTCAGAAAAATAAGGATGCACGAATGGCATGGTGGCGTGAAGCTCGATTTGGCATGTTCATTCATTGGGGTGTGTATTCTGTTCCTGCAGGAATGTATGATGGCAAACAAATTCCTGGTCTTGGTGAATGGATAATGTGTAACGCAAAAATTCCGATGGCTAAGTATCAAGCCTATGCAAAAGAGTTTAATCCGGTGAAATATAATCCTGACGAATGGGTGCGTCTGGCGAAAGAAGCGGGTATGAAATACATTGTTATCACAGCTAAACATCATGATGGATTCGCTATGTTTAAAACTAAGGTAAGCAAATGGAACATTGTACAGGCTTCTCCTTACGGTAAAGATATTTTGAAACCATTAGCAGCAGCTTGTAGAAAACATGGTGTTCAATTAGGGTTTTATTATTCGCAAGCTCAGGATTGGAACAATGGAGGATCTGAGTGTAAAGGGGCTTGGGATCCTGCACAAAAGAGGAACATGGACGATTATATTGATAGCATTGCGGTGCCACAAGTGAAGGAATTGTTAACTCATTATGGCGAGTTTCCGGCAGTATTGTGGTGGGACACTCCATGCGACATGAATCAAGAACGTGCTGCTAAAATTAATGCGTTGTTGAAACTTAAACCCAACATCATCACTAACAATCGACTTGGCGGCGGGTTTCCTGGCGATTATGAAACTCCCGAACAGCAAATTCCACCTAATGGATTACCCGGTCATGACTGGGAAACGTGTATGACGATTAATAATACATGGGGGTTCAAACAAGATGACCATAATTGGAAATCCACGAAGGTATTACTACGTAACCTGATTGACATTGCCAGCAAAGGCGGCAATTATCTCCTCAATGTTGGGCCGGATGCAACCGGAGTCATTCCTCAACCCGAAGTACAACGGCTCAAAGAGATGGGGGCATGGCTTAAAATCAACGGACAAGCTATTTATGGCACCATGGCCAGCCCTTTTAAAGAGCAATTGCAGTGGGGACGTTGCACTAAAAAAGAATCGAAAAATAACACTATTCTTTATCTAACTGTATTCAATTGGCCTACTGATGGAAAATTGATTGTTCCGAATCTGACAAATAAAGTTGTTTCTTCTTCCTTATTAGCAAATGGAATCAAATTACAATCTAGAGTCACAGTTAATGGACTCGTCATTAGTGTACCTACAAATGCTCCTGATTCCATTGCCTCAGTTATTAAGGTTGTTATAAAGAAATAGGCGGAGATAATCATAGCACCCCAATCATCTATGTTTTAAATTAAAAAAATCATTTTTACAAGAAGCCTCTTTTATTTTAAGAACGACATTATGCAAAGACACAAAATCATCGACAAAGCCTATTTGGTTCCATTTATTCTGGTGACCGCACTTTTCTACCTGTGGGCTATTCCCAATAACCTGAATGATATTCTTATTCCCCAGTTTATGAAATCGTTTCAGTTAAACCGATTACAGGCAGGCTTGGTGCAGTCGGCTTTCTACATGGGTTATTTCCTTTTAGCTCTTCCTGCAGCGTATGTAATGGATCGATATAACTACAAGACAGGCCTTATTATCGGACTTTTACTTTTTGCCACAGGGGCTTTCCTTTTTTATCCGGCAGCAATATTAGGAACCTATGGGTTGTTTTTGGGAGCATTATTTGTAATCGCCAGCGGTTTGGCTTTTCTCGAAACGGGTTCCAATTCCTTTATCGCGGTACTGGGTGATCCTGCATCATCGGCACAACGATTGAATTTTTCTCAAGCTTTTAATCCTCTCGGCTCTATGACAGCTGTGCTTATCGGTAATATTTTCATCTTTTCAGGCATACATTATACGGATAGTCAAGTTACTGCCATGAAAGCTGCAGGAACGTATCAGGGATATTTGCATCATGAGATTTTACGTGTAATTCCGCCTTACATGGTGATTGGAACTATCATTTTGATTTGGGTAGTGTTGATTGCTCGCACCAAGTTCCCGACCGGGATTGAAACGGCAACGCATAATGAATTGAATGGGAGTAAAAAAGAAAGTCACGGACATTTTTCTAAATTACACCAATATCCTCATTTTATAAAAGGCGTTGTAGCACAATTCTTTTACATAGGCGCTCAAGTCGGTACCTGGAGTTTTATGATTCAATATGTGAAAGATTATTTGCAACGCACGGATAAAGAAGCTGGCGTTTTTCTTTTTGCCGCTTTGGTGGCATTCGGCATTGGAAGGTTTGTCTCCGCCGCTTTGATGAGTAAAGTATCGCCCAACAAACTCATGGGTCTTTACGCCATACTCAATACTTTGTTGATGACTTTAGCTGTTGTGCAACCTGGTCTTTTAGGCGCTAGTGCATTGGTACTCTCCAGTTTCTTTATGTCGCTGATGTTTCCCACCATTTTTGCTTTAGGCGTAAAAGGATTGGGACCGAATACTAAGATTGGCGGTTCGATCATTATTATGGGTATTATCGGAGGTGCGGTTTGGACACCTGTTATGGGTCTTATCTCCGATAATACGGGAAGTATGGCATTGGCAATGATTGTCCCGTTAATAGCATACCTCTATATAATCTACTATGCTTACATCGGGTACAAACCCTCCGGTCCATTGTTCGAGACGGACGAGCCTGTTATTGCGTCTCATTAAAAAAACCATTCTCAGATTTAGCAAAATTACAAATTACACAAACATAATATCCTAAATGTATAATTTTCTATGAGCCCTCTCTCAAATCATCCAAAAGTAGGCATTCGTCCCACGATTGATGCACGTCAGGGCGGTGTACGCGAATCGCTCAAAGCGTTACAAGAGTAGTAATTTTTTTTTGACTATTAAAATGCAAAGATATTAACCTTGCAGTTCTGTTCTATTGCCTATTATCTATTACCTATGAAGTTCCCTATTGCCGTAAAATTAAATACAAACAACATGCTTACAAATCAATTAAATTCAAACGCTGTTGATCCGAACAGCGTACCAAAGAAGAAGTTAAACACGGGAGCGGAGATGCCCGTAGTAGGTCTCGGAACGTTTGGTTCGGATAATTATGACAATCAAACCATTGCCAATGCGGTTCGTGATGCTATATGTCTGGGCTATCGCCATATTGACTGTGCATCGGTTTATGGAAATGAAAAAGAGATCGGCGAAGTAATCGCTCAACTCATTGCAGAAGGCAAAGTGAAACGGGAAGAGTTGTGGATTACTTCCAAAGTGTGGAACGATATGCACCATGATGTGATCGGGGCATGTAAAAAATCGCTCGCTGATTTGCAACTCGACTACTTAGATTTGTACTTGGTGCATTGGCCATTCCCGAATTCACATGCTAAAGGGGTTTCCGTCGAATCGCGCGATGCCAATGCCAGACCTTATATCCATACCGATTATATGAAAACATGGCGCGACATGGAAAAGTTGGTAGAAATGGGCTTGGTGAAAAACATCGGCACATCCAACATGACCATTCCGAAAATGGAATTACTGTTGCGCGATTGCAACATAAAACCGGCATGCAATGAGATGGAACTTCATCCGCATTTTCAACAACCGGCACTGTTCAGTTACTTGCTTCAACACGATATTCAGCCAATTGGTTTTTCTCCTGTAGGATCACCCAATCGTCCAGAACGTGATAAAACACCCGATGACACAACACCCATTGCAGATCCGGTCATCCTTGAAATAGCAAAAGCACATGGTGTTCATCCAGCAGTGATTTGCATTAAATGGGGCGTACAAAACGGACAAATACCCATTCCATTTTCCGTCAAACAAGAAAAGTACATGAGCAATTTGCGTTGCGTTACCGAAGATCCGCTGACGGATGCCGAAATGGCAGCCATTAAAAACATTGACAAAAACTGTCGATTTATCAAAGGTCAGGTTTTCACATGGAAAGGAGCAACATGGGAAGATCTTTGGGATGAGGACGGCAAAATAAAAACAAATTGAAACTCACCTTATATAAGAACAATCAAAAGAATAGACACAATGAGTAAGAAAATGCAAGCGGCATATTTGCCGGGAAATAGTACGGTGGTACTGAAAGATGTAGAGATTCCGGTTCCAGGGCATGGAGAAGTTTTAATCAAAATGAAGTCTTCAACCATTTGTGGCAGCGACATACGCGCCATTTATAGAGAACACTTAGGCAAAGGGCCTGAAGGATATCAAAATAAAGTTTGCGGTCACGAACCTTCAGGACAGATTGTACAATGCGGTCCCGGACTTCGTCGTTTCAAAGAAGGCGACCGAGTGATTGTTTATCATATCTCAGGATGTGGTGTTTGCAATGATTGCCGTCGTGGTTACATGATTAGTTGCACCAGCAAGTATCGTCGTGCTTACGGTTGGCAACGTGACGGTGGTATGGCCGAATATCTTTTAGCGGAAGAAAAAGACTTGGTTGCTCTTCCTGATTCGTTGACCTATACCGATGGAGCACAAGTTGCCTGTGGATTTGGCACCGTGTACGAAGGATTGGAGAAAATCGGGATCAGTGGTAACGATGCTGTATTGGTAGTTGGTCTTGGCCCTGTAGGACTTGCCGCTTGTATGTTGGTTAAAGCAATGGGTGCAATCAAAGTAATCGGGGTAGATACAGTTCAGGAACGCGTGGATATTGCCATTGAAAAAGGATTGGTCGATCATGCTTTCCTTTCGGATGCAAATGCCGCAGCAAAAATATTAGAGTTAACCGGAGGAATGGGAGTTGAAAAATCGGTGGATTGTTCTGGGCATACCATAGGTCGTCAATTAGCAGTTCGTGCAACACGAAAATGGGGAAAGATAGTACTTATCGGCGAAGGAGGTACCATGGAGCTGAATCCAAGTCCCGATTTGATTCACGATCAAAAAACCATTTATGGTTCATGGGTAACGAATATCTGGCGTATGGAAGAGTTAGTGGAGCGCATTGTCCGTTGGGGAATTCATCCTGAAGACTTGGTGACCAATCGATACACACTCGACAATGCTTCGGACGCTTTTGCTCTGATGGCAGAAGGTAAATGTGGTAAAGTGGCTGTGGTGTTTGACGAGGAAATTAAATAACGTTGAATTTAATGGAAAACAAAACCTACGGAAACGACAAAAAATTTCTATCGAATCATTTTCAATTGGTAGAATTACGAAGCGACAATAAACGGCTGCTGCTTACACCCGATCTTCAAGGCAGAGTGTTGACAAGCAGTTCCGACGGAGAAGATGGATATAGCTTCGGATGGATTAACTACGATTTAATATCATCGGAGCAATGTCTTCCTCATTGCAATAATTTCGGTGGTGAGGATCGTTACTGGCTCGGCCCGGAAGGCGGACAATACTCCATTTTCTTTGAAGAAGGAAGCAATTTTGGATTCGATGACTGGCAAGCTCCATCGTTGATTGATACCGACAAATGGAACCTGACTTATACCGATGCAAAAAAAGCAACGTTTACTAAATCGGCTGTTTTAAAAAACTGGACAGGGAAAACTTTATCTTGTCGTCTTGACCGGAGCGTTGCATTGCTCGATGAAGCAACAGTTTCCAATGAATTAGGAATGGCAATTCCCGTAGGAGTGGATTCTATCGTATTTACTTCTCAAAACCAACTCACCAACACCGGTGAGTTTGAATGGAGTGAATCAACCGGTATGTTATCCATCTGGATCTTGGGTCAATTTATTCCGTCGGAAAAGAATACCGTCATCATTCCGTATAAGAAATCGGATCAGGCAACCATAAACGACCGCTATTTTGGAAAGATTGATGCTGACCGGTTGAAGGTGACCGATCACGCCATTCTTTTCAAAGGCGACGGAAACAAACGGGGAAAGATCGGCATTCCTCCTGAAATGACCATACCCTATGCAGGAGCTTATGATGCTGAAAATGAAACGTTGACCATCGTGCATTTTAACTTTGAGAAAAAAGACAATGTGTATGTCAATTCCATGTGGGAACATCAGGATGAACCCTTCAAAGGGGACGTGATCAATTCGTACAATGATGGCCCGCTTGAAGACGGAAGTATTATGGGACCGTTTTATGAAATTGAAACCTCTTCGCCTGCAGCGCGTTTGAAAGCTGGAGAAACTATTGTTCATAACCATACCACCATGCACTTTAAAGGCAGTTTCGAATCGTTGAATGAAATAGCTATAAAAGTACTCGGCGTCAATTTGAACGACACGAAGATTTGACCCATAAACAGGAACGAAATATTCTTGATTACAGGCATATATCAAATTAGGTAATAATTTTATTTTTCCATAATCAATAGAATACAACTTATTATCGGTGTGACTCTAAATCACACCGATAATAGATAAGCAAATAAAAATACGATGAGTTCTAAATATCCATTATTAAAAACAACTAAAAAATGAGACGCAATCAATTATTTCGATTAAGTATCGTCACTTTGTTGCTGATGCTTTGTTCCTTTGGTGCTTTTGCTCAATTGGATCATTATCCGGCACATTTTGACACCATTCCTTATCCAAAAGGAAAGTTCAAACCCACCGACCAGTCGCTCATGCAGTACAAATACCCAAAATGGTTTCGTGATGCCAAATTTGGCATTTGGGCGCATTGGGGACCACAGGCCGTTCCAGAACAAGGCGATTGGTATGCACGAAAAATGTATCAGGAAGGAAGTACAGAATATATTGACCATTTAAAACGGTATGGCCATCCCTCGAAGTTTGGCTACAAAGATATCATCCCCCTGTGGAAAGCACAGAAATGGGATCCGGCCAAACTGATGGCCCTTTACAAGAAAGTAGGCGCCAAATACTTTGTCAGCATGGGAGTCCACCATGACGATTTCTTTCTGTGGAACTCAAAACTCCACAAGTGGAACGCAGTCAACTACGGGCCACACAAAGACGTAGTAGGCATCTGGGAAAAAGAAGCCAGGAAAGAAGGCCTCCATTTCGGTGTATCGGAACACCTGGGGGCAAGTTACACCTGGTTCCAGAAAGCCCACAGCGCGGATACCACAGGCCCGATGAAAGGCGTGCCCTATGATGCCAATAACCCGAAATATTTTGATTTATACCATCGCAAGGCAGCCCCGGGAGACAACGGGTGGCTGACGAATAATCCGGAATGGCAGCATGAATGGTACTATAGCATACGGGAGTTAATCGATAAATACCATCCCGATTTTTTGTACTCTGACAGCGCCCTTCCTTTTGGCAATATCGGGCGAAGCCTCATTGCCCATTTTTATAATGACAATATGGCACAACACGATGGGCAACTGGAAGCCGTGTATACCTGCAAGGAACCCTCGCAGGGGCGCTTTGTCCAGGACATGGAACGCGGGGTGATGGACACCATCAGCCAATATCCGTGGCAAACGGACACCTCCATAGGGGATTGGTTTTACCGGACCGGCCAACAATATAAAAGCGCAACAGAGATTATCCAGATGCTGGTGGATATCGTCAGTAAAAACGGGAACCTGTTGATAAATGTTGTCCAGACACCCGAAGGGAACCTGGAACCGGATATGCTGCACATTTTGCATGGCATTGCCCAATGGACGGCGGCCAACGGAGAAGGCATCTATGGATCACGTCCCTGGAAAATATATGGGGAAAACCCGGCCAACGCCAAAGAAGTGAAAAGTGCGATGTTTAACGAAAGCAAGCTGCAATACAGCGCACAGGACATACGCTTTACCACAAAGGGGAAGACTCTCTATGCCTTTTGTCTTGGCCAGCCAACGGGGGCTATCCGTATTGTGTCATTGCGTAAAAACAATCCATACGAAAAGAAGGCCATTGCTTCCATTACAATGCTAGGCAGCAAGGAACATTTGGGATGGCATCAGCAAGACGATGCCTTGGTGATCGACAAACCGGCAGTACTCCCTGCATGGAAAGTACTTGGATTTAGAATACAGTTTAATACACTAGTGTCCCATTAAAATTTGGGCGAAATTAAAAATTATTATTATCCGAAAAGCGACCTGTTATAAATTCTGGATTTGAAATCGGTATTGTAATTTGCAGCGGCAAACACTAATCTATCGAACATCTTTTCCCCGAAATATCTTCGGTTGAACTTATAGCAGTACTCATTGAGATAATATTGTAAATACTCTTTTTTAGCTGGTGGTGCATATCAAGTAGTAAACGTTTCACGTTTGCAATACTGATATGAACCCATGGAAGTATCTTCTGAAGGTCTTCTGGTTCTATAACCTGAGCCTTGTGAGACTCCACAGCTTGTGTAGCTTAAAAAATGTTTTTGAATCATCGGTGGTTAATTCCGCCTTTGAATCAATTTGTTCTTTGACAATTTCAACGGCAGTATCAGCTCTTAAATCAGGCACTACCTGCATTTTAATGTGGTTTATCTTTTTTGGCTTTTTACCCGGTTTGGGATTTTCAACCACAATGCTTTCTGTCATTACAATGACTTTAGACTTATTCTGACTGCCTGCACCATGTTTTAAGTCCTGGTGCTTACAGTCATCACTTATCAGATTGGTAATAAAAGCATTGTCAAGTTCTATTTGTCCCGAAAGCTGATATTCATTGTCGCGTTTACCCATTATGTCGCTCAATTTCTTGTGCATTTCCCAAATGGGTTGATAGCGTTTATGTCCCAGTTGCTGTTGCAACTCGGAAGCTGAAAAAGATTTTTTTGTACTGGTCAAAAGGTGCATGGCAACATACCAGCAACGAAAAGGGAGTTTAGAAAATTCTAATACTGTATCCCTTCGTATGGACTGGCGATGATGACAATGCGCACACTCGTAACGTACCTTGTTTTTAAGCCAAATATGTTTTGTGCTGCCGCATTTTGGACAAAAAACACCGATTTGATCCCCTTGCGCCTTAAAATGCACAATACAGGATTCCTCATCGGGAAAATTTAGAATGAAATTCAAGAGATTCATAGTGTGTATTTTTACTATCGAATACGCTGTAAATATAATGAATTTCAATGAATTATACAAATATATTGAGAACTTTTTATTACAAACTCAACCGTAATTTTAGCCTCTTTTTCAACAGGTCGCTTTGCGGATAATCATTTTAAAAATCAAATAAACTTGGCTCATTAAGCCTAAAACGATCTTTGTCATTTTGAAATTTAGTTCTCTCGAAGAGGTCCCGAAGATGAGTTTTATCAGTTAAAGATATACTCAGGATCTGCAAAATCTCATATGTACTTCTGTCAAGCTGCATGTCCTTTTGGATTATTGCCACCAGACAATATGTGCATATAGCTACGTAGATTTGAATCCGAACAGCGTTTTCAGTTGTACCCCAGAATGTCTTTATTTTCAGATGTTGTTTCAACCATTTGAAGAACAGCTCGATTTGCCAGCGGTTCTTGTAAAGTTCGGCAACTTGAAGTGCCGAAATATGCATCGCATTGGTTAAGAAGACAAACTCACGTTCTTGTTCTTCATTCCAGTATCTGACCAAACGAAGAGTTCCCGGATAGTATTGACTTGGATAAAATCCCGTCAATTCAATCATCACATCTGAAAGCACATTTTTCGGTAATCTGCGTCTCCATTTGATGGATTTGTATTGCAGGTTCTTCTTGGCTCTAACAACAAAGAAAGCTTCTATCTGATGAATCTTATACAGCATTTTGAAGCTGTTGTATTCTCTGTCAAATATATAATATGATCCTGATTCATACGGAATTTCTTTCATTGCCTTTGAGTCATGTACTGACGCTTCAGTGATATGGAAAAATGCTGGTATCTGTGTTTCTACATCGTATAATGTATGTACTTTGATCCCACCTTTCTTCTTACGGAACTTCACCCACCAGAAGGCTGAAAGACATAAGTCAATCGTTGTTGAATCGAAAGCGTAGACATTACCACCAAGTTGGAAGATATCAGAAACTCGTTTCTCTCTGGCTTGTGTTATCAGGTAGTAAGCATACTCTTCAAAAATGTGATAATCTCTGTCTTGATTGGCTCTTGCCAGAGATGATTTTGAAACATTTTTGCCAAAACCCAAATGATAAGATTTGGAGTGATGAGCATCAAGTGCGACAATCAAATCTCTCAGACTTTCTCGGTTGGAAAGTTGTCCGAACATCAGAGCAAGTAATTGATTCCAGCACGTGAAATGCTTTACATATCGATTACCTTGGTACTTATCAACGATACGACGAAACTTATGTTCGTTCAGAAATGATATCAGTTGGGCAAACACATATTTCTCTTTATTCATTGCAGCCTATTTATTAGACTGCAAAATTAGAAATTGAAATCGTCGCGCTCGAAAAACAGATATAACTAACTAAATTTCAAATATTTCAAAGACCTCTTTTGGATTTTAATGGGACAGCAATGTTATCAATTATGAAAAAACTCACATTTACATTTTTATTTTTTGCAGCAGTTACCTCAGCAGCTTTGGCACAGAAATATCCCGGGCTCGCCCTGACGCCGCCCATGGGTTGGAACAGTTGGAATACATTTGCTTGTAACATCAACGAAAAGATGATCAAGGAAATGGCCGATGCCATGGTCTCTTCCGGTATGCGCGATGCAGGATACAAGTATCTGGTACTTGATGATTGCTGGCTCTCTCCAACACGTGATTCACTCCAGAATTTACAGGCAGATCCAAAAAAGTTTCCCGATGGGATGAAAGCCCTCGGCGATTATATTCACTCCAAAGGATTAAAGTTTGGTATTTACAACTGTGCCGGTACAAAAACCTGTGCCGGATATCCTGGAACCCGGGGGCATGAATACCAGGATGCACTTACGTATGCTTCATGGGGAGTAGATTATTTAAAATACGACTGGTGCAACACGGAAGGAATCAATGCCAGGGAAGCCTACACCACGATGAGCAAAGCATTGGCTGCCACACACCGTCCGATTGTATTCAGCATGTGTGAATGGGGAACCAACCAGCCCTGGCTATGGGGAGCTCCCATTGCCGAACTATGGCGTACTACCGGAGATATTGGTTGTGGATGGTATATTAAGCCCAATCCCAATGGATGGACTCCACTTGGAGTGACTCAAATCATCGACAAAGAAGTCAACTTGCGCCAATATGCAGGACCGGGGCATTGGAATGACCCGGACATGCTCGAAGTGGGCAATGGTATGCCGGTTAATGAAGACCGTGCCCATTTTTCCATGTGGGCTATGCTTGCCGCTCCCCTTATCGCAGGAAATGACCTGCGCCACATGAGCGAAGAGACCCGTGAGATCTTAACCAACCGGGGTGTCATTGCCGTCGACCAGGATTCATTGGGGATACAGGCATTGCGCTATGAAGTTAAAGACAGCGTGGAAACATGGATGAAACCGTTGGAAGGTGGAGACTGGGCTATCTGTTTCCTGAACCGGGCGGCTGAACCCAAAGCTATCGATTTTGACTGGAAAGCAAATGTAGTAAAAGACACGTTATCCAACCGGGAACTAAATGCCAATACACAACGGTATGCTATTGTGGATTTATGGACCAACAAAGCGATGGGAACAACCCAGAAAGCATTAAAAGGCACAGTTCCTTCCCATGATGTTCTGATGGTATATCTTTCAAAACAAATAAAAAAAGAGAAACACAAAGAACGTAGATGATATTTTATGGAGAAGCTTTGCGATTTGTGTATCCGCAGAGTTTTTTCATCTATACCTGATAAATCTTGTAAAAGCCAAGATGACTGCAATATAAAAAGATTAGTGTAGTTTACTTCATCAACTGCCATTCTGTTTGCAGAGTGGCAGTTGTTTTTTTTACATGCTTCATTACCCGTGTCCTGAATTTTTTCTGTATAGTTACACTGAAATTATGGTAATCTTGATTTTTTCATCAAAAAATTTCTATCTTTCGCATGGATTCATTTGGATGCCTTACCTGTGTTCGTTGTGAATCATGTGATTGAATATGAATGTTTTATTAGTGCCATTCTGGAGCGTTGAGATTATTTACATTTAAAACTATACGTATGGAAAAGATTACATCAGCCGAAGTTATCAATTGGGCAAAAGAGTTTCTTTCGAATTCGGAGAAAGCGCTTACTGCCGACGAAGTGCGGGAACAGAAGAAGTATGCTGTCCTGATACAGAATCCAAACGATAAGATATTGCTTTCCAAGTTATTGGATGAGTCATCCCAGATCAGGGACGACAGGAAACTGGCCCGCCGCATGAAGTTGTTGATCGAGCAATATGGCGTGCCTGCGTTTTTTAGTTCGTCGGATGCTTTTCTGATTCGGTTGTTTACGGCCTTTGGTTACTGGTTTGATTTTATTTCGGTGCCGATTTTCAAGAAAAGACTCCGGTCGGATACCTCGAAAGTGATTATCGACGCGCAACCCAATGTGTTGAATCACCATCTGGATGAGCGTCACCAGCAGAAAATAGGTCAGAATGTAAACCTCCTGGGAGAAGTGGTGTTGGGTGATGGCGAAGCTGACCACCGCTACAAAGGTTATCTGGAAGCATTGAAAGATCCCGGAATAAATTATATCTCCATTAAGATTTCGGGTATTTACGCGCAAATCAATCCGTTGAATTACGAAAAGAACAAAACGGATCTTTGCGAACGTCTGGCTACAATTTACCGTCAGTCTGTTGATTATCCCTATCGGGATGCGGATGGTAACCTGTCCCCGAAGTTTGTGAACCTGGATATGGAGGAATACAAGGATACGGAATTGACGCTGGATGTATTCAAGACGGTGTTGTCTTATCCGGAATTTAAAAATTATACGGCGGGTATTGTGGTTCAGGCTTACTTGCCTGATGCGTGGAATTTTCAGACCGAACTGCTGGAGTTTGCCCGCAAAAGGGTTGCCGAAGGAGGTGCCCCGCTTAAAATGCGTTTGGTAAAAGGAGCAAACCTGCAGATGGAAACAGTGATCTCTTCTTTGAGAGGGTGGGAGAATCCGGTTTTGAAATCGAAAGTGGAAGTGGATGCCAATTATTTGCACATACTGGATCGGGCGCTGGAACCTGACAATGCCCGGGCATTGCATATAGGCGTGGCTTCCCATAATTTCTTTTCTTTGGGGTATGCCGATTTGTTGAGCAGGAAAAACAATGTATCGGAGTTCGTTACTTTCGAAATGCTGGAGGGGATGGCCAACCATCTTCCGCGCGTCATGCGGAGCATGCAAAAACAGATTATTTTGTACACGCCCGTGGTGAAGAATGAACATTTCCTGAATGCCGTTTCCTATCTGGTTCGCCGTTTGGATGAAAACACAGGGAAAGATAATTTCCTGAGCTATTCATTCAACCTGAAGTACGGAAGCGATCAATGGCATTTCCTTGAACAACAGTTTCAGGAAGCTTTCAGCCTGAAAGATAAGATGGCGGCTGCTTCGTTCCGCACACAGGACAGGCGCCAGCCATCAAAGCCGGTGGGCGATTTAGATCATTTTGTCAATGAGCCCGACACGGATTTCTATTTACGCTCCAACCGCCTTTGGGCAGAGTCGATCAGGGAGACCTGGATGAAGTCGTCCACCACAGAGCCTTATCAAATCCCGGTTCAGATAGGGGAGCAAACTATGATTTCTGCAAAGAAATATCCCTATTACGACAGGAGCCAGTCAGAGAAAGTAACGGTATGTGAGGTCAGCTTGTCGAATCTTGACCAGGTGAAAGAGATCATCGGTGTGGCTGAGAAAGATGCTTCCGGCTGGCGTAAGACTACGCTGGATGAACGCAACAACATCCTGCACCAGGTGGCGTTGAACCTTGGCGACAGCAGGGGCAACCTGATTGGCTGCATGGCTGCTATTACCGGAAAGACATTTACGGAAGGTGATGTTGAAGTTTCCGAGGCGACCGACTTTTGCCGTTTCTATCCCATCTCAATGAAACGTTTTGCCGAACTGGAGACTATTTCAGTGACTCCGAAAGGCATTGTCCTCGTTATCCCGCCCTGGAACTTTCCTTTGGCTATTCCAGTGGGTGGGGTAGTGGCTGCCCTTTCCGGCGGCAATAGCGTCATTCTGAAACCTGCCACCGTAGCATTTCCTGTTGCCTGGGAGTTTGCCAAATGTTTCTGGGATGCGGGTGTTCCAAAGGATGCATTGCAACTGGTATGTGCTGATGGGCGCGAACCGGTGAACTATCTTACTGCACATCCGGCTATCAAACATATCATCATGACCGGTGGAACGGATACCGCTTTCCGGTTGTTGGAAAATAACCCCACTTGTCCGCTTTCTGCCGAGACCGGCGGAAAAGATGCCATTATACTGACTGCCAGCGGCGACAGGGATCATGCCATACAAAACATCGTCACTTCGGCGTTCAGCAATGCCGGACAGAAATGTTCCGCCTGCTCCTTGCTTGTGCTCGAAAAACAGGTGTATGACGATCCTGAATTTAAGGCAAAACTGGTAGATGCTGTCACCAGTCTGCACACAGGCAGCGTATGGGATGGCGGTAACATTGTCGGGCCGGTGATTACCGACAAAAACGAGAAGTTGCTTTATGCCATCGGGCATCTGGAAGAAGGGGAGTCGTGGCTGGTTCCTCCTGTTTTTGCCGATGAGAAGCATTACATGGTAAAACCTTGTGTGAAATGGGGTGTGAAACCGGATAGTTACACCTTCAGGACGGAATTGTTCGGACCTCTATTGGCTGTGGTTTGTGCCGACGATTTGCATCATGCCGTTGCGTTGGTGAATTCATCCGAATATGGGTTGACTTCGGGCCTTCAAAGCCTGGATGAAAATGAACAAAGCTTCTGGAAGGAACATATCGAAGCCGGCAATTTGTATATCAACCGGGGTATCACAGGCGCTATTGTCAACCGGCAACCTTTTGGAGGTATGAAACGGTCTGCCTTTGGGGGCGGGTTAAAAGCCGGGGGACGTAACTATGTCTCCAACTTTGTCAACATCCGGGAGGTGGAAACGCTTCAACCGGCAAAAGGGGATATCAGGGAGTTTCAACAGTTTCTGGACGAAATCACCGAAGCGGAGAAGCCGCGGTTCAGGGTTGCTGTCGAAAGTTACCGGAGAAACCGTGAGGAGGAATTTTCGCAGGAAAAAGATATTCACCATATTGTCGGGGAACGGAATACCTTTCGTTACCTGCCGTTGAAACGTATGGCGCTACGGGTACAGAAAAACGATACATTATCCAACATCCTGATGATCGTTGTGGCTGCCACGACTGTTAAGACGCCATTGCTGATAAGCATCGATCAGGATCATCCTCACCTGGCTGTGTTGCAGCGGATAGCAGGTCATTATTTCTCCATTGTTACTCAGGCAGAAGAGCAATTCCTGGCAGAAATGGACCGGTATGAAAGGGTTCGTACCTGTAGCAGTGATCTTTCTGAGGCTTTCTATAAAAAGGCGGCTGATTTGGGCAAATATGTCGCCATGGCCGCACCGCTGGTGGAAGGCAGGGTGGAGTTGCTTCATTATGTAAAGGAACAAAGCATTGCGTTTGAGTATCATCGTTATGGCAGCATAACGGAAACGATGGTTTAAAGATAGAGGAACGGGAAGACGTATTCAATTGACTGTTTTTTGTCAGTTATGCAGTTGTTTAGAGACTGTAAATTAAACTGTGTCAGTAAAGAATAAAATAATTTTATAACTTTACAATACAGTTTATTTTTATGGAAGAATTTGATTACAAGGCTTTTCAAGCCAAAGTTTTAGAACAGATAAAATCTGGCAAACCCCTTTTAGGCAAAGATGGTGCCTTTGCGCCCTTGTTAGAAAATATTCTAAATGCAGCTTTAGAGGGAGAAATGGATGCTCATTTAGATGAAGATGAGCGTAGTTTAGGCAATCGGCGCAATGGACGTATGTCCAAACAAGTTCAAACCCAATTGGGTGAAGTCACCGTTCATACACCCCGTGACCGCCATTCCAGTTTTGAACCTGAGTTTATAAAGAAACGTGAAACAATACTTGCAGAAGGTGTTGCAGACCGTATAATTGGTCTTTATGCCTTGGGGAACAGTACTCGGGAAATAAGCGATTGGATGGAGGAAAACCTTGGAAACAGGGTTTCTGCTGACACAATCAGTTCCATAACAAACCGGGTTCTGCCAGAGATTCAGTCCTGGCGTAGCAGGTCATTGGATAGTGTTTATCCAATTGTTTGGATGGATGCCATTCACTACAAAGTGATGGACGAAAAGAATCGCCCTGTAACACGAGCCATATACAACGTATTGGGTGTTGACCGTAACGGTTACAAAGATTTGCTTGGCATGTATATTTCCAAAAGCGAAGGAGCTAACTTTTGGTTATCGGTGCTCACCGATCTTCAATCAAGAGGAGTAAATGACATTCTAATAGCCTCTACGGACAATCTTAGTGGCTTTTCAGATGCTATAAAAAGCGTATTTCCACACACAGTAGTTCAAACTTGTGTGGTGCATCAAATCCGCAATTCAATTAAATATGTTGCAAGTAAAAATCAGAAAACGTTCATGAAAGATTTGAAGCTTGTTTATCAAGCAGTAAGCAAAGAGCAGGCAGCAATCGAACTCGATAATCTTGATTCAAAGTGGGGAAAGGATTATCCAATTGTCATTAAATCATGGCGTGATAATTGGGAAAAACTAACCGCTTATTTTGAGTTTTCTGATGCTATCCGAAGAATCATATATACCACCAATACCGTAGAAGGCTATCACCGTCAGATAAGGAAAGTTACCAAAAACAAAGGTGTTTTTACCAATGATACAGCATTGGAAAAATTGGTGTATTTGGCCTATCGCAATATCCGGAAAAAATGGACTATGCCTCTGTCAAACTGGGGGTTAACTGCACAACAACTGGCGATTAAATTTCCTGAAAGGTTTAATTTATTTGAATAAAATCACAACATCAAATAAATATCCAGGCATTTTTCTTAGTTTTGCTTCCACCCAACAAAACGATGGTGAAACTTTGTGCCATTGTAATAAAAAACGATTAGGGGGTCGACCCCTAACCGTTTTTGCCCAACAAAACTCAGGATCTTCATTATCCATTATAAAAAATCGGATTAATTGAGTATCTGAAATTTGATAAGAATTGAAACTGACACAGTTTATTTTACGCTACCGTTGTTTAATTTTCCAACCCCTCCGCTCCGCTCGTCCCCTTTCACCAAAGGGGACAGCTCTTGAACATCATGTTTTGGTAACCATGGTAGCATTGCTTGATTGTCAGATTGTTCTGCCCTTCTGATGAAGGGAAGTACCCGAAGGGGGTAGGGTTAGATCTTCCTGCATCTTCTTTAACTTCTGGCTGTTTTGTTACTTATTCAGCTATGTGATTCTTCCAACCCCTCCGCTCCGCTCGTCCCCTTTCACCAAAGGGGACAGCTCTTGAACATTATTCTCCGGCCTCCCTCACAACATAAAGCGATAGTCTCTTTCTCAAAGAGACTATCGCTTTGCAGGGTGCCCGTACAATTATTTCCGGTTTTTACATCACGAAGCTGCTTACTTCGTCACTCCAGTTTTGTGTTGGGTCGCTGCCTACTGCTACAACCTGGAATGCATATTGCTGCCCACGCTTGAGGTTGGGAATAATAATGCTGCTTTTGCTTGTCGATAAGCGTGTTTTGCTACTGGTTTCACTGCCTGGCATTTCGATATATTCTACATTGTATGCATAGGCGCTTTCCACCACGTCCCATTTCAGGTTGAGGCTGCCACGGCTTGTCCCCGGAGTTATTTCTATGCCGGTTACCCGTGGTAACGGGCCTACCGGTGATGCTTTCCTGATAATTTCAAAGCCCGAACTGAGGATGATGGCTTCGTCGCCATTGCTTGTGTCCTGCACATAATTGGCTAATTTTTTCATAATTGCCTCTAAGTTAGCCCGTTTATTCCTTTTAATTGCCGTGTCTTCTTTGTTCCCATTTTTACTGTTCACGATGGCTACCTTCATCTCATCGATACACTTTTGAAGTTCGGTCAATTGTGGATTCGGACCCGGAAAATTCTCATTATCTGTTAAAGCATTTTTAATACTTTGCGCATAAGTAACGATGCCTTCATCCGAATACTTGTTACGTGAAACCTCTTTTGCTACTCTTGTTGTGTTCATAAATAACTTTTTTTTGTGTTGATATATAGATACATACTGAAGTCACTCCCGTTTTTTTAACGAAGTAAATTCATTCTTCATCCTTCAATAAATGGCTCCAATCAGTATCCTGAATGCTCCAATCAGTATCCTGAATGCTCCGTTCAGTACACTGAATGCTCCAATCAGTACCCTGAATGCTCCGTTCAGTATCCTGAATGCTCCATTCAGTACCCTGAATGCTCCGTTCAGTACCCTGAATGCTCCGTTCAGTATCCTGAATGCTCCGTTCAGTATCCTGAATGCTCCATTCAGTACCCTGAATGCTCCATTCAGTACCCTGAATGTTCCGTTCAGTATCGTGATTATCTCCATTCCGACCGAAAAATTGATTTTTCAAATGTTGCAACATTCTATTTTATTAGAGAGCGCTGCAGAAAATTACGCGATGGCCAATAATCATTATCGTGAAAAAACTGATTTTACTTTTTCAATGATCGTTTGTGCACTGCAAATGTACTTTGTCAATATTAAAATACATATAGGTAATATTCACTATTTTTTTTTGACCAGTTTGAGGCAAAATCAGCAAGGACTAAAAGTATAAACCATAGATATATGGTGATTTATGAAAAAACACACCCCAAAAAAGCACATTTTATTAACAGTTATCTTTTAGATTATAATGATAAAGAATAACGCATAAACAGGATAAAGGATAAATAAGTAAAAATTATATTCTATATTTGTGCCTCATTTATATGTCTGGTTCCATCGCGTCATCCTCTTTGTATTCGTCTTCTCATTCTGTCAGAAAGCATCATTATAATAAGGGAAGTTGGCGTAGCAACCGTCCTGTTTGCAGGATGAAGGCGCCCACTGGCGCAGTCCGGGGCTTTGGAGGCTGGACTCCCTGTTGGTGAAATTGGCCATACCTGTGTGATGATTATGTGTAACTAATTTTATATCCTTGATTTTCAAGTCAAAAACAACTGACGAAAGTGGAATTTAATCATTAAATTGCCTGTGTATGAACTCATCTGTTTGTAAAGAGCATGCTGACTTAATTCATTATCATTTGTGCAAAGTAGGGAAAAAGAGATATGCCATGTTGGAGCAGGAACTTCCCCGTTTACTGAAAATAGCCAGGGGAAATCATTCGCTGAATTTCTGTTTCGATTTGCACAAAGGCAGTTATGCCCTTGTCGATCCCCGTTTTTATCCTTTTTCGGGCCGGGCAATGGCGAATGATACGGACAAGAAGCCCAAATGCCTGTTTATGGATCTGATTCATCCCGACGACCTTGCTTGCGTGCTTACAGCCGACCAGCAGGCATATCATTTTTTTATGTCACTTCCGGTTAGCGAACAGGCCCATTTCGAGATGGTGAGCAATTTCAGAATGCGCAGTGCTTCGGGCAAATACATAAGGGTGTTGCGGCGTATGATACCGTTTGAGTATGATAATGATGATAAATTGTGGCTGATACACATCATCGTCGACCAGTTGGAGTTTGTGGCAAGCCAGGAAAAGCCGCAGGCGTGGATTTTTAATACCACGAACAAGAAAATGAGGCTGGCGAAAGGAGACATACACAAAAACAAGGAATTCGATCTTGTTTCCGGGCGACAGATAAAGGTGTTGGAAATGACAGTTGACGGGAAAGGGGCGCATATAGCTGCCGAGCAGTTGTTTATCAGCAAAAAAACCGTCCACAGCCACCACCAGACTATTTTGTCCAGAACAAAATCCAAAAATATGACGCAGGCCTTTCATTGTTTAAGGATACTGAGGCTTATATGTAATGCCATTTACCTGTTCACCGCAGGTAACCTTGTGGATTGGCCACAAACCTTTCTTTGCCTTTCTTGAACTTTCTTGCTCAAAAAATGCTTAGCAACATAAAAAAAGTGACATATAAAGTTGGATTTTAAAAAAAGAATGTTGACCTTTGCCATGTTAACCTCCGCTGGCACAAAATAACATCTGGATCAGAATTTACAGAATAGTGTCTGGATCAGAATTTACAGAATTATAGAATTTACGGAATAATAGAATACAGAGAGATAGAATCAGATACAGCATTGAAACAGTAGCCGATGGAAAAGGTTGCATAGAAAGTTTACCTGGACATTCGAGTAGCAGGACAACTGAGATATATTGCGCATATTACAACAAAAGGATATACGCCATAAACAGAAATAACCAGATAGATATAATGAGCTTAATTACAACAAATGTAGCAAACTTATAAGACAAATATATGCGCCATATTATGGCGTATATACAACTGAGGGGCGTATATATAGATGTTGTGCGTAATTTTAACAAAACCGACTAAATGAATAGATATGAGAATTTGTTACAAATGTAGTTCAGACATTCAGGATGACTTTAAATTCTGTCCCCATTGTGGTGCAAATCAGTCTGAAATTGCTTGCCCAAATTGCAACTACCCCAATGAACCAAACTCTAAGTTTTGTCAAGAATGCGGAACAAATTTAAGTGTCCAAAAAGAAACTAAACCAAAAGCAAAAAATACGGAACCAGAGGTCGAAATAATAATTGACCCAATCCCTGATTTTGGAATAACTATAGAATTTAATTATTCATCGTCTCAAACATTTGAATTTGCAGTTGCAGAAGCTAGAAAGTTTGATTCTTTCGTCGAATTTGGTGAAGGAAAGAAAGTTATCTACCGAGTTACAATTGCTGAAGACCAAATTGAATTATTAGACGACTTAGTAGAAAACATGAAAGGTTGGAGAAACCGACGTGTTTATCACAACGGAGAAAAAGTTCTTTGGGATTCCATATTTAGTTACAAATGGTGTTATGACCAAAGAAAGAAAAGCTATAAACCTGAATATTATTGCTTTGGATATGAGAATGATTATGAATTTAACCTATGGGGCTGTATTCAATCAAGATTGGGATTCAATGAAAATTCAGAATTATTTACTTACGGAGAATGGCTAAACAATAAAGCGGATTGGAAATTTGACAAAGAAAGGATTAGTCATAATTTGGGAAAAAATATTTATCAATATCGCTTTTGTCCTGTTATGAATCTTGATTTAATAAAAGATGTAATTGAAGCATTCCCTGAAAAAGTAAATCCTGCAAATGATAAAAACTGGAAATTTGTACGGAATTGGAGGTCGGAAGAAGGATTAAAAGTTATTACAACCAATTATGGATACAAGGAAGAAAATTATATGAATGGCGCAGCACCAGCTAATATGAAAAATTTTGTAAATGAGATTAGTAAGAAAATAAACAGGAAACTGCCGACTGGATTCAAATAAAAAACTACGCACAACAAATTGCAAATTGCATTGCGGGTGCAGTGGTGTGCATTGTCTCTGCTCCTTTCTTGACCGTCATGTCCTATCGGACACTGACGCTCTTCGAAATCCGCAACGACAACTTGCAAGTGACCGTTGGCAGCCATTCTAAAATGACACAGTATGACACTTTACGATAGAGATTTTAATACTATTACTATTGAGGAAAATTTGCTTTGGGAACAATTGAAAGAGCAAGAAAAAGTTGTTATAAATGGCAGGCCAAGCGACAATATCAGGAAATCGCTTTATGCAAAATATCCTGTTGCTGTTAGACACTTTCTTAGTTTGTTCCCAAATAATTTTTTGGATTCTGTTGAGTTGAAAAGTGAGAGCGTATCTTTAAAAAGTAAACTGCAAGATTTTAGTATTTTACTTGACAATTTCCAAACAACAGAAAGACAAATATTGAATTTCATCAAAGAAAAGAAAGCCTTTTTTCTAATTGGCTCAATCTTAAAAAGTAATTATAGGTTTGGGCACCATTCTTTATTTATTTTTCCAGAGTTTAAGTTGCCACCAAATTTTCAAGTGGACTATTTACTTGTTGGAGAAAATTCAGACGGTCACCACTTTGTTTTTGTTGAGTTAGAAAATCCATATGGACAAATAACGATAAGTGACGGTTCATATGGAGAGACAATTAGAAAAGGAATAAAACAAATTGACGATTGGGAAATTTGGTTAGAGCAGAATTTTTCTAATTTACGACTGGTTTTTGAACAAACTGTAAATAAAACGGAAAAACTTCCAAAAGAGTTCACCGTATTTGATAAAACAAGAATGCATTATGTTGTTGTGGCAGGCAGACGAACTGATTATAATAAAAGAACATATCGGTTGCAAAGACGTAATCTAGAACAACGGAAACTTCAAGTTTTCCATTATGACAATTTGATAGATTTTGCGGATGAAGCAATTGGAACAAGCACATATTGACAAAGAAGAACAGCTGCCAACATCTTCCCGCTGGCGCAAATTTGTAATTTGTGGCTTGGTCTGCAAGAGCAATAGAAACATATAGAATAGGAATAGAAATGATAAGTTCCACAATCCTGAAGGAGTATATTTTGTAAGTTTTGCTGTTTTTGGCTGGGTAGATGTTTTTACAAGAAATGAATATAAAGACATCATTGTTGAAAGCATTGATTTTTGTCAGATCATCTCGCGCAAGCTTACAACTTGTGTGTTGCTTTGGGAAAGCAAGCATTTTCTTGTTTTGACGAACAACACATCGATTACAAATCGGCGCGAGCGGAGGAAAATAATGTCTGAATCAGAATTTACAGAATTACAGAATTTACGGAATCATAGAATACAGAGAGATAGAATCAGATACAGCAAATGAAACAGTAGCGGATGGAAAAGGACAAGTTGACATACGATATAATTGGTTGTGCAATGAAAGTGCATAATATGCTGGGGAATGGGTTTCAGGAAGTAATTTACCAACGTTGTCTGGCTATAGAATTGGAACGGGCTAATATTGCGTTTGAGAGGGAGGCGGAACAGACCATTTATTACCAGGGAATAAATGTAGGTACCCGCAGAGCCGATTTTGTGGTGGAAAACAAAGTCATAGTGGAATTAAAAGCGCTGACAACACTTGAAGATGTCCATTTGGCTCAGGCAAAGAATTATGTGGTAGCATATAACTTCGAAAAAGGTTTATTGATAAATTTCGGAGCAACAAGCTTACAGTACAAACTTATATTCCATCCAACAGCTCCTTCGCATTGAACTGGGAGTTACCGGCTGTTGATTCTGTGAATTATTGAATTCTGAAAATTCTGATTCTGACAATGATATTTAGCTCACTGGCGGGGATTTGTAATTTGTGACAAAAGAGATAGGGATGTAATAAGTAGGATCTTTTTCCGGTTGAGGTGAGGCTGGTCACAGACCTGAAAAGCAAGAGCGTTAATATAGTAGTGATTAAATGGTACTGGGGATAGAAACATTGAAAATAAATAATATGTGGAGATAGGGGGCGAATCTGTGGCAGCGGGGAGCAGTGTAAAAAAGATAACTTATGATACACGATACAATATTTGAAAATATAGATAAGGTTGTAGACTATCTTAATAACCAAGGCTGGACTTTAACTCAAACATATATAGGAAATGCTCCATTTGAAGTTATTGATTATGGTAATGGAAGACTTGTCTATTATCCTCTGCCTATAGGAGCCCCTTTATTTAGAGGGCAAAATGAATTTCATGAACCTTGTATATCATCATTTTATAGATCACAGCCAGATAAACTTACACAATTTATTCAAAAATTGAGAATAGAAGAATTTAGGATTGTAACCGCCAAGCATCCAATAATAGAAGAAGAGCTAAATAATGGAATATATTATGATTACATTGCTTTGGCTCAACATTATGAATTTAAAACAGAAATGCTTGATGTTACAAATAATTTACCAGTTGCAGCTTTTTTCGCTGTAACACGACAAATCAATGGCAAATATTTTCCGATTGAAAAATCAGAATACCCAGGAGTGCTTTATTTTGTTCTCCCAGCAATGGAATTTATACCACGATTGACTGATAATCAACCTGAAATACATCCTGTTGGTTGGCAGGTTTTTAAACGACCGGGAGAACAAAGAGCCTTTGGTATAAGCCTGTCAAATAATAAAGATTTTAATAAAATGGATGGCGTTCTTGCGTTTCGTTTCATGCATGACAAAATCATTTCTGAACAAATTTGGAAAATGTTTCATGGAGGCGAAGACTTATTTCCCAAAGATATTTTTGCGGATAAAGCAGCAAAAATCAATAAATCAAATATATTTTCCAGACTTGCTTTTGATTTAGCTTATGAAAATTTCAATATGGACATGACAAAAGAAAGAATTCTAAATAAACTTGAAGAAAGAAATTTTAAAATACAAGATAACTCAATTTGGGACTATTCTGATAGTGATATATCTGAATTAAAGGAACTTTCTCACTCAGGTAAACTGACTGAAAAACTTTATGCAACGACAAGGCTTTGCTATATACCTGACGACCTCCCCGCTAGTGAGAATTTGTAATTCGTGCCAATAACATAACAATAAAAGAATGAAATAGGTGACAGACCTGTGCCAGCAGCAACAATCCGAAAAAATAAAATACATATTATTATGAAAACGAATTACACAGAGAAACTTACTTGTGCTACATGTGGTAGTGATTCTCATTTTGAATTCAATGAAGATAGATCTTATGTAAAATGCATTAACTGTAATAGAGAATATTTAGGTGGATATGAAGAATTACTAAGCCTAAACCAAGAAACAATAGAAAAAGTAAAACAACAAATTGGCCAAACAGCTAAAAAGGAAATTATCGAACACTTAAAAGATGTATTCAAAAACAACAAGAACATTAGAATAGAATAGTATGGAAACTGCAAGCTTAATAGTCTCAATTATTGCAATTATAGGTTCTATTTTTACCTATTTATATCATGATAGAAAAATTAAAAATCAAGAAAAGCGGCTAAATGATTACCAATTAAAGAGATTTGAATTAGATGATATTGAAAATAACAAAGCTCAAATTAAGGGAGATATTATTAAAATAGGAGCCGGCAATAGATCTCTAAGAATTTTTAATGCAGGCAAATCTACTGCTCATAATATTAGATTAGAAACACTAAGTGAACCTATTGGCATAATTGGTCTAGAATTTACTCCTTACGAAATGTTGAATCCTCAAGAAAAAACGGAAACCAGTTTCTTACTTACAGAAGGACACGCTCCAACATTGAAAGTCAGGTTTATTTGGAATGACAACTATAAAGAAAATAACGAGTATATCCAAGTTATAACTATATAGAAATGTCCTGTTGCTAACATAAGCTATATACAATGACAGAGTGAAACTTCTCCGCTTGCACGGAGTGTGCTGTGAGAAATGATTCCCTCGCTGTCACAGATTTGTAACTTGTGCTCAAAAGAGGATGCTAAAGGATGATTTTATCAGTGATATATAGATGTTGGAGGTAATTGAAAAAAACTTCGGACAAATTTAATTAATATAAATTATGAACACAGAAACTACTAAGGTATTGATTGAAAATTGGCCAAATAGTCCTTGGCTTAAAGATTGGATTCCAATCTTAATTGCAGTTATAGCTCTGATAACTTCAATAGTCTCTCTTTATTGGACTCGAAAAGAATTTATAAAGAGTAGTCGACCTTATGTCTGGGCTTCTAATTATAGAGTTATTGATTCTGAACGAAAGACTATTATAGCGATTCCTTCTCGATTTGCTTTTCGTGTAAAAAATAATCCTGCAAGAATTATTCGTGTTGACATTGAGATAAAATATAATACTGAAAAGTTATTCTCTTATCTCATTGAAAATATAGTCCGATTCCCAGATGAAACTTCCGAATGGAATTTCTCCATTGACCAAGAAGAATTTCAGAAGATAATGAATCGTTCAGATGCTGATAAAAGAAACTTAACTAGAATGATTTATATTAATTACTCTTCTCTGAATGGCGGAAGAATTTACAAGTATAAGCTGATTCAGAGTTTTGAACCTTTAGATAATCAATGGAAGGATATAAGTGAAAGTGCAGATTAATAATCAACTACACCCAACACCTCTGCTCCCGCGCGGGCAATGTCATTAAGTTAGCGATATAATTATCTGATTATCAACAATAAACGCTTGTGTATATGAGTTATTTTTTGTATATTTGTTTCAGAATCAAATAGTTATTATCATGAAAAAAAACGCCGGAAAGTATATTGGAACTGATAAGGAAAAGAGTATTTTCGCAAGAAATAGTTTTACAGTTCAAAATGTTAGAGACAGATTTTACAAGAAACAGGAAGCAATCATTTCATAGTGCTATTGTCTTTATGATAAATTTTCTCACTAAAAGTCTTTCGGTTGAGATAACTAACTTTATTAGTTTCATAAAGTACAATATGCCTGGTGCTTCGATAAATGGTATTACAAAAAGTGCTTTTGTACAGTATCGAAAAAAAATAAAACCTGAAGTATTTAAGTCACTTTCAGATAGTTTGATTGAGGAGTTTTATACAGACAATGATGCATCGATAAAGCTCTGGAATGGATTTAGGTTGTTGGCTATTGATGGGTCAAGATTGGTTTTGCCCGATACACAGGAGTTAGAAAGCATTTATGGTAAGACCAGAAATCAATCTGAAACCGGGGTGGTACAGGCCAGAATATCGGTATTGTACGATGTTTTGAATCGGTTTGCCATAGATGGTGTTTTAGCTCCACTGTCAACTGGAGAGAGTGTTTTGGCGTTGAATCATTTGGTTTTTGCAAAAGCTAACGACTTGATTATTTACGATAGAGGTTATCCTTCTTTCAATTTGATTTATGAGCATTTTGAAAAAGGAGTAGATTTTCTCATTCGGGTTAAAGCTGATTTTAGTAACCTCACCCGGGAATTTTACCAGAGTGGACTACAGTCAGCTATTGCTCGAATGCAACCTGGAAAGAACATAAAACTGTCGGATAAACCGTATTCGAAGAATGCATTCAAAGAAGTTCGGTTGGTTCGGGTTGAACTACCTGATGGAGAAATAGAAATACTAATAACTTCTTTGTTTGATTCAAAAAAATATCCAGTCTCTTTATTTAAAGAACTGTATTTTTTAAGGTGGGGAGTAGAAACATTTTATGATGAATTGAAGAACAAGATAAAAATAGAACATTTTTCAGGCTATTCAGAGCATTGTATATTGCAGGATTTTTATGCAGCCTTATTTGTGTCAAACGTTCAGAGTTTAATCGTTGGAGACATAAATGATGAATTAGCCAAAGAGTCAACCAAATATCAATATCAATATCAATACAAAGTCAATAGCAATTTATCATACGGCTTTCTCAAAGACAGGATAATTTTATTGTTTTTCTCGGAAAAGGATATGGACGAAATAGTATCAGAACTCAAAGCGTTGTTTAAAAAACACACAATACCAATACGACCAAATAGAAGATTTGAAAGAGATACTGACAAATACAGAAAAAGAGGTAAACCGAAGTTGCTGAAAAACAATAAAAATACTTTCTGATGGCCTTAACTTAATGACATTGGTGGTGCGGCACGACAGGAAAGCAGCCCGCAATCGGCAACGCAAACATAGCGCATCCGTCAGACTGCGCAAAAACATCAGCGGATGTGTTTTGTAACAGAAGAAGAAAGAAAATTTGGCTTATTGTAAAACAAGTGGTTTAAAGTGTTGTATATCTGACAAATAATATGTATATTTACAGAGTAAACCAATACATTACAGCGTTATGCAACACGTACAGGGAGAAGAACAAAATCAGTTACAGATAATGTGTCTGAAGCAACTGGTGGAGGCCGAAAGCGGTAATTGATTTCTTTGTGGACAGCATTGATCTGTCCAGTTTTGGGTTCCGGCATGTAGTTCTTTGCGAAGAAGGACGTCCGCCCTATCATCCTGCCGTTTTGATGAAATTATATCTTTACGGTTACAGATACGGGATACGTTCATCACGAAAGCTCGAACGGGAGGCCAAACTCAACCTGGAAGTGCGCTGGTTGTTGTGTGAACAAACGCCTTCGGCACGTACCATTTGTTTATTCCGGAAAGAGTACGCTGAAGGGTTTCAGGCAATCTTCCGTAAGTTTGTATTCCTGCTCAAGCAACTAGGATTGGTGGAAGGAAAAACCATTGCCATTGATTCGTTTAAGGTGTGGGCGCAGAACTCGCTTAAGAACAATTACAACCAGAAAAAGATAGAGCGACAACTGGAATATATTGATGGTCGCATTGCCGAGTTTACCAATGCACTGGATGCGGCTGATTCGCAGGAACAAAAAACGGCGTTGAAGGATAAAATAGCCGTACAGGAAGGCCGGAAGCAAAAATGCCAGGCCATAGAAACGGAGCTGAAAGAAACAGGTAAAGACCAGATCAGTACTACGGGCGAAGATGCGCAGTCGGTGGTGCTGCAACGGGGAATAACCGTAGTAGGGTACAATATACAGGCATCGGTGGATGCCAAAAACAAGTTGATTACTAATTTTGAAACCGGCAGTGTAAAAGATACCAATGCATTAGCTTGGTAGTCATAGATGCCAAAGAGCTGTTGAAAGTAGATAAAATGGATGTGTTGGCTGACAAAGGATATCATACCGGACAACAGATACAGCAATGTGAACAAAACAATATCACCACTTATGTATCGCCCAAAGAACCGGCATCGAACGATCCGGATATTTTTCCGGTAACTACTTTTGTCTACGACCTGGAAAAGGATTGTTACACCTGTCCGGCCGGTATAACGCTCACAAGCAACGGAACCTGGCATGCGCATAGCAGCAAAGGTTATAAATCGGCTTACAAGTTTCAGCGGTATAATAATTACGAGTGTTCGGAAGATTATTAAGTATTCAAAATTAGTAATTTCAGTTGCAATAAAGGGGGAAAAACAGACTGTTTTATCTCTGGAATTTCAAAAACGGAAAATAACCCTGATTTATCAACATAATTCACTGTAAGTTGTTGATAAATAATATGTATAACATCGTTTTTGACATATAATTATTTGGTATTTTTGCATCGAAATTAAACGAGTTTAGATGCACCCAAATAAGTCAATTAAAAACATAACAGTAAAAGAACTGTTGAGTGTTATCCCTGATGAGAAAATAAGTACGTTGGCCGCCAATACCCACGTGGATTATTGCACAAAGGTTTTGTATGGACGTTCCATGTTTTACATGATCCTCTATTCCTTATTAGAGTCTGATCGTACCAGTTTGCGTACAATGGAGGATATCTTTAATAGCGTAAAATTTAAATTTTTATTCAATCTGGATCAAAGCAAAACCGTCCGTTATAGTTCTATCTCGGAGCGATTATCAATAATGGACGTTAGCTTCTTTGAAAAACTGTTCGAGCATTTTTATAATCAGCTTAGTCAATTATATTCTCAGCAAGAACTTGATAAATATAATCTTGTCCGGGTTGATTCAACAATGGTTGCTGAAACTTCATCCCGTCTGTCACAAGGAATGAGAGTTGGTAAAATCGGGAACAAGAAAGTTACAAAAAAACAAGCCAAGTTTACAGTTGCATTTGAGGGCATACTTCCCTGTAATGTGGAACTGTTTTTAGATCAAAGTCAACTCAATGAATGCCTTACTATTCCACAGGTTATAAAAGATCATGCACACAAATACAAGCAACAGGTTTATGTATTTGACCGTGGAGTCAATAAACGAAGTGTTTTCGATGAACTCCAAAGTGATACTATTGATTTTGTTACCCGTTTGAATCCAGGTGCTTCGTATCAAAGTGTAGAAGTTCTTGAACAAGGCGACAGATTAATCGGAGATTTGAAATTACTTAAAGATGAAATCGTTTATCTGTATACTCGGGTCAATAATAGAAAAACCAGAGAATTGACCAGGGAAACCTTCAGACTGATAACTACCGAAAACAAGGATGGAGAAACCCTCTTGTTTCTGACCAATCTGAAAGGGGAAACAGCTGAGAATATAACTGCTTTATACCGCAAACGCTGGGATATTGAAGTATTCTTCCGTTTTATAAAACAAGAATTGAACTTCAGCCACTTTATGTCAACCAATGAAAACGGAATAAAGATTATTCTCTATATGACTTTAATTCTATCCATGTTGTTGTTGATTTACAAGCGATTGAATAATGTCGGTTATAAAACAGCCAAAAGACGATTTGGCATTGAACTGGATGAATTGATTATAGCCTTGATTGTCCGTTTTTGTGGCGGTGATCCATCGCTGGTATTCCGTTAAAAAAAGACTGCAATCAGTATCAATCAAAAAAATATATATCAAAGAACGCTTATCACAGCAATATATCAATCTTCCGAACACTCGTATATAATAATCCGGGGCAATGCAGAACATGTGGGTTGCATGGTCAATGTACTAAAAGCAAAACAAACGGACGGAACATTGACCGCAGTGAGTTTTCCGCCGAAATGGAACAAAACAACCGCAGGGTAAAACAGAACCTGGCCGAGCATCCATGGGGAACGCTTAAACGGCAACGGGGATTTGATTATGTGTTGACACGGGGAAAGAAAAAAGTTTTGGGTGAGGTTGGTTTGGTGTTTATTGGCTACAACCTGAGCCGATTGGAGAAGATTGAAGGAGGGATAAATGCCCTGAAAGAATTCATTATGCAAATGATGGCTTTGCTTTACCCGAAACGGGCTTGTTTAAAGACTATTTGAGCACTTAATAAAAATGAATTGGAAAATCAACGGCTTCAAATTGGCTTCCGCAAACGAAAGCTATCGAAGCCTGAAATGATATAAAAACAGATAATAACGGGAATTAGAGGCGTTTTTGCGCAGACTCTCGTTAGGCACAACTAAAGCAACCGCATAATTAAAGTTTACATAATGATTTTATTGACAGAAATAAATATAAGACAAATGGATATTTTTGAAAAAAAAACAGAGGACTTTACTGATTGGTATTTGAAGCAATCGGAATTTCATGATGAAGCTATTCGTTTTTTCGTTTCTCTAATTAGTTCTTTTCAGAAAGTTGAATCAGTAAGAGGAAGAGTAAAAGATAAAAATGAGTGTATCAGTAAGTTTAAACGAAAATATATGCCAATAATAGATACTAAAGAAACCAATTATGAGATAAAGACATATATTACAGATTTGATTGGAATTAGAGCAATTTGTCTTTACTCAAATGATGTCAATCAAATAAGAAGAGATTTAAAAAAATATTTTCACGAGGTAGATATTACTGATAAATCAGGTCAATTAGAAAAGACAGAAGATAAATTTGGATATAAAAGTCTTCATCTTCAATTAGTGCTAAAGAATAGGCTCAATGACGTTCCTGATTATAAGAGATTCCGAAAACTTCAATTCGAACTTCAAATAAGGACAATCATACAAGATGCATGGAGTATTCTTGACCATAAAATAAAGTATAAAAAAAGCATCCCCCAGAATTTAAAACGAAGAATAAATCGCTTATCAGCATTGTTTGAAATAGCAGATGATGAATTTTTTAATATTCAAAAAGAGATAAGCCAAGAAGAAATAAGAATCCATGATAGAATAAAAAAGGGCGGTAGAATCGAAAAAACAAAGAACATAGATGTCTTTAGGTTTTTATTTGTGGTTCTAAAATATTTTCCAGAGTATAATTTTATTGAGTATAAGGTTGATGGATTTGTTGATGAGATTCTTTCATTAAAGCAAAATTTCACTGAGGGAGAATTAAATGATGCATTAGAAAAACATCTTTCTTTTGCTGATAAAATAGAACAAAAGATAAAACAGAGGCTTAATCCATATACAAAAATCAGGTATTGCTTATTCAAGTTAGATTCCGTCAGATTTGAATCCTTGTTGACAATTCATCAGACAAAAATAATTAATAGCATGAGTTAACAGGAATATGAATAGCAGTGCCCAACATTTTGTATAAGTAATGGCAGGCAAAGTGCTTAATTTCAAGGTTTGTAGCCCGCTCAAATTGCGTAGCGGTTTGACAGGAAAGTGCCACGCAATCTGCCACGTTTCATGGTGCGCCTGGAAGCAGAACATCGGTAGAAGTAGTGTTCTGCATGCTGTAAATAAGATGGTGGAAATAGCCCCAGGCTGATGAACCACCAGTGTCGCTGTTCAGGCGGAGGCATTAAACCACCAAATGGTGCTAAGGTAAAGAGCCTTGGTGCTGAGCGATTTGGAAAAGTTATACCATGAGTATAACAGGTATGGATATAGGAGTTGAACGCAAGTACATTGTCTATGAGGTGACGAGAAGTGGGAACATCCTGTCACAAGCTACGGAGTATGAGACGGAGTGAAGAAGTATGGCAGAAATCTGATTACCGGCCATGCGAGAGGCGTCATACAGGCAGCAAGAACTATATCCGGGCTTATTTAAGGAACCCTGGAACCTGCGCTTTAATGTTAAGGGAGCAACGCAATGGGAACACCCCAGAGGTTTAAAACCGAAGTAAAGTGCAGGGACGGATTGTCCCGTAGTAGTGATGAAGTTCCTGTAATGGGAATGGAGCAAAGGGGCAAGTTATACAGTATCATAACATTTAACAACTCGCAAGAGGATGACTTTATGGAATGAGACAAAATCGGTACCGGTGAGCAAGGAACAAGTATGGCTTGCTTACAAGAAAGTGCGTTCCAACCATGGAAGCGCAGGGATTGACCAGGTCAGTATGGACGAATACGATGCAAACCGGTCAAAACACCTGTACAAGCTATGGAACAGGATGGCATCAGGGAGCTATTTTTCCCTGCCTGTAAAAGAAGTAGAGATACTCAAGAAAGACGGGAAAGTCCGCAAACTTGGTGTACCAACTATTAGCGACAGGGTAGGGCAGATGGTGGTCAAAGATTATTTAGAGCCGAGGTTCGAGAAGATATTCAGTCCACACTCTTACGGTTACCGACCCGACAAAAATGCCCATCAGGCATTAGCAGCGGTTCGGACAAACTGTAGGACGGCCGATTGGGTAATAGACCTTGACATCAAAGGGTTCTTTGACAACATAGACCATGAAAAGTTGCTGAAAGCCATAGAGAAACATGTACCCGAACAATGGTGCGCAATGTATATCAAACGGTGGTTGCAAGCACCGGTGCAGACAAAATCGGGAGAACTGATTGAAAAGCACGGCAAAGGCACACCACAAGGCGGTGTAATCAGCCCATTGCAGGCAAACTTGTTTCTCCACTATACCATGGACAAATGGCTGGAACAAACCCATCCTACAGTAAAGTATGTGTGTTATGCCGATGACGCTATTCTTCACTGTAATAGCAAAGTACAGGAAGATTACGTTTTCGCTAATCTGCACAGAAGGATGCAATCGGTAGGTTTGGAACTTCACCCGGATAAGACGAAAATTGTTTACTGTAAGGATTACAGGCGACAAGGTTCACACGAGGTTGTGAAATTCGATTTTCTGGGCTACAGTTTTCAGCCCCGGAGTACAGCCGCAGGCGGGAAAGGCCAGCTTTTTCTGGGCTATGACTGTGCAATCAGCATTGCTTCAAAGAAGCGTATAGCAGAGAAGATGAGAGAATTAGACATTCCACACCTGACCCACAAGAGTATAATGGGTGTGGCGCAATATCTTGATCCGTATATACGGGGATGGATAAGGTACTACGGTAAATTCAGGATTTCGATGTTGAACCCCGTCTTTCAGCTACTACGCAGACATCTAGTACAGTGGGCACGTAAAAGGTATAAGCGTTATAAAACAAGTATCAACAAGGCTTACGACTGGTTAAAACGCATCCGGGAGCAATTTCCGTATCTGTTTTACCAATGGCGCGTTGGATTTTATTTAAATAGAGCATAGATTTGTATAACAAGAGCCGTATGATGGGAGACTATCACGTACGGTTCTGTGAGAGGCTTAGAGTGAAATTCCCCTTGCCTACTCGACGCCGAACCGTTGTGGGTAATTCAGCAAAACAAAAAATTTATGCATATGGATCATGGTAAAATAGTCCTGATAACAGGGGCAAACAAAGGGATTGGCTTTGAAACAGCAAGGCAATTCGGGAAATTAGGGTATAGGGTACTTCTTGGAGCAAGGGATGGGGAGCGAGGTAACAAAGCGGTGGAATCTTTAATGGAAGAAGGTATTGATGCTCAGTTATTGGTGCTTGATGTTACAAACCAGGCTACGATTGATCATGCTGTCAGATTCATTGAGGACAAATACGGATACCTGGATATTCTCATTAACAATGCCGGGATCTTTTTGGAAAAAGGAGTGCTGCCAAGCCAACTTACCATGGCGACGTTAAGAGAAACATTCGAAGTGAATTTTTTCGGTGTTTTCGCCGTGACCACCGCGCTGCTTCCTTTACTGAAAAAATCTGCTGCAGGCAGAATCGTCAATGTTTCGAGCGGACAAGGTTCGCTTACGAGAAGCAGCAGTCCCGATGCCACAAGGCTGCAACTTGCATATAACAGTTCGAAAGCTGCGGTTAATGCATTGACCATTCAATTTGCAAAAGAATTAAGGGAGACACCCATAAAGATCAATGCTGCGGCACCGGGTTATACCATTACCGACATGAACGGGGGTAAAGGGAACAGAACGGTGCAGGAGGCTTCTACGGTTATTGTCAGGCTTGCATTATTAGATGAGACAGGCAGCAGTGGCGGGTATTTTGAAGATGCCGGAGAAATTCCGTGGTAGTCCTGATTCATTTACCGTAATACTGTCACAGGGATAAACGGCTTTTTTATTTCAAGTGAAAAAGCAATAGGAACCATCTCCATTCCCATAACAGATTGACATTCGACATTAGATCTTTTGTTGACTCCTGGTTGCTGGCTCATTTCGTGTAATAAGGGAATAAGGTTTGCCTGATCTTAATACGATCTATTGCTACTAAGGTTTAGTTACTTCCAAAATAAGGTTAAATCTCAAAAGCCAAACTTAACCGGGTTAATGGAAACGTGCGCAAATTGAATTATATTACTGCTTTGAAAAGTTACTCACCACATTTGTATAGGGCATCGGTGAGGACAGCAAATAAACACCGTCCACAATAACCTGATTTATATGTGCCTAAATGATTTATGATGATGGAAAATGATGTTTCGAATTACCTTTGTAAAAATGCCGGCTTAATGATATGCCATCCATTTTTGCCACAGTTGTTTTCAAATCTCAACTATTTGAATGAGAGCAGACAGTTTAAAGATGCTGATGCCACACTCCGCGCTGTTTTGCTGATGCAGTTTATTGCCACAGGAGCGATCACTGAAAGGAATGACGCAGAGTTGGCTTTTCCCAAAATCTTTTGTGGAATGCCCATGGATCATCCTATTCAGAATGAAGTGGTGCTATCGGCAGAGGAGCAACACATGGCCACAGAAATGCTGGAACGGTTAATGGCGCATTGGCTTCAAGCCGGAAAGGTAAGTATTGAAGGCTTGAGAGAGGTGTTTTTGCGTCGAAATGCAATGCTTACAAAAAATGATACCGGCTACAAGTTAATCGTGAAAAGAATGGCATTGGATATTTTATTAATATCTTTGCCCTGGAGCATCCATGTTGTTAAACTGCCCTGGAATTCAAATTATTTTTTTGTGGAATGGGGATAAATATAAAGCATCCGGTGTGATGAACGATTGACATTATGAATCGCATTTCTGCGTATGCTGCTAAACCGTAGTCCCGGCAGTTGCTCTGGTGACATGCAGACCCGGAGTGCGAGGAGAAGAATTTGACACCCAATGGGATAACTTTGTAACCGATAAGCAGCAGGCATACCTTAAATAAGAAGTAACCCTAAAACAGTAAAACGATGGATTTGTACGGACAAGCAAGTAAAAGCATTCCTCAAAAAGTAGTTATCCATTTGACAGAGATTCTATTGCTATGGCTCTCTTATTGGATATTGTTTCAAAGCGGTGGAAACTGGATTGAAAACCATCTATATATACATAATGCTGGCGGAGGCAGGGAAAGAAGAGTGATTATTTTCATATTCAACATCGTGATCTTCTTGCGGCTTGCCTATATGATGATTTTTTTGCTCAAGCGAAAAATACCGTGGGAAGAGAGCATAAGCGTGCCCTTCGCATTTGCACTTTACTTCATTGGATATTCCTTATTCGTCTTGCCATTTTCCCAACCTATCGGTGACCTGGATTATTTTGCAATAGCACTGTTCATGGTAGGTTGCCTACTAAACAGCGGAGGAGAAATTTTACGGGATAAATGGAAAAAGAACCCCGAAAATAAAGGGAAGCTATATACGGAAGGCTTCTTTAAATATTCGCGCCATATCAACTATTTCGGAGATATACTGTGGGTAAGCGCTTACGCCCTTGTGACGAAAAATGTTTGGGCCATCACCATTCCTGTTTTTCTGTTCTGTTTTTTTGCGTTTTATAATGCACCGAAACTGGACAAGCATTTAAAGGAAAAATATGGTAAGCAATATGATGAGTATGCTAAAAAGGCCACGATGCTGATACCTTTCATTTATTAGAAAGCTCGAAAGCTACTATGGTTAAGCAGAGAAGGAAAAGGGTTGCACCGTAAAAGTGGCAATGCCGCCTATTCAACCATAAATGAAAAATGGACTGTAATTCATTTTCATACATCTAATTTCAAATCATAGAGTGATGCCTGCAAGCATATACACAGAGAAATCAGTTAAGCCGGATGATGCAATGTTGGCTTATGATTTGTCAGGAACCAAACCATACCTTGATAAAATTGCAGCCTTCATTGAAAGGGAATATGGCGATTGTAGCCCTGAGTGGCACTTCTATAATAAGAAATCAGGTTGGATCTTAAAAATGGGAGCAAAAACACGAAACGTTTTATTTATTGTTCCTTGCCCTAATTATTTCGAGACAGTATTTACTTTTGGCGACAAGGCGGCTGCTCTTATTTTTAATAGCAACTTACCTGATTCCATAAAAAAGGATCTATCTGAGGCAAAAAAATATGCTGAAGGACAGACTATCCGGATAGAAGCGAGAACGGATGCTGATTTGGATAACATATTGGAGATGATTCGTATTAAACTTATGAATTAAAACAATACGGATCATGTTGTGTAGCGCCTTTTGTAACTGCGTGAAAGTTGCACACTGCCACCACCGCGCGAATCTTTCCGTATAAGGCATGACACAATGACTGCACCCGTACTCAGCAGATGCATCAGAAAAACCGGAATTCCAAACGATACCTTATCTTTGCTGCTGAATCCTTTAGTCCGGGTAAATTGGGATTCAGACAGTTGCTCAGGCAACAGGACCGGCAAACCCGGAGTGTGGTGAACCTACAAACAAACCTGTCATGATGGAAACAAAAATCAAAGCAAATATTGACAATCCGGAACAGCTTGAGAAATTGTACCGGGCAGATAAAAAGAATTTCGAAAAGGCATTCTTTGCGATTTATCCCGGGATTGCCGATTCCCAAATGGCTGGTTTCTGGAAAGCCAGGCTTGAACCGGATGCTCATGGCGAATCGAAACCGGGAGTTCAAAAAACAGATGTTTATTTCCTGATAATTATCTGTTTGATAACCGCGTTTTTAGCTGAAATACCTCAGTTGTTTGATCATAACCAGCACGACTACACTTACTACGAAAGAAATGTTGGCATCATAATCCTGTTTGGATTGTCGGTCTATACCTTCCTGACTAAAAATCAGGTGCAATATAAACACCTGGTCATTTCCTTTGCCGTCTTTCTTCTTTCTGCTACTTACATCAATTTATTGCCATCGGAGAGAAACAGCGATGTGATCAATTTGGCCTATATCCATCAGCCTATCTTTTTATGGTGCTTGTACGGCCTGATTTTTATAGACTTTGACACGAAAGACAAACTGAAACGGATTGAGTACATCAAATACAACGGAGATATAGCTATCCTTACTGCGATCATCTTCATTGCCGGAGGCATCTTAGCAGGCGTAACAATCCGGTTGTTCTCAGCCATTGACCTGCATATTGAGCATTTCTATTTCAATTATATTGTAATTTCCGGATTGGTTGTGTCACCGATTGTGGCAACCTATATCGTAAAGAACTTTCCTTCGGTAACCAACAGGATTGCCCCCATCATTGCCGGCATTTTCAGTCCCTTGGTGCTGATTACGCTGGTCATCTACCTGGTCACTATTGCCATAACAGGGAAAGATCCATATAACGACCGGGACTTCCTGATTGTGTTCAACCTTATGCTCTTAGGCGTAATGGCCATCATTGTGTTCTCCGTTTCAGAGACATCCGTTCATAAAAAGCAAAGATTTAACGAACTGACACTGTTTGCCCTGTCAGTCATAACGTTGATCGTGGATTTGGTTGCCTTATCTGCTATCCTGTACCGGTTAGGAGAATTTGGCCTTACGCCAAACCGGACGGCTGTGTTAGGTTCAAATCTCCTGATTTTGGGAAACCTTGTTTTGATCATGTTTGATTTGTATAAAGTTGGATTCAAAGGGAAAGGGATTCAGACGGTTGCGTTGACCACTGCAAGATATTTACCCCTATACATGGTTTGGGCAATCTTTGTCACCTTCGGCTTCCCCTTTATATTCGGAATGCAATAGGAACGATGCATACCCGCTACTGCATATGATAGGTTGAAACTAAACGGTGACGGAGCTGTATGAAACGAGAGCCTATTCAATCAGGTGTGTCAGGAAACGAGTAAACCGGGCCTCGGTTTTGCAGGCATGGATTACCAATCGCTATACTCCATACTGTCACCTGATTACAACCCCTGGAAGACAAAAAAATCTGTACACAATTTGAGCATATCGCTGGCGGCCATTTGTCCCGCAACCAAAAGTTGTTGCAGATAACAAAATAGAATAACCAACCTGTTTTGTTAATAGCTACCTTTGCAGCCAAAATCAGCATAGAGATTTGTTCCGGCAAAAAAGGAAGATTACCTTGTTTAGATGTATGAAAAAAAAAGATTTTGCTGTTTACTTTGATGCTTAGCCAGAACAATCTCGTATTCACCAGATGTAAACAAAATGAATCAGGAAATAATGGAAGTCAGTGTGGCAACCGCCCACGAAAAGATAAAAAATGGCGCTATATTGCTCGATATTCGTGAATTGGAAGAAATTGAAATGCTTGCCTTCGACGTAGAAAATCAAATCGTGATACCTGTGAGTGAGTTATCTCTGAGACATTCGGAACTGCCTACTGACAAGGAGATTATTGTAGGGTGCCACAGCGGGAACAGAAGCCTCAGCATGACTCGTTTTCTGATGAACCAGAACTTTAATAATGTCTTTAACATGAAAGGCGGCATCCGCGACTGGATGGAGCAGGGACTTCCTGTACGATGGGAGGAGTGAGGTGCCGATATCGCCTACGGGGTGCAAAAGGAGTAAGGCTATAGGGAATTGCATAAGGGTAGTAACTCCCTGGCAAGGCAGCGCATTGAAATGCAAAACGTGTCATCCGGCGGAACTGTTGAAACCGGGTTCTGTCAAAAAAAAGAAGCGCTATTGTGGCGGGTTTACGATAGCTTCCCATTCATAAATCTTATCCTGAGCTGCACGGGCACCGGAAGCATCCGGAACAAGCATTAAATATTCCTTCATGTAAAATATGGCCGCACTGTAACTTTGCGTTTCAGCATAAATGTTGGCCAAATCATAATAGACTATGGGAAACGCGGTGGAATCAACGAATAATGCCTTTTTATAGAGCTCGATGGCTTGAGGGAATTTTTTCTGTTGAGCAAAAAAGGTTGCCTGAACCACATATTTCCGCTGTTCCTCAGTCTGAACCGGTTTCGTTTTTAGAGCCCGGTATTGTTCTGCTACCTGTTTAAAAGCCTCAAGCCTCGATTGTTGGTTTTGGCTGTTCATTGCCTTTTCTATCGTAAACAGCGCATCGGCCAATTCTGCGTTACAGCTTGGATAATAGCCCGGATCAGGCATGGTTACTCCAAATCCGGAATGCATTTTATAAAAATAGAAGTTTTTTATTCCCTTGATATAGTCATTATAATAATCTCTGTATTTTTCTCCTGTTTTTGCATCCGTCACCAGGTGGTAAAGCCTCACAAGGGTAATGTCGCCCTCGCCAAACAGCTTTGAGAAATAGATCATTTTTATCCCTGATTTCATCTGAAGCTCTATTCCGTCTTTGGTCACAATTGCCTTTTTGTATTTAAATTTTTTGCTGTTCTTCGCTGTGTCTGTAATGGAAACACATTTATCATTCAGAATATGGCTTATGGTTTCCAGCGCCTGGTCCATACTACTCAACGTTTTTGGCTGGTAAACATAGGTTTTTAAGGTCTCCTGTTCCTGAGCACCCAGGTTTGAGCTTAACAACATTAAGCCGATAACAAAAACACTAAAAATGGGTAGGTGAAATTTTGTCTTTTTCATCATGAATAGGAATTAGGTCAATAAAGGCACAACATACTTTCAAAGCGCTGATAATAGGAATCAAAGATAGAAAGTTACAGCGACATTTGCAAACAGGATTGCGAAAGATGAAGAAGATCAAAAGGTAAGGAAGTGACAATTCCTCCATTTGCCTTTCTCTAATAACCGGGATGAATCATGAATGCAATCCGTTCATATATAAGGATCACCGTGCCGACCCTTTCCTTTCCCTGAGACTGAAAATGGCATCGACCCACGACTGGGGCAACATTTCAAACAGGGCTCCTGCTTTCGACATGTATCCCACCGGGTATCTTCCCCTGGGGTGTTTTGCCTTCAGGATATGCATCACGGTACTGGCTACCTCTTCGGGAGCTGTCCTTCTGCTATTGAACGATTTCAATCCGTTTTGTAAATTTATCAGCCGTGCTTTGTAGATACGTAACCTTTCGTCGGGCCAACGCTTCAGCATGTTGTTCAAATGGGTTTCGGATCGCTCAGGCGATGGCGTGTCAATGCCGCCACAACGCACAAGGATATTTTTAATTCCATCGGGCTGAAGTTCGATGTTCAAGGTCCGCGCCAGATAATTCACGGCAAAATCAGGCGCATGAATATCGGCAACATAAGGAACCGGTAATAACCCAGGCGTTGCAATCCACAGCACTTTTCCACGTGTCTGACGCAGGAGGGGAAGGAGCTTCTGCAATAACGAAACAGGTCCGACAAGCCGGGTTTCCAGCTCATTCCTGAAGCCGTTGATATCCATTAACTCGATAGGAGCTATCTGGCCTCCTCCGGCTATGTGGATCACTGCATAGAGCGGTGGAATCACTTTTTGCTCCACCCGGGTTTTTATTTCTCCGGTTATGGTTTTTATTTGTTCCGGAAGTGTCAGATCGAGCGGATGCAACGGGATAAGCCGGGTGATCCCCAACTGTTGCAATGCTTCTGCATCATGAGAGTTCCGTACCGAGGCCAGTACAGTGTAGCCCTCCCGGGCAAGGTGAACAGCTACAGCCCGTCCGATGCCGGAGGATGTGCCTGTGACAAGAATAGTTTGTTGAAAAGAAGTTTTCATAAGTTATGAGTCAGCAACAGGTCAAAAGTGGAATAGGTCTCATGTCGAAAGCCGGAGGCCTAAAGACAAACAATAAACAGCAGGTCGAGAGTCAATCTGTTATGGGAATTTTGGGAGTAGTATCTACTGCCTGCTTTGAAGTTGCTATCTTCTCATCTTCCCGTAACTTTTTGTAAATTAATTTCTTCATGTTCTCATGGTCAACTGTCCATTGTCCATTGAATGCATCTTCTTTAATTTCCTTCTGTTTCATCATTCAGCATGTACCCGTTTTCCATTTTCGTTTCCTACATTTGCATTACAAAGAAACAGAACAACCTGCCGCGTTACAATACTGATTAATCATTATTTTTAGGGGTCAGTCACTCATGAAATACCGATTCATCTCCTGCTATGGAAACAACCGAACAGCTCAATAAGGCTTACGCCGATCTTTTGGCACAACAGCACTTTGTGGAAAGCGAGCTGGATTATACCATCCCCGAAAAACATAAGGCTCAGCTGCAACAATTGGCACAACTGGGCAACAGCGGAGTGACTGTGTTCGATTTATACCGGAAACAACATTTGTTCTGGTCATATAACATGGAGATGTTGTTTGGTTACGATCCGGAGCTGATGGAACAAAAGGGGAACGATTACATCAATTCCCGCATTCATCCGGATGATTATATGACGTTGACCCGCAATGGAATTTTTCTTCTGAATTTTGTGTTTGCTTTGCCACTGTCCGAACGTATGGACTATAAGCTGATCAATGAATACCGCATTTTGAACCAAGCCGGCCATTATATGAGGGTGATTGAGCAACACCAGCCTCTGGAGCTTGATCCCCGCGGAAATATATGGCTTGCCATGTCGATGATGGATGTTGCTCCCGACCAGGATGAATACCGTGGCGTCAGGTATCAGTTGCTGAACTATAAAACAGGACGCTTTGTATTGCCTTATTCCGGGGCAGTTTCTCCGGATATGCCTTTGACCCTGACAAAGCGTGAACAGGAAATCCTGTTTCTGATCCGTGATGGATTGCTGAGCAAAGAAATTTCCGAAAAACTTTTCATCAGCGTTCACACCGTTAACACCCACCGTCAACATATTTTGGAGAAACTGGGAGCCTCAAATTCCATCGAAGCCGTCCATTATGCTTCGCAACTCGGGTTGTTGCAATAACTTGCAAACAAATGGGAAAAAGTATGCAAAAAGAGACGATTGCCTGATGAATTATAAAGAAATATAGATATATTTGTGCGAAATCATAACTAATATTCACGAAAAACATAACGGTTATGATTAGCATCATTACGGAGAAAGCCTATTAACCAAATAATATAAGGAGATATGTATATGGGACATGATAATCCTTTCGTTATAACCATCAGCCGTCAGTTGGGGAGTGGCGGAGCTTATATCGGTCAACAATTGGCAAAGAAGCTGGATATGTATTATGCTGATAATGAAATAATCAACAAAGCAGCGAATAAGTTTTCGATGGAAGAGTCGCACCTGGCTTCACGTGATGAAAAATTACAGTCCATTTGGCATTCTTTTTTACAATTCAGCGCATTTTCTTCCGATAAATATATTCCTTCGGATGTGATGGACCCAACATCGCGCGAACTTTATGAAACAGAAACAGAAATTATCCGGCACATTGCCAAAGAGCACTCGGCAGTCATTATAGGCCGGTGTGGATTTCATATCCTGCGCGAATACAGTAACCGCGTCAGCATCTTTTTATACGGGGATAAAAGCTTCAGAGTGCAACGGATTCAGCAAATATATGAGATATCCGACAAGGAAGCCGAAGAAATGATCCTGCAGAGCGATAAAGAAAGAGCACTCTATATCAATACGTTTACCGGCAAAAAATGGTCGGATATTTGCAACTACGATCTTGCGATTAATACCGGGAAAATAGGTGTTGACAATGCTGTGGAACTGATATTGGATTATGTAAAGTTTAAGCAATAAGCCTCCGGATGACCTTACAGCCCGTACAGGTAACCATCTAAAAGACTAACCCATGGACATGCACTTGAAAGAGACTTTTCTGTCTTTATGGGAGAAATATTTCGGTTTGGCCGAACTTCCCATTGTTTTCTATTACCATAAGGAACTGCATGATGCCATTCATTTGCCCCCCAAAAAAGGAAGAAGCTGCATTATCTGCGAGTTGGCACAGGTACGCAAAGGAGCATCACTTGCTTATGATGCGGACAACATTGTGTGTGGCGGTGCAAAACGGTTTTTGGGTTTTGCTGACAAAATCCGTCCCAATTTCGAGTACTTCCTGTCATGTGGCATTCCGGGAGAGATGGAAGGGGAAAGGTATATCCGAACACCTGAAATGGTGCAGGAAATTCAGAAACAACAAAAGGCAATACAAGATGCCAAAGATCACTATATTATCTTTAAACGCTGGGATAAGCTTCAGGAATACGACGACCCTGCAGTGGTAATTTTCTTTGCCCGGCCTGATGTGTTATCCGGCTTGTTTACCCTGGCCAACTTCGACCAAACAGAACCAAACAGCTCCATTGCACCGTTTGGTTCGGGATGTAGCACGATCGTTTACTATCCTTATCTCGAAAAAGATGCTGAACGCCCAAGGGCGGTTATCGGGATGTTCGATCCTTCTGCACGACCTTGCGTTTCGCAGGATATTCTTTCTTTTGCTGTTCCCATGGTGAAATTCAAAAAGATGGTGGAGTATATGGAGGAGAGCTTTCTGATTACCGGCACGTGGCAAACCCTCCAGAAGCGGATCAACAGATAATGCATTGAAGCGTGCAGATGGAGCAGGGAAGGATTATCACCATAAATAAGGAGCATTCAGCTAAAAAATCACTATTTTGGGTTATGGTTTGATAATAAACCGCTTACTACTTTTGCAGTGTTTGAAACCACAACACGGCAAAGGAGATGAGATTAAGCAAAATGATATCTGTTGGCACTGTATTTGCATGTTTTTCCTTCAACCTTTACGGCCAGTATGTTTCAAATCAACCTATAAACAACAAATCTCCCTTTTTTTTTGAAGCATCTTACATTGGGGACTTTGCCTCCAATTTACGGGGCGGGATAAAGCAGGGTAGTACTTACCTGGGGTTGGCCAATTTAAAAATAGGATTCAATACCGATAACGCAGGTTGGTGGAAAGGCGGAACTTTCTTTGTCAATGGCGGAAACACACATGGCGGACGACCTTCGGAATATTTGATTGGCGACTTTCAGGGTGTATCGAATATCGAGGCAGGTAACCTGACTTTTCTGTATGAATTGTGGTATAAGCAAATGCTAAAACGTGTTACGGTCATAACTGGCTTGCAGGATCTTAATGCGAATTTTGCGGTATGTGCTTCCGGAGCCCTGTTTCTGAATAGTTCATTTGGTATCATGCCCAGTATCTCCGGGAATATTCCTGCTCCGATTTTTCCGCTCACCGCCCTGGGGGTTTCTGTACAATGGAACGTGAATAACACCATGTCATGGCAAAGCGCTGTTTATGACGGAACTCCCGACAATTTTCAGAGCAATCCCTATAACACGAAATGGTGTTTAGGTAAAAATAATGGTATATTGTCTGTCACAGAGGTCGATTTTGCTCATAGCCTGATAAAAGAACTTCAGGGAAGTTATAAGGCAGGTTTTTATTTCCGGCATTGCAATGATTCCATACCATGTGAACAGACCAAGTTGGGATTCTATTTTATTGGAGAACAGGAAGTATGGAAAACGAAAACACGGCGAGTGGTCTTGTTCTCACAACTGGGGATTAATCCAACACCACATCGGATTGACAAAGGTTATATTAGTATAGGCCTGAATTATAATGGCTTGTTTCCCGGACGAAGAGAGGATCAGGCTGGGGTTGCAATTGCGTATCTGGATTTAAAAAATGGAGCAGTGGCAAACGAAACTACAGTTGAAATGGCATATCAATGGAACGTCAATCCCAATGTATACCTCAAGCCTGATGTTCAATACGTGTTTAATCCGGCCCGTACAGGTATCCGATACAAAAATGCAGTTGTAAGTATCCTACGGTTCGGCATTCATTTTTAGCTCTGCTCCAGGCAGTCATCATAAAAAAGATTTTTGTAATTTTGCCCGGGATAACTTATTGATCAAAGGGCGGTTTTTATCCTTTTTTTGAGAAATAAGCCCATATCGTTCTATTGCCAATAAACGATCTTCCATACAATGCTTAAAAGGGCGTTATTTTTATTGTCATTTTGTTGCCTTCAATCTTTGGCTTTTGGTCAGACGCTTGAATATCAGAATTTTGCCAATATTTCATTTACTGCCGACAATGCCATCGTCTATGCCTTTGTGCAGGATCGACAGGGATTGCTATGGCTTGAAACAGATAAAGGATTGTATAGTTATGATGGTTATTTTTTTCAATACCATCCTTATGGAGCCACCCAGCAGGCGCCGATCTTTACCTGTGGCGTTATTTACCGAAAAAAATATCTTTACCTGGGCTCTTTCGGAGGTGTCTATATTTACAATATTGAGACAGATCGCTTCGAAAAGAGTGTTTCCGGATTACCCACTGATGTCCGTGCGGTTGCCTTGCAGGGCAATAAACTTTGGATAGGTACATTGACGGGGTTGTATTTATACAACCTGAAAGATGGCAAAATTACCAATTACTCCGCGACAAGTCATACAGGGATTACGCATAATGCGGTTTACTGCCTGCAAATATCGGAGAATAACGATCTTTATGTCGGAACGTATAATGGATTATGTGTCAAATATAACCATAAGGATACGTTCCAAAAAATAGAGCTACCGGTAACGACTGCCAAAAAATCCCTGCTGGTCAACTCGCTTTGCGAGGATGTTGCCCGGAAATGTATTTGGGTCGGTACAGAGGGGTATTTGTTGCAATATCATCCGGATACAAAGAAGGTGGAACATATTGCACAGTTCGATGGCAACTCCGTTAAGTCATTGGCGATTGACAAGGATAACAACCTGCTTCTCGGTACAGATAACGGTTTGTTCGTCTATAATCCGGAGCAAAACCATATCACGCATGTAGTACATGATACCCGTAACAACAACTCCTTGATAGATAATGCTATTTGGTCAATTTTTGTGGATAAGGATAAAAATGCCTGGTTTGGAACAGCTTATGGAATATCGTTCAGCAAAAATACAAAACGCTACCAGTTGATAACGATTTTCCAGCAAACCGGAGTAGGCGATGGAAATCAAATATATTGCATGTTTAAAGACTCCCGCGGTAATTTTTGGTATGGCGGCAGCAACGGTCTGATTTTTGTCGATGCAAAAACGAAACGAAGCATTTGGTATAGGATGGGAGATCCACGATACCCTCTTTCGCACAATCGGGTCAGATGTATTTATGAAGACAGGGACCACGACCTGTGGATCGCTACGGATGGGAGTATAAGCCGCTATAATTATGCTAACCACCAGTTTATTCATTACAACATTATTGATAAAACAGGTACCCGCAATGCGAACTGGGCCTACAGTATTCTTGAAGACAACAGGGGACAATTGTGGATTGCAACCTATTTGGGTGGGTTATTTATTGTTGACAAACACAAGCTGCTTGCCAACACTTCAGGACCGTATGTGGCAGAGCGAAATCTTAATATCAACGTATTTTCAACGATTGAATCTGGTAATTTCGTTAGTCAGATTGTTCAGGACAAACAGGGAAACATCTGGGCATTGACACCCGATGATGGAATTGCCCGAATCAACAGCATTACCGGACAGGCAAGTAAAATGTTCTTTAAATCTGATCGTGGAACTAATATTGATCTGAATTCAACATGCATGCTGATGGATCTTTCCGGTTATCTCTGGGTTGGATTTGATGGTGGCCTTATTAGAATAGATCCTGCTACCAACAGGGAAATGATTATTAAATATGATGCGCTGAAGCAAAATAATATCCGTGCATTAGCCGAAGAAGGGGAGTATATCTGGATCAGTACGATAAAAGGTATTTTTTGCCTGAACAAAAAGACTTTTGCCATTCAACAGATCAATCTTCCCGATAAGTTTTTCATGAGTAGTTTCTATGATACGCAAAGCCATCGCATGTTTTTAGGCGGAGTCGACGGATATATCGTTTTTTCTCCCAATGTTTGTCGTCATGCCACAGGAACATCATCTCTGCTTCTTACCGATTTGTTGATCAACGGCAAATCGTATGATTCAAATATCAACCGTAAAGGAGAAGCGATCCGTTATTTGAACAGGATTTCGCTGCCTTACGATCAAAATAATGTGACTTTTCAGGTATCAGATCTAACCTATTCAAAGGAAGAAAACCATAAATATGAATATTACCTGAATGGCGTTGATCGCGAGTGGCATACGATTGATCCCGGTACCAACCGGATTACCTATACCAACCTCTCTCCTGGCAATTATGAACTGACAGTTCGTAATGTCAATACAAATCCGGACAATTCTCAGCAGGATCTTGTATTTATACTTCAAATCAGGTATCCGTGGTATAATACTATTTGGGCGCGATTGTTTTATCTCATAGTGATTGTTGCTGTTGTGTATTGGTTAATAAAGTATTACAGGGATAAACACCAAATAAAAATTGAACGGATAGAACGGGAAAAATCGCTTGAATTGTCGAACCTTAAAATTGATTTCTTTACCAATGTTTCGCATGAACTGAAAACTCCATTGAGTCTGATTATCGCACCTCTGAGTAAGATGATGCTCGAAACCCGTAGTACCAACCTAAAAAAACAATTGAATTCGATTTATAAAAATGCGCTTAGACTGAATGAGTTGGTACAGCAGGTGGTAGGATTTGGGCACCAGGATCAGGTTGTTGATGCAGCCCTGATCAAATCACAAGTTGAATTTGTAGAATTTGCCCGTGGAATATTTGCAGTGTATGAAGACTTATTCCAACAGAAGGAAATACAGGGGCTGTTTTTGTCAGATATCAAACAGGTCTATGTTGAAATCGATGTGGTGAAAATGGAATCGGTGTTGAATAACCTGATATTTAATGCTTTTAAATTTACTAATCAGGGTGGTACCATTACCTTAGCCATAACACAAAGTTCGGAAGAAAATTTACAATTAATTATTGCCGACACTGGCATCGGAATTCCCCGGGAAGATTTACCATATGTATTCGAGCGTTTTTACCAGTCGCATAAAATGGTACATAGTTATGAAGGTTCCGGTATCGGGCTCTATCTTGTCAAAAAGTATATGGACCAACACAAAGGCACTATTCATATTGATTCGGAAGAAAACCACGGAACTACGATGACGCTGACATTGCCTTGCTCTCCTATTATTAAAGAATTCGATAGGGAGGAACAAAAGAAGGTAGTTTATGCGACGCCTACCCAAGCTGAGCCAGGAAAGAAAGAGATTCTTATTGTGGAAGATAATCTGGAAGTAAGTGAATTTTTAATGCATTCATTGTCGGGTGAATACGCAGTGCATGTGGCGCATAATGGCAAAACAGGACTTGATAGTGCATTGGAGTTGCATCCCGACCTGATCATTGCCGATATGATGATGCCGGTGCTTGACGGGATGGAGATGTGCCGTCAGTTGCGCAAACACAAGGAGATGTCGTTAATCCCGATCATTATGCTGACAGCAAAAGACGATACCCTGACGGAAGAACAAAGTCTGAAGGCGGGTGTAAATGCCTTTGTACCAAAGCCATTTGATCTGAACATCCTCATGCTGCGTGTTCGCCAGTTAATCACTCAAAATGACAAGATAGAGGAAAAGCTCCGCATCGAAGCGATGACCACCCCAAAAGAAATAGAAACTACTTCGTATGATGAAAAGTTGCTGGCCAACCTGACTAAAATCATTGAAGATAATATTGATAATCCTGAAATGAATGTCAATTTCCTGAGTGAACTTTCAGAAATCAGCACCAAGCAAATTTACCGCAAAATAAAAAAACTGACAGGTTTTACTCCTGTCGACTATATTCGTTCCATTCGTTTAGAAAAAGCCGCCATGCTGCTGGCACAGAAAAAATTTTCTGTAACAGAAGTAATGTATTTGGTGGGTTTTACCAATCATTCCTATTTTACCAAATGTTTCCAGAATAAATTCGGACAAACCCCGAAACAGTACACCAAATAACCGGAAATTAAAAAAGAAACTATTTAGTTGCTATCTGATCTTCAATCTGCATTGTCGTTGATCTGCATACGTTTGATTTAAGTGAGACTAATTCTTTTTAATATCCAGATTATTATTGTTTTATGGCTTTTTTAATAATCTCTTCAGCTTACGATAACCGGACTGTTAAATCCTTTTCCACGTCTGTTTTTTGTTAGTTTATGTCCGATTTCGTCGGACTATATGCTCTCCTTCCTTCTACTTTTGTTCATCCCAAAATGAAGTGATCAGGCTGTTCTTTTGCCTGTTTTCCTTCAATGGGAAATGGTTCTCTTGTCTGTAATCCATATTTATGACAAAGCGTTGCCAGCCGGATTACACTGTATGCGTTTTAATCAGGTTTTTTTAGGCAATCAGGGTGTGTCGTTTTAATGTTCGTGAGTTTAATGATCTCAATTGTTTAATCTTAATTTATCTATTATGAGAAAAATCCTCCATGTGGAAAAATTTTGTCATTATCGGTTCTTTGTAATGACAATCTTCATGTTGTTTGTCAGTTGTTTGCTTTATGCAGCACCTTTACCACCCACCCAACAGAATTCGACGGAAAACGGTTCTCGTAAAATAACGGGAATAGTGAAAGACGAAAAGGGAATGCCCCTACCAGGTGTAAATGTAGTCGTAGCAGGTACCCATACAGGAACTATTACCGACGTTAATGGCTCTTTTAGCCTGACACTGCCTGCTGATAAAACTGCATTGGAATTTTCTTTTATTGGTTATCAGTCACAGAAGATTTTTGCGGCAGGCAAAAGCAGGTTGAATGTACAAATGACGCCAGAAGCCAGGAAACTAGATGAAGTGGTGGTGATCGGGTACGGTACGCAAAAAGCCAAAGATCTTACCGGAGCTATCGAATCGGTCAGTTCCAAGGATTTCCAGAAAGCCCCTGTTGCTAATGCAGAGGAGTTGATTTCCAATAAAATATCAGGTGTTCAGGTACTACCGTCAAGTGGTCAGCCAGGCGCAGGAAGTTCTATCCTAATTCGAGGCGGCGCTTCATTGAGTGCCAGCCTTGATCCGCTTATCGTGATAGACGGAATGCCATTGGAAGGCTGGGATAGCGGCCCTGGCATGCTAAGTCAACTGAATCCTAATGACATAGCCACTTTTACTGTGCTTAAAGATGCTTCTGCCGCTGCCATTTACGGTTCGCGTGCATCGAATGGCGTTATTCTTATCACTACTAAAGAAGGCGTCAAAGGTGCACCAAAGATCTCTTTTTCAGAAAATACGGAAGTGTCGGATCTTCGAAAGGAAATATCCGTACTGTCTGCCACTCAGTATCGTAACGTGATAAATAATTTAGGCCTAACCACGGTTACTCCTGTGGGAAATGCATCAACCGACTGGCAGAAAGAAATTTTTCAGACAGCACTTTCTACCAGTTATAACCTTAGCGTCGGAGGTAAGGTAAAAGCCCTTCCTTACTATGCTTCTACCAGTTATACTGATCAGAATGGCATTCTGAAAACAGGTAATTATAAGAGAATTACAGGTATGTTGAATCTTAATCCAACATTTTTCACTGATCATCTTAAAGTGACCATCAGTGTGAAAGGTTCGTATGAAAAACAACGGATTGCCAATCAAAATGCTATCTGGGTTGCTGCAGAATATGATCCCACACAGCCTGTTTACACGTCCGATCAGACGTATGGTGGTTATTACCAATATACCCAGTATGCTTCGAATCCAGCGGTTACCATTTCCAATCCGGTAAGTATGATTGATCAGGTACACAGTTATAGTAGTACTATACGGAGCATAGGCAATATTCATTTGGACTACAAAGTTCATTTTCTTCCCGACCTGCATATCAATGTAAATGCAGGATATGATGCATCAAGGGCGACTTCGTCATATTGGACTCCGGCTAATTATTTTGCTGATAACGTGGCCGGTGGTTATAACAACCAGGCCGATCCAGCATCAAAAGTATTTAATACAGTGTTCGAATCGTATGCCAATTATGCGAAAGAGCTACCGTCACTACTTAGCAAGATTGATCTTACAGGTGGATATTCCTATAATAACTTCTTGTCTACCTATTATTATTATCCGACATACAATCAGGCTGGAACACAATTATCGCAGTATGGATATCCTTCCACATCCGGCTATGGAATGGATCAACCGAGCCACTCCATTATCTCTTTCTATGGACGTCTGAATTATACCTTCGACCAGAAATATCTTTTAACTGCCTCGATTCGCGATGATGGCTCTTCCCGTTTTGCCCCCAGTCATCGTTGGGGAATATTTCCATCAGCAGCATTGGCATGGAAAATGAAAGATGAGAACTTTTTGAAGAATAACCGTGTTATTTCCGATCTGAAACTAAGATTGAGTTATGGCGTTACCGGACAGCAGGATGGACTGGCTAATTATATGCATGTTCCTGTTTATACGGCTGCAAGCACCCTTTATCAGTATTATATTGGCAATACGGCATATACTACAATCTGGCCATCGGTTTACAACCCGGATGTAAAGTGGGAGCAAACAGCCACTGCCAATGCTGGTGTAGATTACGGTTTTCTGGAACACCGCATCACGGGCTCCCTCGATGTATATAAACGGGAAACAAAAGATTTACTCCAGACAGTCATAGTCCCGCTTGGATATACATTTTCTTCCACTATGACACGAAATATTGGTACAATGGAAAATGACGGTGTAGAATTTCTTATTAAAGCCGTGCCTGTTCAGACCAAAAACTTTACTTGGAATATTAGCTACAATTTTGCTTATAATCAAAATAAAATTACACATCTGAATTATACGACGGATAACGGATTATCGCTTTCGAGTGATGATCGCCTTGTTAACACTGTGGGGTATAGTCGTGATACCTATTATCTCTACCATCAGGTGTACGACAAAAACGGCATGCCAGTAGAAGGACAGGTGGTTGATGCTAATCATGATGGAGTGATCAGTGCCAGTGACCGTTATTTAACCAATAAATCGGCAGTGCCAAAATACCTTATGGGTTTTAATACAAGCTTTCAATATAAAAGATGGACGTTGGGTATTGCCATGCATTCAGATTTAGGCAATTATATTTATTACCAACCAACCAATAGCACCATAGCCATTACCGGATGGAATACTTCCGAAAATATGAGTACACTCTATTATAAAACGCATTTCTCTCAAAGTAGTTCTTATGAGAATTACAGCGATCTTTACTTACAAAACGCTTCATTTCTGAAGTGTGATAATATTAATCTGGGGTATGATTTCGGTAATATTATCCGTGACAGTCATGTGTCGCTCAGGTTATCCGCATCCGTTCAGAATGTGTTTACGATTACCAAATTCACCGGACAAGATCCTGAAACGAATAGTGGATATCAAAACACCTATCCGATTCCCCGAACATTTTCTTTAGGATTAAATCTTAACTTCTAATTTTAACGCTATGAATGATATAAAAATGAATCCCTATAAATTCCTGACAATAGTTACAGCCTTTGTACTTGTTTCTGCTTTGAGTTTATCTTCCTGTACAAGCGATCTGAACAAGATGCCGACCAATGGCATCACCAATTCGGAGCAATATTCTACAGTAGCAGGATATAAACAGAGTTTGGTGTCGCTGTTCTCTAATCTGGCATATAATAATTTTTTGCGCTATTATTGGGAAATGCAGGAATATCCCACCGATGAAGCTGTAGGCACCTGGGATGACGACGGCAATACAGGCGAATACCATAAACTTGATTGGAGCGCCGATCTTACGGCTATCAATAATCTTTACACGGTTGTGATGACTAATATCACGTACTGCAATAATTTTATCAATGAAGCTTCCGATGCTAATGTGGCTAAACGGGGATTTACGGGTACGGATGCAGCCACTATCAAGCAATATCTGGCTGAAGCAAAATTTCTGCGGGCCTATTTTTATTGGATTATGATGGATGAATATGCCAATCCTCCTTTCGCAACCGAACAAACATTAGGTCAAAGCAATCCTACACAGATTAAGCGTGATGCCTTGTTTGATTGGATAGAAGCGCAGTTGAAAAGTATTGATACCGATCTGCCTGATCCGAAAACAAACGAATGGGGACTTCCCGATAAAGCTGCTGAATGGTCATTGTTGGCCCGTATGTATCTCAACGCCTCTGTTTATACCGACACAGCCCGATATACGGATGCCATCACCTATTGCAATAAAGTGATTAATGCGGGATATTCACTTGAACCGTGCTATAATTGGTTGATGCTTGGCGATAATTATAAAAATACCAATGAGTTTATTTTTACCATCAACTATAAGAATTCGATGGAAACATGGGGTGGAACAAATTTTCTTTCTCTGGGTGCTGCCGGAGTCCCTTCGACTGTCAACGGTCTGTCGTCAAGCTGGGGGGAATTCAGAACTACATCAGCTTTAGTCAATCTGTTTCCCTCGACCGACACGCTTACTGACAAACGGGCAGAGTTCTGGACAACAGGACAAACTTTGGATATTACCAGTATTTCTTCGCAAACAGATGGCTATTCTTTCTACAAATACCGCAATGTAGACCGCTCTGGTCAAGCTATAGTGCAAAATAACAGTTATGGCAATTTGTCTGATATTGATTTTCCGGTCTTCCGTCTGGCAGAAATCTATCTGATCTACGCAGAAGCTGTGTTAAGAGGCGGATCGGGAGGGAGCATGTCTACGGCATTGTCATATATCAACCAGCTAAGAGGTCGTGCTTATGCTAACAATCCTCAGAGTACAGCAGGAAATATTACCCTGTCGCAGTTGACTCTCAACTTTATTCTCGATGAACGTGCCCGCGAATTGTATTGGGAGGCGCAACGCCGTACCGATTTGGTTCGCTACAATAAATTGACCACCGCCGATTATCTATGGCCTTGGAAAGGTAATGTTGCCGCTGGTAAAGCTGTTGACAGCAAATACAACATCTTCCCAATTCCCACGTCAGATTTGCTGGCAAACCCGAACCTGACTCAAAACACAGGCTATTGATCTGTGGTTTATGACGAATTAACCATGTTATTCACGATTAAAATGAAATGATCATGACAAACAATATATTTAAATGGATTTTGGCGCTTTTTACAGTAGGATTGATAGTTGTTTCGTGTACCGACAATACCCCTGCCTATATAGCAACCTTACCGGCTGATGGAACATTTACACTGCATGCCAGTGATACTACCATTGCATTGTCATCTACCAATGCCGGATCAACGAATGCAGTGACTTTCAGTTGGGACTCGCTCACCTATGGCGTGAGCACTCCGGTAACCTATACGTTGCAAGTTGATACTTTGAATGGTACGTTTTCCAATCCTATCGAAGAATCGGTGATCACTAACAGTTATACTTTTTCCTACTCTGATTCTATATTGAACCTGCGGGCATTGAAACTCAACCTGAAAGCAGGGCAACCAGAGAAACTGAAAGTCAGATTGAAATCGAGTCTGGCGTATAATCAGATGGTTGCTTATTCAAATGTCATTACATTAACTGTAACTCCCTATACTTCTACAGTGCTTAAATATGCAATGCCAACTGCTCTTTACTTACAAGGTAGCGCAGTAGCTTCCAATTGGGGTTATCCTGTCCCCGATGCACAGAAGATGGTACAAATTGACGACCATCGTTTTGCATTGCTGGTTTCACTTACTGGTGGAGGATCGTACGATTTCATTACTACTGCTTCTTCATGGGGAGATCCGGCCTATAGGGCGGCTACATCATCTGAAGCTGCCTCAGGAGGTAACTTTATTCCTTCGGGATCAACTACTACACCAGCATGGGGAGGATCTGATATCCCAGCTCCCGCTACGAGTGGTGTTTATCAGGTAATAGTCGATTTTACGACAGGTACGTATACCGTGACAGCAGCTCCTGGCCTGCTCTCTGCGCCATCTGCCCTGTATATCGTGGGCGATGCTACTCCGTTGGGGTGGGCAGCTCCCGATGCTACACAGAAATTTACACAGATTGATGCCAATACCTTTGCCCTGAAAGTATATCTGACCGGAGGAAAGACTTATGCTTTGATTACGGCTGCTTCTACATGGACAGATCCGGCCTTTATCCTTCCGGCAGGCTCTGCTGCATCTTCATTCACATCGGGTGGTGAAATCATTGCGAGCGGTGCTGCCAACAACTGGGCAGGTGTTAATATGCAAAGCCCTTCAACATCGGGTACCTATACGATTACTGCCAACTTTAAGTCGGGAACATTTATTGTTTCACAATAGAGCGCCTGATTGAAGAATATTCTTTATTCCTTATGCAATGGTCACGTAACAAAATACCGTTGCATAAGGTTTTAACGAAATACAAGCTGTACTGCACAAAAATGGATTTGATGTCGTATATTGGGAACCCGAAGGAGAAAGGACAGGGAGTGGTTATCAACTCAATTGCTGGAAAAATATACCTCCGTTCAAAGCGATGGAGTTATTTTTGTATAAGCCGTAGAATTAATAAAAAACATAACAATGAAGAATAAGGGAAAGATTATATTGTTGGTCATGTCATTTCTGGGTCTATTGCTGTGCTCAGCATGCCAAAAGGCTACTATAACAACAACGGCTACTACAACAAGCGATACAACGTTTGCCAAAGGTGCTGATGTCAGTTGGGTAACTCAAATGGAGGCCAGTGGCGTCAAATTTTATAATGCTGCCGGTACGCAAACTGAATGTATGACGTTGCTAAAGAGCTTGGGAATCAATTCTATCCGGTTGAGGGCATGGGTCAATCCATCTGATGGATGGTGCAACACGAAGGATTTGTTGGTGAAGGCACTTCGAGCCAAAAACCTCGGGATGCGAATCATGATCGATTTTCACTATAGCGATACATGGGCAGATCCTTCCCATCAAACTATTCCGGCAGCGTGGGCATCGCTGAGTTTTTCAGCATTGGAAACGGCCATGGCCAACTACACGACCAATGTTCTTGATACGTTGAAAACAAATGGAATCACGCCTGAGTGGGTGCAAGTGGGCAACGAAACCGGCAATGGGATGATGTGGCCGGCTGGTAATGCTACTACCAGTATGGCAAATTATGCCGCCTTGGTAAATACGGGATACAACGCGGTAAAAGCTGTGTTTCCCAACACAAAAGTGATTATTCATTTACAAAATGGATATGATAATTCACTCTATCGCTGGTTGTTTGATGGATTGAAAAGCAATGGTGCCAAATGGGATGTGATTGGCATGTCGTTATATCCGTCCACCACAAACTGGCAAAACTACAATGCCCAATGCCTTGCCAATATGAACGATATGGTGAGCCGCTATGGTTCTGAAGTGATGATTTGTGAAGTGGGAATGCCCTGGGATTCGCCCACTGTTTGCCAAAGCTTTCTGACCGACCTGATTGCCAAAGTGAAATCGGTAAGTAATCATAAAGGACTCGGAGTCTTTTATTGGGAACCGGAATGTTATAACAATTGGCAAAATTACACATTAGGCGCTTTCGATAATTCAGGCAAACCGACCGTAGCATTGAATGCCTTCAAATAAAAAATCATAAACCAAACAGGAATGCTTGTCCAGAGGCATGTGAAACAGGTCTCCACGAGGATTCTATATGCCAAAATAATTTACAAATGGATAGTTTCTCAATAGTGCGTTTCCGGCTACTTTTCGCTATAACTATATGTTGCCTGTTGAATACGACGAGCGTCGTTAGTCAACGACAAAAACTTAATTTCAATGATAACTGGCAGTTTCGCAATCAGGAAGATTTAGGGCAAACAGTCATTCATCCTGAGGATACCTCGTATTTGTTTTCAGGCTGGGAGACGGTTACTCTGCCTCATACTGCAAAAATTGAACCCTTGGTGATCAAGCATCCCTGGGTGGGAATCAGTTGGTACAAGAAAGATTTTGTACCGAATGCCAGCTGGAAGGGACGAAAAGTTTATATAGAGTTTGGCGCTGTGATGCAGAAGGCGAAGGTGTGGTTCAATGGGAAACTTCTGATGACTCACTATGTAGGATATCTTCCTTTTGTCATAGATCTTACTCCCTATCTTGAATTTGGAAAGAGAAATCGCTTGTTGGTTCAGGCCGATAACCATGACGACCCAAACACCCCTCCCGGACGTCCCATTATGAGTCTCGATTTTTGTTATTACAGCGGCATCTATCGAGACGTTTCTCTTGTTATAACCCATTTATTACATATTACCAATGCTATAAAAGAAAACAAAACGGCTTCCGGTGGATTATTTGTCTGGTATCCTCAGGTTTCCGAAAAATCGGCTACAGTTGCCATTGAAACTAACGTTCGAAATGAGTACAGCATAGCAAAACATTTTTTTGTTGTTTCCTCTTTGAGGGATAGAACCGGTCGGATAGTGGCAAAGACAACATCTTCCGGACAGTCTCTTTTGGCTGGTAGGGACAAAAGTATCCGACAGGAAATAAAAGTAACCGATCCGGCTCTGTGGAGTCCTGACCGTCCTTATCTATATACGTTAACGGTAGCGCTGAAAGGGAAGAGTGGGGTGGAGGATAAGCTGTCTATCCGGATCGGCATTCGTAAGTTTGAAATTAAAAATGAACATTTCCTGATAAACGGCCACCCGCTTCTGCTGGTAGGAACCAATCGCCATCAGGAATATCCTTACATTGGAAATGCCTTATCCGACAATGCTCAGTATCGTGATGCCGTCAAAATCAAAGAAGCCGGCTTCAATATTGTCCGTCTTTCGCACTATCCCCAGTCGCCGGCTTTTATGGATGCCTGCGATGAACTTGGACTTCTGACCATTGATGCCATCCCCGGTTGGCAGTTTGTGGGTAAGGATACGTTTCAGATGCGTTCGTATCAGGATGCACGCGAACTGATTCGTCGCGACCGCAATCATCCATGCGTTGCCATGTGGGAGCTTTCACTCAATGAATCGCCGATGCCTGATGCTTTTATGAAGAAAATGAATGAAATTGCCCGGGAAGAATCGCCCAATACAAAATTGATTACCTGTGGATGGATCGACCGGTATTATGATGTCTTTATTCCGGCACGGCAGCACGCCAAGTTTCCTGATTACTGGAAAAAATATAAGGGACGTATTCCTCTTTTTACCGGAGAATATGGTGATTGGGAGTATTTTGCTCAGGATGCAGGGCTGAACCAAGCGGGCTATGCCGGTTTGAAAAGCGATGAGCGCACCAGCCGGCAGTTACGTAGCGATGGAGAAAAACGATTGCTGCAACAAGCGCTCAATTTTCAGGAAGCTCATAATGATGACCTGTGCAATCCGCATCTGGGCGATGCCAACTGGTTGATGTTCGATTATAATCGTGGATATTCTCCAGATATTGAAGCTTCTGGAATAATGGATATTTTCCGTTTGCCTAAATTTGCTTACTATTTTTACCGTTCGCAAGCGGCACCCAGAGTTGGCGTAACATCGTATGATGCTTCACCGACGGTAAAAATAGCCAGTTTCTGGAACGCAAAGTCGACGACAGATATCAAGGTATATTCCAATTGCCAGGAGGTGGCGCTTTACCTGAACGGCAAACTGATTGCACGAAAAAAAGCTGTGCGCGACAAATATTCCGATCATCTTCCTTATCCGCCGTTTCTATTCTCTCTTCCGGCATTCAAACCCGGACAATTGAAAGCTGTAGGTTATATCGGAGGCAAACCGGTAAAGACTGATGAGGTCTCCACGCCCGGTAAAACGGTTTCTATTCGCCTGAGTTATGACAAAAGTGGCCGGGCTTTAAAGGCTGATGGTGCTGATGTGGTATTTGTCTATGCTACGCTGTGTGATGCAAAAGGGAATCCAGTGTACGACAATGGTATAAAAGTCAGATTTACGCTTCGTGGTGATGCCCGTTTGATTGGTGACAATCCGGCCAGCTCCGAATGCGGTGTGGCAACTATCTTATTGCAAGCTGGGAAAATACCAGGTACAGTTACCGTCATCGCTCATGCTGAGGGTATGCCTGATATTTTCTTGCCGATTAAAATGGTAAAATAGCCAGTATCGTTGTTTTTTTATTGCAAAAATAAAATGGAGAGATATTTTCCTATCTTTCCATCCAAATATTCAAACTTATTAGTTGTCAGTTCTAGCTTCGAAAAGCAGTGATCATAACAAAGGTTCTTGCAAAGACGAATAATCTTTGTAAGAACCTTTTATTGCAAATGGCAGAGAAAAACGATTTGTTATCAGTTGTTTATGGGTGATTTGATTTTAGAAATCCAAGCCGCTTTTGAAATAATTTGATTGCGACAAAGGAACCAGTCGGCCCGCAAAGCTGACCTGTCCGCTACTAAAGGTGGCATTTACCATTGCTTCTGCGTGATTATCGCCATAGCCCAGCCAAAGAGTGATATCTGCATTCAAACCATTCCCCATCACGTTCATATTATAGGTAACATTCCCTTGCTTATCCTTTGTAATGGTAATTTTTGTTGGATATCCTTTCAGAGTAATGCCGCCAATGCCATTCGGACCACTCCTGAATCCATTGAATGCCAATTGTAAATAAGCTTTCCCCTTTTCAAGCATAATGAAATTAGTGTTGTCGTTTACCTCAAAGATACGCCCCCATTTGCTGTACACCTGATTTGCTTCCAGTATCCAGGTTGAATCATTCAATGCTTGTAATGCCTGTCTGAAGGTAAGCATACGTGCAGCTTCCCGTGCAGCCTTTTCTGCTGCTTTTTTCTCCTTTTGGATGCTTTCTTTTTGTGCCTTTGGAAAATCACGTGCTAATAACGGAGATGCCAGCAATACTCCTGCTACCATCATTGAAACGGCTAATACGATTTTTCTCGTTTTCATACCTTCAAGTTTTAGAATTACACAAAATATTTTCGTCACAAAGATATATGCGTATAAGACGGTTTGTAAAAAAGGAAGGCTAAATTAACATAATGACCGATCTGATTATGTAGAATGCAGAAAAAGTAGCTTTGGTTTTTAATGTTGAATTTTTAGTCTCAATTGTCAATCAGGAATCCGTTTTTCGTAAAGCTTTAAGCGATGTGTTTTGAAAAGTACATCTCCTTTGTCAACAAATCCCGCATTCTCGTAATAATCACATAATGCTTTGATATGGGCTCCACAGTCAAGCCGTACATATTTTTTGTGGTGTTCTTTACATACTTGCTCTATCAAGAGTAGAATTTGTTTCCCCAATTCTTTCCCTTTGTATTTTCTATCTACGGTGAAAGAATGTACATAGCCGGCATCATCGTTTTGAACACCCCAAAATTCTTCGTCATTCCATTGCAACCTGAACATGCCAACAATGCTCGAATCGAGCACCACAAAGTAAAACTGATAGGCATTTATTCCTTCTTCAATCCAATGATAGCTGGGATCGTTCGAGTTCAGCCAGCTTTGCCAGTAATCAATCTTTTTTTCTTTCAACCATAGGGCGGCATCCCGTAGCATAGAGAAAACTTGCTCTTTTTCAGATGGCTGTACCACATGTAATTCCAGTTGTTTCATCTTAACTTAAAATTGTTGCTACAATCTGACGATTTCCACCATGATGGCGAAACTCACATAGATAAATACCTTGCCATATACCCAGATTAAGCTTATGATCTGTAATGGGAATGGTTATACTTGATCCTGTTAAGGTTGCTTTTGCATGTGCAGGCATATCATCATCTCCTTCCAACGTATGTTCATAATAAGGTTCCCGTTCCTTTACCAAATGATTAAAGATACTTTCCATATCCGCTTGTACATCAGGGTCGGCGTTTTCGTTGATGGTTAAAGCAGCAGAGGTATGCTTTATAAAAAGGTGTAATAATCCTGTTCCAGGTAGGGGAGGCAGGGACTGTTTAATTTCTTCTGTAATCAGGTGAAATCCTTTGTGGCGGGCGTGTACAGTGAATTGGGTTTGCTCAATCATTCTGGTTATAATTAATTGATAATAATATTTATTGTTCGTGCTATTCGGTCATACACCAAAATAAGAAACCCCATTATATGACAATTGTCATTACAATGGAGTTTCTTAGACGTAATAATCAATTGCTTTTTATTTTTCCAAAGATAGTCGGAAAAAGAGGCAAAAGCAATTAAAGGGCTTTATCTTTGTGATTATTGCATGAGATGGTTCAATGTAAAAGTTTAGCAGGCAATCAGAATATTGAGTTGTTTCTTACCACTGAATCTGTTTGTTGATGAATTGAATAAGGCTTGTTGCCATTTCATTTTGCTCTGCCACGCTCGGGTGCCCATCTGTATTTTTGTATGGGAAGAAATGGGTATAGATTTTGGAATCATTCAACTCTTTCACGGCTTGCTTAACGTATTCAGGCCAAGGAGAACCGGCTCTGGTGGCATCCATGCTTCCTAATGTGCATATAATAGAAGCATGCGGATATTTTTTACGAATGGAAGCCACAAAGTCTTTATAAGACTTGACAATAAATGCGGCATCTGGTTTTTGTGTGCCAAAGCGAGCCTTGAATTGTGGATTATTTGGCATATTAACAATCCATGAATCATTCTGAAAAAGATTAATTACAACGATATCAGGAGTGTATTTCGAAAAATTCCATTTGCTGGCAGGGTTTGTCGGATCCAGACGGTTATACATTTCAGGCATGATGAGCGGAAACCAGCTAACCATGATGCCAATGCCACTCTTTGCTATGCAACGGTATTGTGCATGGAAATGTCTGGCTGTAATAGCCGCATATGATGCATAGTTATTTTCAAAACAACCTAAAGAAGAATTGTGTCCATGAGGATCTTCATCTCCATAACCGCATGTGATGGAATTGCCGTAAAACTCAATCTTACGTTTTTCGGGAGCCGGAAGAGTCAATAATTTTGTTTTACCGGCCAGTTTGAATCCGTAAAACAACGTTTTCCCTTTGTCCCATTCGGTACGTTTGAATAATTCTACTGTGTGGTTGCCATCTTTTAATCCTGATGCCAGCACATAACTGTGCTTTATTGTGTCTGTGTGGATTTTAGCAGCTACTTTCCCATCAATAATTACGTTATAATAGTTGGCAGTATCCTGATCCTGCATGATGGCGGAAATTTCGGTTCCTTTGAAACGAATCGAGACAGATGTTCCCGGCCACGAAAGCACAGCCGCATTAGGTTGATATAAAATTCTTCCTTCGTAAGAAATGTGCTGGTTGTTATACGGAACCAGTTTGTTTTGTGCCTGAATCAAGCCGAAGAAAAGGCACAATACAAGAATAAGTGAATGTTTTGTTGTCATATGAAAAGTGCTATTGGTATTGATTGTTAAAAGATTATGAGCATATTTCCGCATTAATGACGAATCAAATTTTAAGGGGCAATTTACTATTTTATTTCCAGAATTGATAGAAATAGCTTGAATGGTTATTGCTTTTTGGAGAATAAGGAGATGTTTCAAAAAATCATCATAATACTTGCAATTTAGAAAGAAAAATCTGATCTTTGGCAAGAAACAATTGACAATGAAAGTCAGAAGTTAAAGAAGTTAGAGGAAGACCAGAAGATAACAACTACAAGGTAGATAGTAGGTCATAGTCAGATTTCTTGGCTCTTGTTTTTTAGACTTGTTGTTGACTTTACACTTTTTGACCGTTGATAGACTTTCGACCTTTGTTAATCCATTAAACAATCATATATCATCACTATGAGGCCTGAATATGAGCATATTTTGCAAATTTTAGCTGCTTTAGCAGCCGGTGCTATTCTTGGGTTGGAAAGAGAATACCATAGTAAACCCGCCGGCTTCAGGACAATGATCCTCATTTCGGTGAGCTCCTGCTTGTTTACGATTCTTTCTGTGTCTTTGTCGGGCAGTGATCATATTGCTGCTAATATTGTGACAGGAATTGGTTTTATAGGTGCTGGAGTAGTATTCAAGGAAGGGGCAACAGTGAGAGGAATTACTTCAGCTGCTGTGATTTGGATGGCTGCCGCTGTTGGAATGTGTATCGGTTTGCAACACTTTATTCTGGCTGCATTTGTAGTGGTTCTGGTTTTGTTGGTGATGATTACTTTGTCCAAACTGGAAGCTATCTTTGATAATCTACATCAGATTAAGATATATGAGATTTATTTTGATGCGTCTGATTATTCAATAGAGGCACTGGAAAAAGAGTTTAATTCAATGCAAATCCATTTTACAAGGAGCAAGATTAGCAAACATGATAATAATCAGGTCTGTGTGGAATATAGTATTGAGATTTCGCCTAAAAAAGGTAAACGTATTGATACTTTTCTAATCACAAATAATCATGTTACAAGATTTGAAGTTTAGTAATCTACAAGTCGCTTTGATGAATCTGTTGCACCTCCTGATATCTGAAGCAATGAATGGTGTGATCATTAACCATGCCTGCAGCTTGCATAAAAGCATAACAAATTGTTGTCCCTACAAACTTAAAACCATGCGTTTTGAGTGACCTGCTCATTTCGTCCGATTCTTTGCTGCTGGCTGGAATATTAACCTGGTTAATCCATGAATTTACTAGGGTCTGATAATTTGTAAACTGCCAAATATATTTATCGAAACTGCCATATTTTTCCTGGATTTGTAAGAAAGACTGAGCATTATCAACTGTCGCCCTAATTTTCATTTGATTTCTGATAATGTTGGCATTCTGCATTAATGATTGTATTTTATCCTCGGTATAGGATGCAATGATGTTTGCATTAAAATGATCGAAAGCTTTTCTGAAGTTCTCACGTTTTTTTAATATGGTTACCCAACTTAATCCAGCTTGAAAAGCATCTAAAACCAGAAACTCGAATAACTTGGTATCATCATGAACCGGAACACCCCATTCCGTATCGTGATATATCTTGTTCCAATCATTTGTATCCGCCCATGGACAACGTGTTTTCACCATCTTGAATCAAAATTTATCTGTTTATGCTGAAGCATTATAGTTATCAAATCTTTTTTCCTACAATGACGTAATCGCGTCCTTTGTGAGTGAGCAGAATTTCCAGTTTGAAATAATGAAAGATTGATTTGAGAAGATCTATATCAAATACATGATGATGCAATGTCCTATTTTCTAAGTTTTTTAATGATCTCGATTTAAATTGATCCTTGTCTCCAGCCGGCAAATCCATTGTTAAATCATGCAATTGGAGTATTTCATTCAAGTGAGTTAGATCATCTTCCTGAATATTGTTTTGAAAATCTTTTATTAAATGATCAAATGAAGTTATTGGACGGTAGTGATCAAAACAATATGCTTTGTTAGGTAGTGCCAAAAGAATTATGCCATTGGGCTTAATTACCCTGATCCATTCCTGAATAGCCTGTAATGGATTAGCAACGTGTTCCAGACAATTGGAAGATATAACAAAATCATACGAAGCATCTTTGATAACACTCAAATCTGCGGCTTCTGAAATATATTGAATTCCATTTTTGTCTGGATAGTAGAAATATGGATTTCCACTTTCAATATTTCCTTCCCAGATGGTTTGTGTCGAAAAATTGCATCCATCAAGTGTTTTGATAAATTTATAAATTGGAATTACTCCTTTATCCTGAAAAATACTGCTGGGACCTCCAATTTCTAATCCGTTTTTATTTTCAAGCAACTCCTTTAATAGGCTAAAATGGCTGATCTTACCTCCTCTTAATTTGGATAATCGTTTTTTCAGTATAAATATCAATCCTTTTTCATGTATAGATTCAATGGTTCTTTTTAATGATTGCATATGGTTTGTTTTGTATGTAGCATAGCCTGCTTTATTTTTCTCCAAAGTTCACTATTTTATCGTCAGCATGCAAATCCCATCTTATTTTCGTTATATCTCAACAAATGACGTAAAGAGAGATTAGTTATCATTGGCAAAAATAAAAAACCACCTACATATTTTGTAAGTGGTTTTTTAGCTCTTCAGGTAGGACTTGAACCTACGACCCCCTGATTAACAGTCAGGTGCTCTAACCGACTGAGCTACTGAAGAAGATAATAGAAAGTGTTTTTGAGAGTTGTCATTTTACGTTGAATCGCTGTTCTAACTTAGCTTTTAGCATGGCATATCGTTCTCAAAAGCGATGCAAAGGTAAGTGTTTCCTTCGAATCATGCAAATGTTTTGGCTAATTTTTTTTGCAAATCAACACCTCAATTTCTAATTTGTTGATTGTAAATTACCAAAGATGAATTTACTCTGCAGAACTTTATGCAATAGGAGTAATAATGCCTTTTTCCGTGATGATATGATGCATTTTGACATCCCATTTCCCTACTGGAACTTCATCTACTATCTGACAATAGAATGCAACAGCTATGGTATGTAAATTGTGTTGTAATAAGAATTTATCGTAGTAACCTTTTCCACGTCCCAGTCTGTTCCCATCGCGATCAAATGCCATTCCAGGAATAACTGCCAAATCGATGTTGCCTTCAAATGGTTGTCCTAACGGTTCTCCTATGTTCAGCACTCCTTGCTGTAAATCATGTACTCCGGTAAATTGTCTGATTTCCAAGGTGTCATCTTTTACAACCGGCAACAACCAAACCTTTTCCGATAAATGATTTTGGACAAACGTATGCGTTTCTACCTCGTCAGGCATTGACCAGTAGCAGAGTATAGTTTTAGCTTTCTGAAACAGTTCATTTTGTTTCAGTATATCAAAAATTTGGGACGAAAACACTTCCCGATCTTTTACGTCGAGCGTTTTTTTTCGTTCCTTAATGAGCAAACGTAGTGCTTTTTTTTGTTCAGTGAGAGAGGTACCACTCATATAACTTTTTGATTCCTTCTTCAATTTGGATAGTATGTTTCCATCCTAACCGATTTAACGTGGACGGATCAGTCAATTTGCGCATAGTACCGTCGGGTTTTTCAGTATTAAAACGTAGAGAACCTTTGAATTCAACCGTTGACTGAATAGTTTCTGCTAATTTCCTAATAGATAGTTCTTCGCCTGTCCCGATGTTGATATGGCAATTACGTATTTCTTGTTGATCCCCTTTCAGGTCATCAAAGTTAATGTTCTCCATAATAAAAACACAGGCATCTGCCATTTCTTCGCTCCATAAGAACTCACGAAGTGGCTTACCGCTGCCCCAAATTTCTACTTCAACCCGACCATCTTTTTGAAATAGCCCAAAGGCATTGAGTTTTTCAGTTATGTCATGTTCAGACGCATTGCCGTCTGTTGTTTGAACCGGTCTCTTGGAGAAATCAGCACGAATAGCATTCCAATCGTTGTTTTCTAAACATTTGCCAAGGTGTATTTTACGAACTAATGCTGGAAGAACGTGGGAAGAATGTAGGTCAAAATTATCATTTGGGCCATATAAATTAGTCGGCATTACCGCAATATAATTGGTCCCATATTGTAGATTATAGCTTTCGCACATTTTTAATCCTGCAATTTTTGCAATGGCATACGGTTCATTGGTGTATTCCAGGGGGCCAGTCAGTAGTTCTTGTTCGCTCATCGGTTGTTTGGCATCACGCGGATAAATACAGGTACTGCCTAAAAATAGTAATTTCTTGACGTCATGCACATATGATTGATGGATGACATTGTTTTGGATGGCAAGATTGTCGTGTATAAATTCGGCGCGATATGTATTGTTGGCAACGATACCACCTACTTTCGCTGCTGCAAGAAATACATATTCAGGCTTTTCGTTAGCAAAAAAATCAGATACAGCTTGTTGATTGCGCAAATCCAGTTCCGAAGAACTTCTTATTATAAAGTTTGTATATCCTTTTAATTGAAGGTTGCGCAAAATAGCCGATCCAACCAATCCTTTGTGGCCAGCTACAAATATTTTAGCATCTTTTGTCATAAGTTTTCAGTGTGTAGTCATGCATTACCACTTGATGCGTGATTGATTGATCTTTTCAACGTAATCGTAGTCAAACCGTACCATTCTCGTTACCAATTCTTTGAAAGATGTTTGCGTTGGATTCCATCCTAATAATTTTTTTGCTTTAGCTGGATTTCCAAGCAGTTGATCGACATCAGTGGGCCTGAAGTATTTAGGATCTACTTCAACCAATACTTTCCCCGTTTTTTTACAAATTCCTTTTTCATCGATTCCCTGATCCTGCCATTCCAGATCAATGCCAAGTTCTGCAAATGCCAAGGTACAAAATTCACGAACGGTATGCATTTCTCCGGTAGCAATGACAAAATCTTCTGGCGTTGAGTGTTGAAGAATCAACCACATACATTCGACGTAATCTTTTGCATATCCCCAATCTCGCAACGAATCAAGGCTCCCTAAATAGAGCTTTTGTTGGTATCCTCTTTTTATACGGGCAGCGGCCAATGTAATTTTACGAGTTACGAATGTCTCTCCACGTCGTTCCGATTCATGATTAAATAAAATACCGTTGACAGCAAACATATTATAAGCTTCACGGTAGTTTTTGGTAATCCAAAAGCCATACATCTTTGCTACTGCGTAAGGAGAACGGGGATAGAACGGAGTAGTTTCCGTTTGAGGCACTTCCTGTACTTTGCCAAAAAGCTCGGAAGTAGATGCCTGATAAATGCGTGTTGTTTTTTCAAGACCACATATGCGTACCGCTTCTAAAAGGCGCAATGTACCGACTCCATCTGTTTCAGCTGTATATTCAGGAACTTCGAATGATACCTTCACGTGCGATTGTGCAGCTAAATTATAGATCTCATCAGGTTTGATTTCCTGCATCAACCGAATAAGATTGGACGAATCAGTCATGTCGCCATAATGCAGTTGAATTTTACGATTCTTGTGCATATCTTCAATCAGGTCATCAATATATAAATGTTCAATCTTTTGTGTGTTAAAGATGGAACTCCGGCGAATAATGCCATGCACCTGATACCCTTTATCTAATAAAAACTCGGCTAAATATGAGCCATCCTGCCCATTAATTCCAGTGATAAGTGCTGTTTTACCCATAGTTTATGCAATAAAAGTAGTAATTTCGGAGATAAATTGGTCAGCTAACCGATTCGCTTCTTCCTGAGAAGGAGCTTCCGTGTAAATACGAATAATGGGTTCTGTATTGGATTTGCGAAGATGAACCCAACTGGTTGGAAAGTCAATTTTGACCCCGTCAATCGTGCTTACATCAAGTGATGTATATTGATTTGCTATGTGTTGCAAGAGTTTGTCCACATCGATTTCAGAGGTCAAATCCATACGTTTCTTAGCCATGAAATAGGCCGGATAAGTTCGACGTAATTCGGTAGGCTTCATTTCGCTTATAGCAAGATGTGATAGGAAAAGTGCAATGCCGACTAATGCATCGCGACCATAATGACATTCCGGATAAATAACGCCACCATTTCCTTCTCCTCCTATAATAGCTTGGGTTGCTTTCATTTTTTCAACCACATTGACTTCTCCCACTGCTGAAGCAGTATATTGTCCTCCATGTTTCATGGTGATATCTCTCAAGGCACGGGTAGAACTCTTGTTTGATACCGTGTTCCCTGTGGTATGTGCTAAAACATAATCGGCGACCGAAACCAACGTGTATTCTTCTCCAAACATTGACCCATCTTCACATATGATGGCTAAGCGGTCAACATCCGGGTCGACAACAAATCCCACATCAACGTTGCCTTGTTTTAGTAATCCGGAGATTTCGGTTAAATGATCGGGAAGGGGTTCCGGGTTGTGTGCAAAATTGCCATTAGGTGTACAGTTCAGCATTTCTATTGTGTTTACACCTAAAGCTTTCAATAATTCAGGAATAGCAATTCCTCCAACCGAATTGACACAATCAATAGCCACCGTGAAGTTTGAGCGATAAATAGCTTCTATATTGACCAATGGTAAAGACAATACTTTTTCAATATGCTTTTGTGTGAAACTGCTATCATACGTTAGCTTTCCTAATTCGTCAACCGGGGCAAACCGGTAACTTCCGGATTCGGCGATTTGTAATACCTCTTCGCCTTCCAGTGCATTAAGAAATTCGCCTTGTCCGTTGAGTAATTTCAATGCGTTCCATTGCTTGGGATTATGACTGGCTGTTAAGATAATGCCTCCTGCAGCGCGCTCCAATTGTACGGCTACTTCAGTTGTAGGTGTCGTAGCCAAACCGATATCGATTACGTCACAGCCCATTCCTAAAAGCGTACCAATTACGACATGATTTACCATTTCACCGGAAATACGTGCATCACGTCCTACAATAATAGTGGTTTTTTTTTCGTTCTTTTGCTTGATCCAGAATGCATAGGCTGCAGTAAACCGGGTTAAATCCAGCGGATTCAAGCCTTCTCCAATTTGGCCACCAATTGTGCCCCGAATACCTGAAATTGATTTGATAAGCGTCATAATTCCGTTTGTCTCTAAAAAATACGATTATCATCGTTTATATGTAAACAGATTATAATCATTGTGTTATTATTTTAAAACCTTATTTAGTTTTGACCCGGTATCTTCAGAATACTGATTACGTGAATGTAAGGAATAATACTGGTTTGTTCTGCGGAAAAGCCTATTCCTCCAGGAACAATGAGCGTTGCTTGCGCTCCACTATATTTCATATAAGAAATGGCTTCTTGCCATGCAGGAGGTTCAGAACCACTGACCCGGTATATCATCATATAAGGATAGGGTGAGTCAAGTGTTGTCCATGAGTTTTCCACAGTATCCGGCGGTGTTGTGATAGAAATTTTCAGATAACGCACCGAAACTTCATCCCCTGCTCGAATAGAGTCGGTAGTTGTATCACCACAAACATTCAAATGATAGTATAAACCAGTAGAACTAACATAATATTCTTTAGAAGATGTCCATTTGTCAAACGCAGGTAATGTTCCGACGGTTTGGATACCATTTTGTTTTACATAGTTTTTGATTGTAACATCTTGTGCTTTTAAGAGATTTGCATAAGTCCCTGAAGAAGTGCAACTCGTTAGCAATAGAAGAAAGGAAAAACTACTTAGAATAAAAACGGGGATTCGTTTCATAAGTGGAAAAGGGTTGTAAAATTATCTCCTTAACAGTAAGGATTTATTGCCGACAAAGTTACAATTTTATTTCGTTTTGAGGCAATCTAATGATTCATTTTTTCATAGGTAATGATCAGCAGCAAATACCTGTAAATTGTTATATCTTTGTATGCTTTTTGAGTGATTTCAAATGTATATAATTTAAGGTATAACGATTTGATTATCAATATTGTTTTTGAAAATGGAATTATCTTTGTATCCTGATGTAATGCTGAAAATACGCTATTTATCATCTCAAAAACATTTAAGATGTGGTTCCTGTTTATCTGGAGAGCCTACAAAATGAGACAATTTGTAACAACGCAAAATCCTTAATGGTTAATTATATATAAATGTCTCGCTTTCAGCTCTTAATTAGGCATAATACAAATTTTACCGGCCAATCTTTATTGGTAAAATGCTTTATTTCATATCGCAAGATAAAAGAACTGACACCTTTATTCTTTCTCTTTAGTAATATTAATTGTATTCTCATTCAACCTTTTTCAAATTATAGAGTCAAAACTACATGTTACAGTAAGATTGACAACGTCTTTTGGTCAACATGTGTAAGTAGAAGTATGGTTATAAATGATTTTATCTCAACGTACTGATATTTTGATTCACTCCGTTTGTTTTCATGCTCTTAAATATTGATTTTTGCATTCTTTGATAATAAATATGGATTCTCAAATAAACAGACCCGCGTTTTTAGATCAGTTTTTTGAAACAACAGCTCAGTTATATCCAGATAACATTGCTATAGAATATGGGAAGAAGCATTATACATATTCCGAAGTTGATCGTTTAGCAAATAGGTTGGCTCATTTTTTACAAGAGCATGAGGTTGCTCCAGAAGAAAAAGTGGCTATTTTGCTACCTCGTATTCCTGAAGTTTACATTGCCATGTTAGGCACTCTGAAGGCGGGAGGAGCTTATATTCCAATAGACCCGGAAGCTCCTGGTGAAAGGGTTAATTTCATTATGCATGATTCGGATGCAAAAATGCTGATAACCGATGATGGTATGCTGGAACGAGTTGCTTCTCATTTGGATCAATATCCTGTTTTCAATATTGACCATCAAATGCAGGAATTGCATCGCTATTCAGATAGTAACCCATTCGTCATCCATAGAGAATCTAATAATCTTTGCTATATAATTTATACCTCTGGGAGTAGCGGGGAGCCTAAAGGCGTATTGCTAGAGCATCGGAATGTGATTAACTATATAATAGGTGCTCAGGAAATTTATCCTGTGGATTACACACACCGTGTTTTACAAGGTTTCTCCGTTTCTTTTGATGCGTCTGTCGAAGAAATTTGGGTCACTTTTGCGGCAGGAGCTACACTTGTAGTGGGAACTTTTGAGATTATGCGTTCGGGAGATCGGTTTGCTTCTATTTTGAACGATCTGAATATTACATTTCTGTCATGTGCGCCAACGTTATTGTCGATGGTGCATGAGGATATTCCTAATTTGAAAATATTGATTTTCGGAGGTGAAGTTTGTTCAACGGATATTGCTCATAGATGGTGCAAACCTGGTAGATTAGTGTATAATACATATGGACCGACAGAAGCAGCGGTGATTGCAACATATTCAATATTGGAAGCTGCAAAACCAGTGAGTATTGGCCGTCCACTGTTAGGGTATGATATTTTTGTGGTCAATGAACAATTAGAACCTGTAGCTGAAGGAGAAGAAGGCGAAATACTTATTGGTGGTCCGAGCGTTGCACGAGGATATTTACATCGTGACGATCTTACCAGTCAGAAGTTTATTTCAACTGATAGATTTGATGGGAGTTATAGGCGTTATTATCGTACAGGCGACTTGGCAAAATATGCATCAAATGGTGAACTTTTCTTTATGGGTAGGGCTGATGCACAAGTGAAAGTCAGAGGATTCAGAGTTGAATTGGCAGAAATAGAAGGATTACTTCTGCAATTTAATGGAGTTCAAGCTGCTGTTGTTGCTTTGGATAGCGCGACACAGCAATTGGCTGCTTATGTTGTTGTGGATCACAATACGGAAATTGACCGTGAAGTGCTGGCTGACTTATTACGGTTGAAATTGCCATACTACATGATCCCTTCCACATTGGATGTGATTGATCAGCTGCCTATGACAACCAGTCAAAAAATTGACCGGAAAAGATTACCTGTACCTCATACCCCGCTTTCATATTCTGCTAAGAAAGAGATTATTGCTCCATCAACAACTTTGGAAAAAGCCATGGTGACTATTATGGCGAAGCATTTCAAACGCGACAACATATCTATGGATGATCATTTTTTCAATGATTTAGGAGGTCATTCATTGTTAGCTGCATTGGTGGTATCTGAAATGAGAGAAAAAGCGATGTTTGCCACTATGTCAGTTGTTGATGTATATAAATTTCCTGTTTTATCTGATTTGGCAAAGGAGCTTGAAAAAAAACAACAACAACCCGAACAAAAAACAGCGTCCAAAAAAGAACGAGATATTTATGTCCCTTCTAAAATGAATTATTACACGTGTGTGTTTTTTCAAGGGATTGCTATGATTTTCCTTTTGTTGTTGTTTGGCATTGAATGGCTAGGTCCTTTCTTTGTTTATTCATATTATTATCAGGCAGATAATGGTGTATTTCATTCTATGGTGACAATGCTATGGATGTACTTTATTCTGATGCCTGTACTTTCTCTTTTTGCTATTGGATTTAAATGGGCAGTTATAGGTCGAATAAAACCCGGAAAATACAAATTGTGGGGGAGTTATTATTTTCGGTTTTGGATTGTTGATAAAGTTATTAATATTGCACCTATTAATTATTTTACCGGGACCTCAATAATGAATGTTTTTTTGCGGGCATTGGGAGCTAAAATAGGGAAGAATGTTTATATCAATACTTCTGCTATTTCTGCTTTTGATTTGCTGCGTATAGGTGATAACGTTAGCATCTGTACGGATACGCATCTTCGGGGTTACAACATTGCAGATGGGTTTTTGTATATTGGAGACATATCATTGGAGGATGACTGCTTTGTGGGCACACGATGCAATTTATCTCATAATACCAAGATGGAACGCAATTCGTCTATTGACGATCTTACCTTGGTTGCAGAAGGAACAGTGATTCCTGCTAATGAACAATGGAGCGGATCGCCTGCTGTGAAAATCGGGACAAATGGGAAACCGGAGCATCAAAAGCTTTGGTCGGTACGTAATTCCATATTGTTTTTTATCAGCATCTTCCTTATTCCTTTGATTACAATGCTTGCTTATTTTCCTGGCTTGGTTTTGATTACACACTTGGCCTATGTTTCGAGAGGATTTCATTTTTTATGGTCGACCATTGGAGTAGGGGTTTCATTTGTGGTGCTTTTGACGGTGATTATTGCGATTTTGAAATGGTTGATGCTAGGAAATATCAAGGAAGGCAAATATCCCGTTAATAGTATTTTTTACTATAAGAAGTGGTTCTTTGATCAACTGATGAAATTGAGTTTACAGGTTATTGGAACACTATACACTACACTTTATTTACAAACTTGGTTTAAAATGTTAGGTGTAAAAATGGGTAAACGGGTTGAAATTGCTACGGTTGAATTCATTTCTCCTGATCTGCTTGAGACTGGGGACGAATGTTTCCTTGCTGATTCCGTTTCTGTAGGTGCTTCACATGTGAGAAACGGATATATTACCATTGCAAAAGCCCGCATTGGAGATCGTACCTTTGTAGGAAACAGTGCCGTGATAAGTCCGGGAACCCGACTTGGTAGCGATGTTTTGGTTGGAGTACTTTCAAAAATGAGTCAGGAAAATCTCCCCGCGAAAGATGGCTCATCATGGTTTGGTTCTCCTGCTGTTTATCTTCCAAAACGTGATATTAATCAGGATTTTTCCATTAAACAAACCTATAAACCCACGAAACTTTTGTTTATACTTCGTTATTCCATTGAGTTTTTTCGGGTTACCTTACCTGCAACATTTTTCATTGCTTTGGCAGCCCTGATTACGGATGTTGCTTCTTATTTGCAAGTTACGAAGTCACTGGGTGAGCTTTTCCTTTTGTTTCCTTTCATGTATCTTGGAGCTGCTATTTTGGGAACTATGGCAATGGCTATTTTTAAATGGATTGTTATTGGAAAATACAAACCAGCCAAGAAGCCATTATGGAGTCATTATGTATGGAGAAGTGAGTTAGTAACAGGCGTTTATGAAAATTTTTTGGTACTGTTTTTCTTAAATATTCTGACAGGTACGCCGTTTATCAAATATCCGTTGCGTTTACTCGGATGTAAGATAGGGAAAAAAGCATGTATGTTTACAACACAAATTACAGAGTTTGACTTGATTAAGATGGGAGATAATGTGGCTGTAAACGACAATTGTACCTTGCAGACACATTTATTTGAAGACCGAGTCATGAAAATGTCGTTTGTCGATATAGAAAATAATTGTAGCGTGGGTGGCATGGCAGTTGTTTTGTATGATTCAAAAATGGAACATGATGCTATTTTACAACCTCTTTCTGTATTGATGAAAAGTGAAACGTTGCCTGCTAATACAATATTTAAAGGGGTTCCTGCAAATCCGTCTTAGTGTGTTGTATCTTTGTTTTGTCTTAGAGCTGTGTTGTGGGTACAACGCAGTATTTATCATCACCAATAGAAAAGATATCAAGATGGAACAACCCAATTATGATAATATTTTTGAGGAAATTAGTTCACTCATTGCAAATCAAAAATATAACGAAGCAATTAATAAACTGCAAACGATTTTACAGCAGGATAGCAATAATGTAAAAGCGAAGGCGTTATTGGAGTATATTCAACGTATTCTAAATTATATGAATCGGAATATATATGCCTCGACTAATCTGGATCTCGATCCTTGGGAAGAGTAAGATGGAATGGAACTACATCTATTCTTTTGATTTTCAAATCTACACAACCTAACCTTTCCCTCCTTACCCGTTATTTTTTATCTTACAGCGTAGGATTTTTATTCCTTTTGTGTCTAATTAAAATATCCTGATAATTTGGATATATTTGATTATTAATTCTTTTTTCATTCCTATGACTGAATATGAGTTGATTACACAAATTCTTTCCGGTAATTTGTCCCTGTATAAGCAAATTGTAGAAACATATCAGGCACAAGTGTTCCGAATATGTATCGGCTTTGTTCATCAAAAAGAAGATGCAGATGATTTGACACAAGAAGTTTTCATTCAGGTATATCAATCATTGGAAACATTTAAAGGCGAGTCTTCCTTTTCTACTTGGTTGTATAGAATTACGATCAATCGGGCATTAAATCACGTCCGGGATCATCAGAAACGATCATTATTTCATAGGTTAGAGTCATGGGTTGGATTTGATAAAAGCTCATCAGGTTTGGAAGTACAAACTTTTGAAGAAAACCCAGAGCAACAACTTATTAAGCATGAAGAGCGGAATTTAATTGCAAAAGCATTAACCCAGCTTCCTGAAAAGCAACGTATTGCAATTGTTTTGAGTAAATATGAAGACTTGTCACAGCGCGAAATCGCGGAGATTCTTCATATCTCAGAAGGAGCTGTGGAATCGCTTTTGCAACGTGCCAAACAATCTTTGCGGAAGCAATTATCTGCCTTATGGCATTCATCTTGATAATCTAACGACAATAATAATAGGGTTTTATAAAAAAAATTCCATTACCGTAGGAAAATGAACAATTTTGTTTCTAACTAATAAAAGCGACTAAAATGAATTGTTTTACATGCGAACATTATTTTGATGCCTATTTCGAAGGCGTTCTTTCATCAGAGATGAAATCTCAGATGGAGGAACACCTTGATTCGTGTAAATCATGCGCTGCAATGTATGCATTATGGCAAAAGGCGGAATACATGATAAAAGAAGAGAAGTCGACCTCTTCCAATCCGTTTCTTGCTACTCGAGTTATGTCAAAACTCGAAATGCCATCTGAAACTGCAGCAAGAAAGCAATTAGTTTTTAAGCCTGTGACTATTGCCTTTATTGTAGGAATAGCTGTTTTTTTAGGAGTCATACTAGGAAATTTGTATCAACCTGTAAAACTTCATCCTGCAATTTCAGAAGAGATGTTTTATTTAAATGATGGAGCAATTGAACCTATTGCTTTTTACGAAGCAAAATAAAGGAGGCATGCAATGGACACAGATAAAAAAATCAAAGGCCTTGTTTGGGCGGTATTCTTTTTAGCAGTGATGAACTTGACTATGTTAGCAACAATCTTTTATCATGTCTATCAATCGAACCGTGAAGAGGTATCCGTTGAAAAACAGATAGGGATTGAGGCGGATGCAGCAAAATTTACCGGCCGGTATTTTCGTGATCAATTACAATTGAATGCTTCGCAAATGATTCAATTCCGACAAGTCAACCGGACTTTTAGACAACAAGCACAAATGATTTTGTCTGAGTTGGTCTCCAAGAGAAGGCAGATACTTGAAGAAATGAGTGCTCCTCATACGGATACCATTAAGTTGAATCAATTTTCGAAGGAAATAGGTGATTTACATTATGCATTAAAACAGGCAACTGTGCGCTATTATCTTGCAATAAAACAGGAATGTGATTCGAGTCAACAACAAAAATTACATGAATTATTTCAAGAGATTTTTATTAATGATTTGCCTTTGAATTATCCTGGAAATCATGGCCAATCTGGTGGTGGCCAGTGGAGTAATCGATTTAGCCGTTGAGTATTAGTTTATATTTTAATAATTAAAAACGAGTAGATTATGAAAACAAGAATGATGATTGTATCATTTGCCTGCTTGGCAATGACCGCTGTAACAATGGGACAAACTTCTGTTAAAACCTCTAATCGCAATGGAAATATAACACGTCCGGCATATGTTGATAAAAACAAGAATGGGGTATGTGATAATTATGAGGCCCGTCATACCAATAATACTACTACTATGGTTCGATATGGACAAGGTCAACATAGAGGGAAGGGGAAAGGAGTAGGATGCGGTCACGGATCAAGATTTGTGGATAAAAACCATAATGGTATTTGTGATTATAGGGAAACGGTTATCAAAAAATAACTATTGCGTATTTTTTACTGCTAACGATCAATTAATTTCACTTCAATGAACTCTATATTTATAGAACAGGAAAGTAAGTACGATTTTGATGAAACGGTTGAAAAACTTATAGTTGAAATCAGGAAAACTTCATGGAAGATATCTGTAGTAAATGATTTACAACAATCATTGGAAGAATATGGTCAAAAAGTGCTTCCGGTTAAAGTTCTGGCTTTGTGTAATCCAGCGTATGCAAGCCAGTTATTGACAAAAGACGAAATGAGGATTGTTTCTCCGTTGATGCCTTGTAGAATCAGTATTTATCAGAAAAGCGACGGGAAAACATATATATCACGCATGAACTTTTTATCTTTTGCCAGATTATTAGATAGGGAGAGCGAACTGTTAATGACGGCGTCGCATCATGAAGTGGAAGAAATCATGAAATCTGTGTTAGTCTCGGCGTCAGTCATGCAATTAAACAGCATGTCTCGCTTTAAATATGGGCAGGAGCTTAGTAGGGAGTGGCTGATTAGCTGGTTTTAATCAATATAAACTTATGCAATAACTATGTAAACTTTTTATTGCCAATGTATAGTATTAATATGCAAGTTTAACAGAACCTTTAATGTGACTATCGTATGAAAACAAAAATCGAACAAAGGATGATGTGTTGGGGATTGTGTGCAGTGAACGCACTACTCCTTATGTCTTGTAATCAACAAGACGCTTTGAAAACTTCGAAACCATCTTATGGCAACCTGATTCAAGTTGCTTCCGATGGATCTACTACGGTATTGACAAATAATTTGCAAGCTGCTTTTGTGGCTACACCTTCTTTAAGTGATAGTGAATTAGCGCTTTTACTAAAAATTAAGGAAGATGAAAAATTGGCACGTGACGTTTATTCCAATTTGAGCACGGCATGGTCGCAACCTATATTTGCTAACATTGAAACTGCCGAAGAACGCCACTTGCAAGCTATTCTGACATTGTTGAGATTTTATAATCAACCTGATACGTTAGTTGCTGATATGGGCGTTTTCTCTACTCCTGAACTGACACAGCTATATCAAACCTTTGTTTCCAATGGTAAAGCTTCATTGGTAGGTGCTTATCAGGTTGGAATACAGATTGAAGAAATGGATATTAAGGATTTGATGGATGGCTTAGCGAGTAACCCCAATACAAATATTGTTACCACGTTTGATAACCTGCTGAAAGCTTCACGTAACCATTTAAGGGCTTTTTATCGTCAATTGTCGAATTTGGGCATTGTGTATGTGCCTCAATATCTTTCGCAGGAAGAATATGATTCTATTGTTCAATCACCTATGGAACAAGGAAATACATATGTATTACAAAATCAATATCAATATAATTATCAATATCAATACCGTCATCAAGGCCATTAATATGGATTGAACAGAGAATCTTTTGACAACTTCTTTCACGAGCAGATCGTGTTTTTCAGAAAATTGGTTTACCTTTGCTTCGCTTGAATTTTGTGTTCAGGCGAAGTTTTTATGTTTTACCGTGTACGTGCCCGTTGTGTATGTAATTATGCTATAAATATTTATATTGAAACATATCTTCTATGAAAAGAGTTGCTTTTATTTTTTTGTGTTTATCTGTGGCTTTTATTGCTTTTGCTAAAACGAAATCAATTGTTATTACACTTCAAAATCCATCACTTGTCAACCAATTTAATGCTCCTGTGGTAATTTCTGTTTCAACGTTAACGCACAAAACTGGAGTTAATGTACAATCTGTCGCAGTTTATGAAGCGGGAAAATTGATTCCTTCTCAATTGGATGATTTTAATCATGATGGAAAACCGGATGAATTGGCTTTTTTGGTGAGTATCCCTGCTAAGCACGAGCGAATTTTGACACTGAAAGTTGCTTCAGATAGTTCTTTGTTTACAAGATTTCCTGAAGAAACACATGCCCAGATGTTTTTAAGGAATAAAACAACGCATCAATTAATTCCAACACGGGAGGCATCGTCGCCAACAGGCAATTTATACCAGGCTTTGCAACATCATGGGCCGGCGTTTGAATCAAAAATAATGGCTTTTCGCATATACTTCGATAAAAAACAAACCGTTGACTTATACGGTAAAAAGCATCATGAATTGGAATTAGCTCAGGATAATTGGTATCCTTCCGACGAACAGATTGCTCATGGCTTTGGAGATGATATTTTGTGGGTTAAAGAGACGGCTGGGTGTGGAACACTTAAAGGATGGAACGGAACGCAGGCTCTTCATATTGCCCCAGTCTCTAATCGTACTGCTCGGGTGATAACGGATGGTCCGGTGAGGGCAATCATTGAAATGGAAGCGGATGGTTGGCAATATGAAGGAAAAAAGATTCAATTGAAGGAACGTTATATCCTTTATGCCGGACATCGTGATGTTGAAGTTCAAGTAAATCAAAATGATACCACTACGTTGTGTGCTGGCGTTCAAACAATTTTCGATAAATCTCAGATTATGTCTCCTGTGAAAGGTGTTGTTGCGATTTGGGGGACAGGATTACAATATCCCAAAACAGATAATAAACGGGCTATGCCGCAAACTGTTGGATTAGCTGTTTCGATGCCTTACGCTATTTTGCAGAAGTCAACCAAGGATGCTGATAATCTTTTGCTGATAGTCAAGGGGAAATCATTTACTTATCATTTTGCGGCAGCATGGTCGCAGGAAATAGGAGGTTACAAGAGTGCAAATCAATTTTTCCATTTTGTAAGGACATGGGATATAGCTTTGCGTCATCCGGTAAAAATAGTAAACTGGAAATAAAAGATGATTTATTTGATGGTATAGTGGGGAAGGGTACTTCTCCATTTTTTCCCTTGAAAAGTATCCCGTTCTTCCATTCGACGTTGTAATTTTACTACAAATTCATGATTCTTGGTTTTCCATGCTGGTGCAATGAGCAATTGTGCCGGTGATTGGGATGCAAAACGTTCCATAGAAATGGCAGGAGGAAGGAGTTCCAGAAAATCAATAACAGTATCAATATAATTTTCCAGCGTGGAAAGATGAAACCATTCCGGATGTTCCCCGTATTGTCTTGCCATTTGTGTTCCTTTGATAATTTGCAATTGATGCAATTTTAAAACTGACAGAGGTAGCATGGATAGCTTTCGGGCATGTTGCAACCATGTTTCATGTGTTTCATGGGGTAATCCGATGATAAGATGCGCAGCCGTGGCAATATTTCGAGTTGCTGTTATTCGAATTGCTTCTTCAGCCTGTTCAAAAGTATGCCCGCGATGAATAAATTGTAATGTATCATTACAAGTAGATTCTACACCATATTCTATCATCACATAACAAGACTTTGCCAGATGAGCAAAATAGTCCAGTATCGTGTCATTTACACAATCCGGACGGGTACCGATGGCAATTCCAATCACTTTAGGATATGCCAGTGCCTCCTCATATAATTTGATTAAATTGTCGAATGGTGCATATGTGTTTGTGTATGCCTGAAAATAAGCGATATATTTTTGATCTTCATGCTTTTTACGAAAGAAGCGAATGCCTTCGTCCAACTGTGTGGTGACAGATTTGGATGGTTTGCAATAATCAGGATTAAATGATTGATTATTGCAATAGGTACATCCTCCATAGCCTAACGTTCCGTCTCGATTTGGACAAGTAAATCCAGCATTGATGGATATTTTTTGAACGCGTTCGTTGAGTTGTTCGCGTAGCAAGGTTGTATAATCATTGTAGCGCAAAGACATATTCTAAAAATAAAAGAGATCGGAACAAACCTAAAAAGTTGCCCCGATCTTATATTTCTTTTTGGATCTTATAATTCAGAATCACCCGTTCATCGTGGCAAGAAATTCTTCGTTACTTTCGGTCCTTTCCAGGCGATCTTTCAGAAATTCCATCGCTTCGACCGGGTTCATGTCTGATAAATATTTACGTAATACCCACATACGATTCAATGTCTCAGGATCATGCAATAAATCATCGCGGCGTGTGCTTGATGACATAATATCCACTGCAGGGAAAATACGTTTATTTGAAAGCTTACGATCGAGTTGTAATTCCATATTGCCTGTCCCCTTAAACTCTTCAAAAATAACATCATCCATTTTTGAACCTGTTTCAGTAAGCGCAGTGGCTATGATAGTCAGGCTTCCTCCATTTTCAATATTACGGGCAGCTCCAAAGAATCGTTTAGGCTTATGCAACGCGTTGGCATCCACACCTCCCGAGAGCATTTTGCCTGAAGCTGGTGCTACTGTATTGTATGCCCGCGCTAATCGCGTGATTGAATCAAGCAGAATTACCACGTCGTGTCCGCATTCTACCAATCTTTTAGCTTTTTCTAAAACGATATCTGCTACTTTGACATGACGCTCTGCTGGTTCATCAAAGGTTGACGCAATCACTTCCGCATTGACACTTCGTTCCATATCTGTTACTTCTTCAGGACGCTCGTCAATAAGTAGAATAATCATATATACATCAGGATGATTTGCTGCTATCGCATTAGCTATGTCTTTGAGTAATATAGTCTTTCCTGTCTTAGGTTGAGCTACAATAAGACCCCGTTGGCCTTTTCCTATAGGAGAAAAAAGATCCACAATGCGCATAGATGTAGGATCATTTTTCCCGGTAATTAAGTTGAATTTTTCATCAGGGAATAATGGCGTAAGATGGTCAAAGGCCAAGCGATCACGAACGAATTCGGGTGATCTACCGTTTATTTTGGTTACTTTGACCAATGGGAAAAATTTTTCTCCTTCTTTTGGCGGACGAATTGTTCCTTCTACGGTGTCTCCCTTTTTTAATCCAAATAGTTTGATTTGAGATTGAGAAACATAGATATCATCAGGAGATGTAAAATAGTTATAATCAGGCGATCGCAGAAAGCCATACCCATCCTGCATTGGCTCAAACACTCCAACTCCCGTCAAAATTCCTTCAAACTCATAAGGTTTTTCTCCGTTTTCAGAATTTTTCTTTTGGTTATTATTCTGGTTTTGAAAATTTTGGTTTGGCGTCTTGTTGTTAGGATTCCGTTGATTCTTTTGAGAAGGTTGATTATGATTTGGTGTATTGGCCGGAGGCAAATCGGATTTCTTTTCTTGTATTTCAGGAATAGGAACAGGTGCAGCAACTTGATTTTCTGTTTGTTCTATATCTTCTTCGATGGTCTCATTCAACAATGGATCAGTGTCTTTGACATGTTGTTTAATTGGCATTTCTGTCTTAACATCAACAACAGCTTTCTGCACTTGATTTTTATGATGGGGTTTGTGCTGGGGAGCTTGTGTTGTTGGTTTTGTTTCCGATGTGTTAGGCTTATTTTCTTGTTTCTGAAGTTTCCCTGCTTCTGCCATTGCCGGTTTTACCGTGTTATTCTGTGGGGAAACATTGCTTCCATTTGTTTGATTTTGAGGTTTATCAGATGAATTATTGTTTGCTTTATTTGGGGTTCTCATCCGAATGCGTTTCTTCTTTGCATCTTCATCAATAGAAGCTGATTCTTTTTTTTCAGCAGCTTTTGAAATTGCTTGTTCATCTAAAATTCGATAAACTAATTCGTCTTTGGGTAAAGATTCGAAACGTTTAATGTTCATCTCAGCTGCAATTTTCTTCAGCTCAGCAAGGTCTTTCTCTCTTAGTTCTGAAATATTATACATAAAAAATGGAGGTAAATATGATACACAGACACGTGTTGATCACATGTCGGAATTTTTTAAAGTTCCGTATTTGTTGAATTTAACAAGCTAAAAAGGGATGTATATTGATTGGATACAAAAGACGAAGATGTTCGTGAAATTTTGTGTTACAAAGGTACGTAATATTTTTTATTTATGAAGCATACGTCATAAAATTCTTATTTTGATAACCTTTTTAGTCGCTTCGCCTATTTTGAAACGATCGTCAAAACGATGTCCGATGATCCACATGATTGTATCATTTGAGCATAAAAGCCAACAGTTTTCTTTTTGATATAAATTCCATTTATGGTCAATGAAAAAATCACTGAGCTTCTTTTTCCCTTTACTGCCAAATGGGTAAAAAAAATCGCCTTTCACAGGGTGTCTTATTGTCAAAGGAAATTGCAGTTGATCGGCGTCAGCAAATATAATATTATGCTTCTTTTCAATGATAATTTCTTTTTTATCAATCGATTGCGATATTTCAAGCGAGAAATTGTCAATTTTAACAACAGAATCTGACGCTAGGATTGTAAGCGCCATTTTATGCTCTTGATGAATCGGGAGGATGAGTAATTGTTCTCGATCTTTAATCAAACGGTGACTTGAAGAATAAAATTGTTTACCGGAAATATCATCCAAATTATCATAAATCGATTGAATAATAGCTGAATTAAAATGGAACGGATGAAGCAATTCAAAAAGCGTAAAGTGAGGTTGTGTTTCTTTTAATAAAGCCTGAATAGAAATAGCTGCTAATTCTCCCTTCTGTTCCATAATGCGTTGCCTGCTATGTTCTGTTTCATAATGCACTGACATGTAAGTTTCGGCAAGCCTTTCCATATTTTTTTGCATAGTCTTACGGAAGGAAGGATTCATTTGCTCCATTAAAGGAATCAGTTGGTGTCTTATTTTATTTCGTTGAATTGACTGATCCTCATTGGTTGAGTCCGTACAATATTCTAAATGATTTTCTTGTGCGTATTGTTCTATTTCTGTACGGCTTAAACATAGTAAAGGTCGGATAATAGATTGATTTTTAGACTCAATTCCAGTTAAGCCCCGAATGCCGGTTCCGCGAAGAATATTAATGAAAAAGGTTTCGATGGCATCATCAGAATGATGTCCAACGGCAATGGCATCAGCTGTCAATATTTCTTGTAGTTGCTCAAACCATACGTAACGTAGATCCCTGGCTGCCATTTCGATAGAGATACCTTTGCTTGTTGCCTCTTGTTTGGTATTAAAGGCGATATGTTCAAAAGGTAGTTGCATTTGTTGTGTCAGACGTTCAACAAATTGTTCATCACTGTCCGATTCTGTTCCTCGTAATTGAAAATTGCAGTGGGCAACAATACATTCATAGCCGATATGATGTAATAGATGTAGCAACACAACGGAATCACGTCCACCGCTGACACCAACAATTAGTCTGCTGCTTATTGGAGGCAGATTCTCTTTTTGGATGAACTGAATTACCTTTTGGGTGATTGTATACGATACGGTCATGGTTTTACTAAACCTTGCAGCGCTTTATTTTCCAAATCCCGGGCGTTATTTAATAATATTATTGGTTGTGGGCGTAATGCTATGACTTGTTGTTCAAGTGCCAGAATTTGAGGTTCTAATGTTTGTTTTGATTCTTGATTTTGTGCGTCTGCATAGGCATTTCTTTTGTTACTTAATTCCTGTTCTATATTTGTAATCACTTGTTTTAAACTGTCTGCCTGCTGATACAGTTGGCGTGCTTGTTCACTTTTGAATTGGGAAGGAGATGCATAAATCAAGGTGTCATTAATTACAAAATGTATGTTGGGTTTCCCATTGGTGAGAGATGTGTTGCTTAACGAATCAATAGCAATAATATCATGAATGACAGGCATTTTTCCTTTTCTATATGTCCTGAGTTGGGCTGCATGTCGAATATAATCCGTATCATTACTTTGAATAATTGTTCGCATAGCATTTGGAATAAATGTATAAATCATGACTTTACCTGCTGGTTGAAAGCGGTCTGTAGCAAACCATCCTATATTGTCAACATCATCGATAACTAGCAGATAATCATTGTATATAGAGTTGAAAGGCATGCCATAGTTGACAGGTTCGAAATATTTATTATCCCTTAGATTATAGCGAGTTACGAAAAGATCATATCCGCCTAATGAATGATCGCCTTTAGCGTCAAAATAGAGCGTCACACCATCTGAAGCAACAAAAGGATCATTAAGTGCAGTGCCATAGTTGTTGACTACATCGCTTAGCGGTGTAGGCTCACTCCATTGATTTGTCATTTGAAATGTACTGTATAAGGCTGATTTGCCATGAAGGGAATCAGCAAAGACAATCCGATTTCCACGTTGCGAACGATAGGCCAACATATCTGAAGGTTCCTGACTATACAAATTTTTGGACGGGAAAATAGTTCCCATATCTTTTGAAAAAGTGTAATGCTTAAAGAAATCTTTTTTGCTAACCTGAAGACTATCCACAATGGTCACTAATTCTACATGTTGAATCATATCTGCTCCTAATTTTGCTTTTACGAGTAAGGCAGAATATTTTTTTGCTTCGGCTGCTGAAATATGTGGAGAAGCCAAGTAATTCTGAATAGCTGTTACGTCTTTGCTAAAATAATAATGTTTAAAATAAAGATCGCATAAGACAGGGAAAGCAGGAGTAAATTTTTTATCTGCAGCTTTTTGCAAATAGGGTAGGGCTGCGTTTTCCTGTCCGGTTTTAACCAGACTCATTCCATATCCGTAGTTCAACCGTGCATCGTATGGATGCCATTTTAATAATTTCAGAAAAGCTTTTGCTGCTTCTGTATAGTGTTGTCCGCTGTACAGATTCTGTGCGTATTTCAATGTCTGTCCACTTATATAGAATGATAAAGCAAATATTATCAATAAGATACTACACTTTTTCATAAAACAATCTGAGTTATTAGAGACCTGAAGAGAATAGCACAAAATTACAGATAAATTTTTATTTTGAGATTACATTTTCTCCATTATTACCAGTTTCGCAGTATTTATTCCAATTTTATCACGTACGACTTTAGTTTGAAATCAGAGTGGCAATTTCTTTCGACAAACCAGATGCGAAGGGTTTGATCATAACTGCATTAAAAAGCCCTTGGAGAAGACATTTAATGAAAATTTCTGCTCCATCGTCAGTAAATAAAGCGTATCTTTGTAATCAAATTTTGAACACTTTGATGTATGAATACACTTAATTGGTCTGAGCTTTCATTTGGCTATATTCCTACAGATTATAATATCCGTTGTGTATATAAAGACGGGAAATGGGGAGAGATTGAAGCTACTACAGATACAACAATTTCGTTGCATATTGCCGCAACAAGTTTACATTATGGTCAGGAAGCCTTTGAAGGGCTTAAGGCATTTATGGGAAAAGATGGGAAAATTCGTATTTTTCGTCCTGAAGAAAATGCAAAACGATTGCAAAACACGTGTGATGGAATTATGATGCCTAAATTGCCGGTGGAATTATTTATGGAAGCCGTAAAAAAAGCTGTCGTAATGAATAAACGTTTTGTGCCGCCTTATGGAAGCGGTGCTTCTTTATATATTCGTCCGCTATTGGTTGGTACAAGCGCTCAGGTAGGTGTGAAACCAGCTGACGAGTATTTATTCGTCATTTTTGTAACGCCAGTTGGTCCATATTTCAAAGGTGGTTTTCAGACGACACCTGTGGTTATCTTGCGACAATATGACCGTGCTGCTCCATTGGGAACAGGTACATATAAAGTAGGAGGAAATTATGCGGCTGGCATGTTAGCCGGTGAAAAGGCTCATCAAATGGGCTATTCTGCTGTACTTTATCTTGACGCTAAAGAAAAAAAGTATGTTGACGAGTGTGGTCCTGCTAATTTCTTTGGGATTAAAAATAATACCTACGTGACTCCGGAATCGACGTCCATTTTGCCATCTATTACGAATAAAAGTTTAATGCAACTAGCCAAAGATATGGGGATGACGGTGGAGAGACGCCGGATTTCTGAAGAAGAACTTGCGACATTCGAAGAAGCAGGTCAATGCGGGACGGCGGCTGTGATTAGTCCAATTTCGAAAATCGACGATATCGATGAAAATAAATCATATATTATTTCTAAAGATGGCCAACCTGGACCAATTAGTCGTAAGTTATATGAAAAATTGAGGGCTATCCAATACGGAGATGATTCGGATATATATGGATGGAATGCCGTGATAGAATAACCCCGGCACAAAATATGACTAGTCCTAAAAAACCGTTACAGGTTTAATGAACAAAAATACTCTTTTTATCAAACCTTATCAAGGCTAGCCTTGATAAGGTTTTGCTTTTTATAATTTCTAATTTTTATCTCTTTTTGGCAGTGCATCTGTTCAGGTGTTTTCATGTAACAAGACCAGTGTGGCCTTTGTGTATTGTAAATATGAACAGCATCTTGGTAGCGTAAAATAAACTGTGTCAGTTTCAATTCTTATCAAATTTCAGATACTCAATTAATCCGATTTTTTATAATGGATAATGAAGATCCTGAGTTTTGTTGGGCAAAAACGGTTAGGGGTCGACCCCCTAATCGTTTTTTATTACAATGGCACAAAGTTTCACCATCGTTTTGTTGGGTGGAAGCAAAACTAAGAAAAATGCCTGGATATTTATTTGATGTTGTGATTTTATTCAAATAAATTAAACCTTTCAGGAAATTTAATCGCCAGTTGTTGTGCAGTTAACCCCCAGTTTGACAGAGGCATAGTCCATTTTTTCCGGATATTGCGATAGGCCAAATACACCAATTTTTCCAATGCTGTATCATTGGTAAAAACACCTTTGTTTTTGGTAACTTTCCTTATCTGACGGTGATAGCCTTCTACGGTATTGGTGGTATATATGATTCTTCGGATAGCATCAGAAAACTCAAAATAAGCGGTTAGTTTTTCCCAATTATCACGCCATGATTTAATGACAATTGGATAATCCTTTCCCCACTTTGAATCAAGATTATCGAGTTCGATTGCTGCCTGCTCTTTGCTTACTGCTTGATAAACAAGCTTCAAATCTTTCATGAACGTTTTCTGATTTTTACTTGCAACATATTTAATTGAATTGCGGATTTGATGCACCACACAAGTTTGAACTACTGTGTGTGGAAATACGCTTTTTATAGCATCTGAAAAGCCACTAAGATTGTCCGTAGAGGCTATTAGAATGTCATTTACTCCTCTTGATTGAAGATCGGTGAGCACCGATAACCAAAAGTTAGCTCCTTCGCTTTTGGAAATATACATGCCAAGCAAATCTTTGTAACCGTTACGGTCAACACCCAATACGTTGTATATGGCTCGTGTTACAGGGCGATTCTTTTCGTCCATCACTTTGTAGTGAATGGCATCCATCCAAACAATTGGATAAACACTATCCAATGACCTGCTACGCCAGGACTGAATCTCTGGCAGAACCCGGTTTGTTATGGAACTGATTGTGTCAGCAGAAACCCTGTTTCCAAGGTTTTCCTCCATCCAATCGCTTATTTCCCGAGTACTGTTCCCCAAGGCATAAAGACCAATTATACGGTCTGCAACACCTTCTGCAAGTATTGTTTCACGTTTCTTTATAAACTCAGGTTCAAAACTGGAATGGCGGTCACGGGGTGTATGAACGGTGACTTCACCCAATTGGGTTTGAACTTGTTTGGACATACGTCCATTGCGCCGATTGCCTAAACTACGCTCATCTTCATCTAAATGAGCATCCATTTCTCCCTCTAAAGCTGCATTTAGAATATTTTCTAACAAGGGCGCAAAGGCACCATCTTTGCCTAAAAGGGGTTTGCCAGATTTTATCTGTTCTAAAACTTTGGCTTGAAAAGCCTTGTAATCAAATTCTTCCATAAAAATAAACTGTATTGTAAAGTTATAAAATTATTTTATTCTTTACTGACACAGTTTAATTTACAGTCTCAGCATCTTCTACCAACAATTTCATTGTTTTGATATCTACCAGATAATCCTCCAGAAAAAACTCCTGTTTTAATATCCCATTTACCCTTTCAGCTATCGCATTGGCATAAGGGTCATAATGCTCAGTCATACTTGGTATGATCTTTTTCTTTTTCAAAACATTTTGATAATCGTTACTGCAATACTGTAATCCTCTATCCGAATGGTGGATCAGTTTGTTTTTATATCTCTTTTGTCTAATGGCCATGTTTAAAGCTCTTAAAGAACTTTCTGTGGACAAGCTATTAGAAACATCATAACCCATGATCTTTTTGGAATATGCATCTGTAACTAATGCCAGATAGCAGTTTCTGTTCCTGCCACCGATGTAAGTTATATCCGATACCCAAACCTGTTCGGGATGGGTCAGTTCTATATCTGCCACCAAATTCTTGTGCTTTCTAAAACGATGGTGGGAGTCTGTGGTTATACGATAATTTCTCTTTGGTTTAATCAACATCTGATTAGCCTTTAGTATAGATAGAAACTTGTCACGGCCAACATGTAATTCTATTAATGGTTCATAAAGAAGATAATATAACTTCCTGAATCCTATTCGGGGCATATTTTTCCGTATGGGACGAACCATTGTTAATACTTGCTCTGCCTTGTCCTGTTTCTTCTGTTTTGACCTACAATAACGATAATAAACCTGTCTACTTACCCCGAGCAATCCACAGGTGGAGGTTTTGCTCACTTTGTTTTCTTGGCTGAATCGGTCGACTGTTCGGGTAAAGAGTTTTTTCGGATAGAGATATTGTACTCTTTTTCTGCCATATCAACCATCATGTCAAAGAAAGCTGCTTTCATATCAGATTGCTCTGCCTGTTTTTCTAAAAATGCTTTTTGCTTTTCTAAAACCTTGATCTTTTGCTCTAATTCAAGGATCTTTTGATCTTTACTTTTTGGCATATTACCCGGCGTTTGATTTTCCCAATCAAAGGTACCATATTTTCTGAGCCAACCAACTACTGTGGATCTTCCCTGTATACCATATTTCTTCGTAGCTGATGTGACTGAGATGTCTCCTCGTTCTATCTCTGAAATAATCGATAATTTTAAGGACATGCTATAATCCTTTTGAGTGCGCTTTACATACTGATTCTTAATTCCTCCCATTATTTTACGCTTTTTGTGTAACGCTATTTCAGGACGAGACAATAACGTAAAAAGAAAAGCCTTGGCATTCTTGTCAAGGCTTTTCTTTTTTTTTTGAGCATTAAATCAGATGTATAATAAGTCCTGGAACTATGCTGGCAAGAAGCAACAAAATAACAAATACCAGAATTGTCATTTTGTATTGAGATACCGGATGTAAGGGCTCTTCGTTGGATGTTGGCCTGAAATACATAGCCACAACAGGCCTCAGGTAATAATATACACTGATCATGGATCCTATAATTGCAATGATGATCAACATTAGTTGTCCTTGTGCAATAGCTGTGGCAAACAAATTATATTTTGCTGAAAACCCAATGAGCGGCGGAATACCTGCCAATGATAGCATAGCAATTGTTAATGCAAAGGCAGCAAGAGGATATTGCTTCGCCAATCCGTTGAATGATTTGATAGAAAAGGATCCCGTTTTTCTGCGAACCATCATGATTACGGTAAAGGCCGTAATAGTTGCTACGGAATAGGCGACAGCATACAACAGTAGAACTCCAGCATCATTGCCCTTAATCGCGATGATGGCAATAAGCATGTATCCTGCATGAGCAATAGCCGAATAAGCCATCATCCGCTTCGTGTTGTTTTGGTAAAGAGCTGTCAGATTACCATAAAGAATGGTTGCAATAGCAATAACGACTAATGGGGTTTTCCATAAAAAGTCTATTGACATAAAACTGGCATTGACGAACCGGAAGAAGGCAGCAAAAGCAGCTATTTTTCCCACGGTTGCCATAAAAGTAGTGATTAAGGTTGGAGAACCCTGATACACATCAGGTACCCAGAAATGAAACGGAACTGCTCCGATTTTGAATATCAACCCTACGGCAATAAGTATAAGCCCAACCGTGAACATGACAGGGATGGCAGCTTGGTGTTGGGTGACATATGTTTGTATGGCTCCCATATTAAAGCTTCCGCATGCGCCGTAAAGAAAAGCAATGCCAAACAGCATAAAACCCGAAGCTATGGATCCTGTCAGAAAATATTTCATGGCCGCCTCATTCGAGTAACGATCTTCCTTTTTACTACCGGCCAGGAGATAAAGGGATAAGGAGAGTGTCTCTATCCCTAAAAACAACATCACCAGATTTCCAAATGCCGTCATGATTAAACCTCCGATCAGTGCAAACAAAATGAGAGCATAGGTATCTTCCATTGTATGTTTAACCGATACGTAATAGAGCGGAACGAGCATAAAAACCAATAAGGTTGAAAATATCAGTATACCATTGAACGCTATCGTGAAGTTATCGTTGATATACATCTCATTAATATAATGAATGTTCTGATTCCACCCCAACAGATTGACGACAAAAGCAGCTATCAGACCAACAAAAATAACAGGCAAAAGAAATTTTGTCTGGCGAATGGCTCCCAGAAATAAAATCAGAATGGCAACAATGGATATTGTAATGATGGCGTACATAAGTCGATGTTTTTATAAGAGAATTATTTAACCACTCCTTGCAACATTTGCAAGATAAATGACGGATAAATACCAACTAAAAATACGGAGAAAATGATTGGTACGAAAAGTAAGGTTTCCTTAAGAGTTAAATCAGAGAAATTTTCCGTAGAAGGTTTCTTTTCACCGTACATTATTCTTTGGTACATTTTCAGCATATAAACAGCTCCAAGAATAATCGTCAGTCCGGCAATCACCGCCAATACTTTATTGTATGTAAACAATCCGAGCAAAATCAAAAATTCTCCCACGAAACTGTTGGTAAGCGGTAACGCTACATTAGCTAAAAGAATGATCATGAATATAGTGGCAAAACGGGGAGCTACTCTGGCAATTCCCCCCAATTGACTGATATTGTCTGTTTTTGTCCGTTTAACAATAATGTAATAACAAAGAAAGAAACCGACGATGTTTACCCCGTGTGAAAACATTTGTAGAATACCTCCTTCAATACCGTAAGCATTGTTTGATAATAATCCCAGCGCAATAATGCCAACGTGAGCTAAAGAGGCAAAGGCAATCAATTTTTTCAGATTAGGCTGATTGATAGCAATGATGGCTCCATAAATTACGCCAAACAAAATAATCGGCAGAACATACAGCGACCCGTTTGCCACGACATCATGACACAAGGGAATCAGAAAGCGCACAATTCCATAAAGACCCATTTTCAGCATGATACCTGCCAGCAACATTGATCCTTGTACAGGAGATGCATTGTAGGTTTCGACCTGCCATGAATGGAATGGAAATAGCGGAATCTTGATGGCGAATGCCAGAAAGAAAGCTAGAAACAAAGGTATCTGTGCCGCATAAGGTATGTGGAGTTGGTAAAATGAGTCAAAACTAAAAGAATGGGGAGCTGGCGTTAACGTGTACAGGTACAAAATAGCGACGAGCATGAAGAAACTTCCAATGACGGTATAAATCAAGAATTTAATACTGATTCGTCTTGAGTTTTCACCTCCCCAGCGGGCGGTGATAAAGAAAATCGGTAATAGCGCAAATTCCCAGAAAATATAAAATAAAATCATATCCGATGCCGTAAACACTCCGACTAGCGCTGATTGCATTAACATGATCAGTGCAAAAAAGCTGGCAGGACGACGTTTGTTCCTATCTGTTGAAGCAAGGATGATAGGCACAAGCAGTGTGGTTAAGATAACAAAAAGGACAGACAAAGCATCCATTTTTAAGGCAATATTCAGTCCCATTATTTGCTCCAGATTAAGATTGGCAACCAATCCTGTCCCGGGAGCAGCCCACACGTCATAGCCGCCTAACATTGCAATGACAAAAACAATGAGCGATGCAACAAAAGCAACCGTTTTACTCTGTTGTCCCGCTTTTCCTGTAAACAGAAAAAGGGAAGTGATTAACGGAAGGATAATTAAAAGTACGATGATCATCTATTTATCGAATAAGATTAAACAATAAAAGTGCTATAATACTGAATACCATTATCATGAGATAAAATCCGATATTACCGGTTTGCAACAGGCGAATTTTGGCTCCAATATATAAGGTTCCCTGACCAACCGAATTGACAAAACGGTTTATGATGCCCTGATCAATGGTTTCGCGGAGAAATATGGATAATCGTTCAACGGGTTTGACAACACAAAAGTCATAAATCTCGTCAAAATAAAATTTACGGGCCATGATGGTTTCTATGCCGGTTAATTTTACAGCTTCGTGATCTTTAGCAAATCGATGGTATAGCCACACAATCAACAAAGCAATAATAGTCAGTGGAATCAATAATGTCAGCCATTCAGTCCCAATACCAAGTGCCTGTTCGGGCATAGGTGCGATTTGATGTGCTGTTGCAAACATAGGCGACAAATAATTGCTGAATACCTTGTCTGAACCAAATAAAGCAGGAATTTGTACAAAACCGCCTATCATAGACAATACAGTCAGCACAGCCATCGGAATCAACATTACTTTAGGTGATTCGTGAATATGATGATTGGTTTTAACAGCATTGCTTTCAGGTTTGTAGAAGGCAATGAATACCATACGGAACATGTAGATGGTTGTCAGCAATGAAATAAGAGTCGCAATAATGCCTGTAGCCATGCCATGTTCGTAAGCCGCTGAAAGAATGTATTCTTTAGAGAAAAAGCCCGCAAAAGGAGGAATCCCTGAGATGGCAATGGAAGCGATCAAAAACATGAAGAATGTTGCTGGAATTTTCTTACGCAATCCCCCCATGTTGCGGATGTCCTGTTCCTGATTTAATGCATGAATCACACTACCAGCTCCGAGGAAAAGCAATGCTTTAAAAAACGCATGCATGGTAAGATGAAACATGGCTCCTGAAAAAGAGCCCAATCCTAATGCCATAAACATGAATCCCAACTGACTAACCGTTGAATATGCCAGTATTTTCTTGATATCATACTGGTAAATAGCAATCAGTCCGCTAATCGCAGCCGTGATGGCTCCTATGACTAAAATCAGGTTCATGGTGAACGGTTCTAACACGAAGATCACACTGGAACGAGCTACCAGATAAACCCCTGCGGTAACCATTGTGGCAGCATGGATGAGCGCTGACACAGGTGTGGGGCCTGCCATAGCATCTGGTAACCATGTAAATAAAGGTATTTGGGCACTTTTCCCAATGGCTCCCATAAACAAACCGAGTGTGATGATCAGTAAAGCTGTGTTGCCTGATGGCATAATCATCGCTTTATTGGCCACATCGCTGATGTTTAATGTGCCGAAGGTGTGAATGAGCATAAATGTAGCAATCAGAAAACCCAAATCTCCGATCCGGTTCATAATAAAGGCTTTCTTTGCTGCATTATTGTTGGCGTGATCTTTATACCAGAATCCAATCAACAGATAGGAACACAGCCCGACGCCTTCCCAGCCTATAAACATCATCAGGTAATTGGAACTCAGTACTAAAATCAACATGAAGAAGATAAAGAGGTTCATATAAGAAAAGAACCGGTTTACGCCTTCATCATTTTTCATATAACCAATAGAATAGACATGAATGAGCCAGCCTACACCATTCACAACCAGTAACATCAGCACTGACAGGCGATCGACCGTGATGCCGAATGGAATGGAAATGGAGGCAAATTGTATCCAATCAAACAGATTGACCTGTACTGTTTGTCCAGTGGTGCTGACATACCAGAATAATACGAAAGAAATTATCAGGTTGAAAAATACCAGCGAAGAGGCGACAACCCCTGCCAGATTTTTAGAAATCAACTTTTGAAATAACCCGATTGCCAGAAATCCAAGCAACGGGAAAAGTAACAAGAGCTGTGCTATAATTTGCATAAAAGAAGACTGTTCCATTACCATTTGAGACGATTTAAGATGTTAATGTCAATCGTGTGTGATGAACGGTAAACCACTACCAGCAATGCAAGCCCGATAGCTATTTCGGCTGCTGCCACCACCATGATGAAGAAGACAAACACTTGCCCAGATGGATCGTTCCGATAAGCGGCAAATGCTGCTATCAAAAGATTCGCTGAATTCAGCATCAGTTCGACCGACATGAAAATTGCCAGGGCGTTACGTTTTACCAATACGCCCACTACTCCGATGGTAAACAGGGCGGAACAAAATATAACGTAATAGATAAGAGGAATCATTTGTAATTGGGTGACTGCTGTTTCCATCTTCTTATTTTTTATGTTTATTACCAAGCATTACAGCACCTACCATTGCCGAAAGGAAAAGAACTGAAGAGAGTTCAAAAGGCAGGAGGTATTCTGTAAATAATGTTTTCCCTAAATTCTTTACCAGTCCAATTTGACTGGTAGTAGGATTGGTGAGCGTTGTCAGTTCTGATGATTTTATGGATCCGATCAGTACCACGAAGAGCAATCCGCCGGCTATGACTGCCATGATTTTTATCAGGTTTGTTTTCGGAAACTGTCCTTCTTTGTTCAAATTCAATAACATCACAGTGAACAGGAATAAAACCATGATAGCTCCGGCATAGACAATAACATGCACCACCGCTAAAAATTGGGCATTCAATAGAATATAATGTCCGGCCAGTGCAAAAAAGGTTAATGTCAGATAGAGTACGCTATGCACCGGATTCTTGGTAATCAATACCATCATGGCCGAGGAAATAGCTACGATGCTTAAAAATATAAAGAGATATACCTGTAACATACTTATTTGTTATGTAATTGCGTTTTATCTTTTTTGAATGCCAGGACTTCAGGCGTTTGCCTTTTCGATACATCAATCCGGGCATCAATCGGTTCAAGCAGCTTATCTTTGCCATAGATGAAGTTGTCACGTGCTTCTTCACTGGGAACGAAACGATCAGTCAGAAAAATAGCTTCCTTTGGACAAGCCGTTTCGCAATCGCCGCAATAGATGCATCGTAACATGTTGATTTCATACACAGCAGCATATTTTTCTTCGCGGTACAGATGTTTTTCACTTTCCAGCCTTTCTTTGGCAACCATTGTTATGGCTTCAGCCGGACACGATAATGCACATAGACCACAGGCAGTGCATCGTTCACGGCCTTCTTCGTCACGTTTCAATACATGCATTCCCCTGTAAATAGAGGAAACCGGACGCTTTACTTCAGGAAACTGAATGGTGGTTTTCTTCCTGAACAAATGCGTAAAAGTGACGTATAATCCTTTGAAAATGGCCGGCAGATAAAATTTTTCCAACAATGTCATCTTTTTGTTGGAAACAACCTGTGATCGGTCGGTCAGTTTTATTTTATTTAAGTCCTGATTCATTGTTCAATGCTTTACATATGCTTTCGTTTTGATTTCTCATTTCTTCCTCAATAATTCAGTTAAAGGTCTTAATGCTTCACTAACTCAATTATTCCGGTTGCTACGATGTTGATAATTGCCCATGGCAATAGCACTTTCCATCCGAACCGCATTAACTGATCGTAACGGAAGCGTGGCAAAGTCCAGCGCACCCACATGAACAGGAAGATAAAGAAACTTATTTTGATAAAGAACGCGATGGTTCCCGCTATGGTTAGCCAGTTGTGCGACAATCCCAATTCGTGCATAAATGGGAAGTTGTAGCCTCCAAAGTATAACGAAGAGATAATTGCCGAAGAGATAAACATATTAATATACTCTGAGAAGAGATAAAATCCCAGTTTCATGGAGCTGTATTCGGTATGATAACCGCCAATAAGTTCTGAGTCGCATTCAGGCAAATCAAATGGAGTCCGGTTGCACTCAGCAAAAGCGCTAATCACAAATACAAAAAAACCAATAGGCTGATACCATACGTTCCAATGCAAACCATGTTGTTGTGCTACAATATCTTTCAAACTTAATGTGCCTGACATCATTACAATGGCGATGATTGACATTCCCATGGCCAGTTCATAACTGATCATTTGAGAAGCAGAACGTACTGCCCCCATCAGGGCATATTTGTTGTTTGATGACCAGCCTCCTATCATAATGCCATAAACTCCGATGGAGGTCACGGCAAATACATATAAAATGCCAATATTGACGTCGGCGACCTGTAATGGGAATACATTATTTCCGATAACCAGCGTATTTCCCCATGGAATAACAGCACTCCCGAGCAGGGCAATCAGCATAGTGAGCGAAGGCCCTAATACATATAGAAATTTATCGGCAGTAGCAGGCATAAATTCTTCTTTGAAGAAGAGTTTTACTCCATCTGCTACAGGTTGAAGAATTCCAAATATGCCTGCCCTGTTAGGCCCAAGGCGATCTTGAAAAAAACCTGCAATTTTGCGCTCAACCAGTGTTGCATACATTGCAATGACAAGACTGAGCAAAAGTATGACAATAATTAGCGCCGTTTTAAATAGAATGATCACATCCATATTATTCCATCTTTTCTTTTAAAGGATTTATAACCGATGGTTTCACCATGTTTCGATAATGGTTTTGGCTGATAACTGATGTCGGTTCAATGGCGCGCGGGCCTTCAATCTCCCATGCTGTCGCATCTTTCTTCTCATAGCGACATTCATTACAGATAAAATCTTCCACTTCTCCATATTTGTTGCGTCTGCCGGTTACCCGGTAAACTTCATTACCTCGCATCCATAACGTAGCTTTCCCGGAACATTTTGTACAACTCCGGTGTGCATCCATTGGTTTAAGAAACCAAACCCTGTTTTTAAAACGGAAAGGTTTATCCGTTAATGCTCCGACCGGACACACATCAATCATGTTACCCGAAAAGTCGTTATCAATGGCTTGCTGGATGAAAGTAGATATCTCAGCCTTATCTCCGCGGTACAAGACGCCGTGCATCCTTTTGTTTGTAAATTGTTCTGCTGCGTACACACAACGGTAGCATAAGATGCAACGGTTGGGATGAAACTGAATCAGATCGCCAATAGTAATAGGATCATATGTCCGTTTTTCTTCTTCAAACCGTGAGGTATTGCTGCCATGTTCGTAGCTTAAATTTTGTAGATCACATTCGCCAGCTTGATCGCAAACCGGACAATCCAGCGGATGGTTGATCAACAGAAATTCCACCACTGCCCTGCGGGCTTCCAATACTTCCGGTGATGTGATGTTTTGCACTACCATGCCATCCATGACAGCTGTACGGCATGAAGGTACTAATTTTGGCATAGGACGCGGATCTTTCGTCGATCCCTGCACTACTTTCACCATACAGGTACGGCATTTCCCTCCACTGTCTTTCAACTTGGAGTGATAACACATCGCCGGTGGAACAATGTCGCCTCCGATGAGTCTTGCCGCCTGAAGTATAGTTGTCCCTTCTTCTACTTCAATGGTGTGGTTATCAATTGTTACTGTTAACATTGCCGTTTAGTTGTTTATGTATTTTGCAAGAGAACCATGTTTAATGTTCCGGACAATCTCCGGATGCGTAACATGAAACTCAAATTCTTCTCTAAAATGCCTTATTGCTGCAGCAACAGGCCAGGCCGCAGCATCACCCAGCGGACAGATGGTGTTGCCTTCGATATGGGATGAAATATTAACCAGCAAATCAATATCTTTCATCTTTCCTTCACCGTTTTCCAACCGGTAGAGTACGCTATCCATCCATCCGGTTCCTTCCCGGCAGGGTGAACATTGTCCACACGATTCATGGTGATAGAAACGGGAAAAATTATAGGTGTTGCGTACGATACAATCATCTTCATCATACACAATAAATCCTCCCGATCCTAACATGGATCCGCTTACGAAACCTCCTTCGGCCAAGGATTCATAGCTTAACAGCCGTTTTTCTCCCTGGAGGGTATTCAGAATTAAGTTCTTTGGCAGTATGGGAACAGATGAGCCTCCGGGAATGACCGCTTTCAGTTCTTTCCCATCCTTAATACCACCGCAATATTGTTCGCTGTAAAGAAATTCCTCCACAGGTAATCCCAATTCAATTTCATATACCCCGGGACGGTTAATGTGTCCACAAGCTGAAATCAGTTTGGTGCCTGTGCTCTTGCCGATACCTATTTTGGCAAAGGTTTCGCCCCCGTTGTTCACAATCCATCCGATGTTCGACAACGTTTCCACGTTGTTCACTACCGTCGGAGACTGATAGAGTCCCTTGACGGCAGGGAAGGGGGGTTTAAGCCTTGGATTTCCCCTTTTACCTTCCAGGGATTCGAGTAGGGCGGTTTCTTCGCCACAGATGTATGCTCCGGCTCCGCAATGCACATAAATATCCAGATCATAATGGCTCCCAAGAATGTTTTCGCCAAGAAGTCCCTGCTGATAGCATTCTTTAATGGCCTCATTCAGTATGCCTACGATGTATTTGTATTCTCCCCGTACATAAATGTAGGCGGTATGGGCTTCAAGAGCATACGAAGCACAAATCATCCCTTCAATCAGACGATGGGGGATATGTTCCATCAGGTAACGATCCTTGAAGGTTCCGGGTTCACTTTCGTCGGCATTACAAACCAGATAATGGGGCTTATTGCTTTTCTTGTCAATGAAACTCCATTTCATTCCTGCAGGGAAACCTGCTCCGCCACGTCCGCGTAATCCTGCGAGTTTTACCTCATTGACCACTTCGTCGGGCGTCATGGTTTTCAGCGCTTTTTCAACGGATGAATAACCGCCGTGTTTCCTGTAAACATTGAGAAAGCGAATTCCTTCAACTTCTATATTTTCTAAGATAATCTTTCTTTCCATGTCTGCTTTTCTGGTTTTGGTAATGCACTCTCTTTGCGCAAGGTCTCAAGGATGTCGTCAATTTTATCAAGATTGAGATATTCGTAAAACTCGGTATTCACCTGCATTACAGGAGCCGAACCGCAAGCTCCCAAGCATTCTACCGCCTTGAGTGTAAAAAGTTTATCTTCGGTTGTTTCGCCGACCTTGATCTTCAGCTTTTGCTCCAGATAGTGCAATACATCTTCGCCTCCACAAATAGCGCACGGACCTGTCTGACACACTTCAATCACGTATTTCCCGACCGGATCGAGATAGAATTGTGAGTAGAATGTTGCAACTTCGTACACTTCAATAGGAGTGATATTTAATAAGGAAGCCACGTAGTCCATAATGTCCACGTTCAGGCTGCCTCCAAACTCTTCCTGTGCAATCTGCAAGACCGGAATCAATGCCGATTTCTTTTGATCTTCAGGATAATGAGACAGAATGCTTTCTACTTTCCGCAACGTGTCGGGGGAGAATGCAACGTCGATGTTCTTTTTTACATAGAGTTTATGGTGAAAATGTTTATCGCTCATAGTTTTATTTTTATGCATCTAATTCTCCGGCAATTATATTCATACTGCTCATAGTAAGGATAGCATCAGAGATGTTCGATCCGATAATCATTTCGGGATAAGCCTGATAATTGACAAAACAGGGGCGTCTGAAATGTAACCGGTACGGCGTACGCCCTCCTTCGGAAACAATGTAAAATCCAAGTTCTCCGTTTGCTCCTTCCACGGCATGATAGATCTCTTTTGCCGGAACATCAATTTCGCCCATTACCATCTTGAAGTGACTGATCAGCGGCTCCATTCTGCTATATACCTCTTCTTTGGGAGGCATATAAAATGCGGGTACTTCTGCATTAAACTTTCCTTCGGGAAGATTCTCCATTGCCGTTTTAATCATCTTCATGCTTTCCCATATTTCAGTTTGTCTTACACAGAAACGATCGTATGTGTCGCCGTTTTGTCCTATGGGAACCACAAAATCGAAATCCTGATAGGATGAATAAGTCTCATGTACGCGCAGATCATAATCTACGCCGGCAGCTCGCAGACATGGACCGGTAAACCCATAATTCAGGGCTCTTTCGGCTGAAATGCCGCCTACATTGATAGTTCGATCCATAAAAATACGGTTCCGTAAAAGCAATGTTTCAAATTCATGCATTACTTTAGGTAATCGGTCTAAGAGTTCTCTTATCTTGCGCAAAGCAGTCGGTGAGAAGTCTCTGTCGAAGCCTCCAACACGTCCTAAATTAGTAGTCAGCCTTGCCCCGCATAATTCCTCATATATCTCATAGATTCGCTCCCTTTCCTGAAAGACATATACGAAACCGGTGAGTGCTCCGCTGTCAACCCCGGTCACACTGTTACAGATCAGGTGGTCGGATATACGTGCAAGTTCCATCACGATGATGCGCATGTAATCAATGCGCTTGTTGGTTTCAACTCCCAGTAGTTTTTCGACGGCAAGATGCCAACCGATATTGTTTAACGGCGAAGAGCAATAATTTAACCGGTCGGTAAGCGTCGTGATCTGGTAATACGGACGTCGTTCGGCTATTTTTTCAAACGCACGGTGAATGTAACCGATCGTTTGTTCAGCTCCCAGAATGATCTCCCCGTCCATTGTCAGTATATTCTGAAATACACCATGTGTGGCAGGATGGGTAGGCCCCAGGTTCAGTGTGTTATATTTTTTATCTACCTGAATGCTGGGAATTGTTTTTGCCGGGTTGTTATGTTTTGATGTTTTATTCATAATCATCTTCCAAAAAAGCGGTCGTCTTTATCGGTTCTGGTAGCATCTTCCAGCGGATACTCCTTTCTCATAGGGAAATAATCCATGAATTCTACGTTAAGGATGCGTTTCAGGTTAGGATGCCCAACGAATTGGATGCCATAAAAATCATATGTTTCCCGTTCCATCCAGTTTGCAGCCAGATAGAGGGATACAATGCTGCTGATCTGCGGACTTTCTTTCGTGACAAAAGCTTTAATTCGTATCCGTTGCTTTTCAGACAGATTGTTAAGATGATATATGACGCCCAATTCTTTTTCCTGGTTGGGATAGTGTATGCCACACAGATCGGTTAAGACAGTAAATCCTTGTTGATCTTTAAGGTACTGCAAAATTTCTGTTATGGCTTCCGCTACAATAGTTACTGTCGGGATATCCGGTGTACTGTCTGTTGCCAGGATATAGTCATTGAAATGTTGTTTTAATTCAGAAAATATCGTATCAATATTCATTGTGTTAAACGTTTAGAGTGATGCCATAGCTTTTGAGCAGTGCAATATATTCAGGACTGTAGCGACGCCGCAACGATTCGTGCGCGACCAGTTCCTGTATTTTCATAAAGCCGTCGATAATTTGTTCCGGGCGTGGCGGACAACCAGGAACGTACACATCTACGGGAACTACTTTGTCAATGCCCTGTAAAACGCTATAGGTATCAAAAATGCCTCCGCTCGATGCACAGGCTCCGACGGCAATTACCCAGCGGGGCTCAGCCATCTGTTCGTACACTTGCTGAACTATTGGTCCCATCTTTTTTGCGATGGTTCCCATCACCATCAATAAATCTGCCTGACGCGGAGAAAAGCTGAGACGTTCTGCTCCGAAGCGGCCTAAATCGTAATGGGCTCCCATGGTTGCCATAAATTCGATGCCGCAACATGACGTGGCAAATGGTAAAGGCCAGATCGAATTTTTACGGGCCAATCCGACAGCTTTGTCCAGCGTTGTTGCAAAAAACCCCGGGGAACTGTATCCTTCGGGTGGATCAACCACGTTATAATTAGGTTTATGAGTTATTGTTTCCATTGATTGACTTTTTACATATTTCATTGCTTTGGCCTTAACGGGCCTCCTAATCCTTCTTATTCCAATCAAATGATCCTTTCTTATAGATGTAGAAAAATCCGAACATAAAGAGGGCTACAAAAAGCATCATGTACAGAAACCCATTCCATCCCGTTTCTTTGAAATTAACTGCCCAGGGATAGAAAAAGATTACTTCTACATCAAAAAGGACAAAGAGAATGGCTACTAAGAAGTACTTAACTGAAAATGGGAACCGTGCGTTTCCCTGAATTTCGATTCCACACTCAAAATTGTCTTCTTTTCTAACTGATCTTACCCGTCTCCGTTTGGTAATGATATAGTGAGATATGAACATTACCACGACGACAAATGCAAGAGCTACAATGATTTGAATTAAGATGGGTATATAATCGGAAGTTACTGAAACAGTTTGCATCGTAAAAATATTTTTGTTTGCCAAATATACAGAATTAATTCGCTATTAAAAATTCAAGGGACATTAAAAATCCTTTATGTGCGATAGGATAAACGTATAAATCAGGAAAGGCTTATCCGGGTTTTCCAGGACATGGCAACGGAGAGATATGTATCACTGGTAATATAAGGAATACATCTCGCCGTCTGTCATTTTGTGATTGCACACTGAGTAAGAAACAGGGGAAGATCATAAAAAATCCCGGAGGTTGATAGGAAGAAAATAAGAACAGGGATTGACCGGTTACCTCCAAAAGTAGTAAAATGGAAGTAATAAAATATGGATTGGCAACCTGCCTGCATTGTGTCAACGCCGTATTGAGTATGTTTTATTATTTTTTAATAATTAAAGGTGTGCAGAAAGAAGAATTGAATTCTATATTTGTAGAACTATTAATACAGTATGGTTAGCCGCTATGCTGTAGCGATGGGTTAAATCAAACAAGAGATTTTTGCGAATTATAGCAGCCGTGTTTGTCGTTGATGACAAGCCGGCTGTTTTCGTATGGATGGAAACAACTATGTTTCCCGATCTTGTGTAAGAATCCAAATTCAAAAAGGAGAGCTGATGATGTTGAACAATAAACCCTTTCACGTATTTGTTCAGCGAACGGTTTACATCATAAAATGTTTTTAGGTTTGACGGGTAGTCCGGTGCGCAAGGACTCATCCATGGCCTGCATAATGGCTACTGTTCCGATTCCTTCCCGCAGGTCGGGATAAGCTGTTTCTCCGGAATCAAGACAATCAGCAAAATATTCATAATAATTCTGGTATTCTCCTGCATGGTGTGATTTACCTTCAAAGCGGAAAAAATGTTTCAGTTTATGTTCAAAAGTGATTATTTTTTCTTCACCGGAGGAGGTGGTAATGGCATATCGAAGATCCATATAATCTCCCTGGCTGGAACCTTCCGTACCACGTAGAATGCAACTCATCTCGCTGTCGCGTAAAGTGGGTTGAATGGGGCATGAATAAACACCACTTACCCGGGCAATACGTCCATCGGCGGCTTTCAGGATGAAGTGCATGGTGTCTGCATTTTTAAGGCCACCTGCTTTTCCATTGGGACTTAGCATGCCATAACCCATTACCTCCACAATATCGGGCAAATACCAGCGAACCAAATCAACAGGATGGCTGAGTCCGCCGTAAAGCCATTTAAAGGAAGATTCGAGCGACCAGCCTTTTGCCAGAAACCAGCGTTGGTCGGCATGGTAATAAGCTTCCACGGTGACCAGGTCGCCTATTTCTCCTGCCAGATAATCTGTTCGTTGACGTCTCATCGGTTCGAAGAAGCGGCTACTTTGGCCCACAAATACTTTTTTCCCTGTTTTTTCTGAAAGTTCTATCAGCTCCCGGGCCTGGCTCAGATCATCCAGAAGGGGTTTGGCACAAACTACATGTTTTCCGGCCTGAAGAGCCATTTTAATATGATCGGCATGCCATTTATCAGGCGTATAAATCCCGATCACATCAATTTCAGGATCATTCAGCAAATCTTCATACCGGGTTGTGTAATGATAGAAATCGAACTCTTTGGCGCGCTGTTTACACAACGCTTCGTTCATGTCGCAAACCTTTTGTAATATCCATTTTTCGCTTTGCAATGCAGCAGACATTGTGCTGCGTCCCTCGCCTAAACCTAAAATGCCTAATTTATACATATTGTCTTATTTTCAAATTATAGATGTTAGAGAAGGAGTATTGTATCACAGCAAAAGCAATATAAATACAGGTACTCCGCTTAAATCTCACGTGGCAAAGATACGATAAAGCAGGATGTGGCGATATGATTTGATCTTTGATTTTTAGAATTTGTATAATTACAGCTGATTTACGATCAATAATATTGACGCAATCATAATTTGGCTATCCCACTACTTTGAGTACTTTTGTCAACGCATTTGGCGATCATTGCTTAATGCAGGGAATGATCGAAAGAGTGAGTCCGGTGCCTTCATCACGGAATGAACTACTCCGGTGCTGTATCTGCAGCTGTCAATTCCATAAACGTATCTGAATTACCATTGCCACTGTTTATCAGTATCCCAAAGCCGGGAAGGTTGCTAAAAACAAAAGCTGATCGAAGAGACTGAAAATGGTAGGCTTTGCATATGGAAATGAGCCGGAAGAGCTGCCAGTGCTCATATACCGGCACTTCAGGCCATCCCGGCAGATGGATTAGTATTACTCCTGCCATATTCGAATAGAGAGTAATGATTAAATAAGAAATGAGTATGCAACTTCGACCCGTGATGTTTGTCGGAACCGGTTCCGATGTAGGCAAAAGTGTAATCAATGCTGCTTTTTGCCGGATATTCAAACAGGATGGTTTTCATCCTGCGCCTTTTAAAGCACAAAACATGTCGCTCAACAGTTATGCAACGCCGGATGGGCTGGAGATTGGACGGGCTCAGGCGACACAGGCAGAGGCCTGCGGCATTCCCTGCCGTGCAGATATGAATCCGGTATTACTGAAACCAACCGACGATACCTCTTCGCAAGTCGTGCTTAACGGAAAAGTTATAGGAAACCAATCCGCACATCAGTACTTTAACCAGACCGACCGCAATGATCTTTTTCTACAGGCAATGGCCGCCTGCCATCGCTTGACGAAGGAATTCAATCCCTTGGTAATAGAAGGGGCAGGTAGCATTTCGGAGATAAATTTATGGGACAGGGATATTACCAACATGCGCGTGGCAGAAGCTTTGAATGCACCGACTTTCTTGATTGCCGATATTGACCGCGGAGGAGTTTTTGCCAGTGTGTATGGAAGTATTCAGCTCTTACCCGAAACTCAGAAGAAGTTGATCAAAGGAGTTCTCATCAATAAGTTCAGGGGTGATATGGCGTTGTTTGAAGATGGAAAGAAAATGTTGGAAGAGCTGACCGGAGTGCCTGTTGTGGGAGTTATTCCTTATTTCCATGATATTCATATTGACCAGGAAGACTCGGTAACCCTTGAATACCGGAAAGAAAAGGACAGGGTAGGGAAGGTTACGATTGCCGTTGTCTTATTGCGGCATTTATCAAACTTTACTGACTTCAACATGCTGGAACAGCATCCCGATGTCCATCTGTTTTATGCATCCCATCCTGAGGAACTGGCGGATGCCGATATCATCCTGTTGCCGGGATCTAAAAACACCATCGACGATCTTAACTACCTCCGTCAGTCAGGGATGGCTAAGGCAATCTTGCAGCAGCATGCTATAGGAAAATCGGTTTATGGCATTTGCGGCGGTTACCAGATGATGGGGAATTGGGTGGAAGATCCTTTGGGGATAGAAGGGGATGTGGCTGTAATGCAAGGTCTGGGGCTTTTACCGGTACGAACTATACTAACACGGGAAAAAAAGACAGAAGCTTGTCATTTTTCTTTTCTCGGCACCAAACCCGATTGTACAGGATATGAAATCCATATGGGAGAGACGGTTGCAGAACAACCCTCGCCGCTTTGTCTCCTTGACAGTGGAGTGAGTGATGGTTACTTCCGGAATGAAAAGACTTTTGGTACCTACCTGCATGGTTTTTTTGACCATACAGAAACTGTCGGATATATCCTCCGCCAGGTGCCCGGATATAAATCCGGTAAATCCGTTACTTTCGATTATCCGGCTTTTAAAGAAGAACAATACGATAAACTGGCAGCTCATATCCGTCAGCATGTAGATATGGAATACATCTATAAAACCATGCAGCCAGATGATTAAGGAGGGATGGCAATGATCTTTACCTTTACGGAGGTATGATGAAGACGCCAGCCATATCAACGGATATTCAAACAGAACCGATTCCTCTTCTTTTCCTTTCTAAACATATCCTGACTTAAAATAAAACATCCAAACCGTTGGATTTTACAAAAAAATGTATGACCTTTGAAGGATGTTCAGCATCAAATGATATGCACCATAACCTTAAACCATAACTTTATGAAGCGAATTTATCTTGTTAGCCTTTTCTGTATCGCCAGCGCTATGTTTTTGTATGCCCATCCCAAAGCTCCCGCTTACTATGTGCCGGGCAAAACTCCTGTAGGATTTGAGTCTGAGATCAACCAGTTCATGAAAGCCGATTCGGCTCATTTTCCCCCTTCAGGCGCTATCCTGTTTGCCGGAAGCTCATCCATCCGTTTATGGAAGGGACTGCCCGGTGATTTCAAAGGGCATACCATTATTCAGCGTGGATTCGGTGGCTCGAACATGAAAGCCCTGAATTTTTACATTCATAATATCGTATTTCCCTATAAACCTTCCGTTATTGTTGTTTATGAAGGCGATAACGATCTTGCCGAAGGAGTTACCCCTGCCGTATTCATTGCACAGTGCGATTCGTTTGTCCATATGGTGCAGAAGAAACTGCCGGCAACGAAAATCTATTTTCTTTCGATCAAACCTTCCCTTGCACGTGAGAAGCTCATTCCCCTGCAAAATGCTACAAACCTTGCCCTTAAACGTAATCTTTCACACTTCCGCAATACCGGCTTTATGGATGTCAGCAGTCAGATGTTTGATGCCCGGGGACGTTTGCGTCCGGATATCTTTGGTCCTGACGGGTTGCATATGAACCGGAAAGGATACCTGCTGTGGATTGCGTATATCAAAAAATATTTTGGCTGGAAATAACGTTTTATTATACTGGCCAGGAGCTGCATATATGCTGTTTTATAAATTAATCATTGAGTTATTAACCCTGTAGAGAGTAAAAACATGAAGAAACTGGTATTTCTGACGTTGAGCGTCTGCTTTATGATGTATTCCTGTACATCACAGAAAAAACAAGATCTGTCGCCAAGGGTAAAGATTGCCAATGGTATCCTGGAAGGGATTCAGGATAGTACGACAGGAGTGTTGAAATTTTTAGGAATTCCTTTTGCCAAACCGCCTGTGGGCGATCTCCGCTGGAAGGCTCCGCAGCCTGTGGATAACTGGAAAGGGGTGCGCGAGGCTAAAAAGTTCGGGCCAAGGCCCATGCAGGCAAATGTATTCGGGGACATGCATTTCCGTTCCGATTCCATGAGCGAAGATTGCCTTTACCTGAATGTATGGACTCCGGCTAAAAAGAACACCAAGGGATTGCCTGTCCTGGTTTATTTCTATGGAGGTGGTTTTGTTGCCGGTAGTAGTGATGAACCCCGGTACGACGGCGCCAGTCTGGCCAAAAAAGGCATCGTAGTCGTAACCGCCAATTACCGTCTGGATGTCTTTGGTTTCTTTGCCGATTCCCAACTAAGTGCAGAAGCGCCCTATAAAGCTTCCGGCAACTATGGGCTGCTCGACCAGAATGCAGCGCTGAAATGGGTACACCAAAACATTGCTGCGTTTGGCGGCGATCCCGATAAAGTAACCATTGGCGGAGAATCAGCCGGTTCTATTTCGGTAAGTGAACAAATGGCGTCTCCCTTGTCGAAAGGGTTGATTGCTGGCGCTATCGGCGAGAGCGGAGCGGCCATTAACCCGACGATGGCTCCTGTACCGCTGGTACAGGCTGAAAAGGAAGGCGATGCTTTTGCCAAACAGATCGGTTATCCAGCATTGAAAGATTTACGCGCCCTCAGCGCTAAAAAGCTGCTTGAACTTTACGTGCAATCCAAACGATTTGGTTTCCCTGCATGTATTGACGGCTATTTTCTCCCAAAACCATTGCCGGCTATTTATGAAGCCAGGGAACAGGCTCAGGTTCCTTTGTTGGTGGGCTGGAATTCTGCCGAGATGACAGGCCTGGCATTTATGACCGGTAAACCCTACACAACACAAAATTTCATCCGTCAGGTGAAAGCTGCATTTCCACAGAATTACAACGATATCCTGAAAGCCTATCCTCATGCAAACGCAAAAGAGGTGGAACGTTCGGCTACCGATCTGGCTTCCGACGGATTTATTGTTTACAGCACGTGGAAATGGTTTGACCTGCAACGGAACAACAGTACGCAACCTGTTTACCGCTATTGGTTCGACAATCCGAGGCCTCCGCTAACCAATACCAACCTGACTCCCGGTCTGGCAGGCGGCGAGATGAAGAAGAGCGGCAATGAGCCTCCTATGCCAAAAGCCATTGGCGCTGCCCATTCGCAGGAAATTGAATATTGCCTTGGAAATCTCTATCTATCCCCCTGGTATGCCTGGAGGAAAAAAGATTATGCCGTATCCGACACCATGGAAGACTATTTTGCCAATTTCATCAAAACGGGTAATCCGAACGGGAAAGATCTTCCTGAATGGCCTGCCGCTGCTCCTGATGTTCCGAATCCTTCCGTTATGTGGATCAAAACACGATCCATAGCCATACAGGCAACAAACGACAATCGTTTTTCGGTGCTCGGGAAAATATATGACAAACAATAACATTTGTTGTAAACATATATCATTACCCTCCGGAATGACCTGAGGTTCATTCCGGGGGGTAACTTATCCTCCAAAAGTATGACTGATCGCCTTCGTTTTATCGACAACCTCAGGGTGTTTACGATCTTTATCGTTGTGTTTGTCCATTCCGCCGTCACCTATAGTGGCATTGGTAGCTGGTATTATGTGGAGCATACGCATTTGGGCAACATTGAGCAACTGATCTTTTTATTCTTCCAGTCGCATACCCAGGCTTTCGATATGTCTTTGTTTTTCTTTATAGCAGGCTATTTTGTCCCTGCATCCCTTGCCCACAAAGGAGTGCGGAAATTCATTTCGGGAAGATTGTACAGGTTGGGGATTCCGGTTTTGTTCTATATTTTTGTGATGCAACCCTTGTGTGTCAAACTGGCTTATCCGGAGATGCATGTTGGTTCTTTCCTTCTGAACGGGCTTACCCATTTTTCATTTCTCGGTTGGACAGGTCCCTTATGGTTTGCTTTGGTGTTGCTTATCTTTTCCCTGTTGTATGCTTTGTTTGCCGGCCATTTACCTCCTGCGGATGACACAAAAAAACTCCGTACGGGTTTCCTGCTTGGCACCATTGGCGTCATTACGCTGGCCGCTTTTCTCATCCGACTGGTAGCGCCCATTGGTACATCGTTTATGAACCTTCAGTTTTGTTTCTTTGCCGCATACATCGTTATGTTTCTGTTAGGAACGGAAGCCAGCCGCCATCATCTGGTGGAAAAGATCAGTGGTCGCATGGGGCGTGGATGGATGATTGCCGCTTTTGCCATCGGGCTGCCGTTATGGGTTGCGCCCTGGTTGAGCGGGAATGTGCCGGGGCCTCAAATGGCTATTTTCGGGGGCATGAATCTTTCGGCTTTCCTGTATGCCTTGTGGGAGTCGTTTTTTTGTGTTGCCTTTATTGTTGCCCTGCTGGGCATTACCCGGGCCAGGTTTAACTATCAGGGCAAATGGATGAAATTCTTTTCCGATAATACGTTTGGCATCTATGTCTTTCATGCTCCTGTATTGATCACGGTTTCGCTTTTGCTGAAAGGAGTACACATGGATCCGTTGGCAAAGTTTCTCATAGCCGGTACGATAACAATAACCGTTGCCGTATGGGTATCATGGCTGATACGTAAGATTCCTGTTGTCGGTCCTGTATTTGATTGATATACATCGAATCATAAACACTTTTGTTGAGTTTTCGCCTGTAATTGGCTACCAGCGCCAGGGGTTTCTCTTCATTGCGCCTCTCTGATATTGCTTCGGACGATATGGTAATATAAGACGATCCTATATCCTAATATAGTACCATGAAATTATAGTAATATAGGATTGCTTTATTGAACTTTTGTATGTCATACAATGTCTATTAATAGGCAATTTGTTTAAATGTAATGATTGTCAAGAATATAGATTGAATTAGTTATCTCTATCTTTTCCGGGCAGTACCGAGGATATAACGGTCGTAAATCCACAATCCAGCTACAGCGACAAAGCCAATAAGGGCAAAAATAATCCAGATATTGGCCGGGTGATAGTGTTGCCATAAATATTCCGTTACCTGGTCGTGACTCATGCCGGTGAGTTTACAAAAACGGTTGATGTAATCGTTTTGCGTAAAGTCGGTGGTTTTCGAGATCGCCGGGATATGAAGCCCACGCCTGGCAGCATCAATCTGCAAAAGGGAGATCTTGTCGCTCATGCTTTGGTAAACCCTTCCGGAAAGGATTCCGGCAAAGAAATTGCCGATAGCCACAGGCAGGAAGGAATAACCCATGTACATCCCCACTTTTTCGCGAGGGGCAATGATGCCGATATATTCTGTGAACTTTGGTGAGGAAGCCATTTCCCCGATGGAGAAAATAAAGATGCCCAGTACCACAAAAGCTACGCTGTGGGTGGCAAAGGCAAGCGCTACCCCAATGGCGGATACAATAATGCCGCTGATCATGGAGTTGATGGGACGCATCCGCATGACGAAAGAGGAGATCAGAATCTGGAAGAGGATGATAAATCCGGCATCAAAGCTTACCACAATTTCTGGCTCTATCACCCTGCGGCCATCATCGGGACCAAAGAACCAGGAGAGCCCCGACCAGATATGTCCGAAGAAATCATAGAGCGATTGGGTGTTGACCCACTGGTCGATGAAGTTGGGCAGTGTATAAAAGATCTGGTTGAACATGGTCCAGAATCCTACTATAAACACCAGGAAGAGGATAAATTTTGAATCGCGGAATATGGTGGTAATGTTGCGGAATATCTTTTTGTTGTCGTCGCCAATGGGTAAGGTGTTGATGAAATCGACAAACTTAAAGCTGACTCTTTCCTTCAACAGGAAGATCACCAGCGACTCGGCGACGAAGATGGTAAGGAAGATCGTGAAGAAGACGACAAAGATGATGATGGAAGTGATGAGCGTCCATAAGATGTTCAGGTAATCGAGAATCAGGTATTTTTTCGCTTCTACTTCGGTTTCGCGTTTGGGTTCTTTGTAGAAAAGGAGCACCAGCACCAGGTTGAGCAAAATGGAGATGGTTGACATGGTGAACACATGATCCCAGGCTACCACCCGCATCTTCGACGACACGATAGGCCCCAGGAAACCGCCTATGTTGACCATCATATAGAAAATGCCGAAGCCTATCGAGCTTGTCTCTTCATCCGTGGTCTTGGCTACGGTGGCTGAGACGATGGGCTTAAACATGGCTGCTCCGAGGGCTACATACAGGAAAGCAAAAAACACATAGCCATAGGTGGTAAACTGTCCCATCATGAAATAGCCTGTAGATAACACGATATAGGCCAGTATCAGCACTTTTTTGTATCCGAAGCGGTCGGCAATGGCTCCTGTCACAATGGGCAACAGGTACAGGATGGCGGTGACGATGCCCATGATATCCCCCTTTTGTGTCTGGGAAAAACCCAACGCCCCTGTGTCGGTGGATTGTGTAAGATACAGTGCCAGAACGGCAAATAAACCATACCATGCCCACCTTTCCAGCAACTCCATGGTGTTGGCAATCCAGAATACTCCGGGAAATTTCTTTAATGCTTTTGAGATTTTGCTCATGCCTGTTTGTTTTTTGAAGGGCAAAGATACAACTTATGTTGAGTTTTCGGCAAACAGGCTATTTTTCAAAGGGGTGAAAAATCAGAAACAGGTATAAATATAGAATATGTTTATCATTTATAAAGAAAAAAGATGTTTAAACCGGAGATATATTCATTGTTTCTATGGATTATAAATCATGTGCAATTGGAATGGAATCAGGAAGCGCCTGACCTCCCCCGGCCCCTCCAAAGGCGGGGAGAAAATCTGCCGGATCTTCATTGTCATGTTTTAAGATGTCACCGCTACGCGGCTATTGTGATGTAATGGATATTGTTTCCTACGAAGATGCCAGAGCTACGCTCCTCCCGCTACGTCAAATTTATACATCCGACGATCTAGGTCCCTCAATCCTTCAATCTATAGGGGCGTTAGCCCTGTAATCTTCATAGAAAAATGGATTCCAAAAGAAGAAAGGGGCGTTAGCCCTGCGATCTGTTTTATTCATATGAGCCTGGATTACAAATTATCAGGAATTAAAGATGTCACCGCTACGCTCCTCCCGTCTTATATTCCATTTCGTCATCAGGGAAAGTCCCTCTACTTTGGAGAGGGATTTAGGGAGAGGCCGGAATGTTCATGGTTACTAAAATATTATTCTCAAGTGTTATCCTGTCCCCTTTCACCAAAGGGGACAGCTCTTGAACATCATGTTTTGGCAACCATGGTAGCCTTTGCTTGCTCTGGCAGATTGTTCTGCCCTTCTGATGAAGGGAAGTACCCGAAGGGGGTAGGGTTAGATCTTCCTGTAACTTCCTTAACTTCCTGATTTTCATTATCAATTGTTCTTCATTTGGCTAAAGCCGGAATAGGAATTATTCCTGACATCGTAGAGACCTCAAAGGTTTTGAAAACCTTTGAGGTCTGTAACATAAACATCTCTACAAATGCACCGTCTCCATATACTATTGATTTTTATCTCGGCATAAATGATACCGGTTCGCTGACCATTCCCCAGCCATGGGTATTACCGCCACTAACCCGGATGTAGATTTCCTCTCCCCTGGTAAGATTCGCGATTTCTAAATTGTTCAACGAGACATAATCAAGGGTGGTTGTCCAGCTTTTTGAGTCATTAGGAGTAGTGGTGATTTCCACTTTGTAGCGATCGGCATTGGTCAGTGACTCTACATAGATCTTAGCGCTACATGCTGTGCTTCCATCTTCCATCCGTCTAATCACAGCCTTGCCCGGAATGCTATGCGGGACAGGATCATTGTTGCAGTCAAAGCCTGATAATAGCACTGTCTTTTGATCTCCCTGCGCCACCTTGTTGACGTAAATCATTTCGGTTTTCAGCAGGTTATACACAATAATGGCCTGGTTTTTTATGTCCACATTTTTTATTTTACTGCCATCTTTTACCTCTATGCCTGCGTTGAGTTTGTTGGTTTCCGTGTCCAACTCTTCCAGTGCGGGGTCTGGCGTGGGGAATACGGTTTTGTTGGCTGCCATAGCGGATGACACTTTTCCACTCAATTGGGCTACTGCCAGTGGGTCTTTGCTCTTCAGATGCAATACTGCATTGTAGTTTTTCATACGATAACGTTTTTTTTGTTTAACAATAGCGAAATCCACATGGCCGATGATTTTCCCGGACGGGACAACGGTACCGTGTTTTCATTCGCCTGAAAATTAATGAGTCGCAAAACTAAGGATTCAAAAGCCCTTGTGCAAATTTTTGAGGGCAAAGTTGGTAAAGGATTATAATCCTTTACCAAGTTGTTCAAAAAAACGACTTTTTGACCCGATTTTAACAAGGTAGTGTCCAAAAATTTGTGTAAACGCATTCTTATCTCATTTATTATTATTTTTTCTTTTCGAATCCCCTCTCAAAATTTTTGAGGGGTTTGAAAAGAAAAAACTTCCGTTTTTATTTTATTCTTAAACTAGTGTCACTAATATTTGCTCTATCAGGATATAAAATCATAAACTGATTGGCAATCAATGGCCAGTTGGAAACTTTTGCACTCCAAGATATTGAGGCTTGTTGGATCGCCAGATACACTGCTTTTTTCATTGCCTGATCATCAGGAAACATCAATTTATTTTTGGTGTATTTGCGTATGCTTCGATTTAGATTTTCAATCACATTAGTGGTATAGATAATCTTTCGTATTTCGGCTGGATAGGTAAAATAGGCTGTCAGATTTTCCCAATTTGCAATCCAGGATTTAATGGCATAAGGATATTTCTCTCCCCATTTAGTTTCCAATTCAGCAAAAGCTTCCCCAGCAGCATCTAAGTTTCGGGCCTGATACACTTGTTGAAGATCATGCATAAAACTCCGTTTTTCCTTTGTCCCAATATAGTTCATCGTGTTTCTTATCTGATGAACAATACATAATTGTGTTACTGTTTCCGGAAACACAGCCTGAATAGCCTGGGTTAGCCCTTTCAGATTATCTGAACAGGCAATTAAAATATCTTTCACCCCTCGTTTCTTCAAATCATCCAACACGTTCATCCAAAATGAAGCCGATTCAGTTTCATTGATCCACATACTAATAACTTCTCTATGTCCATTGGTATTTAAACCGATAATCAGATAAACGCTTTTACTTATTATCTTACCTCCTGAACGAACTTTGATACGAATACCATCTAACCAAACAATCAGATAAGTATCATCCAATGGACGGGTTTGCCAGGCTTCTACATCGCTCATTACCTGATCTGTGATATTGGATATGGACGAAGAACTGATAGTGACACCATAAATGTCTTTTATCTGAGCTTCTATGTCACGAGTCGACATGCCTCGTGCATACAAAGAAATCACAACGCTTTCTATCTTGTCTATTACTTTTTGACGCTTGGGCAAAACGATGGGATTAAACTCACCCTGACGATCGCGGGGAACCTCTATAATTATTTCTCCACTACTGCTCTTTACTAACTTGCGGGTTTTTCCATTACGAGAGTTCCCACTGCCATTTCCTTTGACTGAGTGCTTGTCGTAGCCAAGATGTTCGCTCAACTCACTTTCTAACATCTTTTCTACTCCCCGCTTAAATAGCTTATCCATAAAACCATTTATGTCTTGCATGGTCTTGAAACCCTTGAAAAAATCTGTTGGTAACTGGGAGAAAAGTGCCTCATCTTCTGCACTCAATTTTGATAATACTGATTTCTGCTTTTTCATGTCCTTTTTTTTCTGTTATAAAAATAAGCATTTATTTCTATTTACACAGTTTTTTGGACGGTCTCTTTAACAATTTGACCCCGGTATCTTTTTCCTTCACCCCGGAGTTGTCTTCTTTTACCCCGGTATCTTTTTCCTTCACCCCGGAGTTGTCTTCTTTTACCCCGGTATCTTTTTCCTTCACCCCGGAGTTGTCTTCTTTTACCCCGGTATCTTTTTCCTTCACCCCGGAGTTGTCTTCCTTCACCCCGGTATCTTTTTCCTTCACCCCGGTATCTTTTTCTTTTACCCCGGTATCTTCTTCCTTTACCCCGGTATTATCTCCTTATTACCCGGGCCTGCTTAACAAACCGGGTCTATTCCGCAACGAAAAACAGGCAATCACGGGATTGAAAAGCGATTCAGGATGTGATGATGTGAAAAACCGGCGACGGGAAATGCCGAAAGAGTGTGGAGCCGGGAAAATACAGGGCATTGTGCAACCGAAGGAAATTGGAGTTTCCCATAAAACAGGAAGATATCTCTATCCCGGTGCTGTTATCTACCGGATGGGGGCTCCTGTGCTTCTGCCCATCCTTTTCTCCTGTTTCAGTTCGTCCTGGTAATCGGAAGGGCTTTTGCCATAGCGTTTCTTAAAAGCAGAATAGAAATTGACTCTTGTACGGAATCCGCTTTGCAATCCGATGGCTTCGATGGTCATCCTGTCGGCTTGGTCGCTTTCAAGCAGTTCGCAGGCATGCAGGCAGCGGTATTCGTTGATGAAATCGGAAAAGTTTTTGCCACAGTGCACATTGACCACGTGGGAGAGATGATGTTGCGGGATATTGGTTTGAATGGCGGCGGCTTCCAGCGTGCATTCGGGGTTCAGGTATATCCTGGTGTCAGACAGGATTTCATGCAGCCGCTGTATGTAGTCGTCCACCAGTTGCTCGTCCAGTTTTATTTGCCGTTCCGGTTCGGACAGGATCTCTACCGCGGCCTGCATTGAAAGTCCGGTGCTAAAGATGGATTGCAGGAAGATGTATCCTGCCAGCAGGCCAATGACAGAGGTACCCACCACAAGCTCCATCCCGTTGCAGTCGTCTGCCATGCAAAGCGGCAGGTGGAGCAGGACACCTGCCATCGCGATGAGGAGGGCATAGCAGAGCCAGCGGATATTCGCCCGGCACCCCTTGGACTCAAGCAGGTAACCGGACTCCCGTTGCTGGTACACTTTCAGGAAAGAGACCATCAGGTAGGGCATCAACTGGAGGTAGAAAAGATAGTCGAGCAGGTTTTCCATCCAGCGCCGCGGGTCGGAAGCATCGAGCAACACGCCCGTGCGTTGCTTCAACGGCAGCGAGATGAAATAGCCCACATAGGCCAGCGCAGGCAGAGCCGGGAGGGCATGCCTGGCAAACTGCCGGGCCGTGATGCGGCGTAAAGGATCGAACAACAGCAACACATAAAAATAGAGCAACGGCCCGATGAACATCACCAGCACCTGGTCGAGGGGAAGATAGCACGGGAGCAGGAAGTCCATCTTCCGGCCGTATATATAATAAAGGAGTAGCATCCACAGGCTGAGTGCCGCCAACAGCAGGAAGATCCCTGACAACATCCGGTTTGCCCTCCGGATAGATGATGGCCTCGCCCACAGCAGCAGGGCAAAGAGAACCAGCAGGAATCCGGACAAAAGGGAAAAGGCGGTGAACATGAATAAATGAGTAATGGACAATGAAAATTTGAAGAGAACCCAGGTAGTTTCGTAGCTGGCAGACAGAAATCAAATAACAGAACGATGGAATAGCAGATTGACATTCGACCTGTTGCTGCTTCTTTCCTTCAATCCTTTTAATGCCTAACCCTACCACCCAGGGGTACTTCCCTTCATCAGAAGGGCAAAACAATCTGACGATCAGGAAAAAGCTGCCATAGTTGCCAAAACATGATGCTCACGTGTTGTCCCTTTTGGTGAAAGGGGACGAGCGAAGCGGGCGGGGTTGGGAATGCAAATTCTTCATCATAAATTAAGCCTGTTAAATATTTCGACACAAAACTAAGGAAAGAAATTGGTGTTGCCAACATTTTGTATCAAATATTTCACAGAATAATCATTTAGTGTAAAGATTGACGAAGATTATATATGCAAATAAGAACAATATGAAGCTATTTTGTATTTTACTTTTTGTTGCCTGCGTGCAGGCAGCGGACACCTGCACAGGGAAAACATCCCTCTTTTCATGCTCTTTACAGCACAACACCCCGGCTCCTCTTATTGTACTCCCTTATACCCATCCGCTCCCATTATATCAAATGTTGATAACTGATTGATATTTTTTGCTGTTAGATTAAAAATAATTGTTTACATTTGAAGCGGACATTGGAAAAAGAGGAAAATAAGTTATCATTACGATTTATATGCCTAATGTTGGGCTAACGGAAAGGGAAAGAAAGCGTAATTTGAAAGCTATTCCTGTTCAGCACCGGATGAAAAGGTTTATATTATAATGGAGGAGTGCTTTTTGATTGCAAATCGGATAGGATGAAAAAGATCTTCATTGCATAGAAAGTTTACCTGGACATTCGGGTAGCAGACGACTAAGATATATTGCGCATATTACAACAAAAGGATATACGCCATAAACAGAAATACCAGATAGATATAATGAGCTTAATTACAGCGAATGTAGCAAACTTATAAGACAAATGTATGCGCCATAGCATGGCGTATATACAGATGTTATGCCCAAGCTTAAAAAAAATACAGAACATGAAAACTAATGCAAAAGATTATTTGATTGAATTTGCGAGAAGCCAAGACAGCTGGTTAAAAGCATTGATTCACGACACTATTGAATCAAATGGGACAATAAGCAATGAAAGAAAAACAGAAATATACTCTTGTTTTAAGAATTCAAAAGCAATTGAAGTTGATTTATCGAACATTAGTATTCCAAGTGCAAATGGTGAGATTCATATCTCGAAACTAACACATAAAAAAGGTGTAAATGCTCTTGCAGAAAATCAAACAATTAAGTTCAATAATGATATCACTATTTTATTTGGAATGAATGGAGCCGGGAAAAGCGGATATTTTAGAATTTTAAATGAATTAGTCGGTGGCAACCAAAAGAAAGAGATATTACAAAATATATATTCAAACACATTGAACAACATAGATGTGGAAATTGTGTTTGAAGATAATAATAATCAAGTTCATACAATTAACTGGAATGGACAAACAAGATCCTTACCCTTACTAGATAGATGTAAAGTATTTGATACCTCATATTTAAATGGGCTTTTAGATGTTAGACAGTCAGATTTAACTCTTATTCAGCCTTTAGGACTGAGTCTCTTCACTTATCTTGTTGAGATGGTTGATAGCCTAAAAAATCAACTGATTTCCGATGCAGATAAATTGAGACTTCAAAAACCAACAATTGTAACAACCAACTTTTCAGAACCGTTTCAAAATGCTTTTTCAAATCACAGTTTGTCAGATGTAGTAAAAAGAGCAATAGAAAAACACTTCATATTTACTGACGAAAATAAGAAACTTATAATAGGACTTAAGAGAGATGTAGATAATCTAAAACAAATAAATATCGTTGACAAGGTTTCACTACTTGAGAACAACAAAAGAGATTTAATTTTACTAAAGAAAAATATCGAAGAAAAGGAAACCAAATTATCAGACTTCCTAAAACACTTAAATCCTTTATTGATACGATATCAAGAAAAAGAAAAGGCAAGTTTGAAAACGAAAGAACAATTTGAGTTACTCAAAGTGATTCCGTCGAATAACTCGAAAGAATGGAAAGATTTTATTATTGCAGGTGAAAAGTATTCGAATATTATAGGTGATAGTGAAAATACTTGCATTTATTGTAGACAGCCATTAAGAGATGATAGTGCAATTAATATAGTTAGATCGTATAGTTTATTTTTAAAGGATAGTTCCGAACAAGAACTAAATAGAGTTAATAGTGAAATTTCAGGAAAAATAAATGAGATTGAAAGATATTCTACTTCAATTCAAATATCCGAGAATATAGATAAAATATTGATTGATACAAAAGTTGTTGATACAAATCTTAAGGAGCTAATTTTACAAACTGAGCAGGCATATTTGGTAATAAAGGAACAATTAATTGCTTATTTAAAAGCCAAAACCAATAATAACGCAATTGCTATTCCAAATATTACACTTCTAAAAGATCAATTGAACAAGCTTTTAGATGACTTGCAAGTGTCTATTGACAAGCTTACAAAAGAGGATTCAGAGAAAAAAGAGAAAATAAAAACACTCGAAAAGCAGATTGCGGATTTACAAGAGAGTGAGTCAATCAGTATTCAAAAAGAAAGTATTATCAAATGGTTTGATTTACATTCAAAAGAAGCGACTTTGCGTAAGAAAGCTTCAATAATTAACACAAGACAGTTGAGTACTTTGTCTGCAACAGCACATGAAGAACTATTAACTGAATCTCTAAAAACTAAATTCAATGAAGAACTTCAAAATATTGGTTATTCAAATATTGATGTTTATTTGGAAGGTGCTGGAACAAAAAAAGGAGTTTCAAGTACAAAACTGACTTTGACAAAAAACAAAGATTTGAAAGCTGTCTTGAGTGAAGGTGAACAAAAAGCAGTTGCATTAGCCTTATTTATTGCTGAGATAAGAATACAAAGAACTTCAAATCCAATAATTCTTGATGATCCAGTTAATAGTCTTGACCATAAAATTGCTGGAAGATTTGCTGAACGACTTATGGAATTAGATAATCAAATCATTTTATTTAATCACAATAGACTTTTCCTAGACTCATTTGAAACTAGTAAAACCAATCATATATGTAAAACAACAGATACAGATTGCAATAATAGTAAAGGTAAACACATTAAAATATATGAAGTCATTTCCCAAGGTAAAAACGTCAAAGGTGTTTTGAGAAATTACAAAGGGAATCATGCTAAAAATCATATTAAAGACGCTAAAAGATTACTAAGTTCTATACCTTTTGAAGATGAGATAAAGGTGTCAAATTTATTACGTTTGACAGTTGAGTGTGTAATTGATGAAGTTATTTTCAACTATCAAGTTCCAACTCGTTTTAGTAATAAGAACAGTCGAATTGCATGGGCGGAATTAAAGAGCATAAATAATGACAGTGTAGTCATTGATACTTTGGAAAGGATTCATAGTAGAGTTTCAGGGGGTGAAATGCATAATGGAATCGAAAGGAACGAAAATCCTATAGAAGTTGACGAATATAACAGTATGATATTAGATTTAGACAATATATTACAATTAAAAGCCTAGGGCATAACACACGCCTATGGCCATTGGCTGGCTGACGTGCAATTTGGAGGTTTTGCTCCCGCATTCACTTTGTCGCTGTGCGACAGTGAACGCTCCCGCAAACCGCCAAATGCCCATAGCCTCGGTCGTCAGACTGCGCAAAAACATCAGCGGATGTTTTTGACTAAGAGATTAGGACTACTAAAAGAAAAGTGATTAATTACTTGTGTATGTGAGCAATATTTTGTAAATTTATAGCATAATACATTCAACAACAGAATTATGCAACACATACAAGGCGAAGAACGAAATCAGCTTCAAATGTTCTGTTTGGAGCAAATGGTAGAAGCCGACAGTTTCGTTCGGGTAATTGATTACTTTGTAGATACCATCGATTTGGAGAGTTTCGGATTTCGGAACGTAAAGCTGAAGGAAGAAGGTCGTCCGCCCTATCATCCTGCTGTGCTAATGAAGTTGTATTTCTATGGCTACAGGTATGGTATTCGCTCTTCTCGTAAGATGGAACGTGAAGCTAGGTTGAATCTGGAAGTTCGCTGGCTCTTGTGTGAGCAGACACCTTCGGCACGCACCATCTGTATGTTCCGAAAAGAATATGCCGAAAGCTTCAAAGCGATCTTTCGCAAGTTTGTTTTTCTGCTCAAAGAGTTGGGCTTGATGGAAGGAAAAACCATTGCCATTGATTCCTTTAAAGTGAGGGCACAAAACTCACTCAAGCACAATTACAATCAGAAAAAGATAGACCGTCAGCTGGAATATATTGACGGCAGAATAAAAGAATTTGAAGATGCACTGGACGAGGCCGATTCGCAGGAACAAAAAACAGTACTGAAAGATAAAATAGCCGTACAGCAAAGTCGCATGGAGAAATATCAGGCTATCGAAGCCGAACTCAAAGAAACAGGCAAAGACCAGATAAGCACAACAGACCAGGATGCACAATCGGTAGTGTTACAACGGGGAATAACCGTGGTGGGATATAATATACAGGCTTCGGTGGATGCCAAAAACAAGCTCATTGCCCATTTTGATACAGGAGGAGTAAACGATACCAATGCATTGGGCACAGTGGCTGTTGCCACCAAAGAAGTGTTGCAGGTGGAGCAAATGGATGTACTGGCAGACAAAGGTTATCATACAGGGGAACAGATCAGGCAGTGTGAACAAAACGGAATCACCACCTATGTGTCGCCCAAAGAGCCGGCTTCGAATGATCCGGATATTTTTCCGATAACAAGTTTTGTGTACGACACTGAAAAAGATTGTTACACTTGTCCGGCAGGAGAAACACTTACACCCAATGGCACCTGGCTCACGCATAGCAGCAAAGGATATAAGTCGGCTTACAAGTTTCAACGATACAACAACCCGGCGAAATGTCGCCTGTGCGAAATGCATAGTTTGTGTACCAAAAGTAAAAATAACGGCAGAAATATAGACCGCAGTGAGTTTGCTGCGGATGTAGAACAGAACAACCAACGAGTAAAAGAGAATCCGGCCTACTACAAACAACGCCAGCAATTGGCCGAGCATCCGTGGGGCACACTCAAACGGCAACGGGGATTTGATTACGTACTGACCCGGGGAAAGAAAAATGTATTGGGTGAAGTAAGTTTGGTATTTATCGGCTACAACCTGAGCCGGTTTATACAGATAACCGAAGGGATAAATGCCTTCAAAGAGTTAATAAAGGGAGTAATAGCTCATATTTGTTCACAACAGGCTTATTTAAAGGCGATTTAAGCAATTGTTCTAAATACACAAAAATAACACAGGCAATTTATAGCCTCACGCAAACGGAAGCTATGAAAGCCTGAAGAACATAAATATAAAACTTTTACGGGAGCTTGGGCGGTTTTTGCGCAGACTCTCGTTAGCGGTCAGTGTAAAAAAAATAAAACAGTTGAATTACTTCGCGTAAATTAAGAATAGAATAACTAAAAAATATAAATATGATGGAAATAACAGGATTAGACAGAGTGATTTACACAGTAGGTCGAATTACACCTAATGGAGTACGTTTATTAGGAACTTGCTTCCAATTAAACAAAGCTGGTTTATTTGCGACTGCTTCACATGTCACCAATAATGACAACAATAACTTGGTAATTTTCGTATCAGGAAAAACTGACCTAAATACTTATCAGGACACAACTAATACTCTTGGACAGACAGTTCCTGCAGTCATTTATAAAGTTGACCCAATAAGAGATATATGTATTTTAAAAATAGAGAATGCAGGATTTTCAAACTTACGAATTGGTGGAACAGATGATGTAAAAGTTACAGAAAATGTTGGAATTGTAGGATTTCCCCATTGTGTTGATGGAAGAAACATTCTGACATTCCAAACTACCGTCGTTGGAGCTAAAGTATTAATTGAGTCGTCGAGTATAAAATCAAAACATTTAGTTTTAAATATACAAACAAGACCTGGACAATCAGGAAGCCCTATTTTCAGGCTTTCAGATTCGAAATTAATCGGAATGATAATAGGGTCTTACGCACCTGGTGGTGCTGGAGGCATTTCATTAGGTGGAGTTGACCCATTGACATTACACCAAACAACTCACGCTGTTTCAAGTGAATATATACTAAATATGATATAAGTTATGGAAGAACTGAATAATTTGTGTCAATCAGAACCAAATGAATTGTTATTGGCAATTGACAGTTTTCAAAAAGAAATCTTAGAATCATTTTTAGTTTCTACAGGAAATGATTACTTAGCAAGTGCGGATAAGTGGTTAAATGCAGGTCCTTCAAATACTGCTAAATTTGGAGGAGAACCAAATAAAGCAATTATTTATAGAGACAAATTACTTGACGAAGTTGAAAAATTCATTTGCGGAGACAACAGATACGATGAAGATAGAAAAAAAATTTCAGAAAGTGCAGATAAATCCAAACAATACATAATCGGAGTAATGTCTACAGCTATTGGTAGCACCATGGGTGTTGCAGGGACTTTTGTAGCACCTGTTATTGTACTCCTTATTATGAGTATAGGGAAAATGGCTGTAAATGCTTGGTGCGAAATGAGAAAGGAGATTAAGAAACCTGTTGAAATTGGACAACAAAATGAGAGAAATTGAATATTGAACAATGTTGATTTTCAAACACCGAACCGCTAACACACGCCTATGGTCATTGGCTGGCTGACGTGCATTCCGGCAGTTTTGCTCCCGCTTCACTTTGTCGCAGGGCGACAGTGAACGCTCCCGCAAACCGCCAATGCCCATAGCCTCGGGTCGTTAGGCACAATATTGACCGAGCCCATCGCAACAACAAAATGAGGAACATTAATATGGAAAATTGGAAAACAGAAAATTTAGCAGAAACTTATTTGGAAGGAGTGAGAAGTGCAATACCTTTTGCGTATGAAGAAATAGAAATATTATTGCGGATAATAAAGTCCTTCAATCCAAACTTTAATTCATTTTTAGATTTAGGGTGTGGAGACGGAGTCTTAGGAAAAACACTGTTAACAAATAAGCCCCAATCAAAAGGTGTATTTGTGGATTTTTCTGAGCCTATGATAAAAGCCGCAAAAGCAAATTGTCAGGAATATAGGAATCAAACCACTTTTGCAGTTCAAGATATTGGAGATATCAACTGGTTAGATAAGATTTCTAAAGAGTTGCCTGTTGATGTTGTGGTCTCAGGATTTGCAATTCATCACCAGGCTGATAATAATAAAAAAAGAATTTATCGGGATATTTTCGACAGGGTTTTAAAACCAGGAGGGATATTTTTAAATCTGGAACAGGTTAAATCGGCAACACCTCAGATTGAATCCATTTTCAACGAATTTTTTATGGACAAAATGAGAGAATTTAAAAAGGAAAATAATACTAATATTTCGATAGAAACAATTGAAACAGAATTCTACAAGGACAAAGAAATAAATATTTTGGCACCAGTTGAAAAACAATGTGATTGGTTAAGAGAAATCGGATTTTCACAGGTTGATTGTTTCTTTAAAGCTTTTGAACTTTCTATATTTGGAGGAATAAAACCTGAGTGATAAAAAAAAGAGATGAAGAAAATACTGTGCCTAACATTTTGTATAAGTAATAGCAGGCGATGTGGTAAATATCAAGGTTTGTAACCCGCTCAAACTACGTATCGGTTTGACAGGAAAGTGCCACGCAGTCGGCCACTATTCATGCAATTTACCGTTAGCAGCAATTTAACGAAACACTATACAGACAATGAACAGACTTGACAGGCTAACAAGCATACTTATACAACTTCAATCTAAACGGCAGACAACTGCCCGTGAAATAGCTAAACGATTTGAAGTTACAAACAGGACAATTTACCGGGATATTCAAACATTACGGCTTGCAGGTGTGCCCATTGGCGAAGAAGAAGGAAAGGGGTATTTTTTAGTTGAAGGGTATCGGTTGCCACCTGTAATGTTCACCATGGAAGAAGCAAGAGCTTTGGTAACAACAAGTAAAATTTTGAACTACCATACCGAAGATTCCCTGAAACAAAATTACGAATCGGCACTTTTAAAAATCAAAGCAGTTTTATCACTCAACGACAAAGACAAATTGGAATTTTTAGATTCAAGAATCGGATTTCAAAAACCGTGGGCACCTACAAGTTTGTATTTGGACACCATCCAGCATGCAATTACAGAAAACGAAAAACTGAAAATAGCGTATCAGTCAAGAGGAGAAGAGCAACTAACGGAACGAACCATCCAACCCTGTGCAGTTTATTTCAGTGGTGCTGTTTGGTCGACTATTGCCTTTTGTGAGTTACGGCAAGAAATAAGAGAGTTTCGCCTTGACAGGATAAAAGAACTCAAAATCCAACAAACTCATTTCAAACCTGACAAGACTTTCAGCATGGAACACTATTTAGAAGAACGTTCCAGAAGATTGTTTGAACCCCTGACATAGGGCTGTCCTATGTGCCTTGTATCTTTGCTTCAAATTCAACCAGGGATGAATAAAAAAGCAATTGTATTAATCGCTATTGCTTCACTTTCAGAAAGCGCAGGCAAGGCAAAAACACAAGAAAAAAATGACAGCAAAACAAATCACAATCAGAGACAAACAAGTTGAAATCAATTATTTTCAACAAGGACAAGGCGACACAACAGTTCTGTTTTTACACGGTTGGTGTATTGACGGAACTTATTGGGAAAATCAAGTAGACTATTTTTCTAAAAATTACTGTGTGTACGCAATAGACCTGCCGGGCTTCGGTAAATCCAAAGCTGAAAGAACCAACTGGACAATTGAAGAATACGCCAATGATGTAACAGCATTTATCGACACACTGAACCTTAAAAATGTTGTAATCATTGGACATTCTATGGCAGGCGAAATTATGTTACAAGCGGCATTAACCAACAATCCAAAAATAGTAGGCGTTGTAGGTGTTGACAATTTCAAATTTATTGATGTTACCTTTACACCAGAACAAATGAAACAAATGGCCGGCTTTTTTCCAATGCTTGAAAAGGATTTTAAAAATTCAGCACCTGTATATGCAGATATGATGCTTTTTCACCCAACAACTTCAAAGGAAGTGAAAGACAGGGTAAAAACTGATTTTGCAAATAGCGATCCCGTTATTGGCTATGGGACATTTATGAACCAAATGCAGTATGCTTATACCGATGCACAAAGATTGGAACAGCTAAATTACAAGTTGTATTTAATCACTAGTGTCCACTAAAAAAACGGCACTGTATAAATATTAAAAAGCAAATAAACTTGGTTCACTTGAACCGCATCGTTCATTGAAATTGTTGAAGTTAGATTTGTTGAGCAAATCATTTATGTTGGCTTTGTCCGTTAGTGACATGCTGAGAATCTGAAGCATTTCGTAGATGGAGCATTCCATCTTCAAGTCATGATGCACAATAGCTACCAAGCAGTAGGCGGTAATAGCCGAGTAAATCTGGATCCTGACAGCATTCTCAGTTACGCCCCAAAACTTTTGGATATTGAGGTGTTGCTTCATCCACTTGAAAAACAGCTCGATCTGCCATCTGTTCTTGTAAAGCAGCACGACTTGCAAAGCATCAAGACTAAAAGCATTGGTTAGGAATGTAAACACTCGGTCTTGCTCTTCGTCGTAGAAGACAATTCTTCGTATGGGCTTCGGATAATGCCTTTCGCTCATGTAACCAGTGAATGTCACCACGGAATCTGAGAGGATGTTTTTCGGCATCCTTCTCTTCCATCTGACTGCCTTGCACTGTAGATTGTTCTTGGCTCTGACCACAAATAATGACCTGATTTCGTTGATTCTAAACAATCGTTTGAAATCGTTGTACCCGCGGTCAAACACATAAAAAGATCCTGGTTCATAGGGAATCACATCCATCGCGTTTACGTCATTTACCGCAGCAGGAGTGATATGGAAGAACATTGGGATCTGAGTTTCCAGGTCAAACAGGGTATGGATTTTAACTCCACCTTTTGTCTTTCTGAAACGAGCCCATTGATAAATGTTCATACATAAGTCAATGGTCGTTGAATCAAAGGCATAGACTTTACCTCCAAGCTTGAAGATGTTGTCCATACGTTTTGATTGAGCTTTGCCAACCATGTAATAGGCAAACTCTTCAAAAATGCGATAGTCCCGATTGGTATTTGCCTTGGAAAGATTGCTTAGCTTGACATCACTGCCAAAACCCAGATGATATCCTTTACCCCTATGCGCACCGATAGCCATCGCCAAATCTCTCAGACTCCTTCTGTTGCAAAGTTGTCCGAACATGAGAACAAGCAGCTGATTCCAACAGGTAAAAGACTTGATATAGCGGTTTCCTTGGTGCTTGTCTACAATGTGCCTGAATTTATCGGCATTAAGAAACTCGACTAATTGGGCGAAAACGAACTTCTCTTTATGCATATCGTATTGAATATCAATACAAAGATAAATTGAAATCGTCGCACCCTTTAAAACGCTATAACTATCTAACTTTCAATATTTTCAAAGATCTTTTGCAATTTTTTAGTGGACACCAATGGTATTTAATAAATAATGATGGTTTCCCAACAAACGAAACCGGACTGAAAAACCATTGTAGAAATAGTTTTCAAGTGGAAACTATCGCTGCAACCGGACATTATCCAATGGTAGAAAAACCGGCAGAATTTAATTTACTATTAGAAAAAGTGCTGACAGGAAGGAATGAAATAAACTGTTGCTAACGTCGTGTATAAAACATTGGGGTCAGGTATTGTGCCCCGATAGTGATGTTTCCGCAAATCGCCCAATGCCCATAGCCTCGGTTGCTAGCACCAAATTTAACAGAAAGACAAGGATGAACAAGGAACTTTTTTTGCGAGAATTTATGATCGAAGTATGGAACAAACAAGGCTTCGATAAAGTTGAGAAATATATTCATAACGAATACCATATTTATCTTGATACTGCAGATCCATGGGAAGGGAAAACTTTATCACACATCGAATATAAAAAACGGTTAAAGTATTCATTTGACTCTTTCCCTGATATGAATTTTGAAATAACTTCGGCTATTGAAGAAGAAAACCATGTGGCTATCACTTGGATTCTAACAGGGACAAATCTTGGTATGATTGGAGAATTTCCTCCCACAAACAAAAAGATAGAAACCAAAGGGATCACAATCTACCATTTTAAGGATGATTTAATGAGTGGACATACACAAGTTTTTGACAGAAATACGGTTGCTAAACAATTAGGATTTATACAATAATGAAAACGAGGAAGGATATTAAAGAGGAATACAAGCAGATGAAATTCCAAATGGGAGTTTTTCAAATAAAAAACAAATCAAATAACAAAGTATTTGTAGACCATAGCGTTGATATGGCCTCGACATGGAACAGGCATAAATTCGAGTTAAAATTTGGTACCCATGTAAACCGGGAGCTGCAAAAAGATTGGAACGAAAAAGGAGAGGATAATTTTGATTTCGGGATCTTATCAGAATTAAAACAAGATGATGACAGAAAAGTTGACTATGCAAAGGAATTGCGGTTGCTACAACAAATGATTATCGAAGAAATGAATATCTCAAAAGAACTAAGATATTAGTAAACTGACCATAGCACGCGGTCATAAAACATAGCGGTTTCAGTGGGTTTTCAAGCGTTTCGTCCTGCAACAAGTTTTATATAATGTGGAATAAAGATGCAGCTTCGAAGTTCGGCACATTTCATGCCACCGCCGTTGTGTGCAAGGCAACTGAATCTACCTACTAGCCAAATAATAAGACGACTTTAACTTAGACTACAACAAAAGGCGTTTTGACTACATCTGTTTTCTGCATGTTGCTGAATTTTGCAACGACAAAAAAAATATGACAATGGAATTGAAAGACAAAACATTTTTAGTTACAGGAGGCACTTCGGGCGTTGGAAAGGCCATTGCCACAGGCATCGCCACGACAGGTGCAAATGTTGTAATCGTCAGCCGTAACGCTTCAAACGGACAACAAACCGTGAAAGAAATTTCGGCAAAATCAGCTAACAAAAACATATCCTTTCTCACAGCCGATTTAAGTTTAATGGAATCTGTTGTGCAGCTAAGCGAACAGTTTAAGCAACAACACCATCAACTACACGGTTTAGTAAATGCGGCAGGTGCGTGGTATTTCAAAAAAGAAATTACAAGCGAAGGTATTGATAAATCTTTTGCGATAAATTATTTATGTCATTATACACTCACAAACAGTTTACTTGATTTATTAAAAGCAACTGATGATGCGCGCATTGTAACAGTGGCAGGTGCACCACGTTTTTTGAATAACCCTAAAATTGATTTGAACGATTTGCAACATACCAAGTATAGTTGGATGAAAGCTATACGTTCAGAGATGTTTGCAAGAGTTTATTTTGGTTTTGAATTATCAGACAGATTGCAAAATACTTCGGCAAGCTCTATGCTATTTCACCCCGGATTTGTAAAATCAAATCTTGGAAAAAATACAGCACCATGGTGGCTCAAACTAATGTTTTCATTTTCACCTGATGTTAGAAATGCCCCTGAAACCTGCGACAGTGGTGTATATGTGGCGACAAAAGAAAATGCGAAATCTACCAATGGAAAATTCTTTGACGAAAAAAATAACATCGTTGATATTCGCAAAAACTTTGACCCATCAACCGGTAAAGAGTTGTGGTTGTTGAGTGAGCAACTTTCATTCAAAAAGTAACTTTGCGATATGGCAAATTCAAAACTTATCCGGATAAAAACAATCAACGAATTTCTCCCACTCCCGCAAGGTGTGCAACTTGTGTGTTGCTTTGGAAAAGCAAGCATTTTTTGTTCTGACGAACAACACACCGATTACAAATCGGCGGCAGCGGGAGCAAGGAATAAAGATAACGCATTATGAGACTTTTTTTGATTCTACTTGGCATTGTAGTTTCAGGTCTTGTTTATGGACAAGAACCTAAAACGACTGATTTTCTGACTGAAATAACCAAACATGACATTTCTCATTTGTGGACTCTAAAACAATTTCAAGCAGGAAACGACACTGTTATTGTTGAGCGACAAGAACCGGTTGGTTTTATTGGGGAGAATTATCAGCGGTTTTATATTCATTTTATTTCGGCTATACAAAACCCGACAGACAAACTTAAATATCTAATTTATGGTAAAACAAAAGTTAAGGAGAATATATGTTCGTTTCAAGGTCAAATTACTATCAATGAAGCTCGAATTTATGTTGAAGGCGATTTGCCTCCATTAAAACAAGGTTTTGTAAAAGGTATATATGAATTTTATGAAGATTCTAAACAACAAGGGACCGGAGAATTAACTGGCACTTTTACGACTAACTTTTATATTGATAAAAAAGGAAATATACAATACGACGCTATTTGTTTTGTAGCAGATGGATTTAATAATAACCAATTTACAGGTCATTGGATAAGTTATAAGACAGGAGAATCAAAAAGATGTAATTGGGGAGACTATAGAATACCTGAATGTGATTGGCAAAATGGTCGTGATATTGGGGCAGGAGAATTTAGCATCAATGATAAGTATTTAAAGAATGGGTGGGAAAATTATAAACTCGCTTGGGAAACTTATCCTGAGACCCCTGAAGTTATTAAAGCCAGAGAAAAAGAAAACGAAAAATGGTGGATAAATAAATGAAAAACAACAACACGTCAAAAATACAAGAATGTGATGGATTGGTAGTTTCACAGGAATGCATGAACGAACAATGAAGATCCGGCAGATTTACTCCCCGCCTTTGGAGGGGATGGAGGAGGTCGGGTGCTTGCTGGTTTCCCTACTGATGCAGCTTTGTAATTCGTGCCAAAACATCATTATGAACCGGAATTGTTATGCTGGTGATATTGGCAGATACCCGGCACTACGAAGTGGCAGCATAGCATTAACCTAAAGGCAACGCCTTCGGATAGACAAAGTACAACAAAAACGCCCTGTAAGGGCAAGAAATAAGAGATGCCATGTCGCAATCGCTATCTAGGCTTTGCACACCATCGTGTTTCATACCAATGCCATTCGGCGTGGAAACCCCGGAGCGATGCTACCGGGTTGATGACAGATCAGGCTTTCAGCCTGAATATATGAATCGTGATGAGGTGAAAAATATTGATAATAAATAATATGCTGGTACAGATTGCAAACTGCGAGTATTCGGAAGATCCAAAATCATGTGATCTGTTTTTTGTGGGCAATTATTTTTAGAATAAAAATCAGATACTCATATTAATAAGGATGCATTATATTCTTTTTACCTGAGATTTGCCGGACGATGGTTTGGGGATGAAATTTTTGTCTAATTTTACATTTTCAAAATGAAGCGGACAGATGGCATAAAAGTTTGTTTGTGTTGTCTTGAAGGATTGCCATGAAACAATGGACAAGCCTTTGTTCCTGCTTTGACGTCTCTTCATATATAATGTTTTACAAATAGCTATGGATTACAATTTTGATGAACGTATCGACCGGAGAGGAACGAACAGTGTGAAGTATGATTTGTGCCGCACGCTTTTCGGGACGGACGACATTATTCCCATGTGGGTTGCCGACATGGATTTCCGCACGCCGGATTTTATTATTGAATCATTGGGGAAACGATGTGAGCATCCGGTTTTCGGCTACACCATTTTACCTTCTTCCCTGTTGGATGCTTTTTGTGCATGGACACAAAAGCGTTATTCATGGGAAGTTCATCCTTCGGATGTTGATTTTGTTCCCGGCATTGTGACAGGAATTAATCTGGCTATCCAGACTTTTACAAAGCCCGGCGATAAAATCATTGTGCAACCTCCGGTATATCCGCCTTTTTTCAATGCCCCCAAAATGAACGGGCGGCATGTGGTTTGGAATTCTTTGAAAGAAGTGGATGGCAGGTTTGAAATGGATTTCGATGCACTGGAAAAACAGATCGACAACCGCACTACAATGTTGATCCTTTCGAATCCCCATAATCCCGGAGGGCGTGTATGGAGTCGCGAAACGTTGCAAAAGCTCGCGTCCCTCTGTTATCAAAAAGGAGTGCTGATTGTTTCCGACGAGATTCACGCCGACATGACCTATAACACGGCCACTCATGTTCCTTTTTCTACAGTATCCGGGGAGGCAGCATGCAATAGCATTGTCTTTATGTCGCCCAGCAAAGCGTTTAATATTCCCGGCATTATCGGATCATTTATCGTAGCTCCTGATAAAAATTTATACCGGCGCTTTCATAATACATTGATGCAACTTGATTTGCATGGTAATCTTTTTGCATACGAAGCGATGCAGGCTGCCTATCATGATGGTGAAGAGTGGCTTAACCAAATGATTGCTTATATCCAGTCAAATGCGGGTATGGTAGTATCTTATTTTACTAAAGAATTACCGGCTGTTAAAGCCATGATGCCGGAGTCTTCCTTTTTGGTATGGATTGACTTCTCGGAGCTGAACCTGAGCGATCAGGCATTGAAACAACTCCTGGTGGAAAAAGCAGGCATCGGACTGAATGAAGGCATCTCTTTTGGCCCGGGTGGGGCAGGACATCAACGCATGAATATCGGTACCCCGCGCTCTATTGTTTCAGAAGCGCTTCAGCGTATATCACATGCGGTGAAAGAGGGGTAATCAAATGACCGAGTAGCAGAACAGCAGGAAGTCATGTTTAATTGGCAATTGACAATGTGAAGGTGTTCATGCCTGAATAGTGTTGACAAATTTGAAGATCAGAATTTTTTCTTCACTTTAGCTATCCATAATCATTTTTTAATTTTATCCTATTTGCCGAAAAGTGAGCGAAAAAGGCTATATTTGCAGTTGATAAATAAGTTGTCTTACAAACCCTATTTTTCATAAAATGAAGGTATTAAAATTTGGAGGTACATCGGTTGGATCGGCGCAACGTATGAAAGAAGTTGCAAAACTTATTTGCGATGGAGATCAAAAGGTTGTAGTGTTGTCGGCTATGTCGGGTACTACGAACACATTGGTAGAAATTGCCGATTATTTCTACAAAAAGAATCCGGTGGGAGCATTGGAAGTCATCAACAAGCTGGAAAAGAAGTATTACCACACCATAGGCGAATTGTATACTAAGCCGGCTATATTGCAGGAAGCTGAATCAGGCATAAAAACCCATTTTAATTATATCCGGACTTTCTCCAAAAGTATTTTTACATTGTTTGAGGAAAAAATCATTCTGGCTCAGGGCGAGATGCTTTCAACCATGATGATGCAACTTTATCTGAAAGAACTGGGCATTAACTCCATTTTACTGAATGCATTGGAATTTGTCAAAACAGATAAGAACGGAGAGCCCGATAATGCGTTCATCCGCGAAAACTTAAACAAACAACTCCAGCAATATCCTGATGCCGAAATCTATATCACACAGGGCTATATCTGCCGTAATTTCTATGGAGAGATTGATAACCTGCAACGCGGAGGCAGCGACTACACTGCTTCTTTGCTGGGAGCTGCTTTAGATGCCGAAGAGGTGCAAATATGGACCGATATTGACGGGATGCATAATAATGATCCCCGCTTTGTAGAGAATACCCATCCTGTGCGTAATCTTCATTTTGAAGAAGCTGCGGAACTTGCTTATTTCGGTGCAAAAATATTACATCCAACCTGCGTGTTGCCGGCCAAGTTGAGCAATATTCCTGTTCGCTTATTGAACACGATGGATCCATCGGCGTTGGGTACACTTATTTCAAACGAAACAGAGCATGGCAAGGTAAAGGCAGTAGCAGCAAAAGATGGCATTACGGCGATCAAGATTAAATCGGGACGAATGCTGTTGGCATATGGTTTCATGCGCAAAGTGTTTGAAATATTTGAAAGCTACCAGACTGCAGTGGATTTGGTAACTACTTCGGAAGTAGGTGTTTCCGTAACGATTGATAAGGTAAAACATCTGGAAGAAATTGTCAATGACTTGAAAAAACTGGGTACAGTTACCGTTGACCACGACATGGTTATTATTTGTGTGGTAGGAGATATTTATCACGAATACAACGGTTTGCAGGCATTAGTAGTGAATGCGTTAAAAGAAGTACCCATTCGTATGGTAAGCTACGGAGGAAGCGATTACAATATCTCTTTCCTCATCAAGAAAGAGGACAAACAAAAAGCATTACAAGCATTGCAGTCCATTTTTGAGTAAAGAATATTTGATTTCGAACAAATTATGATAAAAGGTAAATTCCCGTTAGAACAATTCAAGGCTGTAGAAACTCCTTTTTATTATTACGATTTAAGCTTGTTGAAGCTGACTTTGGAAAAAGTCAAATCCCTGGCCGGAGGCTTTGGCTATGATGTGCATTATGCGGTTAAAGCAAATGCTAACAAACATTTATTGGAACTGATTGCCAAAGAGGGTCTTGGCGCTGATTGTGTCAGCGGTGGAGAGGTAGGTGCTGCTGTCGAAGCCGGATTTTCTCCGGATAAAATCGTGTTTGCCGGCGTTGGAAAAGCCGACTGGGAGATCAAGCTTGGGCTTGAACATCATATCTTCGGATTCAATGTAGAATCAATTCCTGAGTTGGAAGTAATCAACCAACTGGCTGCCGAAAGGGGAGTGACTGCTTCTGTGGCCTTGCGAATTAATCCTAATGTGGATGCCCATACTCATCATTATATTACGACCGGATTGAACGAAAACAAATTTGGTTTTAATATGGAGGATATGGATAAGGTCATTCGCCTGTTGCCTGCATTGAAAAATGTGAAACTGATAGGAATTCATTTCCATATTGGATCTCAGATTACAGATATGGTACCTTTTCAAAATCTCTGCGTGAGGGTGAATGAGATTCAGGAGTTTTTTGAATCAAAAGGTATTCGTTTGGAGCATATCAATGTGGGAGGAGGTCTGGGGATTAATTATGAGCATCCCAATCATGTCCCTGTTGCTGATTTTGAATCTTATTTCAAAGTATTTAATAACCATTTGCAACTGAAGCCGCACCAAAAACTTCATTTTGAATTGGGACGCGCTATTGTTGCCCCTTGTGGAAGCCTGATTACAAAAACGCTTTATGTAAAAGAAGGTGCTACAAAACAATTTGTGATTGTAGATGCAGGGATGACTGATTTGATTCGACCGGCTCTGTACCAGGCATATCATCATATTGAAAATATTTCATCTGAAGGTCCTTTGAAAACATATGATGTTGTGGGCCCGATTTGTGAATCGTCTGATACTTTCGGTACAGAACGGACGCTCAACGAAACCAAAAGAGGAGATTATATCGCTTTACGTTCGGCTGGAGCCTATGGCGAAATTATGGCTTCCCGATACAATTTGCGCCAGCTTCCTGGCGTCTATTATTCAGAATAACCGTTTAGAAAGACGCAAAGCGATGAATTTCTTACTTCCTGAACAATGGCAGTTGCCGGATAAAATTCTGTTGACAGCCCTTGTCATCACTTTCGGCGTACAACTTTATTATTACCTCTATCATTTTAATTCGGTCCTGAGATATAAACGTAATCTTAGGAAAGGTATTGTCCCCTTTTTGGAGACAACGCCCCCTGTTTCCGTAATTATTTGTGCGAAAAACGAATCAGAGCATCTGAGGGAGTTTCTTCCTTCTGTTCTGGAGCAGGATTATCCTCAATACGAGGTTATTGTGATTAATGACGGATCTACAGATGCCACAGAGGAGCTGCTTCGTGAAATGTCAAAACAGTATCCACATCTTTATCGAACCTTCGTGCCTGATTCTGCTAATGTTATAAGTACCAAAAAATTAGGTATCACAATTGGCATTAAGGCAGCTAAATATGATCTGTTGCTTTTTACAGATGCAGATTGCAAGCCTACAGATAAACAATGGATAAGAAACATGTCCCGTAATTTTACGCAGGGCACTGAGTTGGTGATCGGATATGGAGGTTATCAAAAGTCAAAAACATTATTGGGGCAACTGATCTCATTCGATACGTTGTTTATAGGTTTGGAATCGTTGGGATTTGCTTTGACAGGCCATCCTTACATGGGCGTAGGACGTAACATGGCGTATCGTAAGGAAACATTCCTGCGTGAAAAAGGTTTTTCCAAATTTCTGAAGCTTCAGTCGGGAGATGACGATCTGTTTGTCAATAGAATTGCCAATGAATATAATACACGGGTTGAAATATCCCCTGAAAGTGTCACCTGGTCGGTTCCGAAAGCCACATTTAATGGCTGGTTCCGGCAGAAGGAACGGCATCTTTCTACGTCAAGATTTTATACCATGCGTAGCTTAACGATGCTTGGCGTTGAAGTATTAACAAGAGGATTATTTTATCTGCTTTTGCTTGCTATATTGCTTTTTAGTCCTTCTCTGTTGAAAATGATCGCTTTTGCATTGTTTTTGTGCCGGTATGGCATTCAATTGTGGACGGTCAATAAAATAGCCAAACAATGGGATGAACAAAGATTCTATATTACCCTTGTTCTCTTTGATATGTTCCTTCCCCTAGTCAATCTGTATATTCATCTGTTTGGCAAAAAGGGTAATTATCAGTGGAAATAATTTTCCATTGAAGTGAAAAAGAGTCTTTCCTTTTTACAAAAACGTAGTTTCTTTCGATTGTAGATTGTATATTTGTTGCATAAAAACCAACAAGAGATATGAATTGGCATTTGTCAGGTCATGATGCTGAAGATGCTCTGCCTCTTGCTGATCTGTGATTTAATTCATCATACTTAAATCTTTGTTTATGTCAATTTTAGATCAATTACAACCTGCTTTGGTGTGGCATTATTTCAACGAGATTCGTCAGGTGCCGCGCCCTTCGAAAAAAGAGTCGAAAATTATTGCTTATTTGCAAGAAACCGGAAAGAAATTACATTTAGAAACCATAACTGATGCTGCGGGTAATGTCATTATCCGTAAACCGGCTATTCCTGGCAAGGAAAATCGTCCTACTGTTATTCTTCAGTCTCACATGGATATGGTTTGTGAAAAGAATAATGACGTCACGCATGATTTTCTGAACGATCCGATTGAGATTTATATTGAAGACAACTGGGTGAAGGCTAAAGGTACTACTTTGGGTGCTGATAATGGTATTGGCATAGCCGCTTCACTGGCAGTGCTGGCATCTGATGATGTACAACATGGCCCTATCGAATGTCTATTTACAGTCGATGAAGAAACGGGTCTGACAGGCGCTGCTGCTTTGCAACCCAATATTTTAACGGGCAATATTTTGTTAAATCTTGACTCGGAAGATGATGGGGAAATCTTCATTGGTTGCGCTGGAGGTATCGATACAGTAGCTACTTTGCCTTTTGAATACCAAAACGTTCCGGATAACTATTTCTGGGCACTTGTTGAAGTGAAGGGATTGACGGGGGGACATTCCGGAGATGATATTGACAAGGGATTTGCCAACGCCAATAAAGTTTTGAATCGCTTCTTGTGGCAACAGGCACATAAGACTTCATTACGTATTGCTTCTATTGATGGTGGCAACCTGCGTAATGCAATTGCTCGGGAGGCACATGCTGTCATCGGAGTTCCTAATGGAGAAAAAGAATCATTGCGGGTTGATTTTAACGTTTTTGCTGCAATGATTGAAAAGGAACTGGAGCATAAGGAACCTAATATACGCTTGGAATTAAGTTCTGAAACAGCACCGGAAAAAGCTATAGATAAGAAAACGACCGATCTTTTGCTGAATGCATTATATGCTTGTCCACATGGCGTTATCCGTATGAGCGATACGATGCCCGGTTTGGTGGAGACATCAACCAATCTGGCTTCTGTGAAGATGTCGGGCAACACGATTATCATCACCACCAGCCAACGTAGCTCCATTGATTCTGCCAAGCATGATGTGGCGGCTATGGTTAACAGCGTATTTACATTGGCAGGTGCTTCAGTGCAACATGGAGAAGGTTATCCCGGATGGCAGCCTAATCCGGAATCGCCTGTTGTGAAGCTAACCGCTTCTCTGTATGAAAAGCTTTTCCAGCAGAAACCTCACGTACGTGCTATTCATGCCGGATTGGAATGTGGTCTCTTTCTGGAAAAATATCCTCAATGGGATATGGTTTCTTTTGGCCCAACCATTCGTGGCGCCCATTCTCCGTCCGAACGTTTGGACATTGTGGCTACTCAACGTTTTTGGAAATTATTGATTACGTTGCTTGCTGAGATTTAATTCTAAAAACACATCTGTTCCGCAACGATTTCAATAGTAATCGTTGCGGTTTTATATCATTACTAGCAGAATAATTGTAAAAAAGACACCACCATGTCATCTGAAAAAATTACTGTATCCGTACTATCTGTGGCCGCTGCTTTATTTCTGACCATTATAAAGTTAGTGGTGGGATATGAGACGAACAGTTTAGGTATCCTTTCGGAAGCCCTGCACTCCGGGTTGGATGTTGTTGCTGCTGTTATCACGCTCGCGGCTGTTCATATTTCGGATAAACCGGCAGACCGGGAGCATCATTACGGGCATGGTAAAGTAGAAAATTTTTCAGCACTTATCGAAGCTGTTTTATTATTACTGACCTGTAGCTGGATTATTTATGAAGCTATCTACCGGCTGACACATCCTGCCATTCATGTCGAAGTGACCATTTGGAGCTACGCCGTTGTTTTATTAGCGATTGGAGTGGATATAACACGGTCCATTTCGTTGAGAAGAGTTGCGAAAAAGTATAATAGCCAGGCACTGGAAGCTGATGCGCTTCATTTTTCTTCTGATATATTAAGTTCAGGCGTGGTGTTGGCAGGATTGATCGGGGCAGAACTGGGATGGTTTGTCACCGACTCGATTGCAGGACTTTTAGTGGCTATTATTGTTATAGTCATTTCATTTCAACTGGCTAAAAGAGCAGTAGACTCCTTACTGGATAAAGCTCCCAGAGAGGTTGAAATGCAGATCAAAGAAGTATTAAAGCATAATCATGACATCACGGGTTATCATGATTTGCAGGTACGATCCTCCGGAGGAGATGTTTTCGTAGATGTTTGCATTCATGTCCCGCCTGAAGAATCAATCCTGGTGGCTCATAACACGGCGGACAGCCTGGAGAAAGAGATCAGCGAGTCTGTTCGTTTTAAAGTACACACTACTATTCATATTGAGCCCGAGGGACATAATATAATAAAATAACTGAATAACCGAACAACAGGAAGATGAAAGCCTACAAGGAGATAGCGGGCTGGTAGCTAGTAGATAATAGAAATCTGATAATCTGAATTTAAGGAAGTTACTGAAAGAAGAGAAGATAGCACTACTATCTACTGAATACGTTAACTCCTGATCTTCTTTTAGCTCCTGGCATTTCTTTGATCTCTCAGCGTCTCAAGAAACATTATAACCACATGAAATTTCAAACAGAAATATTGATTCCAAATGCTGCCGAAACAATCTCTTATCAGGATGAATTACTCTTGATGGGATCTTGTTTTGTGGAAAACATGGGCAAGAAATTTCAGGAGCTGAATTTTCAGGTTACTGTGAATCCTTTTGGCGTACTTTACAATCCGGCTTCAATAGCCGGAGCTTTGGAGCGATTGATGAATCCTGTTCCTTTTGAGGCTGCTGATCTGTTTCATTATGAAGAGATATGGCATAGTTTTGCGCATCACAGTCGTTTCTCCCTAGTTTCAGAGAAAGAAACCTTACATGCCATGAATGACGAGCTGGCCTTAGGCGCTAAACGCCTAAAGAAAGCACGCTGGTTGATTATAACTTTTGGAACGGCATGGATTTATCGCTTGGCAGACACAGGAATGATTGTAGCTAATTGTCATAAACTTCCGGAAAAGCAGTTTCTCCGGTCGCGAATGAGCGGGGCAGATATTGTAGAGCAGTTTATCCCATTGATTCGTAGACTAAAAGGCATGAATCCGGATCTTCAGATCCTGATGACGGTCAGCCCAATCAGGCACTGGAAGGATGGCGCTCACGAAAATCAGTTGAGTAAGGCTATCTTATTGCTGGCCATTGAACAGCTGCAGCAACAGTTTGCTTTTGTGCATTACTTTCCGGCTTATGAACTGATGTTGGATGAATTGAGAGATTATCGTTTTTATGCCGAGGATATGATGCATCCCAATGCTATAGCTATTGATTTTATTTGGGAGAAGCTCCTACTGCATTATATTCATCCTGATACACAACGTACAATCAGGGAAGTCGAACAAATCAATAAAGCCTTACAACATCGTGCTTTGCATCCTGATTCGGAAGCATACAGCAAGTTTCGTCAACAATTGGATCAAAAGATAAAAACTTTGCAGAAAGCATATCCTTTTCTTCGTTTTGACAAATAAACTTTAAGGTCGTTTCGGAGAAAAAGAAAAGCGTTGGGGAAAGAAATTCTTAATCCAACGCTTTTTTAATAATGAAAAGTGTCACCTATTTAGCAGGTTTCAACTTCTTTGTTGATTTTTTTGATCAATCCTTGTAATACTGTTCCAGGCCCTAATTCGCGGAACCATCCGGCGCCGTCAGTAATCATGTTTTGAACGGTTTGTGTCCAGCGTACAGGAGATGTCAATTGTGATACAAGATTTTGCTTGATGATTTCCGGATCTGTTTGAGGTTGTGCATTTACATTTTGGTAAACCGGACAGATTGGTTGATGGAAAGTTGTTGCCTGAATCGCTTTTTCCAATTCTGCGCGGGCAGGTTCCATCAATGGTGAATGGAATGCTCCTCCGACTGATAGCATCAATGCACGTTTTGCTCCGGCTTCTTTCAATAAGTCACATGCTTTTTGTACAGCTTCCACTTCACCGGAGATGACCAATTGCCCGGGGCAATTAAAATTGGCAGGAACGACAACGCCTTCTACAGAACTGCAAATAGATTCCACAACATCATCGGCCAGACCTAAAACGGCTGCCATGGTGGAAGGTTTGGCTTCGCAAGCTTTTTGCATTGCCATAGCACGGGCGGAAACTAAACGTAAGCCGTCTTCGAATGAAAGCGCATTGGAAGCTACTAAAGCCGAGAACTCGCCTAAAGAGTGACCAGCTACCATATCAGGGGTAAATTCGTTGCCAAGTGTTTTTGCTAAAATCACCGAATGGAGAAAAATAGCCGGTTGTGTTACTTTGGTCTGGCGTAGATCTTCGTCAGTGCCTGCAAACATTAAATCGGTTATTCTAAAACCAAGTATTTCGTTGGCTTGCTCAAAGAGTGTTTTTGCCTGATCGTTTGTTTCGTACAAGTCTTTACCCATGCCCACAAATTGAGCGCCCTGACCGGGAAATACAAATGCTTTCTTCATAATTGATGTGTATTTGAAATTTAACGCACAAAGATAACCCATTTTATTGATACAGCACAGTTGTGGGTTTATGCCGGGGCGTTACTCGAACAGTAGTTCTCCGAAAAATTCAGGACGATGAAAATCAGGGGATTTTGTGTTAATTGGACTCCAGCTTACATAATGCTTCATGCTTGTTCCATCGGCACATTTATAAAAATTGCCCATGATTTTCTTTGGCAAATGATCGGGCCGTATGCCCAGTAATTTGAAAGGAATGGCAACCGTAAGTTCCCATTCGAAAATTCCTTCCATTTCATTAAAAGCTTTTTTCTCCATGGAAGGATAACGGTCTATTTGTACCATCTCATTTGTTGGACGCAATTTGCCGTGTCGTGGTTCAGTGTAAATGCCAGAATAACATGCCCCAATGCAATTGAACTCAAAATTCATATATTCGGTATGTTCCGGTAGCTGACAAAAAAACTCTATGCAACTATCTTCCCAAACAGGAGTTTGGTCACGATCGTTGATTGCTCTCAAGACATTACCGATTACGGAATATTTGATAAAAAGATGAGTCGTTGATCTTCCTGCCCAAAAAAAGGAAATAGGTTTATATGGGAATAGGTCTGGCCAGTTAACATGTTCGATATTCCCTTCTCTCCCATTTTCTTCCAATACGTTGGCAGCTATCTCCGCTGTAGCATCATTCAATTGTGGAATGTAAGGAATTATAATTGATTTCATGTGTGTGTATTGTTTATTTATCAAAGGTCACATGGAACTCGCATAGCAAAGTCTATCATCATTTGTTTATTTTTAATTCAATCATGCTCGTTTCATGAGTAAAATCTTTTATCTGATGACAAATACCTGTTCCTACTGGCTTCTCTAGGATTATGATGCAATTATACGATTTTTTAAGCACAAAAAAAACATCTGTTTTTAGAAAATAAATGAATAATAGTTTCTGCTGCTACTATTCTGGTAGAAAAAGCCTTGGAAGCGCACTGATTTATCAGGAGTCAATGCCATGGAGCAGCTCTACTCAGAGTTAACCCAAATAGTTATAATTTCTTACAGAATATCATTCCTTTGCTTTCGTCAGCAAAAGTTGAAGCAAACAGATAATGATCGCCTCCTTCTTTTAATTGGAATTTGTGCCGGATATCTGCAACGGTCATGGGAAAATTGCGTACGGCTACATTTGCCTGCAAAGAGGGAAGCCATTTTCGTAGCGATGCTTTGTTCAGCGGGAAGGTGGTTACGACTTCAAAGATACGTCCCGGAAAATTGGAAATCAACTGATCTGAAGTATACAGATGCGATGCCGGATGAAGTTTTTCAAGGGAAAATCGGAAGGCGAGCAATCGGTAAGCGCCCGCTTTCATTAAGGCTACATTGGGTTCGTACAGGTATTGTTTTACAATAGCAGTATAATGAGCAGTAGCGTTTTTTTCTTCTTTTTGAAAAAAAGCAAAACGGCCATCTTCCTGCATCCCGAAATGAACTGCCGTGATTTCAGTTTCTGTGGGATAATTTACACATTCGAATAAAAGCTCCTTGCATTCGTTTTTTATTGCAATAATATGCACTTTTTCTACATATGGCAAAGTAGTTATGGCCTGCGATATGTCCATCATGGGCGATATCTTGATAATAAACCGAGACGCGTGTTGATAAAACAAGGACATTGCCTCCAAAACATTCGGTTCATATTTGTCCAAAGCAATAACGCGTTGCTGGTGTTCGTTGCGCCGTGAAGGGTCAATATAAAGTACATCAAATTGCCGGTTGCTTTTTTGTAAAAATGTTATCCCGTCATCACAATAAGTTTCAATCGGAGCATGCATTGCGTCAAAATTGTGTCTGGCAATGGCAACTAATTCAGGATTGTGCTCTACATAAACCAGTTGTTTAGCAGCTTCGGACATATATAGACTATCGATTCCCAATCCTCCCGTTAAATCAATAACTGTCTTGTCTTTCACCAGGTTTGCCTTATAATGTGCTGTTGTTTCAGATGAAGCCTGCTCCATGGACAGCTGGGGAGGATAGATAATGTTGTCGTTTTCAAGCAGACTCGGAAACTTAACAGATGCTTTGCGACGCCCACTGATTTGTTGTACAGCAAACGGTATATCAACATCAGGATATTTGGCTGCATGCAACAGCAGTTCCATAACATCATCATGCTGATGCGATGATATAAAATGCTTCAGTGTTTCAGTTAGCTCCATGTTAGAATCCTATCCCACGTCAGGAAACGTATTATTTTTTACATACATAAATGCTGGCTTCGTAGAGAAGTACCAAAGGAAGGCAAACAGCAAGCATAGTAAACGGATCTGCCGGAGTAATTATACCGGCAATGATAAAGATGACAACAATAGCATGTCGTCTGTATTTGCGCATAAAACTACGCTTCAGGATACCTAGTCGCGAGAGCAGGTACACCAGAATGGGAAGCTCAAAAACGGCCCCGATAGAAATGAGCGTAGTGGTAAACAGGCTGATGTATGAACTTAAAGAGATCAGGTTTTTAATATCGGGGCTGATCTGATACATGTAGAAAAAGTGGACTGCTACCGGGAAAATAATTATGTACGAGATGGAGACTCCGATGAAAAACAGGATAGCTCCGGCCATAAATGTCCAGACAACCGGACGTCGTTCGCTGGCATAAAGCGCTGGACTGATGAACCGCCAAAGCTCATAGAAGAAATAAGGAAAAGAAAGAATTAAACCCAGCCAGAAAGCAACTGAAAGATGGGTCATAAACTGACCGGTGAGCTGAAAATTTACCAGATTAAGATTGAAAGGGACAATACGGAGGGAATGAATATAGAACAGTGCCCCCAACTTATCAATCCAATGATAGACAAAAAAGCTGGAACTCTTCGGGGCAAAGATGGCTGTAAAAACCCACTCTTTAGCCAGAAAAACAGCTATCATCAAGGCGACCAGAACAACCGCACAACGCATTAGCATCCACCGCAAGGCTTCCAGGTGATCCCAAAACGTCATCTCATCTTCTTCTTTCGATTTCATACATGAATAACTTTTTAAAGGTCGTATGGAACTCGCACATCAATCATTCTCATGTGTTTGGATATAAATAATGTACATGCTCGTTTCATGCTTACTATATTCTTTTAATCTACTGATAATTTTAATTCGTTGATGCAATGGTTTTAAATCCGATTAGCTGATCATACCGGCTTCCCATCGGACGATAATAAACGTAAATGGCATATTGATTGTCCGTTTGCCAGTAGCTTCCTTCGATTGGCAAAGTCGACCCAACCGAATCTCCTTTGGGAACATACAAATAGAGATAGTTGTATCCGCCTTGTTTGAGTAACAGTGTCTTGTCATAAGCTTGTTGCTGGCCGTTGTAATCGAGTCGATCACTGTCGTTGAACTGGTTATAGACGAAGTTTCCACTTAAGTACAACGACCCTTCAAAAAGCGGATGATCGTCGGGCAAGGTAAAGTGAACATACATGTAATCGGCTTCTATATCACTATCGGAATGATTCTGGATGTTGATCAGGTAATTGCCATGCACGTCCGGTTCTTTTTCAAACGAGCGTCCGGCACGGATGGGATCATCGTTTAATGTAGCATGATAGGCAGGAGCAATGTATTGGATGCCTTTCACTCCTATAGCAGCCAGATAAACGGACGAAATGTCAAACTGGCGGTATGAGTTTCCTCCTTCAAAGATCAGCGCCTTGTTGTTGGAGAAAGTTTGTAGCGTCTGGGTAGAGTAGGTAGGTTGTGGGTTGTACACCTCATTGTCGCGACGATCGTTTTGCCGCACCAACACATGCATCTCTGAAAATACATCCCGGATGGGAAAGTTGCTGTTGTCAACCGTAAAATCAAGTTGCTGGTACCTCCCGTTCATTTCTGTGTCGGTATTGCCTCGAACCGAACCATTGATTGCCACATGTGGATCGACTACGGAGAAACAGGCGTAAGCTACTACTTTGTCGGGATCATTATCTTCATAAATGGTCACGACATAATTACCCGAAAGTTTCATGCTGGTATTGTCGTTTGGGAAACGCAGCCAGTAATGTGTGTACAGAAAAGTGGTATTCACCGATAATGCCGACTCGGTGATGGTTCCGGTCTGGAAGCCGTTGATAGCTTCCATATCTGATACATCCGATAATTGCCAGTTGGCATCGCAATGCCTGATCGAATAGTAATAGTTTTTGCTGTCGTGCGACATTTCATCAAATTGGATCAGAATATCTTTCTGACTGTTCAATACAATGACGGGAAGAGACATTGGGGCTCCTTCCACACTTACCTGCAATGTTTTAATCTGACCGGAGACAGGATGGGTGTAAAACGGAGCTTGCGCCATGACATACCATGACAATAAAGCAGAAAGCGAAAACAGGAATCGTTTCATGGATTGCAGCATTAAGTGGCTATGCGATGCAAATGTAACAAAAAGAACATTTGCAGGCAATAGAATGACATTGCTAAGAATAACGTTTCAAAGCATCACTGGCTATTATTTCTTTACAGGTTGGCTGCGTTTGAATCGTGCTTTTGCTTCCGGCTGCATTTTTTCGCAGGCATACTGGAAGATCAGCCGGGGCGAGGTTTCCTTCCATTGGAGTAAAAAGGCTTCCGTCGCTTCGGGGTTCAGCTTCCATGCTTCGCGCAAATACCATCCGATGCCCTGATGCACCTCTCTTACAGGATCCTGCATCAGGATGTCCAGAAACGGGAACAGGGAAGTGATTTCGCCGGGATTCTTCTTAATCCATTTGATGAGAGTAACCGGCACCGACCGTCGCTGGAAAGGATTCTTCGCTTGCAACCATGGACGAAACTCTTCCACAGTGACGATGTGTTGCAGAAGGAATTTCGGAAGGATAATCATTCCGAGCGTATCGGCATGCGCCCAGTTTGTGATGCCAATGGCATACCACGAAGCAATGGTGTCGAAGGTCTTCCGACTGAATTGTTTTCCGAATGCATCCGTCAGCAGCAGTGCAAATGAGGCTTCTTCATACTTTTCTGCTGCAATTAATGCCGGCGCTGCTGCCAGCACTGTTTCCAACGTGATTCCATCCGTTTGCCGCAATGTTTTTACTTCAGCCTGCATCTCAGGCTGGGATAGTCCGTATGCATTGTATTCGCCTTTAAAAAAACGGCTGTACTTCTTTACGTTTGCTTCGTTGGCATGTTGCATGCAGAACGTCCGTATTGCCACGGCCAGATTGTCGGGAGTCATGTGATAATTTATTTTTGATTCAGTGATTGCATAATAAGATTCACGAGATCTTTCGGAGCGTTCGGATCTTGCATGGTTTCTTTAATTTTTTGTTTCTGTTCCGGAGTCAGCAGGTCGGTCATTTGCCGGATGCCGTCTGTTAATGTATCAAGCGCATGCGAAACGATGACCGTCACCTTCTGGTTGTATTGCCGTTCCAGGGTAGTGTCAGGCTGATTGGCAAGCAGGTTGGTGTTGATTTGTTTCAGGAGCGAAAGTAATTGGGGAATAGCCGGAGCGAGGCTTTTCATTACGGAGTCTTTCAAAGCCGACATCTTTGCCAGTTGTGCTTTGGTGAGCATGTTGCTGGTATCTTTCGGTGCAACCGGCTCCGGATGATTCCATTGCAAGATCACATCTTTAATTTTCATCCGGTTGCGGGCTATAAAAGTACGGTTGGAAATATTTTTGCCATCATTGCCTTTTTCTACTTTACTCCAACTCCCCAACGTATATTTATAGGCATATTTTTTCCCTTTAAAACAAGGAATGACCAGCCGGTAGTGTGTCTTGTCGATGCGGTGCATCATGTAGCTGCTGTCGCCGGGATTCCAGTTGTTAAATGATCCGGCGAGGAAAACGGAAGAATCTTTTTGAATGCCGGTGCCCGGAAGTTTCACCATCAATTCAACGGCGGCAACCTGTGCTGTGGCGGGAACGTACGAAAACAAACATCCTGAAAGGATGAATAAAAGAGATGACAGACGTTTCATGGCAAATGTGTTTTGAGTTAAACAAATCGGGACTGCAATGGCTGTTTTATGGCAGATGCATCTTTGTAAGCAACAAAGTTACAACAGCTTTTCCTCGATTTGTACTGCATGACTGTATTTCTCGAGCAGCGTAACAGACATCTTTACCGCTTCTTCCACTCCTTCCTTGCCGGAGTATCCGTTGAGGATCAAGAAGAGGTGTGTCGTCCCGGTGGAAATCTTGGTGCGTTCGTTATCGCTGGTAGGTGTGCCGATACCGCCTTTGCTGTCTTTATATACTGGTAATCCGTCGATGTTCAGCACGCCACGCCCGATACCTTCGAAATGGTCATCGGCTGTTCCAACGGTCAGGGTCAAGGTGCCTTCTATCTTATCGGCATCAAAACCTCCGATGGAGTAGCCGGTACGGATGGAAATCAGGTTGATGATATCCACCAGCGTGTTGATTTGATAAAGCGGAATGCCACGTACAATACGGCGGCAAAGGGCTTCGGCAGAGGGACGGTAACGATTCGGGTCTTTCCCGAATGCTTTATAGGCTGTTCGTGTGGCCTGGATAGCAGGGATTTTGTTGATTTGTTCCAGCGTGTAACGAGCTTTTACATATTCCTCGGCGGCATGGATTTCTTCCCATAATCCGGGTTCAAATGTGCTGTTGGTTACACTGCACGAAATCAGCCCCAGCACAAGTTGCGGACAGGCGGTTCTAACATGGTCGGAAATGGAAACGGGAATCATTGTAATGGTATTGATTATTTATTTTCTTAATCCGATGCCGCTCAGCAGACGGCCTGAACGAATCCCCTGGCGTCGTGCCGAGAAAAACAGTTCCGGTTCGGAATAGGTGCAATGTGTGGATACTTCAATATCTTTCACTCCCTTTGCCCTGAGCTCGTCGAAGACCACCGCCCGGACATCGAAAAGATATTTTCCCCCTGATTTGGGACGAAAATAACGGGAAACATCGAAACCTTTCTCCTGAAACTGCTGATAGAGATCTTCCCCGACTTCGTACACCTCTCCGCTGATGCAGGGGCCGATGGCGGCAATGAGGGTATGTGGATCGGTGCCGAACCGTTCCTGCATTTTGTCGATGGTGGCAGCGGTAATGTTGTTCAATGTTCCTTTCCAACCGGAGTGAATGGCAGCGACAGCTTTTTGCAGCGGGTCGAAGAGCAGGATAGGGACACAATCCGCTGTAGTGGTTGTGATGCAGATTCCCCTGACGCGCGTTATCACTGCATCGAAACCTTCCACAGCGGCTTTTCGTTCGGGTTCGGGCATAGCCAGTAGCGCTTCGTCAATTTCTTTTACATTGGTGGTGTGCATCTGGTGAGTGCCTATCAGGGTTGAAAACGCAATGCCCAGTTCGTTGCAAAGCAATTGCCGGTTGTGGTCGATGTTTTCGCGCAGATCGGAAGAGTAGTTTCCAAGATTGAGCGAAGCAAACTCACCTGAACTGATTCCTCCGACGCGGGTGGAACTGAAATGTATGATTTCATCGGCATGGCGATGAAGATTGGTGTAGGAAAGGATTTGTATTGGCATGATGGGTTAGAATTCTATTTCTTTGTGCGTAATGTAGGCAGTCCCTTTGAAATTGGCCAGCAATTGCTCCTCCTGGTCGGTCACGTTGATATCGCAGGTGCATAACTTGTTGCTGCGGAAAATTTCCCTGGCTTCGGCAGTAAGGATGCCTGCCGTACTTTTGGCGAAAAATGACATGTTGGCGTTGATGGAAAGGGTGATGAGGGCGTATGAATTGACTGCTGCGGCAAAGCTGAAGTCAGCCAGCGTGAAAAGTAGTCCGCCATGCACCACTCCGGCTCCATTTAAATGACGTTCTTCAATGGTTACCTGTGCTTTGGCATATCCCGGATGGCATGCGATCAATTCGATGCCGTTGCTCATGGCAAATTTATCTCCGGTGAAGTATTGTTTGTATTTATCCATTTTGAATTTTTATAATGCAGTAGTGATAATGCATATTGCTCGTTTCGTTATTTATTTCCCTGTTTCATGGTTGCGGCAAGGTATCTCACGATCGAAAAAAGTTGTCGCATCGTTGCGGCAAGCCGGAATGTTAACGGAATTGCTCTTATATTGCTGTGGCAAGCAATATTGTTAATGTTCTTTTGCCAATCATTACTGCGGGAAACAATATTATTAACGTTCTTTTGCCAATCGCTGGTGAGGCAAGGAATACTGTTATTGTTCTTTAACCACCCATTGGTGCGGCAAGTAAAACTGTTAACGTTCTTTCACCGCGCATCTTTGTGGCAGATAATAAATGTAAATAAAATCCCTCCTTACATATTGTAACAGGGTCAAGAGGGTGTTATTTTGTCATTAATGTTGTTGTGGCATATAATAACGGCAGTGCACAGGTGCTATACCCCCTGGCAAGCGGTCAATGCTCATCTTTTAGCATGTGTCGCTCCCAGCCGGAATGCTTCCAGGTTCATTTGCACGGTGTCTGTTCCTTTCGAAATGAAACGTTCTGTAATAGCATCTTCCAAAACAGAGGATGCAATGCCCAGATAGGGTGAAGCCGCTCCGAGCATCACAAGGTTAAAGGCTTTTGCATTGCCTGCCTGACGCGCCAATGCTTCGGCATCAACCAGCAGATGACGATGTTTCCGAATCTCGTTCAGAATGATTTCCGGCTCGGGATAGTTCGGAATATTGATATAAGGCTCGGTAGCCGTAACGATAATGCCGTTGGGTGCCAGGAAGGGCAGGTAGCGCAACGACTCCATGGGCTCGATAGATAAAATCAGGTCGGCTTTGCCTGTCGGGATCAAAGCGGAATAGATCTCTTTGTCGGAGATGCGCAAATGCGATTCAACGGCTCCTCCCCGCTGGCTCATGCCATGCACTTCGGATTGTTTCAAGAATAGGCCCTGTTGCATGGCGGCCATGTCAATGATGCCGGCAATGGTAAGGATACCTTGTCCGCCGACGCCTCCAATAATGATATTTGTTGTCATACGATAGTCGATTTGTCAAAATAAAAGGTTTGACACCTTGTGGCTTATGCTGGTGTTTCTTTTGCTTTCTCTCTTCGTTTCCGACTGGCAGTCTGCACACATTCCCGTTGGGCAATGATCACCGAAACACCTTTGTACTCCATCTCCTCTTTAAGGATGGCCTTATTCTCTTCACTGTTTTTCTTTAGCGGAATAATGGTGCGGATATGTGCTTCTTCAACGCCAATCCCCTTGCAGATGTCGAACAACCGGCCTGTTCCGGCTGAGTTTTGTCCTCCGGTCATGGCAGTGGTGGAGTTGTCGGAAATAATGATCGTGACAGGGGAGCGGTCATTCACGGCATCGAGCAATCCGGTCATACCCGAGTGGGTAAAGGTCGAATCGCCGATCACGGCAACAGCAGGATGCAAACCGGCGTCGGCTGCTCCTTTGGCCATGGTGACGGAAGCTCCCATATCGACGCATGTGTTGATGGCGCTGAAAGGAGGCAGGGCGCCAAGCGTGTAACATCCGATATCGGAAAAGAGATGCTTCTCGGGATAAGCTTCGAAAACCGTATTCAGTTCTTCAAACACATCTCTGTGGCTGCATCCCTGGCATAACATCGGAGGACGGCCTGCCACAACGGAAGGTATGGCTTGTCTTGCCTCCCCATCTTCCACGCCTAATGCTTTTGCCAGTATATCCGGAGACAGCTCTCCGGTACGGGGTAATGTGCCGTCCAATCGTCCGTGGAATTTGCTGTTTCCGAAATATCCTTTCAAAAGCTCTTCATAAACAGGATATCCTTCTTCGACGATCAGGATATCATCATAGTGTTCCGTGAAAGCCCTGATGGTTTTGTCGGGTAGGGGGTAGTGTGATATTTTCAAAACAGGGAAATCAAGCTGAGCCGATTCACGCACCTCCATCACGTAGCTGAACGCAATACCAAATGCGATAACCGCTTTTTTACCAGTACCGGCAATCTCTTTGTTCAGGAACGATGATTCGGAGACGGCAGTCAGTTGCTTTTGTTTGTCCAGCAGTTTGGCGTAATTCACCCGCGCATTGACCGGCAACAGAATCCATTTCCGTTTATCGGTTGACGGGTTGAACGGATTTTCATCGCGGGGGGCTTTTGGCAAGACGATGGAACGTGCATGCGAAAGGCGTGTGGTGATACGCAGCAAAACGGGAAGTTGCATCTCTTCCGAAAAGTCGAATGCATAACGGACGGCATCGTATGTCTCTTGTTGTTCCGAAGGCTCGATGACCGGCAGGAAGGCAAACTTGCCATATACACGCGTATCCTGTTCGTTTTGCGAAGAGTGCATGGAAGGATCGTCCGCCACTACCACCACCATACCACCATGCACACCGGTGATGGCGGAATTGATAAAAGCATCGGCTGCAACATTGAGGCCTACATGTTTCATGCAGATCAGTGTGCGTTTACCGGCATACGACATGCCTAAAGCCGCTTCGTAAGCGGTCTTTTCGTTAGTAGCCCATGCAGAATGGATGCCTTTTTGCCTGGCAACATCCGATTGTTGGATAAATTCGGTGATTTCTGTTGAGGGAGTGCCCGGATAGGCATATACGCCGGAGATGCCTGCGTCAATAGCGGCAAGGGCAATCGCCTCGGCTCCCAGTAGAAGTTGTGGATTCATTTGGTTGATCAAGAAATTATCCCCGAAGGGTATGAATTAAACACACTGAAAATGTGATAAATGGCAGATGATGAATCGTGCCGTTCCGCTTATTATTTTCAGTTGGCAAATTAGTTATTTTTGCTGATAACAGAAAGGGATTTTGGTATAACATCCCGCTAATTTACCATGTTTTCTCTCACACACTCAATATCTTTTCGTCAGCTTTCAGGTAGTCGGTGAGGGGTTGTCCCATATAACGGAGTTCAACGCCAAGTTTTCTCAGTTCTTCGGTTACGCCTGAGTTATCGGCACAGGCAAGGCATCCTTCAACGGTTACGCCTGCTGCAAGCATTTCTTTAATTTTTTCCTGTACTTCAGGGTCGCTACCTGCAAGCTTCGAAGAGGATCCCCAAATAATTACATTGACATCCTGCCACCATCCACGTTTTTTTGCGTTAGTGGCATACATGGATACCATGTTGAAGAAAGTTTCTTTGTTGTTTGTTGTCCAAAGGATGTTTAGCTTTTCCATATGATTTTATTTTACATTTGTTGTATCAACGGAATTATCTGCGCCAGGCAGAGTCATTTTGATGGCATACTTTGCTTTACTGCTGTAGGTGTTGAGCGTATCCTGACCTACCGTTCTGACGATAAGACTCTTTTCGGGAACCTGATACGAAGTGGTCATGTAATGCAGGATAAACAGGTTGCGCCGTTGCAGGAAACGTTGAGCACCGGCCTGAATGGAATCGGGTGCATAGAGGGCATTGACCTTGTCCTGTATGGATGCGTTGACAGGCAGGTTGCTTTTTGCCTTTACCAATGTGTCAACATAGGCAACAAATCCGGCATCGTTATTGTTCACCAGCTCGATATCGCTATAATGGATCTGTTGTTGTGTGCTGTCCTTTTGTTGCGATTTCAGGTAAGCTGATTTTGTTTTGAAAAGGGCATATGCAGGCAGCATATCTTTCAGATCAACATATTGTGTCAGTGTCAGCAGCATGTCAGGTTTTTGTTTCAGCATGTTTGCCAGGTCGTTCAATTGCTGGTATTGCTGAGCGGTGAAATCAGTTTGCAGAGGTTGCATGACAATGGCTTCCATCTTATCAGGGTTCAATCCCAGCGAACCGGCCAGGAAACGCACCGGAGAGATGGCCACTTTCACCATCAGGTTGACCAGTGTCTTCAGAATGATCTTTGTATAGGAGAACTTCGGATCATGAATATTACCCTGTACAGGCACGTTAAATTCAATTTTGCCGTCTTTGTCTTTCAGGATATACAATGCCAGTTTCATCGGGATATGGTATTCCGGTTTCACTCCATGTTGTTTCTTCCCCACATTGGCATTGAATGCGTCGAGCAGGTTTGAACTGTTGAGGTTGTTTCGCCGGATGACATTTTTGCTTACAAAGTTGAAGTTCCCCGTTGTGATAGGGTAGGCGGTATATTGCACAACGTAGGGGCTGAACAACCGCAGGCTGATGTTGCGCATATTCAGCATGATATCCTGGTTGGCAAGATTGTTCATATTCCCTTTCCAGCTGAAATGCATCAAGCCGCCTTCAGGAAACCGCGCCTGCATTTTATACGTATTGGTGCCGTTCATATCATAATTTGCAACCTGGAAGTCGATTTGCTGCACCGGCAGGGTAAACGGAACAGAGAGCGTTTGGTCTGTGTAAGTGAGTTGCGAATTGGTAATATGCAGGTCTTTTATCTTTACGGTCATGGGTTGCGATGGGGAAGTGGTGTCTTCAGCCGCCGGCGTGAGCAGGTTCGTGTAGTTAGTGGTAGTCTTCCGCATGATAAAGTTCAGGTGTACGCCGGAAGCATGCACGTAGTCGAGCAGGTAGGCAGAGCTGTTCCAGAGCAGCGAGTCGATTTTCACTTCCGCTGTTGCTGCCGAGGCAAGCTCTTCACCTGCCTTGTTGGTTATGTTGAAAGATTTCCCGCTTGCAGTACCTGTAACCACAAAATTCATCATGTGATCCATATCGCCCGTAATGTTCAGGTTGGTGTTGATGAATCCTTCCAGTTGCGCAATGTTAAGCTCTTCTTTGGCATAGGGATAGAAAATGCTGAGGGGCAGGTTGCTTATCTGAAGTCCAAGGATATACTGGTTTGTCTTCATGTTAAGGGCCAGATGGCTATCTACGGTTGCGTTTTCGCCTATCTTTAAATGGATGCCGGCATGGGTGTCTCCTTCGCCAAAACGCATTTCGGGAATGGCGACGCCAAGATCATTCATCTTAATCGTGTTGTGCAGTTGCAGGTCGGTATATACAATCTTTCCCCCTTTGATAAAAATATTTTTCAGGATAATTGCTTTAGGGAACGAAGAAGGCGTTGTGTCGCGATGTTCATATTTGTAAAGCAGGTCGTTGAAGTTGAACGAATCTTTTTTCTGGATGATATCAACATAAGGACGGATAACTTTTATTTGGGATAACTCAAACGTGCTACCCAGCAATTTATGTATCGTCAGCTCCATGTAAAAGGTGTCGATGGAAGCAAACACTTTCGTGCTATTGGCCTCGTACATGCGGAGCGAATCCATTTCGAGCGTACCTGTGAAAATGTTAAGGTGTAGTTTGCTCATCAGGATCTGCCGCCCGATCATTTCCTTACTGTGTTTTTCAATATAGTTTTTGACAATGGATGAAACCGACAATGCCAATACGATGAGGCAAAGCGCGATGGCAGACACAACGATTGCCGAAATCTTAACTACCTTATGTTTCATAAATCAGTTTTTTGGTCACGGAATTCAACAAAAATACAATACATTCTGTCAAAATAGACAGGCAGTTTATGCAAAAAGATCGGCACAAACGGTCTTTACATCCCTGATGCGTTGTTCTTCACATTCATACCACTGAAAATCATATACTTCTCCGGGAGCACAAAGCGAGACATGCGGAGAGGGCTGCATCGGGCTTTTCACCAGATGTTTCCCGGAAAGATGGATCTCCCGGACATTCAGTTGTTGGATGATTGAGGACACATTGGTTGCCGAGATACCTCCTCCGGGAAGAAGGATAAGGGCGTTGCCAGCATGTGCAATCAGTTGTTCCAGCATATCAGCCCCTTCGGGAACCGAAGGTTTGCCTCCTGAGGTAAGGATGCGATTGACACCGCAATCCATCAGGTCATCCAATGCGCGAAACAAGTCTGTACATTGATCGAAGGCACGGTGAAAGGTGACTGACATAGGCCGTGCTGCTGCTATCAGGCGCCTGACGGCTTCAGTGGCAATATTACCCTGTTCTGTCAGCACTCCGAATACAACACCATTTATCCCCAATTGTTTATAAAAAAGGATTTCGCGCTCCATCACCTGCAACTCTTCTTTATTATAGACAAAATCGCCCACACGCGGACGCACCATCACATGGACGGGGATGCTGAGGTGTTCTTTTACATAGGCTACGCTGCCGATGGATGGTGAAAGGCCTCCTTCGGCATAACCCGAACATAACTCTATACGATCTGCACCACCCCAGGCGGCTGCTATTGCTGAAAGCGGTGTAAAGGCGGCTGCCTCAATTAAAACAGACATGTCATTTTTGATTTGTTTGGACAAATATTGAATATATTTTGAATTTGTCGATTTGCAAATTTTCAAAGACAATAATTACAAAGCAGATGCCGATGATTATTTGTTTCTCGCTTTAAGTTCCATTGGTAATAAGCAGTTATAAACAAACGCGTTGACGGGGGTTGGTACTCCATATTTTTTTCCTAAACGAACGACTGTTCCGTTTTGATATTCTAATTCGGAAGGTTTTCCCTGCCAAATATCCCGTGCCATGGATGAATTGGAGTGAAAAGGTAAAGAATCAGTTACAGTGATGGTTTTTTCAACAAAATCAGAAGGTAGGTTGATATGAGCACCTTTAGCAACCTGAAATACTTCAGTCACAAGTTGTATCATTAATTCCCGCGTTTCAGGTAACGTGCGTAACTCTCCATAATTTGTTCGTGTCAAAGCAAGCAATCCACTAAGACATATTGAAATGAATTTTTTCCAGCGATCTGCTTGAATATCTTTTGCATGGTATGCTTCAATACCAGCCTCTTCAAATAGTTGTTTCAGCAAAACTGTGGCAGACGTTTCTGTGTTATTCAGTTCTCCGAATGTAATCGTAGGATTTACGCCGATATGAGAGATTACTCCCGGAGATTCTATCATACTGATAATGCGACATAATCCTCCCATGATATGTTTATCAGGCATCTCTTCCAATAGCTCTTCCGATGACAAAACTCCATTCTGCAAAGGCAATAGAATTGTGTTTTGATCGACAATTCCTTTCAATTGGGGAGCTAAATCTTTTATTTGCCATGCCTTGGTGGTCAACAAAATTACGTCAGCTCCTTTTAACTCCTCCAGATTGTCAGTTGCATGAGCATTTTTTACTGTAAACTCTCCTTGAAAACTTTTGATTTGAAGTCCATTTTGTTGTATGGCGTTTAAATGAGCTCCACGTGCTATAAAGATCACATCATGACCTGCTAATGCTAATTTACCTCCAAAATAACCACCGACGCCACCGGTGCCAATAATTCCTATTTTCATATGATAAACATTTTGTTTTGAAAAGAATATCATAACTCGTGTTCCGCCGTTATAGATAAGTAGTATTTGTGTTAATTGTCAAATATACGCACAATTCCTGCATTTCAATGATACGAACTAAAAAACATAAGGATTATTTGCAACGGACAATGCTATAAAAGTGATTATGTAAGATAACAAGGAATATAAGTACACTGTACTAATAAAAGCTTTTGTCCTGTTCTAAACAGAAACAGTCAGCTCGCGCATACAACTTTTCAAGAAGAATAGTACAAATTACTCTTCCAGATTGTCTAACGGATTTTCCATTATGCCTTGTTGAATATAAATAGGATGAATTTGAGTTTTTAGATTGGGAAGATTCTTTATAAATACAATTGCGCCCAGAATGCATGAAATGCCACCAATCACTAACGTGTGGGGAGCTCCGATCCATTGTGCCAATGATCCAAAAATTAAACTACCAAAAGGAGCTGTTCCCATCAGAGCCATGGAGTAAAAACTCATGACACGTCCTCGTTTGTCGTCATCCACAATGGTTTGAATGATGGTATTGCTGGAAGCCATTTGCATCATCATCCCCAATCCTGCAAATATCAAGAAGAAAAGGGATAAGGGAAGATAGCGGGAGAAGGAGAAAGCAATGAGTCCGGCACCAAACAAAACACATGCGAATGGAATCAATTTTTCCAGTCCCAATACGTTCTTTCGTGATGCCAGATAAATAGCGCCCATAAGCGCCCCTAATCCTGTTGCTCCCATTAAAAACCCAAAGGTATGTGATCCTCCATGTAGAATTTCTTTAGCGAAGACAGGCATAAGTACTGCATACGGCATTCCCATGAGGCTCATTAAGGCAAGCAACAAAATAACAGCTTTGATTGGCGCAAACCCGAACGTATATTTAATTCCTTCTTTGAATGAAGACAAAAATTGGCTTTGTTTCGGTTTCAGAGTTTGCTGTTCAATTCGCATGCGGAGCAACGAAATAATTACAAGTAAAAAGCTTAATCCATTAATTGCAAAACATGCACTTTCCCCTGTTGAAGCCAGAATGATACCGGCAATTGAAGGCCCGATTAATCTGGCCACATTGACCATGGTAGAGTTTAAGGCAATGGCGTTTCCCAGATTTTCCTTTTTACCCACCATTTCTATCAGGAACGATTGACGGGCTGGATTGTCAAGCGCAGTGATACAGCCAAGAATGATACTTAAAATAATAAGCATCCAGATTTGAACGATGCCCAGAACTATTAATAGCGCAATAGCAAACGCTTGTAACATTGCCAATGCCTGTGTATAGAGCAATAAATTTCGTTTATTCCAACGATCTGTAATCACGCCTGCAAACGGGCCTAACAAAAATACCGGAATTTGACCCGTAAATCCGATTAATCCTAGTAAAAATACGGAGTGAGTTAAATCGTAAACCAGCCATGGCATAGCGATACGCTGAATCCAGGTACCTATCAGTGAAATGCTTTGACCTGTTACAAAAAGCCTGAAGTTGCGGCTTTCGAGTGAACGGAACATTCCTTTATAGCCTTTCGGAGCTGAATTGGCGATGGGCCTGGGTTTAGATCTGTTTTGTGTCATATAATATCATGGGTTGACAATATAAAGAGGCCAGTATCAATATATATTGATATGGCCTCTTTCCGTTTGAAGTAGTAAAAGCTACGAAGTTAAGATGATGATTTTTTTAATGAACATAACTGTTACCCGTTTTCATTAAACATCGATTTTAGCATAAGTGGCATTTTGTTCAATGAACTCCCTGCGAGGTCCGACATCATCGCCCATCAACATTGAGAATATATGATCGGCATCAACCGCATTTTCAATGGTTACCTGCCGTAAAGTACGTTTTTCAGGATTCATGGTTGTATCCCATAATTGTTCGGGATTCATCTCCCCCAAACCTTTATAACGTTGAATATGTACTGCATTTTCATTGCCTTCCGCATATTTCTCAATGAACATCAGCCGCTGACTTTCGTTCCAGCAATATTCTTCAATTTTTCCTTTCTTACAGAGGTATAAGGGGGGAGTGGCAATGTAGAGATAGCCGTTTTCAATCAACTCCTTCATGTGACGGAAGAAGAATGTCATAATCAGGGTGTCAATATGGCTTCCGTCTACGTCGGCATCGGTCATAATGATGATTTTATGATAACGCAATTTCGAAATATTTAGTTGCATATTATCTTCTTCTGTTCCAATCGTTACACCTAATGCAGTATAAATATTACGAATCTCTTCGCTTTCAAGTACTTTATGATACATGGCTTTTTCGACGTTCAAGATTTTTCCCCTTAGAGGTAAGATGGCTTGGAACAACCTGTTTCTTCCTTGTTTTGCAGAACCTCCTGCAGAATCACCTTCAACGAGGAAAATTTCGCATACTTGAGGATCTTTTTCTGAACAATCTGCTAATTTCCCGGGAAGGCCGCCACCTGATAACGGAGATTTTCGTTGAACCATTTCTCGGGCTTTTCGAGCAGCATTTCGTGCTGTGGCTGCCAGAACCACTTTTTCAATAATGGCTTTCGCTTGTTTTGGATTTTCTTCCAGATAGTTACCAAGTGCTTCTCCTACAGCTTGATCAACGATACCCATTACTTCGTTATTTCCCAATTTGGTTTTTGTTTGACCTTCAAATTGAGGTTCAGCAACTTTGACGGAAATAATAGCCGTTAAACCTTCACGGAAATCGTCTCCGCTGATATCAACTTTGACTTTTTCCAGAATTTTGTTTTCATCGGCATATTTTTTGAGCGTTCGCGTTAACCCACGACGGAATCCGGCTACATGAGTTCCTCCTTCTATTGTGTGAATGTTGTTGACGTAGGAAAAAACATTTTCGATGTATGAAGTATTGTATGTCATAGCAATTTCAACAGGTGTGCCAAATTTTTCTGTTGAAATATGAATTACATGCTCTATTAATTGTTCGCGTCCGGCGTCGATAAATTGGACAAATTCTTCTAATCCTTTTTCAGAATGAAATTTTTCGAATTTAGGATTTCCCTGGGTATCAATTGTTCGTAAGTCTGTTAAAGTAATGGCAATGCCTGCATTCAGATATGCCAATTCTCGCATCCGGGCAGCTAAGATATCGTAATGATATAAAACTTCCGAAAATATTTCAGGATCTGGATGAAATTTAATAAAGGTTCCTGTTGTTGTAGCTGTTCCCGTTTCTTTAACATCGAACAGAGGTTTCCCTTTTTGATATTCCTGTTCGTATGTTTTCTCGTCACGATAGACTTCTACATGTAAATCATCTGAAAGTGCGTTTACACACGAAACGCCGACTCCATGCAAACCGCCTGAAACTTTATAACTGCCTTTATCGAATTTACCGCCGGCATGCAAAACTGTCAAAACAACTTCTAATGCCGATTTTCCTTCTTTTTCGTGCATATCAACAGGAATGCCCCGCCCGTTATCTTTTACGCTGATGGAATTGTCTTCATGGATTACAACCTCAATCGTATTGCAATAGCCGGCCATAGCTTCGTCGATGGAGTTGTCCACTACTTCATAAACAAGGTGATGCAACCCTTTGGCTCCGGTATCACCAATATACATTGAAGGACGTTTGCGAACGGCTTCTAATCCTTCAAGTACCTGAATACTACTTGCGCCGTATGAATTGCTATCCATTGTTTTGGGTTCTTCCCCGTTCAGGATCTGTTCTTCACTCATAGTCATTTTATATAACGTTGTGTGCTAAAAAGCCAACAAAATTACTGATTTTATTCCGGTTCAGCAATAATCTACAGACAAAATTGAGCGGAAATTAATGGTTGAAGAATCGTTTTCCTGCCATTAATTTATAATATCCGTACCCTTTGAGGGGTTCATATTACGATTAATGAATAAATCTATGGATTATTTTGTGCTTTAAAAGCAAGTGCATATAGTTTCATCTGCTTTACCATGGCGAGTAGTCCGTTGGCACGGGTAGGTGATAAATGTTCTTTAAGTCCTATTTTATCAATAAAATACAGGTCAGCATTTAATATTTCATCCGGAGTGTGGTTGGAAAGCACATCAATCAGGAGTGAAACAATACCTTTTACGATTACAGCATCGCTTTCACCTGCAAAGTGTATAATGCCATCTTGGTATTTGGCATCCAGCCAAACCCTGCTTTGGCATCCTTCTATAAGATTCTGATTTACTTTATTTTTTGGATCGATGGGAGATAAACCATTACCAAGTTCAATGATGTAGGCATATTTATCCATCCAGTCGGAATATTCTTCAAAGATTTCAATTATCTGATCCTGTTTTTCGTTAATCGTCATGTTTATAGAGTTTTTATTGTTAAAACATTTTGGTAATACGTTCAATGGCAGCAATGAACGCGTCAATTTCGTCGTGTGTGTTGTAAAATGCAAATGAAGCTCTTGCTGTCCCATCAATTTGCAGGGCGGTCATCAAAGGCATTGCACAGTGATGGCCTGTGCGGACAGCTATCCCGAGCTTATCCAGCAATGTTCCCATGTCAAAAGGATGAATGTTGTTGACAAGAAATGAGATAACACTGCTTTTTTGAGGAGCATTGCCAAAAATCTGCATTCCTTCGATTTTCAACATCTTTTCAGTTGCATCTTCTAGCAAACTCTTCTCATATGCGGCAATATTATCCATGCCAAAGCTTTGAAGATAATTGAGTGCAGTAGCCAAAGCAACCGATCCTACATAATCAGGTGTGCCGGCTTCAAATTTGAACGGAAGGTCTGCAAAAATGGTTTTGTCGAAACTGACATGGGCTATCATTTCTCCTCCACCATGATAAGGGGGCAGCATCTCCAGCCAGTTTTCCTTGCCGTATAATACTCCAATACCATTAGGCCCATATACTTTATGCCCTGAAAACACATAGAAATCAACATCCAGTTGTTGTACGTCGACTGCAAGATGTGACACAGCCTGTGCACCGTCTATCAATACTGGGATATTACGGGCATGTGCTTTTTCAATAATTTCTTTGATAGGATTAATAGTTCCCAGTACATTCGATACGTGTGTAACAGAAATTAATTTTGTTTTTTCAGAGAATAATGATTCGAAAGCAGGTATATCCAATTCACCTGTTTCGGTCAGGGGAATAATTTTCAGCTTAATGCCTTTCCTGTCACGTAGCATTTGCCAGGGAACAATGTTGGCATGATGTTCCATGGTGCTGATGATGATCTCATCATTTTCGTTACAAAATGTTTCCCCATAAGAGGTTGCTAATAAATTTATAGCTTCTGTCGTGCCGCGGGTGAAAATTATCTCATTTGACGATGTGGCATGAATGAAATCCCTGACGGTTGCACGGGCAGCTTCATGAGCTTCTGTAGCCCGTTGACTCAAATAATGAACTCCCCGGTGAATATTAGAGTTCTGATTGTAATAAACATTTTCGATTGCTTCTACCACACAGCGTGGTTTCTGAGTTGTGGCAGCGTTATCCAGATAAATAAGCGGTCGGTTGTAAACGGTTCGTGACAGAATTGGAAAGTCATTACGAATGGCTTTGATATCAAGTGGATTTGTCATTTTATGAGAATTTTTATGATGCAAAGGTAACAACAAATCACAAAAACAGGATTTTTGTACTCATTGGGGTATGCTACAGTTTTTTATTCTTTATGATATATGGTTGACAGTGTGATTATTTTGCAATATACTGATAATAGGCTGTATGAATATACTAACCTGTATGTCTGGATTTACATTGAAATTATATCAAAAAACAATAAAGCATGTTCAACTGTGGCTTATTCATCTTATATTTGTGACGTCAAATATGATTAAAGCCTTGTGTTGGGTACTCGCAATACCATAACGAGCGAGGTTATATTCAAAAGGCGTTAAGCCAAGGGTCAGAGCATTAAAGTTGCAGCAACTTACTACTGACTTGTTGATGTAAAATACAGACATGGCGAGGGATATAAGTTCAGTAATGAAGTTTATCACTCGCCTGTTTGTTTTATGTCCCCGATATTTCCATTGAAGCTATTGATGTAGTTGATGATTGCCAGTGCATCGTCAGGATGAAACCACCGGACCGAAGCATCGCGATTAAACCATGAAAGTTGTTTTTTTGCATAATTGCGCGAATGTTGCTTGATCTTATCTATGGCTTCTGTATAGGTATAATGACCATCAAAATAGTCGAAAAATTCTTTATATCCAACTGTGTTCAGTGGATTTCGTTGCTTGTAGGGGTAGAGAGAGCGCACTTCTGTTTCAAGTCCCTGAGATATCATTTCGTCAACACGTTTGTTGATACGCTCATAAAGTTCTTCGCGAGGCCTGTTCAATCCTATTTTGATGATCTGAAAAGGACGTGTTTTGTTTGTTTGAGTTCTTAAGGCAGAATAAGGTTGATTGGTCATGATGCAGATTTCAAGTGCATGCATAATTCGCTGGGAATTTTTTAGATCCACCTGATTATAATATGTGACATCCAGTTTTTTGAGCAACGAACGTATTCCTTCTACTCCATTTTCGAGATAGATTTGTTTTATATATTGGCGGATTTCCGGATCAATTGTTGGTAAATCATCAATACCATGACAGACCGCTTCGATATAAAGCATGGATCCGCCTACCAGCATTGCATAATTGCTGTTTGCAAATAAATCCGGTAATATGTTGATCACATCTATTTCATATTGACCTGCGTTGTAATTATCAAGAATGGAATGCGTATTAATAAAATAGTGTGAGGCTCGAAGGAGTTGTTCCGGCGTTGGTTTTGCTGTACCAATGTTTAATTCACGGTAGAACTGTCGCGAGTCAGATGAAAGAATCGGCGCATTATAATACTTTGCCAGATGTAGGCTTAATTCCGTTTTTCCGATGCCGGTGGGGCCAAGTAATACGAGTAAAGTATGCATTAATAAAGAGATTATAGACAACCGGAGAGTCGGTCTTTACTGATTTCAATACAAAAGTAGATTCCTATACCCAATCAAACGAACGAAGAAAGTTGTATAAAGAAAGTTTAACATTAGGTGATTAAACTTATTTATGCATGAAATGTCTTATTACTAAATGTGATTTGACTAATCATAGGTTTAAGAGATAGTTGTAAGTAGTTTTCGTTTTATTTAATTCTAAATTGTTTGAGTATGAAAACAAAAAGATTTTTGACTTTTATGGTGTTGTTTGCTGCTTTGAGCATGGGAGCTGCTTTTGCCCAGGGATTTAATTCACAGTTAACGCCCGAACAAAGAGCTAAACAGATGACAGAAAGGATGAAAAAGCAGTTAAACCTTACAGATGATCAGGTGGCAAAAATAGATTCTGTGAATCTTAAGTTTGCACAGGACATGATGAAGGCGCGTGAATCAGGTGATATGCGTTCTGCTATGCGTACATGCATTGAAGAACAAAATACTGCTTTGAAAGCCATTCTGACGCCGGATCAAATGAAGACATGGGAAGATGCAAGAAAAGCTATGATGGAAAGAATGCATCAGATGAGAGATCAGGGGAATAACTGATGCTGCAAAATTTAAATAAATAAAAAGCCGTTTCCATCATTTAGAAGCGGCTTTTTTGTATCTACAATTAAAACTTTGGAAAAGACATCAGATTCCCAAAGATTTTTTTACAGCTTCAACCTTAGCTTCGGTAGCAGTATTTACATGATCGTATTCGGCGCGTGAAGTAAGTGTTCCGCGTACCTCAATGTAGAATTTGATTTTAGGTTCGGTGCCCGAAGGACGTACAGATATTTTAGTGCCATCAGCCGTAAAATATTGCAATACATCCGAAGTGGCTGGCATATCCAGATTCGTCGTTGAACCATTTTTCGTGTCTATTTGTTTTAATGTATTATAATCTTTAATGATTACTACTTTGGATCCGGCAATCTCTTGTGGCGGGTTGCTGCGAAATTCGTTCATCATCTGTTTTATTTCATCAGCACCAGATTTACCTTTCCGTACAATAGAGATCCCTTTTTCTTTGCTGAATCCATATTCAAGATAAATGTCCTGAATCATTTCGAAAAGCGATTTACCGTTATCTTTTGCCCAAGCGGCAATCTCAGCCATCAGTGAACACGCAGAAACAGCATCTTTATCGCGCACAAAATCTTCGGCAAGATAACCGTAACTTTCTTCTCCTCCTCCTATGTATTGACGTTTGCCTTCCAGTTCGCGAATCACTGCTGCGATCCATTTAAATCCGGTGAAGCAGTCAAAGCATTCCACTCCATTCTTTTCGGACAACTCCTTAATAACTTCTGTAGTCACAATGGTCTTCACCACAAATTCCTTCCCTGTGATTTTGCCCAGTTCCTTCCAGCGGCTTATCAGATAATAGGTAAAAATCAGCGCTGTTTGGTTTCCATTGACCAAAATCCATTCTCCTTTATCATTTTTGACTGCGATACCCAAACGATCTGCATCAGGATCGGATGCCATTACCAATTCAGCATCGGTTTCAATAGCTTTTTTGATAGCAAGATCAAGAGCAGCAGGTTCTTCCGGATTAGGAGAAATTACGGTTGGAAAGTCGCCACTGATAACGTCCTGTTCAGGCACGTGAATAATATTGGTAAATCCGAAATTTGCAAGAGATCTGGGAATAAGCATGCCGCCGGTGCCATGAATTGGTGTATAAACGATTTTCATATTGTTGTGGCGAGCAATTGATTCGGGAGATAAGGACAAGGTTTTGATATTATTCAAATAAAGCGTGTCAATATTTTCTCCTATGATTTCAATAAGGGATTTGTTACCCTGGAATCGGATATCATCTACCCTTTTAATGCTTTCCACTTCTTTGATCACATTGACATCGTGGGGCCCGATCATCTGGGCTCCATCGTTCCAGTAAGCCTTGTAACCGTTGTATTCTTTCGGATTATGCGATGCCGTGATAATGATTCCACTTTGACATCCCAAATGCCTGATAGCAAATGAAATCTCAGGGGTAGGGCGCAAAGATTCGAAAAGATATACTTTAATGCCATTTGCGGAAAAAATATCGGCAGAGGATTCAGCAAATTTCCGGCTATTGTTGCGGCAATCGTGTCCTATCACAACTTTGATTTGTGGGACATCCCCAAACTCTTTCTTTAAATAGTTACAAAGTCCCTGGGTGGCAGCTCCTACAGTATATAAATTCATCCGGTTGGTCCCTGTGCCCATAATTCCCCGAAGTCCACCAGTACCAAATTCCAAATCCTTGTAAAATGCGTCAATCAATTCACTGGAATCTTGTGCATCTAACATACGCTGAACATCTGCTTTTGTTGCTTCGTCATAGTTACCATTGAGCCAAGCTGTTGCTTTTTCGGTAACATACTTTATCAAATCACTATTTTCCATTTTATTCCTCTTAAAATTGTGGTGATAAAAGTACTACAAATTTTTGTTTCTACAAATGATTAAATGCCGTTCATTGTTCTCAAAATTTGTTTCGCGGAGGGAAAGAAATGTGTATATTTGCACGTGAAAACGGATAATATATTGCTTTTTTATAGTAAATGAATGATTCATTGCTAATAATGTAACCTTTGGTCATTCATGTTTTTCATTGTTATAGTTTTCATTCCACAATAGCTTCAGGCTATTCATGTTGATGATGACATTTACTCATTACAAATACAATATGAAACCAACTCTTTTTATTTTAGCAGCCGGAATGGGCAGCCGCTATGGAGGTCTCAAACAATTGGACGGACTTGGACCCAATGGTGAAACAATTATGGATTATTCAGTGTATGATGCTGTTCGTGCTGGCTTTGGCAAAATTGTTTTTGTCATTCGACATAGTTTTGAAAAGGATTTTTTACAGGCTGTCGTTTCCAAATATCGGGAAATAATGCCTGTTGAAATTGTTTTTCAGGAAGTGGAATATGTACCAGAAGGAATTTCTTATAATGAAAAAAGAGAAAAACCGTGGGGCACAAATCATGCGGTAATGATGGGTGAAGATGTTATTCATGAACCTTTTGGCGTTATCAATGCGGATGATTTCTATGGGAAAGAATCTTTTGAAGTTTTGGCCGATTTTCTTCGCAGCGTTGAAAATTCCAGAAATGAATATTGTATGGTAGGTTATAGAGTAGGTAATACTTTGTCTGAAAGCGGTGCTGTGAGCCGTGGAATTTGTGTCCCGGATGAAAATGGATACCTGACTTCTGTGGTAGAACGTACACATATTGAAGAAAAAGGTGGTACTATTGTGTTTTTAGATGAACATGGCGTAGAGAATCAAATTGCTCCTGAAACACCTGTTTCAATGAATATGTGGGGTTTTACGCCTGATTATTTTGCATATTCCAAAGAAAGCTTTACCCGTTTTTTGAAAGTTCATGGCGATAATATTAAATCAGAATTTTATATTCCTACTGTTGTTAATGAACTGATTACTGAAAGGGCAATAACATGTAAAGTCTTAGATACCGCTGCCAAATGGTTTGGAGTAACATATGCTGAAGATCGTCCACAGGTTGTGTTAAAAATCAATGAATTGATTCGTAAAGGTGTGTATCCGAACGTTCTTTGGGGAAAAGAAAAATAAATAACTATATCTGATAAACATGGATTGCATTCGCAATCAGGAGCTTTTAAATGGTAAACATATGAAAAAGATTTTAGTAACCGGCGGGACTGGGTACATTGGATCTCATACGGTTGTAGAATTACAAAATTCAGGATTTGAAGTTGTTATTGTTGATAATCTTTCAAACTCGAACGTCGATGTTTTGAATGGCATTACTGCAATTACAGGCATTCGGCCAACTTTTGAGAATTTGGATTGTCTTGACTATGTGGGTTTAGATAAATTGTTAGCCCGACATGAAGGTATTGAAGCTATTATTCATTTTGCGGCCAGCAAAGCTGTAGGAGAGTCGGTGGATAAACCTTTGCTTTATTATCGCAATAATTTGGTCTCATTGATGAACCTGCTGCAATTGATGCCTTTGCATAAAATCAAACATTTTGTTTTTTCCTCTTCCTGTACAGTTTATGGTCAACCCGATGAGTTACCGGTTTCTGAAGCAGCTCCGTTAAAGCCGGCATTGTCTCCTTACGGGAATACAAAACAAATTGGCGAAGAAATTATTCGGGATACGATTCATGCAACACCTGCGATTAATAGTATTATTCTTCGTTATTTTAATCCTATTGGAGCGCATCCATCAGCCATGATCGGAGAATTACCGAATGGGGTTCCTAACAATCTAGTACCATTCATTACACAAACAGCAATCGGTTTGCGTAAACAGCTGAGCGTGTATGGTAATGATTATAACACAGCTGATGGTTCGTGCATACGGGACTACATTAATGTAGTTGATTTAGCGAAGGCGCATGTCAAGGCCATGGAAAGAATGTTGCAAAATAGATGCGCATCGAACCTTGAAATTTTTAACATCGGAACAGGTAGAGGACTTTCCGTTCTTGAAATTGTGAAGACTTTCCAGGATGTCAATAACGTTTCTTTGCCTTACAAAATAGTTAGTCGGAGGGATGGTGATATTGAACAGGTATGGGCAAATCCTGAAAAAGCCAATAAGGTTTTAGGATGGGCAGCCAAAGAATCGATTGAAGATACTCTACGTTCAGCCTGGTTATGGGAAATAAAGCTGCAGGAAAAACGCAAAGAGACGACTTCGCATTAATTTTATGCCATGTCTTACGAAATTGAGCGTAAATTTTTAGTAGTAGGAGACTTTCACCCTTTTGTCCGGAAATCATTATCAATTAAACAGGGCTACCTCTCATCGCATCCCGAAAGAAGTGTTCGGGTAAGGATTCAGGATAAGGAAGCCTTTCTGACCATCAAAGGTAAAGGAAATGATACTGGAATCACGCGGTATGAATGGGAGAAAAAAATTGATGTAACAGAGGCAGATGCATTACTACGTTTATGCGAACCTGGAATAATTGAGAAAATTCGTTATATTATACCTGTCGGCGAATTGGCTTTTGAAGTTGATGAGTTTTTAGGCGATAATTTAGGACTTTTGATTGCAGAAATAGAATTACCTTCGGAACAAACTACATTTGAGCATCCCGAATGGTTGGGTGCGGAAGTAACGGGTGATGTTCGTTTTTATAATGCCTATTTAGCCACTAATCCTTTTTGTAAATGGCAATAGGATAAATGGCTATTCAAAAAGTAAATTGTATCCATAGATTATTAATGTCTTTGGGTACAATTTTTATTTTATACTGCAATGTTGTTTTTTATATAGATTATCCTTGCTATATAAAGGGGAAAAATTATAGTGCAACTCAATAGTGATCAAAACGAATATCCGATACCAATTTTCACACCGTTTTCAATCAGCTTTTCATTAAATTGTTTTTTGAGAAAAGGCACTACGGCATGTTCCTGAATAAAGGGATTGATTTTGAATGTAATCCTTCCTAATTTATATTTTGCTCCTACCCCAATGCCAAGCCCAATGCCTGATTGATCTTGTGTTGATTGTGAAGGCGAATGTTTTATTTCAAAATCAACGAGAGGGCCGGCATTAATGAACCAATATTTCAAAAAACTAAAGTTAGCCCATACCGGTATCGAGATCATCTTTATCCGAATATTCTCCGAATGCAGCACTCCAGTTGGAAAATAGGTCATCCTGACTTCGTTTTCAGAATAATTCACCCCGGTCTCAATGGCCAGGTTTCTATTCAGAAACCTGATATACGATAGTTCATACATATTACCGGCTTTACCGTGATAGCCCATGTCTCCTAAAACGTCTTCATTCATCAGAATATCGTTGCCGGCGTATCCATACATGAGGAATACTTCGCTCTTTGATTGCGCTAAACTGTTGGCATAGGCAAGTATACAGAAAAGGAATAGAAGAAGTAGTTTCATGGTAATGTTGATAACTTAAATTATTCAATAGCAATTACTCCGGTTAGATACAATCTGCATCGTCCACTAATCTCGACTCTTTCATGCAGGTATTTACATTGTAAGTATCCTTTTCGTTCGGACAACTGAATGGCAGTCATATCCGTTTTTCCAAGTTTCTGTGCCCAATAAGGAGTAAGGGTGGTATGTGCCGAACCGGTCACAGGATCTTCGCTAACTCCCACTTGCGGAGCAAAAAATCTTGATACAAAATCAGATTCATGTCCTTTTGATGTGACAATGACACCACGCGCTTTTAGTCTTGAAATTTTATCAAAAAAAGGCGTCATTTCCCTGATGTCATCCTCATGCTCAAATACCAAGAGATAATCAGTCTTTCCTTTCCATGCGGCGATGGGGATTTTATCGAATCCGTTCATGATATCGGCGGTTAGTGCTATTTCTGTCAATTCGTCGGCAGGAAAATTGAGTGTCAACATCTCTCCATGTCGGCTCACGGACAATACACCGCTTCTTGGCGACTGAAAATGAATTGTATCCCCTGTATGATTTTCGTAATTAAACAATACAAAGGCTGTCGCAAGAGTTGCATGCCCGCAAAGATCAACTTCTACCGCCGGAGTAAACCACCGGATGATATATTCATCCCCTTGCTTAACGTAGAATGCTGTTTCTGCCAGATTATTTTCTTTGGCAATGTTTTGCATGGTCTCATCGCTTAACCATTTCTCCAAAGGACAAACGGCAGCAGGATTGCCTGCAAATAATTTGTCTGTAAAGGCATCTACCTGATATATTTTTTGTTGCATAAGCCTGTGATTAAAAACTCAAATGTAATTCCATAATACAATATCATTATAAAAAAACTAAAGTGGTTCAGACAATATAAAGCCAAAGAGGATAAAATCTTTTGTTGCTTCTCCGTCTTCAAATTTATGCTCTCAAAAATAGCATTATTTTTCTGTTTTTATTACAGAGCAAACTGAACCGCAAGTCTATTCAATAGAATGTTTCAGAAAAGATAAAAGAATATTTGCAATGTTCAGGGCAAAAAGCACTCATTCCACGGGTGTATATATCATACCCGATTGCCGCAGCATATATCTTCCGTTTAAAGCAATGTTTCTGCAGAAATAAGCACATAACACAGAAAATGGTATATTTGCACCCTATATTCTGTAATATACCAAATAACAATACTATGGAACTGCCGCATAAAGGGGTATATACCCGGTTACAACGCTCAGAGATACATGGAATCGGGGTTTTTGCCATTGTTGATATTCCCGGGGAGACCGATCTGTTTAGTGAAGTCGAGTCGGAAATGGTATGGCTGAAAGAGGAAGAACTCAAACTGGAGCAACTTCCCGAGACCATACGGAAACTATATGAAGATTTTTGCGTAGTCAAAGAAAAGGATGGAGAAACCCTGTACGGATGTCCGGATAACTTTTCTAACCTGAAAATATCCTGGTACCTCAACCATTCCCAAACCCCCAACGTGTATTGCGATGAAGATTATAATTTCATTACCCTGAGAGATATCCGCGCAGGCGAAGAACTGACTGTAGATTACGATACTTACAGTCTGTAGTGATGTTGCATGCAACGCCTTTATACAGAAACAGGGATATTTCACCCATAACATTAGCCGTACATTATTATGAAACATGAATCAGTTGAAATCATAAGCACTTACAATGCGGAACATTATACATGGGGAGACCGTTGTAGCGGATGGTATTATTTAAATTCCGAAAATATAGCGATTATCCGGGAATGCATGCCTCCCGCAACAAAGGAAACGCTTCATTATCATCGGAAGTCGCACCAGTTCTTTTATATCCTGAGCGGAGTTGCCACTTTTGAGATCGACGGAATGATGTATAATCTCGAAGACGGAGAAGGAGTCCTGATCAACCCCGGAATCAAACACCGGATCATAAATAACACCAATTCGGATCTGAAGTTTCTGGTCATTTCCGAACCTCCATCGCATGGCGACAGAGTGAATCCCCACAACCCTGACGAAATAAAATCCAAACCCATCAAAATGCCGATCCGTTTCCTTTCGGCGAAGAAAAACAAAGGGAAATAAGCCACGATAATAAAGCACTCAGTTCTGATAAAAATCTTCAATACGGCATAAAGAGCCTTATTATGAGGCATTCTGATAATCCCAGTAGGTAGTGTCCAAAAATTTGTGTAAACGCATTCTTATCTCATTTATTATTATTTTTTCTTTTCGAATCCCCTCTCAAAATTTTTGAGGGGTTTGAAAAGAAAAAACTTCCGTTTTTATTTTATTCTTAAACTAGTGTCACTAATATTTGCTCTATCAGGATATAAAATCATAAACTGATTGGCAATCAATGGCCAGTTGGAAACTTTTGCACTCCAAGATATTGAGGCTTGTTGGATCGCCAGATACACTGCTTTTTTCATTGCCTGATCATCAGGAAACATCAATTTATTTTTGGTGTATTTGCGTATGCTTCGATTTAGATTTTCAATCACATTAGTGGTATAGATAATCTTTCGTATTTCGGCTGGATAGGTAAAATAGGCTGTCAGATTTTCCCAATTTGCAATCCAGGATTTAATGGCATAAGGATATTTCTCTCCCCATTTAGTTTCCAATTCAGCAAAAGCTTCCCCAGCAGCATCTAAGTTTCGGGCCTGATACACTTGTTGAAGATCATGCATAAAACTCCGTTTTTCCTTTGTCCCAATATAGTTCATCGTGTTTCTTATCTGATGAACAATACATAATTGTGTTACTGTTTCCGGAAACACAGCCTGAATAGCCTGGGTTAGCCCTTTCAGATTATCTGAACAGGCAATTAAAATATCTTTCACCCCTCGTTTCTTCAAATCATCCAACACGTTCATCCAAAATGAAGCCGATTCAGTTTCATTGATCCACATACTAATAACTTCTCTATGTCCATTGGTATTTAAACCGATAATCAGATAAACGCTTTTACTTATTATCTTACCTCCTGAACGAACTTTGATACGAATACCATCTAACCAAACAATCAGATAAGTATCATCCAATGGACGGGTTTGCCAGGCTTCTACATCGCTCATTACCTGATCTGTGATATTGGATATGGACGAAGAACTGATAGTGACACCATAAATGTCTTTTATCTGAGCTTCTATGTCACGAGTCGACATGCCTCGTGCATACAAAGAAATCACAACGCTTTCTATCTTGTCTATTACTTTTTGACGCTTGGGCAAAACGATGGGATTAAACTCACCCTGACGATCGCGGGGAACCTCTATAATTATTTCTCCACTACTGCTCTTTACTAACTTGCGGGTTTTTCCATTACGAGAGTTCCCACTGCCATTTCCTTTGACTGAGTGCTTGTCGTAGCCAAGATGTTCGCTCAACTCACTTTCTAACATCTTTTCTACTCCCCGCTTAAATAGCTTATCCATAAAACCATTTATGTCTTGCATGGTCTTGAAACCCTTGAAAAAATCTGTTGGTAACTGGGAGAAAAGTGCCTCATCTTCTGCACTCAATTTTGATAATACTGATTTCTGCTTTTTCATGTCCTTTTTTTTCTGTTATAAAAATAAGCATTTATTTCTATTTACACAGTTTTTTGGACGGTCTCATCCCAGTATAACATTAATTATATTTCCGATAGTCACGCCTTCACTTCAAGTGAAGGCTTTTCTTTTCTACAACATTTTTACCTGCTTTGCAGGCTATGCAACCTCAATTCTGGAGAAAACAAGCTTACATTGTTACTATGTAAGCTTACATTATCACTATGTAAGGTTACATTGTCACTTTGCAGGCTTACATTGTTACTATGTAAGGTTACATTATCACTTTGCAAGCTTACATTATCACTATGCAAGCTTACATTGTCACTTTGCAGGCTTACATTATTACTATGTAAGCTTACATTGTTACTTTGCAAGCTTACATTGTCACTTTGCAAGCTTACATTGTTACTATGTAAGGTTACATTGGCGAAAATCACCTTGCAAAATGGAAAATTAGCCTCACAGTGGACGTGAGGGAGTCAAAAGGCAACAGGAAACGGATCTATTGCCTGATGTGCAATACGAAGCAGAGCTAGCATTGCCTCCAAAGTAGTAGAAAACCGGCGAAGTCCCTCTGCTTCGGAGAGGGATTTTGGGAGAAGTCAGACAGATGGTGTGGGTCAGATTATTTAGCAATATGAACAGATGTAATAAACAGGCAATAAGGGAATAAGGTCAGTTGTTGTGTGGGTTGTGTTTACTACTATGGGCGATGATACAGTTTACTTCGGAGAAGGATTTAGAGAGAGGCCAGACAGATGATATGATTTGCATTCCACATCTGAGGGGATGTCCAAAATACTCTTTTCAATCAAAATATCCTCTCATAATTCCCCTTGGGGAGTTTCGGACAAAGAGCACTATTTCGTCACGTTCCTTTGCAGCGGGCAATTCGGCTTCGATGCGTTCAACAGCCATGCTGTTATTCATTCCCGAAAGATAAAGGACGCGGTAAATCTCCTGAATCTCCCGTATTTGCTGGTTGGAATAGCCTCTTCGGCGTAGTCCCACAGAGTTGATGCCGCAATAGGAGATCGGTTCGCGTGCAGCTTTGACAAATGGCGGGATATCTTTATTGATTTTTGATCCGCCCTGGATCATTACATGGGCGCCAATCTGGGTAAACTGATGAATCAGGGAGCCACCGCCGATAACAGCCCAGTCGCCAACAATAACTTCTCCGGCCAGTTGGGTAGCATTCGACAGGATGACATGATTACCTACAATGCAATCGTGCGCTACATGGCAATAAGCCATGATCAGGCAATTATTGCCTATCTCGGTGCGTCCTTTCGCTATGGTTCCCCGGTTGATGGTGACACATTCGCGTATCGTGGTGTTATCGCCAATGATAGCAGTGGTTTCTTCGCCGCAGAATTTCAGATCCTGTGGAATAGCTCCGATAACAGCTCCGGGAAAGATGTTGCAGTTACGTCCTATCCTGGTTCCTTCCCTGATGATCACATTCGGCCCTATATGAGAACCTTCGAGGATGACGACATTTTTATCAATCGACACAAACGGTTCGATAATCACATTTGGCGCTATTTTAGCATCCGGATGAATGAAAGCTAAGGGTTGGGGCATATCTGAAATTCTTGGTTTTGGGGTAGTTCGCAATCAACTTTTATACTCGTCTTTTGCAAAAAGGTGTTCGTAGCTCTCGCGGTAGTTCTGTCCGATGGGCAATGTGTGATCGCCCGAAAGAGTTAATTTCTGTCTCTGTAAAGCAATGATTTTATCTGTGTTGATAATGTAGGATTTATGAATGCGCATGAAGGTTCCTTCAGGCAACATCTCGCCAATGGCTTTGAGCGATAATTTAGGGACAATGGGTCGCCTGGCATCTGACAAAAAGATTTTGACATAATCTTTCATACCTTCAACATACAACACCTTGTCAAGCTCAATTTTCACGAGTCGATAATCTGCATTCACGAAAATATAACCGGCGTTGCTTTTGTCCTGTTTGTGCGTCAAATGATAGTAGTCATTGGCTTTGAGGGCTGCTTTAGAAAACCGTTCATACGTAACCGGCTTCAGGAGATAGTCCAGCACATCCAGCTCAAAGCTTTCAAGCGCATAGTTTTTGTAGGCAGATACAATGATCACCATCGGTTTTTTGTCAAGCCTGCGCAAAAGCTGCAATCCGTTGATCATCGGCATCTGGATATCGAGAAAAACAAGATCAATAGGTTCGGTTTCCAGCAAACGGATCGCTTCAGGCGAACTGTTACATGTGGCGGTAAGATGCAAAAAAGGTGTTCTCCTGATGTTATCCGCAATCAGTTCCAGGGAATATTTTTCGTCGTCAACAGCAATACAATTCATCATAAGGTAATGGTTAGCTGAATGTGATACCATTCTTTATCGGCAAAAGCGTCGAATGTGTGTTTACCGGGATAAAGCAACTCCAGCCGGCGTTTGATATTCTTTAATCCGATGCCCGAATACGTGCTGGTATTTTCATGGGAGTCCTTATTGAAACGGTTTGTGACACAAAAAGAAATTGTGCCCGGTGTTCTGTCTAATGAGATATGAATTTCCGGTGCATCAATTAAAGCTGTACCATGCTTAAAAGCATTCTCAACCAAAGGAATCAGCAGCATTGGTTCGATATGGCAGTCGGGCAGGGGATCGGAGATATACGACACTATAGTTATCCGGTCATTATAACGGGTTTTCTGCAGTTCGATGTATTCTTTCAGGTGCTCCACTTCTTCACTTAATGGCACTTGTTGTTCCGTGTTGTAGAGCATGTAACGGATCAGGTTCGAAAGTTTATCAACGGTGGGTTCAATAAGTTCCGGTTTACTGCGTGCAAAAGAGTTGACCATATTCAGAATGTTGAACAGGAAGTGTGGACTGATTTGATTGCGCAAAAAGGTTAGTTCATTTTCGAGCACTTCGTTCCGCATTTTAATCTGGTCTTTGATCATTTGCAGACTTGTTCCCGCCAGAAACAGAAAGATAAAGGGCGACATATCCCTGAACAACAACATCCCGATATCCTGATGCGGATCGTTGATGTGTTTAATGGCAAGAATAATCACCATTGTAACCAGGTTTGCCAAAACAAACAGTACATAACGCCGGTTACGGAAGAGATGGATAAAAAGGCAATAGTTCAGATAAAAATAGGCCATTTCCATACCCAACACCACATACATGGGCAAAAAAGTTACATGATCAAAGGGGAATGGTGGCCTTGATCCAAATGGCATTAGGTGGGGTTGTGGTTTGGGCAAAAGCGCAGGCAGGGAAAGGAAAATAATCCAGAAACAAATGTGCACTACGCCTTCAAATAGTTCCCGGTGCCGAATAGTTAGTTTCATACCTGATGACAAAGGAAAGAGAATTATTGTTTCAATTATCGTATGACATACGAAGAGGGCATGAACGGTTCCCTAAATATCCGCATATATTCTGAATTGACTGCATGTTGATCATGCCGCTCTCCGTATTTGTATAATTCAATGTTGGGCTACCGTTATCTCAATCCAACCTTTAACGGGCTGCTGCATATCAGAGAAACGATCGCTTTTGTTTCTTTGTCCTCCGGACATTCCGGGGCCAAAGCCATTCATTCCACCAGGTCCTCCCATTCCGCCGGGACCCATACCAGGGCCACCCATTCCGGGACCGCCCATATCACCTCCAGGGCCACCCATTCCTCCACCAGGGCCACCCATGTTTCCCCTATTGTCGCCTTGTCTTTGGGGGAACTTGAATTCAGAAACTATTCCTATGCTGAGATGTTCAGGATTCAGATTCTGTTTGTGAAAAATCGAGTAGGGGAGTTTAATGTTATAGCATAACTGATGTGGATTGATCAGTGTTACTTCAGCCAGCGAGGGGCCGGCAAAAATAGTATCGCCGTTGACATCAAAGGTTGCTCCTGTTGAATTGATTCTTTGAGCCATCATTTGCATATCAGGCCCCTGAAAAGGAGGTCTTTGTCCTGTTTGGGGAGTTGGATTATCGGTTTGCTGGGACTGACGCATCATGTCCGGCCTTCCCAAAGACATCAGGGAAGGGAAAACCATGGCATATTTATCGCTGCCTTTCCCTGTGGGATCTACATAGATGGTGAGTCCGTTGAAAAGCCATTTCTGTTGTGTAGTTTCGTCTTTGGCAGTTAACTGAATATTGAGTCCTGTGTCATTGGTGAAGACTTTAATCAGGGCTTTACCATCGGCAAACGTTGTAAAACCGGCAAGAGTGCTGTCAGGCGTAGGTACATTGGAGAGATCGGAATAAAAGGTAGAGGTGGCGGATAGCTTAACCTTTTTTGCCGACAAGGTGAATACCGACAAGGTGGTCAGCATCACAACAAGCATGCAAGTGCGTTGAAAATAAGATACTTTTTTCATAAGAGAATGATTAAAACATTAGTGATTACAATCTGTATATGTATATTACCATTGGCGGAATATGAAGCGGGAAAGTGTCATTTGAAATTTTAAGTCGGGTTGACGCTTGCAAAGTGGCGGAGCGTATAAATGAATGACAACATATAGTAACGTCCTAATGTGTTGCTCTGATGTGTCAATGTGTATAATGCAGTGGAGCTTCGGCTGAAGTTACTGTTTTGATTGAGCAGGTCATTGGCTGCAAACTGAAGCTCTCCGGCATTTTTGTGCAGGAACTTAAAGCCCAGCGAACAATTCAACAGGTATTTGAGTTCGTTCCGGCTCCCTTGTTCAAAATATCCTGAAAAGGAGTAATCAGAAGAAAATACAAGGTGGGAAAGTACGATCCAGGTGAGCCGTGCATTGGCATTCATATCCCAGTAACGGGTGTCGGTCTGGGTTGCCAAACTGTTGTTTACCGTGTTGTAATTCGCTCGCCCGTGAATCAGGAAATCAATATTCTGGCTTATGTTACTGCTAAGCATCAAATCGCCCCCGAGGGAAATCTGTTTTGACAAGTTCTTTTCGTTATTAATAATAGCGGGTGTTTGGCTCATGCTGCTATTAAGCATGATATTGACATTGGTTTTTAATGGAAGCAACGGAAACCCGTAACCCATCATGCCTGTCAGGTTATAATATCCGGACATGTTGTCATAGGTAGTAAGTTGCGACCCTTGTCCCATATGCTGATTATAGGCGGTCAGCAGTGTGTCGGATGTGGCAATGAATGTATTGCTGCCAATATAATTGTTAGAGAAACTACCATTCAGGAAACACATCAATACGGATGCTGTAGAGGTATTTGGGGCAATAAATCGTAAGGAAATATTGTGCTGGTATGTTTGCGACAAATGGGAATTTCCTACAGTCAATTGTGTCGGAGTTGAATTATCAACCACTTCCTGCAACTGGTTTATAGAAGGGGCACTTGCCGTAGCATGATAATCAAATTCCAGGTGAGTCATGGAATTGAGATTGTAACGCAACCGGATGGATGGTAAAATGTTATTATAACGCTTTGCCGGAATTTCACCGGCGCCTGCATTATCATTTTCACCCGTTAACCGCGCATTCTGGTAGCTTAACTGCGCATTAAAATTGAGATAGTCTTTATGATAAAGGTATGATAATCCTGTTGTCTGTGTGGTATAGCGGCTATGATAAATATTGGTTAATGATGAATCGGGTTGGTCATAATGCCGGGTCAGGGCATTAAAGTTGTAGCCTCTTTGATTCGATGTGCCATCCTGAAAACCATACATATAGTTTACCATCAACATGCTTTTCCGTGTAAGTGGTTCGGTATAGGATACATTGGCTGAAAAAGAATATCCGTTGGCATGCAAATGGGCATATTGTTGCGTGGTATCTATGGTGGCAGATGAATAATAATCTGTAATGGCATGGAGATAGTTGTCTCCTGTTTTTGTTTCGGTGGTGTTGTTTACATCGATGGCTAAGGTACGGCCGATGCGGTTGAATTTATGCTGATAAAGCAATTCTCCGGTCAGTTCCATCCCTTTCAGCGAAGGATTGTATATGCTTGAAAATGCATTTAGCGGTTGTCGCATCGAATCCGTCCGGGCAAGGGTGGATGATGTGCCGTTACTTTGCTGTAAAGATACTCCCGGCCGGAAAAACAAAGTATTATGACGATCGATGGTATAATCGATCCGGAAATTAAACCTGTGATTCATCACGTTTGCAGATGTCTGCTCATTTTCCAGATAAGTCTCTCCGTTGTTCATCAGGTATGTATAGTCTGATGTTTGAAGCGAATGGTTATCGGAATAGTTCAGGAAATAACTGCCGTCAACTTTAATTTTCTTTCCCCATTGGTCGGAGTAATTAATTCCTACCGCATTTGTTTTGGTAATTCCGTTTTGTGTATCTACCGTGAAGTTACTGATTCCACTTCCGGAAGAGGATGAACCTCCTTGTCCTCCCCCCATAGGCGGCCCTTGCATACCGGGAGGCGCGTTCATATTGTTGTTCCCGCTGAACATATCTCCCATAGCGAAGTTTTGTGCGTTGGTATTGTTCACCTGGGTGATGAGAGTGATGCGACGGTCATTACGAAACAAATTTAGTGTGCCTCCGATGCTGTAAAGATGATCGGCTCCTGCCCCGGCATACATACGTCCAAATTGACTTTTGGTTACTCCTGTGGTTGTAACGATATTAATGGTTTTTAATCTGTTGCCATCATCAAAGCCCGTGAAGCGCGATTGTTCGCTTTGGGCATCATATACTTCTATGTTCTTTACAATTGAAGCCGGCAGATTTTTAATAGCTGCTGAAACATCGTTTCTGAAAAATTCCTTTCCGTCCACAAGCACCTGTTTTACATCTTCTCCCTGTGCTTTCAGGGTCCCGTTTTCAACAACGATACCAGGCATTTTTTGTACCAGATCTTCAACGGTAGCATCCGGGTTTGTCTTGTATGAACTTGCACTCATCACGGTGGTGTCTCCACGTTGCGTCACTAAAGGAAGGGCAGCCTTGACTACCACTTCCTTTAGATTTTGAGTGTTTTCAACTAATCCAATTATCCCTATGTCAACCGTTGCTTTATCAACTGTTATCTCTTTTTCTACGGTACGAAACCCAACAAACGAAACCCGCAGCCTATAATGTCCGGTACCCCTGACTTGCAAATCGAATATGCCGGTCGATTTACTCATCATGCTCGCAACGACCCTCCCGGGTATAGAATAAAGAACAATATTGGCGTTGGGAATCGCCTGTCTGGTTAATCCGTTTTCTATTTTGCCTGTTATTACCTGTGCATTTGTTATGAAAATGAAAGTGAAAAACAAACCTGTTAGCAATGCTCTGATCAATTGGCTTTTAAAAGGGATTAACATCGTCGTTTTTTTGTTGGGTTGAATTATTAAACAGAAGCGAAGTCATAGCAACTGCTACAAACATGGATAATTATACTTACTGTCTAAATGTTCGTTTCTGTTGTAATTGCGATGTAAAAGTAGCAGGCTGGAAATGAATCTGAAAAAATAATAGACCAAATGGGCAAAAGAGTCGACATAAAGGTAATTTGGGTATGTCAATGCCTTTTTAGCACCTGGAAAGGCATGGAAACTGGCAACGCTTTATTTTTGTAATGCCTTGTTTATGAACTTTTCATCAGTATAAACGCCCCGACGGATACCGTGTGTTGAGGAATAAAATCACAGATTAAAAAATATTCCATGCTACTTGCTAATTAAGAATAAATTTTCCATCTTTGATGCGTTAAAAAAAATGATTTCATTTCACAGGGAAAGCCCTTTTTAGAGCATGCGTGTGAATTTATATAATTGAAAAACAGAATATATCACGCCAATTCTTTCCTTATTTTTCTTGTGAAGTCACGTAAACTTTGTTTTGGATAAAATTAATCGAAGATAAATGCAATCCGAATAAGAACAATATATTGATTCGACATATTTAGAGTTGAATTTTTGTTGAAGTTATGTGCAGCATGTTACGAACCATTTAACACCAATGATTATGAAAAACTATTTGAGCTTTCAACTTACGGGAAAGCAGTTTTTTCCGTTGTGGGCATTGTTTTATGTACTGTTTATTGTTCCTTATGTCTTGCTGATTTCACAGATGAGGACGTTTAATCATGCCACTGAATGTCCTTTGCATCATCACTTATGGGCTTTGCTGTGGATTATCTTGCTTATCGTAATCGCATTTATCCTGGCTTTTTATATCCTGAAACTGATTGTCAGGCATATTGGTTTTAAGGATAACCTGGTTCAATGTGATTATAAGTTTAGTGGTTATCTTAAAGTTATTATCCCCGGGTTGATTTTTTCAGTGATTACGCTGGGAATATATTCTCCATGGTTTATCAGAAACATGCATCGTTTCTTCATTAATAACGCTTCCTATAAGGATAAGAAATTCTCTTTTCATGGACAAGCCACTGATTTATTGCTTATTTATATCTTTGCTGTGATCATTCCGATATTTGTTGTTACATTAATCGGCATAAGTCTATTCGGATTGCACATGCGGCACCTAATACCTGTTTCCCGCATTATTTATCAGATTGTCATGTATATTATCCTGATTCCTTACATATACCTGTATTACAGATGGCGGGTAAATATCAAATACGAAGAATATCATATTACATGGCATACCAAATGGTTGCCTTCCATGGCTAAAATAGCCTTGGAGATGATTCTCTCTATTATTACATGTGGCATTTATGCTCCTTTGGCCTATTTGCGGGTTTACCGCTATTTTCTTATGAGAACGCAAAGTAATAAGGTAGAAAATGATTACCTGCAATTTGGTTACGACATCCAAAATGGATATGATTTTCTTTATCTATGGGGCCAAATATTGTTGACAATAGTTACAGCCGGTATTTATTATCCCTGGGCCTTTTGTAAGATTATGCGGCGGGTACTGGGAAAAACCTACATGGAAAAAATTGCAGAATGATGTGCTGTGTTTAAAATAAGAAGAGGTTGTCTTTCGGCAACCTCTTCTTATTTTAGCCAGATATAGCAGTTTCTTATTTTGCTTTGCCCTGGTTGGCAACTTTCTCCATCTCTTTTTTCAATGTTTCTTCATCGGCCAGGAAGTAGCTGCGAATGGGTTTCAGGTCATCATCCAGTTCGTAAACCAATGGAATACCTGTTGGGATGTTGAATTTAAGGATTTCAGCTTCCGTTTTATGATCCAGATATTTTACAAAAGCACGTAAGCTGTTCCCATGAGCAGCCACCAGGATACGTTTCCCGGCTTTGAGTTGCAGGCTGATTTCTTGTTCCCATAATGGGATGACACGTTCAACAGTATCCTGCAACGATTCTCCCAACATGTAGTGTATTTGATCAACATCATGATAACGGGCTTCTTTTCGCTGTTCTGCCACATCTTCGGGATCATACATCGGGGGGCGTACATCATAGGCTCTCCGCCACAGGAGTACTTGTTCTTCTCCATATTTGGCAGCTGTTTCGGCTTTGTTCAATCCCTGCAACTTACCGTAATGTTTTTCATTCAGCCTCCAGGAATTAACTACCGGTAACCACATCTGGTCAAGTTCTTCCAACGATATCCATAGGGTTTTGATAGCACGTTTCAATACGGATGTATAGGCCATATCAAATACAAAACCGGCATCTTTCATTGCTTTACCGGCCTGTGTTGCTTCATTTATTCCTTTATCACTCAGGGGGACATCCGTCCATCCTGTGAAACGATTCTCTTTATTGAATTGACTTTCTCCGTGTCGTAATAAAACTAATGTCTTCATATTAATTCATTTTTTAATTGATTTTCTGTTTAGGGTTATTCATCGTCACCATCAGGTCCTGAAAGGATTGAAAAACGGGGAGCTGGCATGTCTGTTCCCTTGATGGAACGCCATACAATTTCATCAAAAATAAGATCGGGAACCCGGTCGGCATGTGTCAGGTCAAAATGTTCCATTAATGTTTGTCCGTATGCCCCTACCTGATTTTTGGCATTCAGGTCAATTAATGGTTTTTCAACGTTATAAGGTGTGAAATCGGGAGTCATGGTAAACGAGTTAAACATAGGCATAGCAGCAGCATCATATTGGCTCATAGGAGGTAAGCCGAGGATAAGTTCCATCGTACGCATCATCGAAGCTGTTGTGTATAATGTGTGATCTACCGCATTACGCTTAACATACGGACTGATTACCAGGCCTTCGGTGCGGTGTGCATCCACATGGTCGGCACCATTTTGTGAATCATCTTCAATAATGAAAATGGCTGATTCTTTCCAGATAGGACTGTGTGAAATGCGATCAACCAGCAATCCGACGGCATAATCATTTTGAGCCACCATGGCTTGTGGTGTCAAAGAACCTTTGCGCGTACCGGCTGTGTGGTCATTGGGTAACCGGATGATATTGAAATGTGGCACTGCATTTTTGGCCAGTAAATTGGTGAAGTCGCGATTCCATTCCTGATAGCGCTCCACATCCGAATAGTCTAAGTCCCAACCGCGATACATCGGGTCAAAATGTGTTTTTAGAATTTTCTCCATTGCCGTGTTGGGTTTGGTAATATCGGGGTTGCTTTCTACAAATTCTCCATAATCCCGGAACGTGATGCCATGTTTCTGGCAAAGATTCCAGATGTAGCCTCCTGAAGGCGATGCTGCAGGTTGTCCTCCTTCAAATTCGTATAATGCTCCTCTTCCTGCATAATTTGATGGCCAGCTTTTTTCTACATAATCGGTGCAATAAGCTGCTGTTGACCAGTTATGTCCTTGTGCACTGATTTCCGCATTCGCATATAAATTATCGAGAAGCACATATTGTGACGCAATATGATGAATATTCGGTGTGACCTGTTTTCCAAAAAGCACCAACGTTGAATCGCCATTACCTTCTTTCATATCGCCGAAAACCTGATCATAGGTGCGATTCTCTTTAATGACATAAAAAACGTATTTAATAGGGGATGGTTGTCCTACCCGGTAGGGTATCGGATTGTCTTTCTCAACAATGCTTTGTTTCATTTCACGGGGCTTGTATGGAATATTGGCATATACTGCTTTAGTATAGGTTTCCAGTTGTTTCGTGCCTGGAAAATGAATGAAAGAGAGTGTGCCGTTCAGCATTGTGCCTATATATTGATGATCGGCATTGGGAAACGAACGGTTGCCTTTGCCATTCAGCACCAGTATAGTGCCATCTTTGGTTACCAGTACCTTGGTTGGATACCATCCTACCGGAATGAAACCGACAGGCTTTGCCCCGTGTTCCGTCCGTTGCATCACTGTTAATGAATTGTTATCTGCGTTGGCAGCCAATACAAATTTACCATCAGGGGTTATACATACCGCGTCAGGAGTTGATCCTTCGGGAGAATCGGGATAAAGCGATGTGCAAATCGTGGCTGTCACGTGTTTCGTTTTCAGATTGATTTCAGTCACACTATTGTCATTGGCATTCGCAATGTAGGCTGTGTTGTCGTCTTTTGTCAGGGCGATGTCGGTAGGGTGGTTTCCTGTTTCAAACTGAGCTATTTTGTGTGTTCCCTGATACAGTTCTGCTTTATGTGCGCTCCATAAGGATACCAATAGCAATCCATTGTCTAAAAACTTACAGGTATATGGCATTCCATCCAGATGAATAGATTCTTTTGTTTTTGTTACCAGATTCATATAGTGCAGGGTACTGTCTCCCCGTGCCACTACTGCCAGGGTATGATGATGGACATCAAGCCCGGCTAAAAAAATGGAGGCCTTCGGATATGGGGATGCGAAGGAAAGGGTGTCTGATGGGAATAACATGCCATTTTTTAAATTGAATGTATAGACACAATTTTGATTTCCTCCCGAAACATAAAGGTTATCGCCATGAAAAGTAATCCCCAACCAGCTATCTTTTAGTGCGATAGATTGCACTACTTTGTGTGATTTCAAATCAATTAACATGACCAGAGGTTTATCCATTCCGGCATGGGTGATGGCCAGAAAATGCTCGTCAGGAGAAAGAGCTGCATTCATTGGCATTGTGCTTAATGTGACTGAATTGCCAGCGGGAGAAAGCCACCATCCGTTTGGAAGTAAAACACGCTGTCCGGTTTGTCCTGGCAGTTGTGCATGGAGATTGGAAGACAGCAAGGATAAAAAGAACGAAAAAGACAAAATGATAAAATGGCGGGTACGAATTGAGAATGGGTTCATAAAGGGAATTTTAATTTATGTGTACAGAAAAAAATGGGAATCTTGCGACAACAAAGATAAAACAAGCAGACCTAAAAAGGTTCATTTTCGTCTAAAAAACAAAAGCGGAGATACATTTTTGAGTTTATTTTTCTCTGCAAGGATTATTGTACCTTTGTGTCTGCAATCAAATCATGATTCTGAGTAGTGATATGAATAGCAGGTTTTGATATGTTTCTGATCCTGTATTTGTTTGGTAGCGTAAAAACAGAATGCTTAATAGAAAACAGAAGATAAATCACCATGGCGACAGTGCTTCCTATTGATGTTTTTTTGCAAAAAATGAGTACACTTCCGGTTGTTGATGTTCGTACCCCGGCTGAATTTATCAGGGGACATATGCCTAACGCTGTCAATTTATCACTATTTTCTGATGAAGAGAGGGCTGTGGTCGGAACTTTATATCATCAACAGGGAAAACAGGCGGCAGTTTTGCAGGGATTGGCTTTTGTCAGTCCTCATATGAAAATATTGACAGAAGAAGCATTAGCATTGGAGTCATCTGAAATTGGCCTTTATTGTTGGCGGGGCGGTATGCGGAGCCAATCGATGGCATGGCTTTTTGAAACGGTTGATTTGAAATGTTTTGTTTGTGATGGGGGATATAAAGCTTTTCGTAATCATGCATTGGCACAGTTTGAAAAACCTTTGCTCCTTCGGGTGATTGCCGGACCGACTGGAAGTGCTAAAACCGCTATTCTACATGAACTGGCTGCATTAGGAGAGCAGATCATTGATCTGGAAGACTTGGCTTATCACAGAGGATCAGCTTTCGGTGCATTGGGTCAAAAACCGCAGAGCACTACGGAAGATTTTGAGAATCGTCTTTATGAAATAGTAAGCCGGTTAGACCCGACAAGACCTGTCTGGGTAGAAGATGAAAGCATGATGATCGGAAAGAATCAGATCCCTTTGGCTTTCTTCAGGCAAATGCACCGTTCAACCGCTTATTACATGTTGTCTTCTTTGTCGGATCGTATAGATTTTTTGATGAAAGAGTATGCCTGTTTCCCGAAAGAAGATCTGATTGCTTCCATTCAATTGCTCGAAAGACGTTTGGGGAGAAATCATTGTCAGGAAGCGGTGAAAGCGTGTGAAGAAGAGGATTGTCGTACTGCTATTTCTATTGTATTGCAATACTATGATAAGGCTTATGCAAAAGCATTGATTGAAAAACCTTATCCTGAAGTAATCAATATTATGACAATGCCGGATTTATATTCGACGGCTTTGTATTTAAAATCTTTAGTTGTAAAATAAACATGGATATTCAATTAACACATTTTAGCCCTGGTTCGGGCTGTGGTTGTAAAATTTCCCCAAAAGAATTGGAAGTCATTTTAGCTGATACAAAAGAAAGAATGCATTTTGATGCATTACTGGTTGGCAATGAAAGTAAAGATGATGCTGCTGTGTATGATCTTGGAAACGGAAGTGCCGTGATTAGCACCACGGATTTTTTTACACCAATTGTGGATGATCCTTTTGACTTTGGCCGCATTGCTGCCACCAATGCCATTAACGATGTGTTTGCCATGGGAGGTACTCCTTTGATGGCTATTGCTATTCTTGGATGGCCACTTGAAAAACTGTCTTCTTCACTTGCACAACAGGTAGTACAGGGCGCCAAAGCGGTTTGCGAAATGTTGCATATTCCTTTGGCCGGAGGGCATAGTATTGATATTTCTGATCCGATTTTCGGATTAGCCGTTACCGGATTAGTCTCTATGGAAAATATAAAACGGAATGATACGGCTAAAGCCGGATGTCGTATTTTCCTGACCAAGCCTTTAGGTATTGGATTGATTACCACTGCAGAGAAGAAAGGACTGGTACAACCTGATCACAAAGCTGAGGCTGTTCGTTGGATGACAACGCCAAACAGTGCAGGCGCTGCTTTTGCAAAGCTTCCCGGAGTAGCTGCTCTGACCGATGTCACGGGTTTCGGATTAATGGGACATTTACTGGAGATGGCTGAAGGAAGCAAGCTGACGGCTGTTGTAAACATTGAGCATGTCCCCATGATCGAAGGCGTTCGTTATTATATTGAACAAAAATGCATGCCTGGTGGTACATTCCGTAATTTCAACAGCTATGGTCATAAAGTGGAACCGATGTCCGAATCATTGAAGGCTTTGCTGTGCGATCCGCAAACCAGCGGTGGGTTGATGGTGGCTGTAGAACCCGATAGCGTGGCTGAATTTAAAAAGATAGCAGCTGAACAAGGTGTCCATCCGGTAGAGATAGGTCATTTTGAACCGGAAAGCGGACCTTTTCATGTTGTATTTCGTGATTGATGAAAACTACTTCTTCCCATAAACTATTTTGAAAAGCCAGTGAACTACTCGCTGGTTTACATCTAACCTTAATCCTTAATGATGGAGATTTTAATCTATACACCAACCCTTACTCCCCGTATCCAATACATTTTCGACTATATTTTTGCCGATTACCTGCAGATAGCTTACAACCTGACTACTTCGTACGAAATATTCCAGGCATTTGATGGTGCAAAATTTGCGTATTCAACTGAACCAGTGAAAGGGGCTGCATGGATATGGCAACATCCGCTATTACTTGAGAATAATGTGAGATCTCAAAATATTCTTTTATTCAAACATCAGGATCTGCCTGCCTTTTTCGGTACGGATAATGTTCGCTCTTTGATCCCTTTCGATATGTTTGCCGCTTCATTTTATTTGATGACGCGCTACGAAGAATATTTGTCACCGGAGCGCAAGGATCGTTTTGGTAGATATCAGGCAAAGTATTCTTTGGCAGTTAAAGGCGATTTTTTGCAAAAGCCGTTGGTTAATTGCTGGATCATGGCTTTTATGGAAAAATGGCTTCCGGGTAGGGATTTCAAGGAATTTTCAGCCCGTACCTTTACGTATATTCCAACCTATGATATCGACAATGCATACCAGTTCAGGCATAAAGGATTTGTGGTGAATGCCGCAGGTATGATAAAGGATTTGCTACGCGGCAGATTTCGTCTGTTCAAAGACCGGATTGGTACATTATTGCGCTTGCAAAGGGATGCATACGACAATTACGGATTTATCTTCATGTTGAACAAACGCTTTAAGTTGCATCCCTATTTCTTTATTTTATGTGCGGAAAAACGGGGAAAATATGACCGAAACTTATCCCTTACGAACAAAGCTTTTCGGCGCTTATTGTTTTTATTGAAACAAAACGGCACGGTGGGGCTGCATCCTTCTTTTGCTTCTGGTAAAGATTTATCAAAAATCACGGCAGAGAAGAAATCCTTGGAGTTGGTGTTGAAAACTTCTTTGAAGTATAGCCGGCAACACTACCTGTTGATTCATTTGCCAGAGACTTACCGTGCTTTGCATGAAGCAGGCCTTCAATGTGATTTTACGATGGGATATGCCAGTCGGGTAGGTTTTCGTGCTTCTGTGTGCACGTCATTCCGTTTTTTTGATCTGCTTCGTAATGAAGCTACTGATTTCCGCATCCAACCATTAGTCTACATGGATGGTACATTCAATGATTACATGCAATTGTCGAGGAAAGAGTCAGAACGGGAGATCATAAAACTTATTGACGAAGTAAAAGCAGTGAACGGTGAATTCGTGAGCCTATGGCACAACAGTTCCCTCGCCGGAAAAGGTCATTGGCGGGGATGGAAGGCAATCTACTATAATACGCTCGAGTACGCTTTTCGTGATTTATAAAAAACAGCCTTTTATTGCAACGCGAAACGTACCAGGATTGAATATTCGAGCTTGATTTTTTCAAATTCAATATTCGGCTCCGGTGCATTATTGGCATTGTCGGTGGCAGCTCCACGTATCATCATGTTGACCGATTTATTCAGCATCGGCGTATAGGCATTATAATTGAGTTCCTGTATGTAAATGGCTTTCCCGATATTTTGATGAATTGCCTGGGCAAGAGCTTGCGCTTTTTCCTGAGCTGCCTTTATGGCATTTACTTTTACCTCCATGCGTAATGCATCCATATGGCTATGGTCAACACGGTCGACGGAGACATTAGAAATGCCTAATTGCTGTAGGGCTACAATGACTCTGCCGGCAGTGCGGGCATCATGCACACGGAGCTGGTATTCCTTGGAAAGAACAATTCCGGTTTTCAGAATCCAATAGTTTTTGAAGTTGCTGCTCACATCTTTTACGGCAAGGTCTTTTGTGATGTTAATACCTAATTGCTGTAGGGAGGCAAACATGCTTTTCTCGATTTCGGACAATGATTTGCCTTTGACATCCTTGTCGTTAAGCTGAATGTTAAGGTAGATTTCATCGGGCACAACCTGCATTTCGGCATGTCCTGTCACTTCAATATAGTTTTGGTCAATAAAGTTTTTTTCGCCCTGGGCTGCAAGTGTCAATGCCGAGCATAGAAACAGAAAAGAAAATATTGTTGCTTTCATAAGAGTAGGGTGTTTAGTAAATAAATCGAGTTCACGTTGTTAATCCGTGAACCCGATGTGCTGCAAAACATTTGGCTGTTTGTCTTGCTATATGAATTTCCTTCAGAATATAGATGCATATATATGCTTTTTTGATGCAACCGTAGCTTATTATATTTTTACGGATACGCATTTTTTAGTTTCCTTTCCAGAAATCATTAGCTTTCCGTTGTTGAAGACTGATTTGATCGAAATCGACATTGCAACCTTTGCCTACGGATGATTGTGCGCTGAAGCCGATCATCAGGTGGTTGACTGCATCGAGCTGAAAGGCCCTCACAAGGTACCATGATTTCCCGTCAGCCGAATAGTAAAGGGAAAATGTGTTGCCTTTAGAGGAACCAATGACCCGGTAGTAAACCGATTTCTGGTGAACAGCCATTGAATTACAGTCGTCGGCCACCTGGTTACAGACTACGCTCACAACACGCGGTTGTCCCAGATAGTCTTCTTCAAAACAGAATTTGGCATAATGGTAACGGTCGTTGTAAATAACCAGCACTCCAGCGTCCCATTTAGTCCTGAAGTCAGGCGTAACTTTCGCTGTGAGTATAAAGTCTGAATCGGGATGAAACACCAGCCGTGGCGATGAGTTGATTTCGCCATTCCCTCCTGGTGGAATAAAAAGATCGGTGTGTGGTCCGGCTGCAATGCAGAGATGGTTGCTGCCGGACACGCTATAACCGACAGGATGGTTTTCAAAATGCATTGGGTAGGGGATAGTTCCGATTTTCACCTCCTGGGCTCCGGCGGTAAACGCGTCCAAACCGAAAAGCAGTAAAATCAGCATGGCGGCTTTCATCCGGGAATAGTTTTTTGTCATAATCATGGATTGTTTATTCGTGTGAAAATTACAGAGGCAATATTACTCTTTTTTATTGGGTTTTATTGAATTGAGTATGGAGGCCAATTTGATTTGTGTAACACAATCATGTTTTTGATGAGCAAAAATAGTAAAATGGATTGGGTTTTTGTTGCATAATTTCCTGTTTCAATAAAATACAGCCACGACAAAAATGATTTACGGTACTTATCTAAAAAATAACTCTTTATAAATTTTGAATATTGCATTATCTTTGTATTCGGTTTTAATGCTTCCCCCATGCAAACACAATATGTACGTTGGCGTTTCCTCCTATTTCTCATATCTTTATTATCAGTGACTTGTTTTTCGTTGCATGCTACTGATTTTGTCCCTATCGTTTCAAATTTCACCAAAAAAGAATATAAAGCGGCAAATCAAAACTGGACAGTGGGTCAGGATAAACATGGCTATATGTACTTTGGTAATAATGATGGATTATTGAGGTATGACGGCACTTCGTGGGAGCTCTTTCGTATTCCCGGCAATCGTGTGGTACGGTCTCTTTTAATTGGTCAGGATGGAAGGATATATGTTGGTTCGTATGAGGAATTTGGCTATTTTGAACCAAAACCCGATGGCCAGCTGTGTTATCATTCCTTGTCGCAACTCCTGAAAAATTATACAATGCAGAATGATGAGATATGGAGCATTCTTTCGATAGGCGGTAAAATTTATTTTCAGTCCTTTACTTCTTTCTTTGTGTTTGATGGGAAAACAGTTACAGGATGCCGCGAGCCATTAACTTTTTTGATCTTTAATAAATACAGAAATGCTATCTATACCCATGTTGACGGGAAAAGCTTATCCAGGATGGATCCTGCCACCGGTCAGTTTTATCCTGTAATAGCCCATAACGCACCTCCGGATCCTGTTATTTCGATTCTTCCTTATGATGCCCATCGGGCTTTGCTGGTTACCACCACCGGAGGACTTTTTTTGTTGGATGGAAATCAATGCCAGGTGTTCAAAAATGACGCCAATGACTTATTGAAAAAGGCACAAGCCAACAGGGCGATAATGACAAAAGATTCCGTGTTTGTGATTGGCACTATTTTGGACGGAGCTATTGCTATCAACAAAAAAGGGAAAGTCCTTTGGCAGTTGAACACGTCAAATGCTCTTCAAAACAATACCATATTGGGAATTTATTGTGATAAGGTAAACAATGTGTGGTTAGCACTGGATAAAGGAGTCTCACTGATTCACAATGGTGGAAATGTGCATTATGTTGCTGCCTTTCAACCTTCGATAGGAGCAATTTATGATGTAAATATTGATAAATCGTCTATTTATATCGGAACCAATCAAGGTTTGTATATAGGTACGGTAAGTAATCTAAGTAGTAACACCAAATCGCTGTCGGTACAATTAGTTCCTCAGATACGTGGACAGGTATGGAGTCTTGCCAGGTTTGACAACCAGTTGTTTGTGGGAAATAATGAGTCAACTTATTGTTTTGACGGGAAAAATTTAACGCCGGTGTGCGATGTAAAGGGTGGTTTTTGTCTGAAAAGAGGGGTAATCAATGGACAGGATGTACTTGTACAAGGGACCTACACACAGCTTTGCATTTATAAAAAGAATATCCGGGGAAGATGGGCATTTAGCAATGTAGTCGATAGTTTTATTAATCCGATACGTTATCTCGAAGTTGATTATCAGGGCACAATATGGGCATCTCATTTGCAACTGGGGTTATATCGCATCGTGCTTGCTCCTGATTTGCAACATATCCGGTCAATCCATTTGTATACCCATTTTGACGGTAAAACTCCTACTAATATTACGGTATTTAAAATTGGGAATCGGGTGGTTTTCAACAACGGAGTACGGTTTTATACCTTTGACGATTTGAGCAAAAAAATTATCCCTTACGATCTGCTGAATAACGGACTTGGAATTTTTGCATCGGCTTACAGAGTCCTGCATTTCAGGGATGATTATTACTGGTTTATCCGTGATGAAGATGCCGCTTTGGCTGAAGTTACAAATGACAAGGTAACCATTGTTGATGTAATTCAGTATGCTTCCTTGCCCGGAGAAACCGTGGATAAGAGTGAAACTATTCTTCCTGTTTCAGACTCACAATGTTTGATTGGTATGGAGAATGGTCTGGCTCTTTATCAGTTGCCGAATCAAAACATTACGAATGAAGTCCGTTTTCCGCTTGCCATTAAAAGCGTAAATGCAATGAATATGGATAATTCTGAACAATTCAGGGTATCATTAATCAATCCGAAACCATTGCCATTCAGGCTCAATTCAGTTGAATTTACGGTTGCATTCCCTAATTATAACGATCTGGATAATATATACTACCGGTATAAGTTGGATGGCTTTGATACCCGTTGGTCGGATCTGAAAACTACGCCATATCAGGAATATACCCGCCTTCCATATAATCATTATGTGTTTAATGCGGAAGTGGTTACATCAACCGGAAAAGTAGTTGACCGCATCTCCTATTCTTTTGAGATTCTTCCTCCTTTTTACCTGAGTATATGGGCTAAGTTGTTGTATTTAATGATGTTCATTGGCCTTGTTTTGGTTGCTATTCACAGGACAAAGATATTTTTGCTGAAGAAAAAAGCTAAAATCGAACAAATGCATACCGAATTACGCCGCAAGGAAGTAGAAGAACGGGAACAGCGTATCATGAGACTGGAAAAGGAAAAGCTTGAAACCGAACTGACGCTGAAAAGTAAGGAGTTGGCCAGTTCCACAATGTCAATCATCAAAAAGAACGATATTTTGACAACTATTAAAGAAGAGCTGGTTTATCAGAAAAAACAACTGGGGACACAGTATCCCAAAAAATATTTTGATAAGATTGTTCATATCGTCGATGAAAATCTTTCTACAGAAGATGACTGGGCAATCTTTCAAACCAACTTTGACCGTATTCATGACAACTTCTTCCGCAAACTCCATGAACGCTATCCCGAACTGACATCAAACGATTTGCGTCTATGTGCTTATTTGCGTCTTAACCTGACTTCAAAAGACATCGCCAACCTGATGAATATCTCCCTGAAAGGCGTCGAAGCAGGACGTTCGCGATTGAGAAAGAGGTTGCATATCCCTCCTGAAAAAAATCTGACAGAGTTTATGATCGAAATTAAATGATGGGAAACAGTAAGTTAGAGAAGTTGGAAAGATCAGAAATTAAGGAAGAAATACTGAACTGAGAAACCGATGATTATTGAACTATTGGTATCGATCAACAATTCAATTGATTAGCTTTATTTACATCTTTAAAATTTCATTTTTTCGAATTTCAAACCTTCTTTGCAGTTCTGTTGTGCACAAACGACTTGCGAAAATAAAAAATGTTTATCTTTGCAGGTGATAACTGCATTGTTTACTTATTTATTCCTACATTTTGGATAATATTAACCATTCCAAGCCATAGCTAAATAAATGGCGGGGACGTCTTTCAATATACATAGGATCATTTTCCAATGAAAATTGCAACACTTACAGAGAATACAATTCCTCGGGGATCGATGCTTGAAGCACGACACGGATTGGGGCTGTATATCGAAACGGAAACAATGAGACTCTTATTCGACTGCGGGCCGGATGAATCTTTTGTACGCAATGCAGATGCATTGGACATCGATATTTCGACTGTTGATGCCGTTGTGTTATCTCATGCGCATTATGATCATGGGGGAGGATTACGGGCTTTTTTTGCTATGAACGATCATGCCCCTATCTATCTGCTTGAAGCTGCTAAAAACAAATACTATTCTATCAGCAGGAGTCCTGTATTCCGATATATAGGACTAGATTCCGATTTGTTTGAGGAGTATAACGAGCGGTTTATCTTTTTTTCTGCATCTATCGATGTGTCTGATTCAGTTCATTTGTTTGCTGTTGGTGAATACAATACTTTTCACCCACGTTTCAACTCTCTTTTATATAAAGAAAAAGAGGGAAAGATGTTGCCTGACGATTTTACTCATGAGCTTGTGATGGCTGTCACAGAACATAGCATCAATACAGTATTTACGGGTTGTGCCCATAGCGGCATCCTTAATATGGTGCATACAGTGCTTGAGCAGATACCTGCCATTCCCATTCACACATTAGTGGGTGGATTCCATCTGATCAATACTGCTACAAAGACTTTAGGAGAGACTCCTGAAACGGTGTGGATGCTGGCAAAGGAACTGGATAGGCTGGGGATTTCCCGTGTATATACGGGACACTGTACCGGCGAAGAGGGGTTCCGCAATTTGCAAGCCATATTTGGAGCAAGGATTGAAGCTTTATATACCGGAAAGAGATTTGCTACGGCTTGACGGTTATTTCTAGGTATTGCTTACGGGGATTTTCTCTATCTGTATGGCCCGATGACGACAAATTGTGACGCAATGTCCACATCCGGTGCAAGCCTGTGGATAAGAAAGCGCTGCTTTGTATTTCAATGGGAGACCTAACAGATTTTTCCATCTTGGAAAGGGTTGTTCTACCAAAGCAATAGCATATTGATGGCATACTTCTACACAATCGCCGCAGCCATGGCAACGGTCCGCATGAATAGTAGGAATTCGTTTTGTCATATTGATAAAATTTATGATGCAACATATATTGCTCATTTAGAAAGACGAACTTAAGTCTTAGGGTTTTTAAAAATAAGGTACTGGGAGCGAAAATTCATACTACTAAAACGAACAAGAAAGGAAGAAATAAAATACTGGATAGCATATTCACTTTCGAGTCGGGTTCTGTTTTTATTGTCATGTGTTAAAAAAATAACATTTATATTGTCTGTTGCCATCTTGTATTTTGCTTCGCCTTCTCCATTGCTTACATGAATATGTATTGGTAAGTCAATGTCGTTTAATTAAGGTGAAGCTATAATCTTTTGTAATTCATGGAGTAAAGTTTTTTGGGCTTTTTCTTTCGTTCGTTACTACGTCCCGGACGGATGACTTCTCTGGTTTTTTCAACCACTGAATCGAATGCCTGCATTGCTTTTTCAAATTGTTGTTTAAGCAGTAGTGGTATCAGAATATTTTGAGTCATTGATAAAGCATTTGTTTGATTAATCTGTTGATTGTATTTTCTTTGTTCATCAGCCTTGTATTCTTCTCTTACTTTTTCGTCAATGGGATGCGCGTAAATAGCACAAAGACTCATTAAAAAGATTTTTGCATGAAAATCTTGCCTTACCGCTATGGCTGTTTTACCTGAGAAATCTTCTAATTCTATTCTGCTTTTTAGCAACTTATATGCTTCTTCTACTCCCCAGCGAAGATGATACAATTCATCAAAATCTTCGTATTTATATTTTTCTGCATCTATCAAAGAGGTACACAATATCTCTTTGCTTCCATCCGGCAAACCTATTTTTACTAAACGGCAGGTGATCGTTGTATCTTGCATGTGGGGATATTCAGCCAACTTCTTTCTGTCTTTTTTTGGCAAGGTAAAAGTTACGATCCTTTCTTTTTCTTCACTTTCGGTAAAATCTTTTACCTTTAACCACCAATCCTCTTTCAAGCGAACACAAAATTCAATCCCCTCGGCCTGAAGTAAAAACAACAACCAGAAACTTGGATAGCCCCGATCAAGTAGCAATAAATCTCCTTTTTTGACTTTGGATAAATGCTTCATTAATAAACTGTTTTCGCTGCTTGAATAAGGTGCTAATTGCCCTTCAATAGTAACCTTGTTCAAAACATCATACAGCACCGATCCCAAAGCCAATGAACGTGGGCTATCTGCTTTGGGACCAAATTCATGCACCCCAAATTCCTCTACCACACTTGGGTGATTCGGCAGCACCAAACGCGTTCCATCGACAGCTAACACCCGATGCTCTTCCCATAAATAATAGGGCGCTTCATCATAAAAAGTATTCACAGCAACTTCATTCAGTCGTTCAAAAGCCCATGGATCCAATTTGGAACGAGCTGTCGAAAAAGCACCTTTTGTTACGGCTCGAATATTAAAATCCGATTGATTAACCGCTTTGAAAAAACCGTCTAATTCTCGTTGTATGGATGACTTAAATGTTATGATCAATACAATTAAATTTTTGAATGTCAGTACTCTATCTCGTGTAAATACTTTTTTAAGGACACCTCGTGAGCGTCCCCTAAACTCTTCGTTATCAAGTTCATACACTATGTTTTTAGATACATTTCCACGGTAATCCGCTTTTTGATTAGTACTTGGGTTACCCCCATTAATATATGGTTTAAAAATACGAAGAAATTCTCACACTACAAAATACAAACAACTTTTTCTTTGAGGTAATTCATTTCCTGTCAGACTCTAAGATGGGTATTCTTAATTAAACGACATTGATTGGTAAGTGATCATTTGAATAAAAGAAAAAGCGTAGTCCAAAAAAATAGAACAAAGTTGGCATTTTGTATCTTTTCAATTATCATACAAATATATAGCATATTCCTGTTTGTTACGCCAAGTGCATTGGGTTACTTGAGTCAAAAGGTGAAAGGAGCCCTGTTTCCCATCTATTTTGCACAGTTTGTAATTTTTTACACTTCGTAAGGCCGTGTTGTAAGCTCAATTGTTTTATTTTGCAATCACTAATTAAAATTGATGGAATATGATTTACTTAGCTGATACAGCCAACTTTGATGAACTCAATGAGCTGTTTTCGTACTTCCCGATTGCAGGGGTAACAACCAATCCGACTATTATTGCCGCTGAAAACAAACCGTTGTCACAAATCCTGCCGAAACTGATCGATCTTGTCGGCAACAAGATGCTGCATGTTCAGATGATCAGTACCAAAGCTGAAGACATGCTGCGGGAAGCCAAAACGTACAAATCGAAATTTAATCTGGGCGATAACTTTTTTGCAAAAATACCTGTTTCGAGAGAAGGCTACCGTGCTATCCCCATGCTGAAAGAAGCCGGTATCAATGTCACTGCCACGGCCATTTTTACCCAACAACAAGCATTGATAGCGGCCAGGGCAGGTGCCGATTGGGTGGCTCCCTACGTGAACCGTCTGGACAACATCTCGTCACATGGCATCGAAGTAGTGAAACACATCGTAGACAATATCGAACACTTCAAACTGGAAACGAAAGTGCTTGCCGCCAGTTTCAAAACCGTTGACCAGGTGCATCGCGTCAGTATGGTGGGAAGCCATGCCGCTACCATCAGTTTCGATGTACTTGAACGCCTGCGCAGCCACCCCATGACCGACATGAGTCTGGAATGGTTCGAAAGAGACGGCGCCGGACTGTATGATATCGAATTCTAAGCTGGATATAATCCCCGTCGAAAAGTAGTTGGCGTCTATGGATGAAGTCTTGCAAACAGAATTTTAGAGACGGCTTTGTCTAAATTGTCAATAAAAGGTGTATCTTTGCCTCTGATTCATTCACGAAACACTGTTCAATCCAATTATAAAATCTATTCGTATGCACACGTTATTGTTTCTCAGTTCCGAGCATATCATCATTATCGCGTTGGTAGTGCTTTTATTGTTTGGCGGCAAAAAGATTCCCGAACTCATGCATGGCCTTGGCAAAGGGGTCAAAAGTTTTAAAGACGGCATGAATGAAGTGGGAGAGGAGATGAAAAAAGAGGTCAAACAAGACGACAAAGAAGCCGATAAAAAGTAAGAGATTCATCGTCAGGCATTCCTTTCCTAAAGCACAAGAGTTCGTTATTGCACCCTGCAGTGATGAACTTTTTTTATGTTTTATCCTAAAGTGTTACGTTAGGTGGTAAAAATTGAGTAATGTCTTTGTTGTAGAACAGCAGGTCGCGTACTACTGTGGATGAAATAAACGAATAGGCAGGGTTGGTATTGAGAATGACTGTTTCGATACCGATCAGTTGACGGTTGGCGTCGGCAATAGTGCGTTCATATTCAAAATCACTTACGGAACGAACCCCACGCAGGATAAATGAAGCTTCTTCCTGTTTGGCAAAGTTGACTGTCAAGTCATCGTATGATTTAATTTTCACGCGCGGTTCATTGGCAAATGCCTGCCGAATCATTTCCAGCCGCTTTTCAATCGTAAAGAATGTCTTTTTGGTTTGATTGATCCCTACGCCGATAACGATTTCGTCGAACAGATCCAATCCTCGCAGCACAATATCGTAATGGCCTATGGTGAACGGATCGAAAGTCCCGGGAAAGATGGCTCGTTTCATACAAATGATGTTTGTCAATTAAAAAACCTTGAAATGCACTCAGGGCTCTCCGGACATGCATTTCAAGGTTGATGATTTTAATTATAGTTTTGCTTTAATTGCTTTTGTAGCTTCTTCGTAGCCTGGTTTTTCGAGCAAAGCAAACATGTTTTTCTTATAGTCTTCTACACCGGGTTGGTCAAACGGATTGATTCCTAATATGTATCCGCTGATGCCACATGCTTTTTCAAAGAAATAGATCATTTGTCCCAGATAGAGTTCTTTAAGTTCCGGAAGTTCCAGTTTCAGGTTAGGAACACCTCCGTCCACGTGAGCGATCATAGTTCCGAGTTCAGCCATTTTGTTTACTTCGTCCACACGTTTTCCGGCCAGATAATTCAAACCGTCAAGGTTGGCCTCATCTGAAGGAACACGCACTTCGTGGTTAGACTGCTGAACAGACACTACGGTTTCAAAGATAGTGCGTTCACCCTGTTGAATCCATTGCCCCATGGAATGGAGGTCGGTTGTAAAGTCAACAGCAGCCGGGAAAATACCTTTGTTTTCTTTTCCTTCACTTTCGCCGTAGAGCTGTTTCCACCATTCGTTGAAATAGTGTAGTTTTGGATGGAAGTTGACCAGTATTTCAGTCTTTTTTCCACTTTGATAGAGCGCATTGCGAACAGCAGCATAGAGTGCAGCAGGATTTTGATCGAACGGAATCTCTGGCCCGCAGAGATTTTCGAAATGCATGGCTCCTGCAATGAGATCGCGGATGCTAAACCCGGCAACGGCAATAGGCAATAAACCTACCGGTGTCAATACGGAATAGCGGCCTCCGACGCTATCTTCAATAACAAAGGTTTTGTATCCTTCCTGAGTGGCTAAAGTGCGTAATGCTCCTCTGGCTTTGTCGGTAACAGCTACAATTAATTGTTGGGCAGAAGCTTTACCCTGCTGAGCTTCCAGTTGCTCTCTCAGTAGTCGGAATGCTAACGCTGGTTCTGTGGTGGTTCCTGATTTGGAGATAGAGATAATTCCGAATTTTTTATTTTTCAGGAATGACTGGAGTTCGAACAGGTAATCTTCGCAGATGTTGTGTCCTGCATAAACGATTAGTGGATTTTTACGGGTTGCCTGCATTGCATCGAAGCTGCAGGACAGCGCGTCTATTACTGCTTTTGCTCCCAGATAGCTTCCTCCGATACCGATGACTACAACAACTTCACAATTGTCGCGCAATGTCTTGGCTGTTGCTTCCAATTCTTCAATTTCAGCTTCGCTAATGGAAGAAGGCAGATGCAACCATCCGAGAAAATCATTTCCAAGACCTATTCCTTCGTGCAGAAGAGAATTGGCATCATTGGCTCTTTTTTCGTAACTGTCGAGAACGTCTTTCGAAACAAAATTACTTGTTTTGTCAATGTTCAGTTTAATAGTTTTCATACGTTTATTTTTATTGTGCTGATTTTGTGTTTGTCAATAATAATGATCAGTGCATCAGTTTGGTCAGTGCCCTGATTTGCAATACAGGCGATGCCCGGTTGTACAGAATGTTGTATACCGCCTCCATAATAGGCATCTGTACATGAAAGCTTTCATTGATTTCTTTAATGCATTTCACTCCGTAATATCCTTCGGCGATCATTTCCATTTCAATTTGTGCTGTTTTTACAGAATATCCTTTCCCGATCATATTACCGAAAGTACGGTTGCGGCTGAATTTGGAATAACCGGTTACAAGCAAGTCTCCCAGATATGCCGATTCATCAATGCTACGGGGGAGGGGATGAATTGCACTACTAAACCGTTGCATTTCCTGAATGGCATTTGACATCAATACAGCTTGAAAGTTATCTCCATATTTTAGTCCGTGGCATACTCCTGCCGCAATAGCATATACATTTTTAAGTACACTGGCGTATTCAATTCCTGTAACGTCTTCCGTTGTGCTTGTTCGTATATAATGATTAGAAAATACTTGTGTCAGCGCTTTTGCTTTTTCCCTGTCTGCACAAGCAATTGTTAAATAGGATAATTTTTCGAGCGCGACTTCTTCAGCATGACAAGGACCTGCAAGTACAGCAAGGTTTTCCCGCGAAACATTATAGAACTGCTGGAAATAATCGGTGATAATGAGATTTTCTTCAGGCACAATACCTTTAATGGCAGAAATGATTATTTTGTCTTTCAGTGGAACCCTCAGCTTTTTCAAATGTTGTTTGAGAAATGGGGACGGTGTTGCAAAAATGATGGTATCAACCTGTTTTACCAGATCGTTGATCTTGTTGGTGAAAAAAATACGTTCTGTATCGAATTTCAGTCCTGTAAGGTAAGATGGATTTTTACTGACACGTTTGAATTCATCAATCTGATCCTGACGGCGCATATACCAGTAAATGGTCTCCTGTGTACTCAGTAGAATTTTGGCTATGGCAGTCGCCCAGCTTCCTCCTCCAATAACACCAATTTTTGTCGGCTTGTATGCCATGGTTGTTTTGGATTCCTCTGTAGTTTTTTGCATGATTAATTCCGTTTTGTGGATTGTAACCATTGATTCACTTCGTCGAGTGTCGGATTTTGGAGCCCCAGTTTATTCTTTTTATTGTATCCGCAAAGATCCTGATGAAACTTGTTTGGATTCAATCCCTTTATAGCATCGACAGTTATCAGGTTCATGCCGTAAAATACACTGACCCATTCTTCAGGAATTCCAAGAGCTGTGTAGGCTTCTTTTGAATCTCTCCGTTGTATTTTTTCAGGACGCATTTGCGGGAAAAGCAATACTTCCTGAATGGTCTGCTGGTTTGTCATGATCATGACCAAACGATCCATGCCGATCCCCATCCCCGAAGTTGGGGGCATGCCATACTCCAGTGCACGCAGGAAATCCTGATCGATAAACATGGCTTCATCATCTCCTTTTTCGCTAAGCCTTAATTGCTCTTCGAAACGGGCACGCTGATCAATCGGATCATTCAATTCGGAATAAGCATTTGCCAGCTCTTTCCCATTTACCATTAACTCGAAGCGCTCCGTCAATTCGGGATTATTACGGTGGCGCTTGCACAGAGGTGACATTTCAATGGGATAATCGGTAATGAAAGTCGGTTGGATGTATTTACTTTCGCATTTTTCGCCGAAAATTTCATCAATTAGTTTTCCTTTACCCATAGTGTCGTCAATTTCAATATGCAGGGTTTTACATACATCACGCAGTTGTTCTTCTGCCATTCCATTAATATCAATGCCGGTATGTTCCCTGATGGCATCAATCATGGTAATGCGTTTGAAAGGACGCTTGAAGCTGATTATATTGTCTCCGACAGGAATTTCAGTAGTGCCATTTACTGTCAGGCATATATGTTCGAGCATAGCTTCCGTGAAATCCATCATCCAGTTGTAATCTTTGTAGGAGACATAGATTTCCATTGCTGTAAATTCCGGATTATGCGTTCTATCCATTCCTTCGTTGCGAAAATTACGCGAGAATTCGTAAACCCCTTCAAATCCACCAACAATGAGTCGTTTCAAATATAATTCATTAGCTACCCGTAGATATAACGGGATATCCAAAGCATTATGATGTGTGATGAAAGGACGTGCGGCAGCTCCTCCCGGGATAGGTTGCAAAACAGGCGTATCTACTTCGACGTATCCTCTTTCGTTGAAAAAATTTCGCATCGAATTGAACACTTGGGTGCGTTTTAAAAAGATGGATTTTATGCCGTCGTTTACCATCAGGTCAACATAACGTTGGCGGTAGCGCTGTTCGGGATCTTCAAACGCATCGTAAGCTACCCCATCTTTATACTTGACGATGGGCAGTGGACGCAAAGATTTACTAAGGACGGTTAGTTCCTGCGCATGCACCGAAATTTCGCCCATTTGAGTGCGGAAAACAAAACCTTTGATGCCAATGAAATCCCCAATATCCAATAATTTTTTAAAGACTACATTATATAATGTTTTTTCTTCGTCATAGCTTATATCATCACGCGTAATATAGACCTGAATACGCCCGGCAGAGTCTTGTAGTTCAACGAAAGACGCCTTTCCCATAATACGCCGGCTCATCATTCTTCCGGCAATGGTAACCTGACGCAATGGCGTTACATCATCACTAAATTCTGCTTTAATTGAATTGGAGAGGGCATTTACCGGGAAAGCATCAGCAGGATATGGATTGATATTCAAAGCTCGTAATTGTGCTAAACTATCCCGTCGTAAAAGCTCTTGTTCACTTAATTCCATAGTTTTTCTTTTCAAACGTATTAAGTTGCAAAGATATGCCTTTTTGGCGAAAGGGGGAGCGCTTACCCCTGAAAATGTATGATTCGCTTTCTATAATCCAGCTTTTCTCAACTGTTTTTAATTCAGAATGGTTGCAATAGAGGAATAAATTGCAGCTATTTTCGCAAAATGAGGTAAAGAGTCTTCAAAATGAGCCTATCTTTGCATAAAAATGGGTGTCAGCTAATAATTGAAGGAAAATCATATGTTTCTTATATGTCAATTTGTTGCAGATACTTTTTGAAAATCATCAATAAATTATATGGAATTCAGAAAACTAACTATCGAAGAAGAAAATATCATTGTTCATAAAGCTACGGAGCATCCATATTCCGGGTCTCTTTTATACAACAAGAAAAAAGGGCTATATCTTTGCAAGCGATGCCAGACCCCTTTGTTCCGTTCTGACGATAAATTCAACTCGCATTGCGGGTGGCCGAGCTTTGATGATGAAATAGAGGGTGCTGTCCGCCGGCAACCTGATGCGGATGGTAGTCGTACCGAAATAGTGTGTGCGGCTTGTGGTGCACATCTTGGGCATGTTTTTGAAGGTGAAATGATGACTCCTAAAAATGTTCGTCATTGTGTTAATTCATTATCTTTAGAATTTCAACCTGACGAATCGGAAAAGTTGCAAACGGCGTGGTTTGCTTCCGGCTGTTTTTGGGGTACAGAATATCATTTTAATAAGGCAAACGGCGTGGTGGAAACTACCGTTGGTTTCATGGGAGGACATGTAGAGCATCCTACTTATTCACAGGTATGCACAGGTACTACAGGCCATTTGGAAACCACGGAAGTTATGTTTGATCCTTTGCAGACAAGCTATGAGGAGTTGGTAAAGCTCTTTTTTGAGACACATGACTTCACGCAAACTGATGGGCAAGGGCCGGATATCGGTTCTCAATATCTTTCTGCTATTTTTTATGCAGATGACGCACAAAAAGCGATTGCTGAAAAGTATATCCGCATTTTAAATGACAAGGGATATAAGGTAGCCACAGCGTTACGCCCTGCTGAGACATTTTGGCCGGCGGAAGATTATCATCAGGATTATTATGACCACAAAGGCACAACGCCCTATTGTCATATTTATCGTGCCATCTTCTGATTTTACTCGCAATAAATGTTTTGAGACTATTCTAACGTTTAATATATTATGGCAGATCTAACATCATTGGTTCGAAAGAACATTTTAGCATTGAAGCCCTATTCGTGTGCACGCGATGAGTTTCATGGCGAAGCTTCGGCTTTTCTCGATGCCAACGAAAATCCGTTTAATAATCCTTATAACCGATATCCTGATCCTTTGCAATGGAAACTGAAAGAATCAATTACGGCGAAAAAGAAGGTTCCTTCAACACATGTTTTTTTGGGAAATGGAAGCGATGAAGCTATTGATTTGGTTTTTCGTGTCTTTTGTGAACCGGCACAGGACAATGTGGTAGCCATTGCTCCAACTTATGGGATGTATGAAGTCAGTGCTGATATTAATCAGATAGAATACCGCAAAGTACATTTAAATGACGATTTTACATTGAATGCCAAAAAATTACTTGCGGCTACGGATGATCACACAAAAGTGATTTTTCTTTGTTCCCCAAACAATCCAAGTGGCAATTTACTGGATCGTCATGAAGTATTGCATGTGCTGGAAAATTTTGGAGGGATTGTGGTCATTGATGAAGCTTATATTGATTTCTCCCCCGAAACAAGCTGGATTGAACAGCTTCGGCATTTTCCTAATCTTATTGTATTGCAAACTTTTTCGAAAGCCTGGGGATTAGCAGGAGTACGCCTGGGGATGGCTTTTGCTTCGCCTGAAATTATCCTTTTGTTTAATAAGGTGAAGTATCCCTACAATGTAAATATTTTGACACAGGATCTGGTATTGGAACACTTGCAGTTTGAATCGCGTAAACGCGCCTGGGTTGAATTGTTGCTCAAAGAACGCGAACGCTTGATCAGTGATTTACTCAAAATTGCATATGTGAAAACAATTTATCCATCGTCTGCGAATTTTGTTTTGGTTAAAGTGCATGATGCCAATGCTGTTTATAGCTACTTAGTCGAAAAGAGCATTGTAGTGCGCAATCGCACCAATGTGATTTTGTGCGAAGGTTGTTTGCGCATCACTGTTGGATCTCCTGATGAAAATAATTTGTTAATCAAGGTTTTGAAAACGTACAATGAAAGCTTGTAGTTTCATTTGATTCAGAATATCAGGAATCAAAAGCTGATTCATTCTGTTTTTTACCGGCAAGAGTTGTTAGAGTGATAAAAAATAGTACCTTTGTAACGCTTTTTGTTAAACGTAAGGAAAGTTGCCAGAGTGGTCGAACGGGGCAGACTCGAAATCTGTTGTACCCTTCGGGGTACCGGGGGTTCGAATCCCTCACTTTCCGCAATTACAATTTCAAAAAATGCTTATAGCTCGTAAAATCAATGATTTACGAGCTTTTTTGTTTTTCGGGAATAGTCAAAATATTCAATTTTCATCAATCTTTAGGAGATCCATTCGGGTACCCAAAGATTTACAAGTTCCGGGTAACCGATTTATTCAAAAATTATTCATAATCAAGTAGTTCAATCATTGAACATCTTGTATGAGAGTTAAAGAACAACTATTTTTGAACATTCTAAAAGGTTACCACTAATGAATGCCAAGCTTTCCATTCTCTTTTATGCAAAGAGAGCAAAAACAACAACAGAAGGATTAATCCCCATTTATCTAAGAGTTACAGTTGATGGCGAGCGTATCGAACTGTCAACCAAACGTTACACCCATCCCGACAAATGGTCTGTCGAAGGCAACCGTATGAAAGGCACTACGGCAGAAGCCAAAGCCGTTAATGCTTATCTTGACACCCTAAAGGCCAAAGTATATGATTATCAGCAACAACTTATCCGAGAAGATGAGGAGGTGAATGCAGAAAACATGCGTAACAAGATATTAATTATAACCCGTAGCGCATTTGTGATTTGAACTGGGAAAAATTTGTCGACGCTTAAGTGACATAGAGCTAATCACAATAGATGTGACAGCGGAATCTTTATATGTTGCTTTTGACCATTCACTGTTTAGAATTATTCCTGAAGCGCTCAGGTCAAAGATTGAACGTGGAGTTGATATCGTCATAGGCAAAAACTGTTTTATTATTGGCAGTATCTTGTGCTCTATAAGAGTTAAGCGTTATTTGATTTCATATTGTGGCGTTGAATTAAATTCTGAACTGATAATCCAGTTTTTTATGGCTTTCTTATATGTAAATTGATTTCCATTATGAAGTTTTATTAGTTGATTCTGATTAAGATATCGATTCCTAATGATTTTAAATTCAGATCTACGATTCTCTTGTTGTTGTGCTTCGGTAGGCGGAATGCCATTTTTTTCTTTGAAAATTAAATGATGTTTGCCATATCCTTTAGAAATGAATTGTTGATGACTAATTCCATGCATAATTAAATAATTAGCAACTGCATTGGCCCGCTGTTTGGATAAAGCATTATTATATGCATTAGATCCACGGGAATCACAATAAGAATAAATTTCAACTTTTACGGGATATTTTTTTAATATTGTTACGAGCGAATCTAATGTTAATTTGGCATCTGAACGAATATCCCATTTATTGAAATTGTAGAAGATCTTTCCAATATGAGCCTGAAAAGGTCTCAAAAATAAAGGGTGGGGAATAACAACGGTGCTATCTTTAATTGTTGAATCAATTTTTAATGCTAGGCAATCACTTAAATAATGGGGGGCAAATACTTTTATGTTTCCGTTGAATGGCATTTTGAATGAGCTTTTAAAAACGCCATAACTATTTGTTTTTGCTATTTGTATTAAATGGTTTAATTGATTATAAATAAAAACGGTTGCACTCGGGAAGGGTAGAGAGGTCTGGAAATTTTTCACAATTCCTGTTATGCTTATTGAATGATCAATAGGTATCAGCTGAAAATTAATATTAAATACAGATGATGAAGCCGTAGAAACAGTTTGCATAACATTTCGTTTGCTGATATCAAAAAAGCGTAGCGTATCAGTTGGATTGAATCCAACAGCCTGGGCTTCTGACGTGAGAATAATAGGCATATCTAAGCCATTAATTGGACAATCTTTTAAAGAATAAATCCCAGATGAATCGGCTTGTACAAAGGATAATACCTTAAGCGTAGTCGGGTCAATTAATGTAACAAAAATATTGGTGTGATGATTTTGTGTGAAATGAACTAAACTCATATTTTTTACTGATACTTTTCCATTAATAGAAATACAAGATGCATTTGTCCATGTTGAAGCGTGCAGAGATATTCCCCAAAACCATGAATTGATAGTTCGGACATTCCCAAAATCATTGGCTTGAATGTCATCTAAATCATTTTGTTGCACTGCCGGTGCTGGAATGAATTGCATTGGATTTCCATTCCCGTTCCATGCATGTGAAGGAGTAATAGATCCATACATACTGTTATCAATACCGGGTCCTGTGAGATTATCCTGATCATTTTTTAAATCAGATCCAACAGATGTAAGTTGGCTATCGTCCCAGTATATGCGAATGTGATTGGTTTTAGCAGGAGCTACACAGTCAATATTAACCCCCCCCTTATTAATTTCAGCATCATAGATAGGTAAATTACCTCTACCGATGTTGTCCACAACAACTAATTCAATTTTTGAGTTTTCAGGAAAAATTTTTCCGTGATTGTCTCGCCCATCCCAAAGATAGGTATTTAATCCTTTCTTGCAGTTTGGAATCTCAATAATTCTATTTGATAATGAATCTGCTGGTGTGTGTTGGATTACCAGACGGCAATCAGATGGTTGTTGCAAAATGAAACGAATCAGATAGGGACCTGGATAACAACCAATAACACCTGGATTTCCGAAAGAAGGAGTTTTGGGTGGTTTGGCAAAAGAATACACAGTTGAATCAGGTAGGTTTAAAAAAATTGGGAATCCATTATTAAATGTTGGAGATATTTTGTCGTTACGTGAGATTCTATCTTCCAGCCAATTTCCTTTGTCGACCACTCCATATGCTGTCATTGCTACATTAAAATCAATTGGTTCAAATCCTTGTTCAAATGTGATGCGATAGACTACTCCGTCTGAAGTCATTGCATAAAATGTTGGTGATGCATCTGCTGTGATAGTGTTGCCAAATGTACGTGGGTCTATTGCTACAAGACCCCATTTTGCTGAATGTACTCTTCCATTAAATTTTTTACCAGTAGAAGTGGCTACAGTAAGATCAAAATACGGAGAATATATCCATTCGTTTTTTGATGTTGAAGAACGTCCTCCATCATTACTTATGTAAAACTCAATCCAATATTCACCATTCATTTTTGGTTTGAATACCAAAGGCCTATACCCTTTTGACATAGATCTATTGATGTCTGGCCCTTCTATCGCCTGATTGTATGAATCAATATGACCAATGCCATTAGAAGGCAAAAGAATAGGCCTTTGAGCTAGTGTTCCGTCAGGAGCATAAATGAGCATATATACGTTTTTTGCTTTTCCAGGGCTTTTCCTATAAAATTTATAATGAAGAGTGGAGTCTTTGATATAGCTGGCGGCAACTAATCCGCTGCCATATTTTTGCCAATTAAACCCATAAAAAAAGCGTTCTGTGTTGTAATCTTTAATATGAAAATAGATTCTGTTACTTACTGGGCAATGTAAATAAGATCCATTATTTCGAGAAGGTAATATAGCTAAACCTGTACACATATCAGCGTTTGGCGAAACAGATTTTGTCCCTTCGCAATAACCAGATTGCATGCAATAAAACAAGAAGAGCATCCCCCAAGAAACTTTAAATATTTGCATTAGAAAAAGGTGTTTTATGGTATAGTTGCTTGGATCATAAGTTAGTTGTTTCATAATACATTGAATTATATTTTGTATTCTTTGAGTTGAAATTAAAAGATCCCCCATTTTGCAATACGCTATCTGAATTTTTCTATCAAATAAAAAGGATCTCTTAGTAAAACTACAAATTTATACATTATTCATAGCGTAGCAAGGTTTTGATTTAGTTAAACCGAAAGCCTTTCAATAATAAAAAAACAAAAATATTTTTTTTCGTGCAACGTTTTCTCCTAACGTTCATCTTATAAATAAATTGTATGAACATAAGATGGTGAATGAAAAGTTTATTATTGCTCTTTGTTTTATTGGGATTTTTAGAATCTTGTAGTCAGGAAGATAGCTTATCATACAATGAATGTGTGGTAAGTTTGGCTACTGTTGAACAGGTAGTTTCTTCTAAAGATTTTCTACTTAAATTGGATAATGACACTGTTTTATATCCTGTTGATAATGTTGTAAATACATTTGAGCCAGTTAAATTGGGACGTGTCTTGATTAACTATACAATTTTAGGGAAGAATCAGGCTAATGGTGATTATAATTATGCCATACGGTTGAATGATGCAACTAATGTTGTAACTAAAGAAATTACGCGTTTTTCTGATGTATTGCAGGATAGTTTGGGGAATGACCCGGTTAACGTGTCTGATTGTTGGATTGGAAGCCATTTTTTGAATATAGCTTATTCTTATTATGGAGCAAACGCAAATCATTTTATTAGCTTGGTTCAGATCCCTTCCATCGTTGCTGGACAAGACGCCGACATTAATTTAGAGTTAAGGCATAATGCTTACGGAGATAATTCAAAGAATCTGTATCATAATGTGATTTCTTTCGATCTCAGATCTTTGCAATTAATTAATACTTTGCCGGTGAAATTAATGCTTAAAGTGAAAAATCTTAAAGGAGCCGATACTGTCTACTCATTAGTTTATAAATAAAGATGGTTTGAATGCAACCTATTAAATCTACACATAACTTTTTAGATGGTCAGTCTTTGTGAAAAGGCACGCATTCATTATTTTTTTGGTTTTTGGTTAGATGGGAGTCCGGTCCACTGTGAAGTGGCCGGATTTTTTTGTGTGAGCTTTAAACTTTTACTATCTTTGACCCCGATTTACAATTGTCGGGCTCTATCTTGAAAACAACATTGAAAGCAACCACTCAATTTCATAAAGATGCTGCAAAAATTGCTTTTAATGAGCGGCACCGCAAAACGTTACAGTTTAATATCTCACGATATGATCTAGCAGTAGAACGAGGTTATAAAAGATATGAAAACCTCTCTCTGGCTAAAGATCGTGCAGCTTATATTAAACGTTTTATGTTGGCTCACTGGGATGAATATTTGCTGCAATTTGAAACAAATATAACCCAAAGAGGAGCAAAGGTACTTTGGGCCATGAATGCACAAGAAGTTGTTTTATATGTAAATCAGATTTTGACAGAGCATCAGGCAAAGTTGTTGGTGAAAAGCAAATCAATGACAACAGAAGAAGTCTCTTTGAATGAAGTAGTGCAAAAACTTGGATGTGAATCTGTGGAAACAGATTTAGGAGAATTTATAGTGCAGGTGGCAGGAGAACGTCCCTATCATATTGTTACTCCGGCAATGCATAAATCGAAAGAAGATATTGCTGCACTTTTTCATGATAAATTTGAGACTCCGATTGATAGTTCACCGGAAGAGCTTACAGCATACGTTCGTGCTTTGTTACGTAAAAAATTCATTGCAGCAGATGTTGGAGTAACGGGTGCTAATTTTTTAATTGCAGATATAGGTGCTGTTGCAGTGACTGAAAACGAAGGAAATGCTTTGATGAGCACTTCTTTTCCGAAATTGCATATTGTGATAGCAGGTATTGAAAAGATAATACCGGAAATGAGGCAATTGGGTCTGTTTCAACCTTTACTGGCAACATTAGGGACTGGTCAACAGGTGACCGCATATAATACTATTTTTGCGGGACCACGCCAACAAGGCGAAATAGATGGCCCTGAAGAAATGGTTGTCATCCTGTTAGATAATGGACGTACAGCGGTATATGAAGATGATGAAGTAGCTGAAGTGCTTTCTTGTATCCGATGTGGGGCTTGTTTAAATGCTTGTCCTGTTTATAAAACGATTGGAGGATATACTTATAATGCAACATATAGCGGGCCTATCGGATCTGTGATTACTCCTTTTTTTAAGGGAATGAAAGAAATGGGGCATTTAAGTTTTGCCTGTAGTTTGTGCGAGAAATGTGCAGAAGTTTGTCCGGTTCGGATTCCATTGCCAAAATTACTTCTTGTTAATCGCCGCAAAGTGGTCGAAGGAACTACGCGTCCTTTAGTTGAAAAGATTAGCATGAAGGCATTTGGATTGATCACAGGAAAACGTTTCTGGTTTGACCTTTTGCCTGCGAATATAAAAAATATTGGTGCTGCTCCTTTGAATTTTACATTATGGGGACCGCGCCGTAAGATGCCTGTTTTTCACCGATCATTTACAAAACAATGGAATGATCGCTAATATAACATATACGTTTGATTACGACTAAATTTCTTTTTTATGTTAAACTCAAAACAACTGAACGCTCTTCCTCTTCTTATTATTATTGCGTTAATCGTGGGTGCTTGTAATAGTCAATCCGGTAACTGGCAAAAATTGAATCAACAATTTCTAGATAATAATAAGACCCAAGCAAATGTCGTGACTACCTCGACTGGATTACAATATAAAGTCATTACAAGAGGCGTAGGATTAAAACCCAATGCTGGAAGCTATGTCCAATTACTTTACACAGGGAAACTTATCGATGGTACTGTTTTTGACACAACGGTAAATGATACTACATTAGTCAATAGCCCTCGGTCTATGTATGTTTCGAGTTTGGTGTCTGGATTTCAGGAAGCCTTGTTGAAAATGAATACCGGCTCTACTTTTGAAATTTATATTCCTCAATCGTTAGGCTATGGATCTACAGCAATGGGGAATATTCCTGCATATTCTACCCTTATTTTTGATGTGCAACTGGTTGGTTTCCAGTGACATGTTATTTATTAATAGTAATATTTTGATTACTATTTAATTTTTTAACTCATGCGTGTTTCTTCCTGAATTTTGCATGAGTTTTGTTTATCCATCATAAGTGATTCATAGTTTTGACTGTATATTATTGATGGAATTTATTCTGTATAGGCAAAAACGATTTTAAATGCTTCTATTCATGAATAAGATGCTCCTTTTTTTTACTTCTCGTCATTATCGCTTATTTTCTGCATTACTTTTGCTTGCTTTGTCGTTGGAAAATATTCAGGCTGAATCGCATGCATTATCTGTTTTTTTAAAAACGCCGGAATTATCATGCGCAAATGTAGGCGTTCTTGTGAAAGAGATAAAGAACAATAAGATTATAGCTGATTATCAATCTAATAAAGTATTACTCCCGGGATCAAATTTAAAATTGATTACTACTGCTACTGCGTTAAATTTGCTGGGGCCGGATTTTAAATTTCAAACGCCACTGCAATATGACGGCAATATTGATCGAGACGGCATTTTACATGGCAATATTTATATTGTGGGGACAGGGGATCCGACTATTGGTTCTGAAAAATTTGATGACATAAACTTTATTGACCAGTGGGTAAATGCTGTGAAAAATATTGGTATTAAAGCTATTGAAGGTCGTATTGTTGCTGATGTCTCTGCTTTTGATCGAGAAGTAATTCCTCCCAACTGGGTTTGGGAAGATATGGGTAATTATTATGCAGCAGGCGATTATGGCTTATCTTTAGATGATAATATGTGTCGTTTAACGTTTCGTACAGGAAGTGTGGGCTCTACTCCTGTCATTGTCTCAGTGGCTCCCGAGTTTCATCCTATTATTTTTCATAATTATCTGAAGGCTTCTTCCGTGAATGCCGACGACAGCTATTTGCATGGTGCTCCTTTTAGCTACCAAAGAACTATAACCGGAACTATACCTGCCAATCGTGCCTCATTTGTTGTTAAAGGAGATTTGCCAAATCCTCCTTTAGCATTAGCAACTTATTTTACGTGGGAATTAACTCGAAAAGGGATTGCAGTGAAAGGTACGCCTACAGATACTCTTCCTGATTTACTTAGCTCAAGGCATACGTTTTATGTTCATTATTCACCTGATCTGAATACTATTATTGATAAAACGAATATTGAAAGTAATAATTTATTTGCTGAACATATTTTTAAGCGATTGGCTTTGATCGATTACCCGGTTGCTACCCGCGAGGAGGCAACGCATATGGTAAAACAGTTTTGGAGTAATCATCAGTTTGATACAACTTCTTTGTTTATGGAAGATGGGTGCGGTTTATCTCCATTTGATGGTGTTACTCCTTCTTTTTTGGTACATTTGTTGATTTATATGAGGACTGAGAATCCTTATGGAAATCAGTTACTGAATTCTCTACCTGTTGCCGGAGTAAATGGAACATTGCGTAACTTTTTAGCTAATACTCCTTTAGAAGGTAAAGTACGTGCGAAAAGTGGTTCTATTATGCGGGTATTATGTTATTCGGGTTATTTGCAACACAATAATAAAGACTATGTCTTTTCGATTATGACAAATAATTTCTGCGGATCTTCGTTGAATGTGCGCAAAGCAATTGAAAAGTTTTTGCTTTCCATTCATTGAAAAAATATCTTCGTATTTATTTCACAGGAATCTGATGGTCTTTAGCCGGAGGCATGTATCCTTGGCATGCATATACCGCAAACCTTCGTCTGATATTTCCGTTATGATCTTTCAATAGAATTGAATCCAGTGGTTGCACTTTTTTGAAATATTTCAAAAGGTATGGTTCGACATTTCCTTTAAGCGATTTGTTGTGTTGATTAAACGACGAAGTAATGTATAGCCCGTTGTGGCTGGATAAAGCATTTAATGCTGTATCGTTCAACGCAAACTGATATGCATCTTGTGCAATCAGATTTCCGGCATACACATGCGTTGGTAGATAAAAATTGAGCTCAGCCGCTGTTTTATATGAATCATCAGAAAATACAAAATAATTGGGATGACTGTGTTGCAATGTTTTGACTTTTCCTGCAAGTTGTTTCCATCCCCACCACGTATCGTCTGAATTAATCGGAACGACCATATATCCAATTTCAATAATTGCCAGAAGATGAATGAATAGAGAAATCCAAATTTGCCAACGAATTGATTTCCATGTTTTGAAATATACTACAGCTATGATGGCTGCGGAAAGAAATGCTGGCATCATCCAGTTTATTTTTACCCAGTAAAAAAGGGAAACAGCTGTAAAAAAGAAGATAACAGGAAGTGAAAACGAGGCGGCAAAAAGCTGTTTGTCATCTATTGGAGAGCGTGTGAAATATTTTTTCAGTAGATAATAGCCTGCTTTAAAAATAACCAGATAGAACACAGGTAAGACTAAAAACAATTGGGATCCGAAACTCCCCAAAAACAATATAGGTTGAAAATGAAATGAATCAATACTTGAAGCCCGTTGTGTGGACTGATATTTGAATGAGATGAAATGATTGTTTATGTTCCAGATCGCTACTGGTGATACGGCTAAACAACAGAAAACAACAAACAATAAGAATTGCCAGGAAATTAATTTGCGACGATGTGTAGGAGATAACAGCAGGAAAAGAACCATTCCGGCAGGAAGGAAGAGTCCTGTATATTTGCTGTCAAATGTTAGTCCTACAACAATACCTGCGAGTATCCAATCAATAATCCGATGATGCATAACAGCACGATACATTAACAATAAGCTTATTGCCCAAAACAACAACAACGGAACATCAGGCGTACTATTAATGCAAAGCACTGTCATCAAAGGTGTTGTTGCTATTAAAATAAAAGCTTTACGTAAGGTTTCTCCTTCTAATATTTCCTTTAGAAACAAATAAAAAACATATAAAGTCAAAGATGTTATCAGAAAATCTGCCAAATGAAGTGAAAGCGCACTGTGCCCCAATATAATGCTGAAAAATCTCAACATATAAGCGATCATAGGAGGATGATCAAAATAGGAGAGAGCTATGTGATCGCTATAATAAAAATAATATGCATCTTGAGGCATCAAGCCCATCATCGATGCCAGCAATATCCGTAAGGCAGTAAATACTAAAATAACGCCGAAAATTTCTTTCTTCTTCATCTTGACAGAGAGGTCTTGTTAGTGTTATATCTCGGACAAAGATACTCAAAGTTTTGTTGTGATTAATCCTTGTTGTACCATAAAACATGCCTCCGTAAAAAGGCATACGGAGGCATTTGGGGGTGTCTAATTAAAAAACTGTCCGTTTTTCGTCCCCATTGTCTTTTGCCATAGTAAGAAACATATTGATCTACTAAGAGGAAAGTCCACTACAAACAAAGATAGTCTATGTCATATCTTTTGTTTATACTGACCTTTGAATATTGTCTGTATTGCTATCTATTAATGGCTTAATAGATGAATAAATGCGTAATAAACATGTCAGATTCTTGGCAATTATGCCATGAACGGAGGTGCTCGGAGGGAATGAATCACCTGATATACTGAGTAAGCAGATCTCAAGTGATAAATAGTTCGGATTTTTGAAGCATGCGTCAATTTTGCAAAGACACAAGATGAAAGATAATAATTGAAAACATCAAATTGATATGTTACTGATGATGAACTTACTATCCGTGGTGTTCCCTTAGGAGGGTGTGTGGCAGGAACTGGGATTGGTATTTTTTTTGTCGGGTGCTGGCAATATTTTACCAGCGTAATTTTTGCTTTAGAGCGAAAGTGTTTTACAGGCGTTTTCGCAGAAGATAATTGTGCAAATCCCATGAAAAATAGATACAGCCCGATTGTGAGCAGTAACATTTCTATTGATTTTGAGGGACGACGTGTCTTCACTTTTATTGATTTTAGTGCCAAAGATACCAATTATTCTTTATTGTTCCTCGTTTAAACTGGTTTAACCGCTTCTTTTATGAAATAATAATAAGCTCACTAATTGCAATTTAATTAAAAACGACATTTTCAAAAATTATTTACTAACGATAGTGCAGCCTGCTTGTGTAAAGAGCATAAACGGAAACGATTTTTTATTACTTTTGCATTACAAACCGTCCATCAGGGCCATTTTTTTTGCGTAAATTATGCATGAACGTTATCTGCCTTCGAAACTTCAATCAGATGCACTTCATTTGTATCATTTCATTTTGAAAATTGATCATGTAATGTGGGCATGGTTTATTGTGGAAAGAAAAACTAAATTGTTGGTTGCTGGGAATCAGGGAACTTATAATTCGTTTAAGGAAATAGAGGCCGAATTGAATCAATGGGACATCAATGGTTTTGGCAAATCCAGTCTAATTATTTTTTCGGAAGATAGCCTGTTTGTGCCGCGTCCGTTTTTTAATCAAGACTACAGACAAGATCTATTCCAGTTCTGCAATGAATTAAAAGAAGATTTTGTTCTTGAACATGTTGACTTGGAATATCTTGACATGGTAGGTCTTTTCCTTGTGCCTAAAAAAATTTATGAGTTTGCGCATCATTTCTTGCCGGATATTAAATATTGCCATGTCTCTTCTACATTGCTTTGTGCTGCTTATCAATTGTCAAAAAGGTCATTTCAGCCGGTTATGGTTATCGGCCTTTATCCCGAAATTATGTTTGTAGCGTTAGCTGACGGAGGAAAAATCTTATTATTAAATCATTTTAAAGTAATTACACCGGAAGATTTATTGTATTGGATAATGCGCTTGTTTGAACAATTTGAATTAGAAAGCTCGTCTGCCTTGGTACATTTATCAGGGAATAAGACGATTATTACTGAAAAGATATTTTATCTCAGAACATATCTGAAAAAGGTTTCTGTATTGCCCTTTCCATCTACCATTCCGGTGACGTCGGACGTCCCTGAAGATTTATATCATTCATTTACTGACTTGGTTTATTATATCCTATGCGAATCATAAGTGGAGCTTTTAAAGGGAGAAAATTTACTCCCCCGACTAATATTACGGCACGGCCAACAACAGACTTTGCCAAAGAATCGCTGTTTAATGTGCTCAATAATCGCTTTGAATGGGAGTCGATTTCTGCCTTAGATTTGTTTGCAGGAACAGGAAGCATTAGCTATGAACTTGTATCCAGAGGAGTCCCAAATGTCACTGCGGTTGAAATGAGCGAAAGGCATCTTACGTTTATTCACCACGTAATACAGGAACTGAATATGAAAAGTGCGCTGTATCCTGTTCGAATGGATGTGTTCCGGTATGTCAAATCGGCTCGTCACGCTCAGTTCGATATTATTTTTGCCGATCCTCCTTATGCAATGAATGAATTGCCAGCTCTGCCGGATTTAATTTTTCAAAATAATATACTGAAAGAAGGAGGATTGTTTATTTTGGAACATTCCAGAAAAAATCATTTTGAGAGCCATCCTAATTTTATGGAAGAACGTTCTTATGGGAATGTACATTTCAGTTTTTTTGAGAAGAAGGATTGATAAGCAATTTGACCAATTCAATCCGATTCTGTCCCATTTTTAAAATTCGAAATTCAAAGCTTTCGATTTGAATAACCTCATTCACTTTTGGTAAATGCTGGAGATAATGCAGAATGAGACCTGCAAGTGTCATATAGATCTCTGATTCAGGTAAGTTAAGATGCAATTGATGATTTACCGTTTCAATTTCCAAACGAGCAGATAAGATATAGGATGTATCATCGATCTGTTTCATGACTAATGCATTTTTGTCGTGCTCATCTTCTATTTCACCAAAGATCTCCTCTAGGATATCTTCCAGTGTCACAATTCCAGCAGTGCCACCAAATTCGTCTACTACAACTGCCAGACTTTTGTGCATCTGATTCAGAAGCTTCATCAAATGATGAGCCGGCATAGTTTCGGGGACAATAGGTACACTGTTGACATAATTTTTCCATATTTCAGGATGTCTCAACATTTCTGAGGAATGGATATATCCTACAATATTATCAATATCATTTTGATAAAGAATAATCTTCGAATGCCCGGTGTCAATAAACAGTTGCTTTAATTGTTCGGTAGTGGCTGTCTGCTGGTCGATTGCAATTAATTCTGTTCGAGGCACCATGCAATCACGTAGTTTGACGGAGGAAAAGTCCAGCGCATTTTGTAAGATTTCTTCTTCCGGATCAATGATTTCTTCTTTTTCAATTTGTTGGTTTATATTTTCCTGCACCAAATAATCAAAATCAACACGTGAAAATGAAGATATGGGTTTATGATGGATAGATATGTGTAAAAGACCGAATATAAGCTTATATAGTTGAATAATAATCCAGACAAGGGGATATAATATAACATAAAATAGCCCGAACAAAATGGAGAAAGACCTTAAAAATAGATTTGGATTTGACCGGCTAATGACTTTCGGTAAGTATTCGCCAAATATTAATAAGAAAGTTGAAGCAACCAGTGTTTGAATGAGTGTAATGAAGATGTCACTGTGGGTAAAAGTAAAAAATGGTGTTGTAATTTCGGCTAACTTGCTAGTGAAAATTACAATGGCAATGGTGTTACCAACCAATGTTGTGACAATAAATTGTTCCTGATGATGAAAAAGAAATGATAACAAAATAGATGAAAAACGATAGGGTCTTTTTTCCAATTCAAAACGTAATTGACTTGCAGAGATCAAGGCAATTTCCATGCCTGAGAAAAAGGCTGCAAATAGAAAGGCTATTAATATCAACAAATAAAGCCACATAGTGAACTATTTTGCATGAATCGGTGTGGGTGTTTTTGTTACCTGTTTTGTATCGGAAGCAGCTTTTGGAGCAGTAGAAGCATTAGCAACTGGGCTCACCGGAATAATTCCTTCCGGACTGCGTATCGTGTATTTTGTCAATGATTGGTTTGAATCAAAACCAATACCGATAATAATTTTGCTTGACTGCGTAACCCGTATTAAAGAATCGGAATAAATGCGTTGATCATGCTGGCTCCAAAACAGCTGGGGGGTTTCGAATGTTTCTCCCTGAAGGTTCAGCGCTTTTACTTTCCCATCTAATTGCCAGAGTTGCTGACCGATAAAGTAACGTGCGCTGTCGCATCGGATTGATCCGTCTACATGATAATTTTTATCAAAACGCTGTAAAATAATTCCTTTAGGAAAATACCAATAAGGCATTGATGCTCTGTCGTATACATACCATATTGGAGTCGTGATACGATATCTGGTGATTCCTGAGTCAGAAATTAACGTTGTTACGCGCGTTTCGATTAAACTTGGTAGTTTATTTCGGTTAACAGATATGTCCACTGTCTTTGGATGGATGTCCGAACAAGCTGCCATAAAGCACAAAACAACCACCCAGAAGGCAGTTGTTATGTTTTTCCTTTTTATTCGCGGAGAAGAGAGCCGCTCTTTGTGCAACTGAAATCTCATCAAATTATAATTCACGTTTAAAGAACCAAAGTTCGTCCAGAGTTAAATCAAGCGAGAATCGGAAGTAATTCTCCCGTAAAGTTGTCGGACTTGATTTGCCTATAATGCCATACTCAAACGTTGTATTTACAATAGATCGGGAAGTTCTCAACGGGAATCCAAAACCACATGAAATGCTCATCATTGTTGGTGAATATCCATTGACATTGATATAAGATGTGGAATAGTTAGCTCCGAAACGGAATCTCATACGTTGCCAATATGACTGTCCGTAAGGATTGTTTATGTATTCACCTCCCAAAGAGAATTTTATTCTGTTTTTCAATGAATCAGTTTTACCAAAGTATTTGGAATTCGCCCATTGCTGCATTAAGAAATCAGCACCAAGCGTGATTCTATTATCATGCATATATGTAGCACCAAATCCAAATTGTGTTGGAGTTTCAAAATAATTGGAACTTTCTGCATTTGCAATAGTAACGGTATCTATCCCATAGGTATTTTCTGTATAATGGCCATGCATACCTACTTTGGGCTCAAACATCGCTCCGATTGTCAATCCATCAACTTTCCCTATGTTTGTAGTGTATTGAAGGCCGTACCGCAGACTTAATGTGCTGACATGCAGGCTAAGCGACTGTGCTGTTGACGTGAAGGTATGACTTGCATCTGATGAATCGGCAATCGATAAAGACTTATAGTAATTGTTGCTACCAAAGAGATAATTTGCATTAACCCCTAATGCCAGATGCTTTCCTAGCTTGACAGAGATTCCACCATACAATTGCGATATACTTCCATTCCCATTGAAAGACTGAAGATAAAGCACTGTGTCGGTACGACCGGGCAGATCCTGGGCGGTACCTGTAATACTTTTCAGTCGCCCCTGGGTTGTAAAATTATACCCTGCAACAGAATAGGGGACTAGTCCGATACCAGCAGCCATCCACTTCGCCAACGGAAATTGGAAAGCCACATAATCTAACCCTCCGTTGAAAGTAGAAGCATGTGTACCGGCTTCTGAAAAGCTTGATTTGACTCCGGAAACGCCAAAGTCAAACAGAAATGTTAGAGAGTCCATGGCAGAATAGGAAGCCGGGTTAGCAGGATTGATAGTGGTATGATCTCTCAAACCGATACCAATTCCTCCCATAGCCTGACTTTTTCCAAAGCCAAGATCACGTAATTCACCATATCCATAGCGTGAATATGGGGAATTTGTATTGTTTTGTGCCGATAAAGTGAGGCAAATAAATGAGGCAGCAAGTGCCCAAACGATTCTTTTAAATTGCATTATGGTCTAATATTCGGTTAAGGCCTACTAATACTAAATTTTTCACTGCAAAGATGGGCTTTTTTAAGCTGCTTTCAAAGTAAATTGAATCGCCACCCGTTAAAAAAACAGAAAGTGAATCATACTTTTCTTCTATTGTGGAAATAAAGCCTTCCATCTCAAATAAAACTCCATACATGATACCAGCCATGATCGCTTTTTCTGTCGATTGGCCAATAAAATTAGTCCACTTAGTTGTCGGATGAAGTAACGGAAGTTGATGTGTATAATCCTTTAATGCCCGGAAACGGCTTTGTAATCCAATGGAAATATTACCGCCTACAAAAGCATTATCTTTCGAAACAACATCATATGTGATTGCCGTTCCCATGTCAATGATCAATAAATTGTTGTTAGGCTTAATGAAATTTGCCCCGACGGCTGCCGCAATGCGATCAACGCCTAACGTTGCAGGTGTTTGGTAATGATTGACAAGAGGTATGGGTGTTTCCTGTGTCAGAATAATATGATGGAGATTCCTTTGGTAAAACAATTCTAAAATTGATTTTGAGAATCCGGCGACAGAACACACTGCAACCTGATTAATGGGGAATTTATCCAATAATGCTACCATGTCTTTTACATCAGGCATTACTCCGGATGTTTCCTCAAGTATCGATGTTTGGTCAAAAACAGCAATCTTGGTTGATGTGTTACCCTGATCAATAACTAAATTCATAAAGTCATCGCCTAGTTGCTGATAGTGGATGGATTCTGATGAGTGTATTCAAAAAAAGGAAACTCTATGAGCTTCCTTTTTTGAAGAACTGATGTCAATCTATCTTTTTTAGATTCGTTTTTCTTTAATGCGAGCCTTTTTACCTGTCAAACTACGCAAGTAATAGAGTTTTGCTCTGCGTACTTTTCCTACTTTATTCAGAGTAATACTTTCAATATAGGGAGAATCCATGGGAAATATCCGCTCAACGCCTACATTGTCAGACATCTTACGAACTGTGAAACGCTTTTTGTTTCCATGTCCTGCAATTTTAATTACTACTCCTTTGTACAGCTGAATACGTTCTTTGTTCCCTTCAATAATGCGGTAAGCTACGGTAATCGTATCACCACTTTTGAATGCTGGAAGTTCACGTTCAACTGCAAATGCTTGTTCTGCAACTTTAACTAAATCCATTTGTGTCAATTATTTAATTAAGTAAGTAGCCGCAACAATAACAGTTCTCTCTATACTACCAGCGGTTGCGCCTAAATGAACTGCAAAGATACTCATTTTATCTGAAACAACAATGCTTTGATAATGAAAAAGGCCTATGCCCGAGATTATTCTACAGAATTAGAGGCTTCGAAGTGAGCATGAGCATGTGGTATCTCGTGATCTTTCAGCGGAAGATCATCTTTGAATTTCAATCCTGATTTGGTAATTATGCAGGCTGAAAAATTTTCATCAGGAACTAACATAGTATTTTGCTGAGAACTGAGATGATTGAAAAGAATCATTTTCTTTTTTGCATCATATTGTAACGTCAGAGCATAGCGTGATGAATAGGGGATGATGACTCTGGAGAGCATGATATTTTTCCGTTGAATAAATGGGTTACCCAAATGAACCTGATTATCTTCAAATGATAAAATATCAATCGTTTTGAAGTTTACTTCTGCAGAATAACGGGACCAGCCTAAAAGCACATAATCTGTCTTCCTGTGATTTTTGATTGGAATTGCCTCATAATATAAGGCTCCGTACCAATTGTACGGCAGAATGATCCCAGTTTCTTGTGGCAGATAGACACGAGAATTTTGTATCAGCCGAAATATAGCGTTATCCTGCTGGCGTTGAATGAAACAATTGAAATGATAGTCACCGGATTGTATGATATAATTCCAAGTGTAAATGCGTAATTTCTGATCTGTTGAATACACTTTCCCTGCATATTGCAATGAATCGAAAGGGTAGTCAAATGATGATGGAAGTGATAGTATTGAGTTGAATTGTCGGCAAATAGAGTCATTTATAGACTGACGTTGTGTATCTGTTTTCGCGTTATATAAATGATCAAACAAGATATGTAATTTATGTTCATTGTGTACGAGTGAGCCGGATTGTGCTTGCACCAGCCATCCGATGGTCAAAAGTAAAATTATAAAGCGAAAACGACACATTCTCGTTAATTTCCTATAATCTAGTGTTTTGTAAGATTATGATTCTTTCATGTTGTGATAAACATTCTGAACATCTTCGTCTTCTTCGAGACGTTCAATCAGTTTCATCACCTGAGCCTGTTCTTCTTCTGTAAGTTCTTTTGTTTCGTTGGGGATACGTTCGAATTCAGCATTGATAATTTCAAACTGATTTTCTTCGAGCCATTTCTGAATCTTGTTGAAAGATTCGAATTCGCCGTATAAGACGAGATTATCGTCTTCTTCGAACACTTCGTCAACACCGTAGTCAATCAATTCCAATTCAATATTTTCGAGATTGATATCAGTTTTAGCAGCTACACGGAATACACTTTTCCTTTCGAACAAAAAGGCAAGGCTGCCTGTTGTTCCTAAGGAACCACCCAGTTTATTAAAATGACTCCGTACGTTTGCCACAGTCCGGGTGGCATTATCGGTAGCTGTTTCTACAACGATGGCAATACCATGTGGAGCATATCCTTCATATACCATTTCTTTGTAGTCAGCTTCATCCTTAGAAATAGCTTTTTTTATAGCGCGTTCCACATTTTCCTTGGGCATATTTTCAGCCTTTGCATTTTGAATTAATGCTCGTAGTCTGGGGTTATTGTTCGGATCAGGACCACCCGCTTTAACTGCAATTGAGATTTCCTTCCCCAGTTTGGTAAATACGCGGGCCATATTACCCCATCTTTTCATTTTTCGTGCTTTCCTATATTCAAATGCTCTTCCCATGTTGATAACACTATATATAGTTCTTAATTAATTGGTTGAATAGTTTTTCTTATTATTTTTTTTCATGCAATGTGGGCAATTCACCGCCACCGCTTAAGTGAATGTTCCAGCTTATTTTGATTCCCACCGAATAGAGTTTTACCTGGTTTACAAGATCAGATCCGGGAAGCCCACCGTATAAATAATAATTGTACATCAATGGGGTACTGGTATAAGTACGGCGTAAATTATTTAGTCCAAGATCACCGTATAGGCTGAACGTTAGGAATGAATTTTTCTGGCGCCTTAACAGATAACCAATTTCGAACGAAGCCATATAAGTACTTTTGAATGAAGTTGTTCCATGTAGACCCTTGATGTCATTTGACGTGAAGCCCAATTCAGGAATATTACTGATGGTTGCGTTCAGGTCAGGATAGTAGCCGGTTGTGGTTACGTTACCTGAAGTCACGCGGTAGGTTGATCCGAGCGGAAAGGAGACCTTTAGTCCACCCGCTGCAAAGAGGGCGTTGCCTGTGGGTAGATAATAACGGTAATTGACCATTAAAGGAATAGACATTTGATATGCTACATCTACTTCTTTTGTGTTGTTGAGTTTGAAGTTGACATTGCATGGTTGTCCATCGCTGTCGACCGTGTAGTTTGTAAATGTGTAGTTGTTTGCAAAAGAAGCAAACGAGGTGTAGTTGGTAAAATTAAGTCCGGTGGAAAGCCCCCAGTGTTCATTCTTGAAAAAAGCGACACCTATGCCTAGCCCCATACCCGGACCATCAGCACGATTTCCGCCTGTATTCAAATAACTGAGTGCATTTACTCCCAACGAAGCAGACCCGTTTATTTCAAATCCTTTCAAATAAGTCCCTTTCTGCGCAAATAGCGCAAGCGAAACTCCTAACAATAACCATATAAAAAGTGGTCTTTTCATTATATAAAGAAGAAAAATAAGTTATGTACAAAAAGGATGATGCTGTTTATTTATAAAACAATCTGATAATCTCTTAAGTTATCAGGGTGTGGTATGTACTGACACTGAATCGGATTGTAATTTCGTGCCTTTCAATGTTGTTACTACTACATAATAAGCACCGTTCAAACCAGTTGAATCATAGTAATACTGGGCTGTAGCACCCTGAATTGCCTGATTGTTCAAATACCACTGATAAGAGGTATAATCATTTGCGCTATTGTTACAAATAACCATACGTCCACTCCAGCGTACCGTGATAACGGGGAAGATATCATTGGTTGGAGTTTGTACAACGGCACTTGTCCCTGATGAAATTGTTTCAGCTGGATTGCACGAATTGACCAATATAATAAGAATTAATGCAGAAAATAGCAAAAATATATATTTCATATGATGTAATGTGTTGTTAAAAGGCATACGTAACTTCGTGTGGCAATCATAACAATATTCTTTTTATATAATTAAATTGAATGTCATGGGAACGATGTAATCGTTAAACCGGCTACAAATGTACGCAATTTATTTCAATTGAGCCATCCGATGACGTAATCCTTTTGCGTGCCGAATATCAGTCTAGTTCTAGTTTAAATGTTTTACGCAAATGGGTTAAAGCATCGTTTTTTTTCTGGAGCCAGGTATAACGGTCCTGCGAAGTAAATAGCGCATTGTCATCTTGCTGTGTTTCATCCAATTCAAATTCAAATGTCAGAAAGTCATTGCGGAGCTCTTCCAGCAGATAGATTTTCAGGTTGTCGAAAATTTCACTGAATGACTTTTGTTGTATCGGTTGATCAAACACCATACGGATAGAGTCGCTTCCTGTTAACGTTGGCAGGTGGTTGAGCATATAGTTTCTTGCATATATCTGATCGGCTATTTTGTCGTTGGCAAACTTCAGCCATGCATTTTGTAATGCTTCGGGGCTAACAGGTTCATGTTGTTTAACTTTGTATTCGCCTGCCTGATTTTCGGTAACCATTTGCGTGATTTCCTGAGGGGTTGTCCGAATGGATATAGAGGGAGGCACCACAGCTTGCTTTTTTTGCACTGGTTCCTGATAGCGTCCAATACTCGAAGATGGATGTGTTGTTACGTATTGTGTGGCAACAACATTATTCTGTAGTTGAGTATTGTTTAGCGTTGGAGCAGGAGCAGGAGAGGATACCCTAATCTTTTCGATGGATTTATGCTCAACAGTCTCATCAGTCACAACTTTTTTTTTATCGTTCCATTGACAGAGTCTGATCAGTAGCAATTCGGTGAGCAATCTTTTGTTACGACTGGTGCGAAAATTCAAATCACATTCGTTGGAGAGTGTCAATGCATCGAACAAAAAAACAGGATTGCATTGGGCCGCTTGCTTTACGTATAACTCCCTGATAGCATTACCCATTTCAAGCAATTGGACAGTTGCAGAATTTTTGCACATCAACAAGTCACGGAAATAGCCGCTCATACCTGTTACAAAGTTTTGAGCATCAAATCCCTTGTTCAGAATTTCGTTAAATAATAGCAATGCATCCGCTACACGATTGCTAAGAAAGCAATCGGTCAACCTGAAATAGTAGTCATAATCGAGTACATTCAGATTTTCGATTACAGCTTGATAAGTTATATTCCCGCTACAGAAACTAACAACCTGATCGAATATAGAAAGAGCGTCACGCATTCCTCCGTCAGCTTTTTGTGCAATGACATTCAGGGCTTCAGGTTCAGCTGTGATACCTTCCTTCTCAGCAATGGAGGCAAGATGTTCTACAATATCATTGATGCCGATGCGTACAAAATCATAAATTTGGCAACGCGAAAGAATAGTGGGTATGATTTTATGTTTTTCGGTAGTGGCCAAAATAAAAATAGCATGGGCAGGAGGTTCTTCCAGCGTTTTGAGAAATGCATTGAACGCTGCCTGTGATAGCATATGCACCTCGTCGATAATATATACACTATAATTACCTATCTGGGGGGGAATACGTACCTGATCAATAAGGGAACGAATGTCGTCAACGGAGTTGTTCGATGCAGCATCGAGTTCGTGAATGTTGTATGAACGCTGTTCGTTGAAAGTACGGCATGACTCGCATTCGTTGCAAGCTTCAAACTCAGGCGTCAGATGTTCGCAGTTGATTGTTTTTGCAAAAATACGGGCACATGATGTTTTTCCTACTCCACGAGGCCCGCAAAACAGGTAAGCATGAGCCAAGTGATTAGTTTTGATGGCATTCTTCAGTGTGGCTGTGAGTGCCGATTGCCCTACTACTGATTCGAATGTGGTGGGACGGTATTTTCGTGCAGAAACAATGAAATTATTCATCAGTTAATTATTTATTGTTTAGTCATAATGTTATGTAGGAATTTCTCTTCCGGTCATCCCTCTGTATGGTTTTGCCGTTGCTGCTCTTTTTCGAATCAGTTTGAAAAACAGTAAAGTTTGCTTATTGAAAAGTGGACAGTAAGGCTTTTGACTTATCATTATTGAACGAAGCAAATATAGCAAAGATTTCTGAAGCATTTGACTAATTCGCCTCTATTACGGTGCCTCATCGATGTGTTTTATTAATTATGTACATTAGTTTTATCGATTGCTAAAGGACGATCGCGAAAGAAAGTTTTGAAGCAAAAAAAGTGGCTTGGTAAAAATGTAAGCAAATAACAAAAGTCACTTACAAAAAATATTTATAAATACTAGAAATAGATTATAAACGATGCCCATTATTTAGGATGCCTGTAATTGAGCATACTCGCTCTATGCGTTTAATTAAGGGTATTGCAATAATGCACCTATGGCGATAATTAACACCGTGATACTAATTCTGGTTTCATAGCACATTTGTGTGCCGGTATCTTTTTTTAACCTTTATTGATAGCCCTGATTGAATAAAATTAAACATGCAATTAGGTGCATCTTTTCTATTGATGATATAATCCACAAGTTCGGATAAAGTCATTTGGGGAAGTCTTGCATAAATTTTATCGCACTGATGCCTGTAACTTTTTATTATATCTTCTGCTTTTTTCGAATAGACTCTCGATTTAGTGGATCCATCTTTTTGATGTCGGACTCAATTACATAAACGGAGTGAGGATTGAAGTGTTTTTCCGATTATGGGTAACTTTGATTATTACATCATAGGTTCCATCTTGTCTTTTTCTATTCAATTAGACAACTGCCTTAAAAGTAGCCATAACTTGAATATTTTAGTAGGATTATTTGAAAATGTTAGACCAAAACGATCCTTTTCTGTTTGGATTTAACAATTTTATAACATTTACCTACAAGAAGTAGTCTAATTAACGACAAAATCAAATAAAAAGAGAGCCTGAATTGAATCAAACTCTCTCAATCATCTTAGTATATTTAAGTGGAGCGGAAAACGGGACTCGAACCCGCGACCCTCAGCTTGGGAAGCTGATGCTCTACCAACTGAGCTACTTCCGCGTTGTTTGAAAAGCCGTGCAAAGATAGTAGTTTTTTTGAAATATAGAGGCCCTTCTACGTTGTTTTTGAATCAACGAACCTCATATTTTAGATCGTCAAATAATGAGGTTCGTTAATTTTTTGTATATTATGGGATAATGCCTAAGAGTTGTGCATTCCGTGTTATTTTTGCAATAGCTTCATCAATTTGCTCGAATGTGTGTGTAGCCATTAATGAAAACCGAATTAATGTATCTTCTGGTGGAACAGCAGGCGAAACTACAGGATTTACAAATATTCCGTCATCCATTAGTTTCCGGGTAAGAATAAATGTTTTTTCGTTATCACGTACAAACAGAGGTATAATTGGAGTTTCGGTATGGCCAATATCAAAGCCTGCTTTACGAAATCCATCTAAAGCCCTTGCTGTATTTGCCCATAGTTGATCTTTACGCCAAGTCTCTTCGGCAATGACGTCAAGTGCTGCAAGCACGCATCCTGTAGAAGCCGGAGTGATACTTGCGCTAAATATCAATGTACGCGAATTGTGTTTCAGATAATTGATAATGCTTTTATCAGCAGCTACAAAACCTCCGATTGTTGCTAAAGATTTGCTAAATGTGCCCATGATGACATCCACATCATCCGTTACGCCGTAGTGCTCACAAATGCCTGCGCTCGTTTGTCCAAAGACTCCCAATGAATGAGCTTCGTCAATCATGATAGAAGCATCATATTTTTTAGCCAGATCAACCATTTCCGGTAGTTTGGCTATGTCTCCTTCCATACTAAAAACGCCATCTGCAACGATTAGTTTAATCTTATCAGATTCGCATCGCTTCAGTTGGCGTTCTAACGATTCCATATCGTTATGCTTATATTTAAGCTGATTAGCAAACGAAAGCCGACGACCTTCAATAATTGATGCGTGATCTAATTCGTCATAAAGGAGATAATCATCCTTCCCAGCTAAACAAGGAATGACGCCTGAATTCACAGAAAATCCAGTAGCATAGACTAAGGCTTCATCTTTATGAACCAATTTGGCTAATCTTTCTTCCAACTCGAGATGAATATCGAGTGTCCCATTTAGGAAACGAGAACCAGCACATCCTGTTCCATATTTTTCTATTGCTTTAATCGCACCTTCCTTAATACGGGGATGGTTTGTTAACCCAAGATAACTATTTGATCCAAACATCAAGACAGGTTTGCCGTGGATTGTAACAACAGTATCTTGATCAGATTCAATTGCACGAAAATAGGGATAAACCCCAGCAGCTTGATACTTCTGAGGAGCATCAAACAAAGACATTTTTTCGCTAAGTAGACTCACGATAATGATAGTTTTTTGGTTAGTGCGTGCAAAGGTATAAAAATTAATTTAGCATCGCCATCACCACAATTGAAAAAAATGTTGTGAAAAATATTTTTCTTTTTATATATTATATATCAATGTGTTGTGTGCGCCATTGACTTTAATGTATGCTTTCTTGATATTTGTATTCAATGTGGACTTTATCTGCTCTTTTATTTATAAAACGCTTACATGTAGCTTTTTGTGTATTTTCAGATAAACCATAGACTTTGTTTCTATAAAAAAGTTCTATTTACAGTGGTATTCCTTTCAAAGAGCAAGAATCAGGTAAAATATGCAACTTTTTGATTAAATATACGCTTAGAATCTTTTGGATTATAACTATATGGCAATAATCTGGTTATTTTGGAGCCAGATAATATGTCCTCAAATATTATTTTAATGTATTTTCTCCTCTTCGGCTTCGTATAATTTTCTGGTAATACTGTGCTTACGCCCATAAGTGAAATAAATTATAAAACCGATCAGCATCCATAGAATAAGACGTAACCATGTATCTAAAGGCAGGGAAGCCATTTGGGCCAGACAAACTCCAGCACCCAAAATGGGAATAACAGGTACCCATGGCGTTTTAAAAGATCTTGGTGCATCGGGTTCTTTTTTCCGAAGAATAATAACGCCAATGGACACAATCGTAAAAGCTAAAAGAGTTCCTATAGAGACTAATTCTCCCAGAAGTCCTATTGGAAAAAGACCTGCGAATAACGCGGCAAAGCTTCCAGTTACAATTGTGGTAATATGTGGAGTTTTGAAGCGTGGATGTGTTTTTGCAAAACTTTTCCATAAAAGGCCATCTCCAGCCATTGTGAAAAAAATGCGTGATTGTCCTAATAACAATACCAATACGACAGAGCTTAACCCTGCAATGGCACCAATTTTAATAATCGGACGTAACCAAATCAGGCTTTTCCCTGCTGTGTCAATAGCTAATGCAATTGGGGCAGGAACGTTTAAGTTATGATAATTGACAATCCCAGTTAATGTTAAGCTTACGGCTACATATAATAAAGTACAAATTAGCAACGAGACCAAAATACCAATAGGCATATCCCGTTTGGGATTTTTTGCTTCTTGTGCTGTAGTGGAAATTGCATCGAACCCAATGTAAGCAAAAAATACAACAGCAGCTCCTGTCAAAATTCCCGAAAAACCATATTGTCCCCACGTGCCGGTGTTTTTAGGGATGAATGGTGTCCAGTTTTGCATATGTATATGGCTGATGCCAAATCCTACAAAAAGCAATATAACGGTTACTTTAATAAGAACAATGATGTTGTTGACCTTTGCTGATTCTTTAATGCCGATTACCAATAGCGTTGTCATCAATCCTATTATAAACATAGCCGGAAAGTTGATAATAGCACCACTATGATGCCATCCTGTTGAATCATAGAGAAATGGACTTTGGGCTATCGAAGCAGGTAAGGTAATTCCGAAATCTTGCAAAAAGCTGATTACATAACCGGACCACCCAACTGCGACAGTGGCAGATCCAAACAGATATTCTAAAATCAAATCCCAACCAATTATCCAGGCAATGAATTCACCCATAGTAGCATACCCATATGTATATGCACTTCCGGAGACAGGAATCATGGAAGCAAATTCGGCATAGCAGAGTCCAGCAAAAAGGCTTCCTAAGGCTGATAATATAAATGAGAGTGCAATTGCTGGTCCGGCATGCATTTCAGCAGCTGTTCCCGTTAATACAAAAATACCAGCTCCAATGACGGCTCCTATGCCTAATAGAACTAAATTCGTTGCACTTAAATGTCGACGTAATGTGTTATGGTTTTCTGACTGTTCAATCAATTGGGCAATTGATTTTTTAATAAAAAGGTTATTGCTCATCGGACTTAATGGGAATAGTTGTGAGTAAAATATTGCAGTTTAAAACCATCAACGCTATATGAGTGATAATTCAAAACGATATGTGTTGCAAAAGTACATTTTTTATTGAGATAACCGATAAATGTTCAGAAAAATACCTGCTAAAATCAGATACAAAAAGCTTCATGGAACTGTTTCTGTTACGAAAACAAAGGATATTTTCTGATGAAAAAGTAATATCTTTGCAAGCTATGTAAAAAAACAAGAATAAAAAGGGCTTCAAAAGAATCCCTTTACTTTTTTATTATAAGAGTCAGATATTCAGCAAAACACAAACTTATTTGTAATTTGCGTCATGCATCTTTAATAACAAATTATTATTTCATGAAAGATTTTAATGCCTTTTTTCAGGGTTATGATGTCGAGTTAAACGACAAAGAAATTGCAGAATTGACAGCACGGCTATTAGAAGAAAAATCTCAAGTAAATACTCCTCCAGAGATATACAAGCAATGTTTTAATTCTATTGATTTAACATCTCTGAATACTGCTGATAATGTAACGAATATTCGAAATATGGTCGAAAAAGTGAATGCTTTTTCAATCATATTTCCCGATATTCCTTCTGTGGCGGCTATATGCGTATATCCTAATTTTGCTGGCGTTGTCCATGATACTTTAACAGTTCCTGTGCTTGTAGCCGCTGTATCGGCAGGATTTCCGTCATCTCAAACATTTGTGGAAGTCAAAGTCGCTGAAACTTCATTGGCAGTTCATGAAGGAGCATCTGAGATTGATGTTGTCATTTCCGTAGGTGCTTTTCTGAACAAACAATACGAAGATGTTTTTGACGAACTGGTTGAAATTAAAGCAGCTTGCCGACATGCCCATTTGAAAGTGATTTTAGAAACCGGAACCTTAAAACAGGCTGCAGAAATCAAAAAAGCCTCTTTATTGGCAATGGAAGCAGGGGCTGATTTTATTAAAACATCGACAGGAAAAACAAATCCTGCCTCTACTCCTGAAGCCGCTTACGTTATGTGCACTGCGATCAAAGAATTTTATCAAAAAACTGGTCGAAAAGTTGGGTTTAAACCTGCTGGTGGGATTGTTACCCCTGCCGATGCGATAGTTTATTATACTATTGTAAAAGAAATATTGGGGAATGAATGGCTTAACAACCAACTATTTCGGTTAGGAGCCAGTCGTTTAGCGAATAACTTACTTACAGCGATTTATGATAAGGAAGTGACTTATTTTTAAGGACGGAACTAGCTATGTTTATTGAATAGCTTTTCAATAACACTTAAAACAAAACTCATGAAACACCTGCGTTCTTTTTTGTTTATTACAATGTGTTTATCAACATCGTCATTTTTATCATCACAAACCATACGTTATCCTGAAACACCAAAATGCGATACGGTGGATGATTATTTTGGCACAAAAGTTGCCGACCCATATCGTTGGTTGGAAAATGAAAATTCCTTAGCTACATCTAATTGGATTAAGAAACAGAATGCTCTGACAGATTCTTATCTGGATACAATTCCTTTTCGCAAAGCGATAAAAAAGGACCTGACGCAAATGTGGAATTATCCCAGGCAAAGCGTTCCTGTAAAAGCCGGAGATAATTACTTGTTATTTAAGAACAATGGGATTCAGAATCAATCTGTTTTATACAAGCAGGATAGTAAAACAGACAAAGAAACGTTATTATTGGATCCAAACATTTTATCGAAAACTGGTACTGTAGCGTTGAATACATGGGCTGTTTCAAATGATAATCGGTATATTGCTTATGCTCTTGCTACAGGAGGTTCTGACTGGACAGAAATCAGAGTTATGACAATAGATGGCAAGCAGTTACCGGATGTGTTGAAATGGGTAAAATTTTCAGATATTGCATGGTACAAAAACGGTTTTTTTTATAGTTGTTATGATGCTCCGACCGGAAATGTATTAACACAACAAAATCAATTTCAAAAGATTTATTATCATCAATTAGGAACACCTCAAAGCGCAGATATTTTAATTTATCAGGACAGCCAGCATCCACTGCGTACTTTTTCGGCACAAACAACTGCTGACGAACATTTTATATTCATTTATGGTGCAGACGCGTCAAGTGGTAATAATTTGATAGTTGGTAATTTACGAAAAGGTCTCCATACTCCGCTGCATGTTTTTGTCTCCGGTTTCGATCACGATTATGCTGTTATTGATAACATAGGAGATGATTTAATTGTGAAAACTAATGCTGAAGCTCCTAATTATCAAATTATCAAAGTCAATACAGCAGATTGGAAAGTTTCAACATTGATACCGGAAAAAACAGATGTGTTACAACAAGCCACAATAGTAGATCACAAACTAGTGGTACTTTATTTACATAATGCTTATAATGAATTGTTGTTATACCAGACCAATGGGATTTTCGACAAGAAGATATCTTTGCCTGGTATGGGTACGGTCACCTCGCTTAGCGGGAAACAAAAAGATAAAGTTTTGTTTTATGATTATACCTCTTTTACCTGTGCTGATAATATCTACAAACTCCCCATAGATAATATGGCAGTGCCGCAATTAATTTATTCCACAAAACTGCCATTTACTACTTCGGACTTTGTCACAGATCAAATCTTCTACACTTCGAAAGATGGTACCAGAGTGCCCATGTTTATTGTTCACAATAAAAATTTGATACGAAACGGGGAAAATCCATTATTACTCTATGGTTATGGCGGGTTTAATATCAGTATTACTCCTACTTTTAGTGCCAGTCGTATGCTATTTCTTAAAAATGGAGGCATTTGGGTGACGGCAAATATTCGCGGGGGTGGAGAGTTTGGTGAAAAATGGCATCAGGCAGGTATATTATCTCATAAGCAAAATGTATTTGATGATTTCATTGCTGCAGCAGAATATTTAATTAAAGAGAAATATACATCTTCTTCAAAATTAGCGATTCAGGGAGCTTCAAACGGCGGATTGCTGATTGGAGCCTGTATGACACAACGTCCGGATTTGTTCAAAGTAGCGATTCCTCAGGTAGGAGTTATGGACATGTTACGCTATCAAAAATTCACTATTGGATGGTCTTGGGCAAGTGATTATGGGACAAGCGATAATGAAGATCAGTTTCATTATTTATTGAAATACTCTCCTTTACAAAATATCAGGCCGGGAGTTGCCTATCCTGCTACTTTTGTAACTACCGGAGATCACGATGATCGGGTTGTTCCCGCACATTCATTCAAATTTATAAGCACATTGCAAGCCGATCAAGAAGGGTCAAATCCGGTCTTAATTCATATTGAACATATGGCTGGACATGGAGCAGGCAAGCCAATTTCAAAATACATTGATGAAGCAGCTGATATATGGACATTCATCTTTGAGAATTTGCATATATCATTTAAACCCATACATTTTATTAGTACAAAATAAGGAGGCTTTATATCTTTCACAAACATGAAATTACAATGAAACGAAATTATTGGATTGGATTCTTATTGATTATATGTGTAAACTCATTTACCATAAGTTATGCGCAGATTAAAACGAAAATTCCATTATTTATCGGGACCTACACAGGACAAGGCAGCAACGGAATTTATCGAAGTTGGTTTGATTCTCAAACAGGTAAACTATATGCCCCTGAATTGGTTGCCAAAATAACAAATCCAAGTTATATTGCAATTTCAGCAAATAACAAATATATCTGGTCGGTTGGCGAAATGGATTCAACTTATTGTTTATCTTCATTTTCTATAGACCATATGGATTCTTTGCATTACATTAACAGCCAAACGGGTAAAGGTGGGCTTAGTTGTCATATCGCAGAATTACAACCGATGAGATGGTTAGGAGCTGCCAGTTATGGTAGTGGATTGGTAACGTTTTATCCCATTGAAGCTAATGGGGCAATTGGTTCCCTAGCAACTGTAGACCATCATTGGGGGAGGGTTCCAAGAGCCCATTGTATTTTGCCGGATCCGAAAGGTCGCTTTATCTATTCAGCTGATTTAGGAACTGATAAAGTTTTGATTTACACTATTGAACAAAATAAACTTCGTCCATTTGGTGAAATAGATCTTCCTAAAGGAGTTGGCCCACGTCATATTGATTTTTCTCCAAATGCAAAATGGATGGCTGTTGTGAATGAGCTGGGAAGCCGGATCATTATTATAAGAAGAGATACCAGCGGTGCATTTGGTGTTATCGTGCATAATATTTCAACTTTGCCAGCTAAGTTTAAAGGCTATAACGGGGCTGCAGGAATCCACTTTTCAACTGATGGCCGTTTCTTATATGCTTCAAACCGTGGAGATAACAGCATTGTGGTATGCTCCTTTAATGAGCACACAGGAAATGTGAAACCAATACAATGGATTAGGAATGACATAAACTGGCCTCGAAATTTCACGTTAGATCCGACGGGTAAATATTTGATTGTTGCTAATCAATATGGCAACAGCATGGTTGTTCTTAAACGCAACCCTGAAACGGGTTTATTGGCCTCTATGCATGAGGTGATAAAACTGGCTCAGCCTGTTTGTCTGAAATTTCTTCATTATAGTAAGTAAAATATTTGATTATAAGTTGTTTGTATGATTCAATTAGAGAACATTACAAAACGGTTCGGATCGTTGCAAGTGCTTAAAGGAATTGATTTTTCAGTGAATAAGAGCGAGATAGTTTCCATTGTGGGGCCAAGTGGAGCAGGGAAGACCACGCTGTTACACATTATGGGAACATTGGAACGTCCAGATGCGGGTTCAGTAGTTATTGATTCTATTCCGATACAGTCATTAGATCAGAAAAAACTTTCTCTTTTTCGTAATCAACATATTGGGTTTGTATTTCAGATTCCTCAGTTATTGCCGGAATTTTCAGCGTTGGAAAATGTAATGCTACCTGCTTTGATTGCTAAGAAAAACTATAAAACAACAGAAACAGAAGCCAGAGAATTACTCCAGTTTCTTCATGTAGAAGAGCGGGCACAACACAAGCCAAATGAAATGTCGGGAGGTGAACGGCAACGTGTTGCTATTGCAAGAGCATTGATAAACCGGCCATCTATTATATTGGCCGACGAGCCTTCCGGAAGCTTGGATTCAAAGAATAAAGAGGAATTACATCGGTTGTTTTTTGATGTTCGCGATCGTTTTTCCCTGACAATTGTTATTGTAACACATGATAAAGAAGTTTCAGCTTTATCAGATCGTATTGTTACAATGAGGGATGGTATGATTGATCATTAAAATGTTCTTTCTAAATCATTCAAGACGAGATTTGCAAACACAAAACATATTTAATGTGATATAAATAATTGACAGGCAGTGAAAAAGATCGCTTTTATCATTAATCCGAGATCAGGAGTTCGTTCAAAATCCCAATATCCGAGATTGATTCAAAAATATTTTCCTGAAAACGAGTATGAAACAGTACTTTATAACACGAATGCTCCTAATGACGGATTTTATCAAACAAAAAAATATGTTCAGGAAGGCTATGATGCAGTGGTAGCGATAGGCGGCGACGGAACAGTTAACGAGGTTGCTAGTGCGCTGTTGGGTACATCTGTTGCATTGGGAGTCGTTCCTGCCGGATCTGGCAATGGATTGGCATTGCATCTTAAAATGTCAGGACAACCGTCAGTGGCACTGAGAAAAATCAGTAAACGACACGAAATGCTTATTGATGGCTGTATGTTAAATGATACTCCGTTTTTTTGTACTGCAGGAGTAGGCTATGATGCTTATATAGCCAATCGTTTTGCTGAAGCTGGAAGGCGAGGTCCGGTGGTGTATGTAGGCGAGGTCATTTTTCAATATTTTGATTATAAGCCACAAAGGTATAAATTAACAATTGACGGACAAGAAACGATCGAACGAAAGGCATTTTTAATTACTTTTGCCAATGCAGCCCAATGGGGCAATAACGTGATTATAGCTCCGAATGCTTCTATTGATGATGGACTTTTGGATGTAGTTGTGATGTCGGAGTTTCCAATTTACGAAGCACCTAAAATCAGTTTACATTTACTTGCAAGGCAACTGGATAAGACCCGATATGTAGAGACTTTCAAATGTAAAACATTAAAAGTAGAAAGGAAAAATCCTGATTATGTGCATTTTGATGGCGAACCAGGTATGATGGGAAAGAAGCTGAAAATAAAAGTGTTACCTAAGGTTCTTAAAGTGTGGGCGTAATGATAAACGATTTGGAAAGAAGCAAAGATATTTGAGATAATATGGACGATAATAACGATACATTCTCTGACGACTTAACCGAAGAGGTTTTAGATAACTCTTCAGATAATAATATTGATGGTCAATCTATTATTGAATCATCAAAAGCTCATTCTGATTATCATATTCCTAACCCACATGATGATCAGATTAAACACCATTTGTCTGGAATGTACCAGAACTGGTTTCTTGACTACGCTTCGTATGTTATTTTGGAACGAGCTGTCCCGCATATTTATGATGGGCTGAAACCTGTTCAACGGAGAATTCTCCATTCCATGAAGCGTATGGATGATGGACGGTATAATAAAGTAGCTAATATTGTAGGACATACCATGCAATTCCATCCACATGGAGATGCCTCTATTGGTGATGCATTGGTGCAATTAGGACAGAAGGATTTACTGGTTGATTGTCAAGGTAACTGGGGAAATATTTTAACAGGTGATGGAGCTGCAGCTCCTCGATATATTGAGGCAAAACTTTCAAAATTTGCTCTCGAAGTTTTATTTAATCCAAAAACTACCGTCTGGAAACTGTCGTATGATGGCCGGAACAAAGAACCGGTAGCGCTTCCTGCAAAATTTCCATTATTGCTGGCACAAGGAGTCGAAGGGATTGCTGTTGGTTTAAATGTGAAGATTCTGCCACATAATTTCAATGAATTGCTTGACGCTTCGATAGCATACTTGAAAAACGAACCATTTATTCTTTATCCCGATTTTCAAACTGGCGGTTATGTCGATGTGTCCAAATATAATGACGGAGAACGAGGAGGAACTGTCAAAGTCAGGGCTAAAATCAATAAAATAGACAATAAAACTTTGGTTATTAATGATATACCGTTTGGAGCCAATACCTCTAAATTAATCGAATCAATTTTGAAGGCCAATGAGAAAGGGAAAATAAAGATTCGTAAGGTAGATGATAATACAGCACAAAAAGCAGAAATTGTAATCTATTTACAACCAGGTGTTTCATCTGATAAAACCATTGATGCGTTGTATGCTTTTACAGAATGCGAACGCAGCATATCTCCAAATTGCTGCGTCATCAAAGATAATAAGCCTTATTTTATTAATGTCACTCATCTACTGCAGCAAAGCGTTGTTCACACAAAGTCCTTGTTGAAACTGGAGTTAGAAATCGAACGGAGCGAATTATTGGAGGCTTTACATTTTGCATCACTGGAAATGATTTTCATTCATGAGCGGATTTATAAAGACAAACCATTTGAAGAAAGTGCAACTATTGATGATGCTATTAATCATGTCCGTGCGCGATTAGCGCCGTTCACAGCCAACTTTGTCAGGGAGGTGACAAATGAAGATATTATTCGCCTGTTTGAGATCAAGACAAAGCGTTTTCTAAAATTTAGTGTCGAAAAAGCGGAAGATGAAATTACTTCTATTCGGGAACAGCTTAAACAAATTGATTTTCATTTAGCTCATCTTGTTGAATACACGATTGATTGGTATCAAAAACTGAAAGATAAATATGGTGCACGTTATCCGAGATGTACAGAAATTCGGAATTTTGAAACAATTGAAGCAGCCAAAGTAGTTGAAGCCAACGAAAAATTATATGTTAACTATGAAGAAGGCTTTATAGGAACAGGCCTTAAAAAAGATACATTTCTATGTAATTGCTCTGATATAGACGATGTTATCATTTTATTTAAAGATGGAAAATATAAAGTGGTAAAAGTAGCTGAAAAGTTATTTGTAGGCAAAAATATTCTTTACATATCCCTCTTCAAGAAAAATGATAAGCGTACAATTTATAACTTGGTGTACAGAAATGGTAGAAACGGAGCTTATTATATGAAACGTTTTGCCGTGACCGGTGTGACACGGGATAAGGAATACGACGTAACACAAGGAAAAGAAAATTCCAAAATCCTGTATTTTAGTGCCAATCCTAATGGAGAAGCAGAAGTCATTCGTATTGCATTAAAGCCCAAGCCAAGAATAAAAAATCTGGTTTTAGAAAAGGATTTTAGCACGATTGCTATTAAGGGTCGTCAGTCGATGGGAAATTTGTTGACAAAAAACGATATTCTGAAAATCAGTTTGAAACATAAAGGAGCTTCAACATTGGGAGGTCGGGATGTATGGTTTGATCATGATGTGTTGCGCTTGAATTATGATGGGCGTGGTGATTATCTTGGTGAATTTCAAAGTGAAGACTTGATTTTGGTTATTCATAAAAACGGGGAATACTACACATCCAATTTTGACTTGACAAATCATTATGAACCAGATATTCTGGTAATTGAACAATTTGATAAAGACAAAGTGTGGTCAGCTATACTTTTTGATGCCGAACAGGGATATCCATATTTAAAGCGTTTCATGTTTGAATCCACTTCCAAACCGGTCAATTTTCTTGGAGATCACTCAGATTCTTATTTGATACATCTTTCAGGTGAAGAATTTCCTCAATTTGAGCTTTCTTTTGGCGGAGATGACATAGACAAAGAACCTGTTGTCATTGATGTGGAGGAATTTGTAGGTGTGAAAAGTTGCAAGGCAAAAGGAAAACGTTTGACGACATGGCAACTGTTATCTGTGAAGGAACTTGAACCTAAAGCCGTTGCCGATGATCAGGATGAAAATCCGTCTTCGGATGAAGAAGGTTTTGAAATTTTAGAGGAGCCTAAAGTGCCGGATGCGTCACGAGAGGTAGAAAAGAATCTACCGGATACAGATTTTAATATTGATGAGATTACAGGTCAGACTACACTTTTTTAATTCTTTGTAATGAGAGATCTTTCCCTTAAAAGATTCAAGAGAAAAACAATTATTATTGATTTAATTCTCTTGTTACTAGCGGGATATCTTATTTATGCATTACGATTTTCCAGTGGAGTCAGAGATTTAGATGTGATTCGTTCTAAAGGTTTTTTGCGTGTTGCTATTCGGGATAATCAAATCGATTATATGTATCGAGGCGACTCTATTGCGGGATTTCAATATGAGCTGATTCGTGATTTATGTGACAACGAGCTGCATGTAAAGCCAAAATTTATTCGTGTACGTTCTTTGCATGCAGCAATCAGTGATTTGTTGGATGGTAAAGTAGATATTATTGCTCAAAATATACCCTTAACTTCAGAAACAAAGCAATCACTCACCATTTCATATCCTATCCTAATTTCACGTGCGGTACTTGTCCAGCGTAAAGATTCAAACGGTAAAGGAAACATTACTAACCAATTAGAATTAGGGAAGCAGCAGGTGACGTTGTCTAAAGGATCATATTACATTCAATTGATTAGACATTTGGCTCATGAAATGAGTGATACCATCTATATCAATCAAATGAATGTGTATGATTCGGAAGAACTTATACTGTTGGTTGCGAAAGGTACAATTCCCTATGCAGTTACCGATGAACGTGTTGCTCAATATTTTGCCAAGCGTTTCACAGGTATAGATGTGTCATTGCCAGTTGGATTTTCGCAACAGCAAGGGTGGGGAATGAATCCTCTGACACCAAACTTTATTAATTTAGTCAATAACTGGTTAGATCGTTTTGAGAAAACAAATGAATTTCATCAGTTATATGGCAAATATTACAACTGACAAATCTTTCGATTTCCATTGAATTCGTTAATTATAGCTTCTAAAGGTGTAAATGCTATCATTTTCGGATAAACGCAGTCTACTCAAAGAAATAGAGACAATCTTAAACCGTTTTTCCAGACTATTCCAGTAGAAATGAGACGGAATATACCAATTATCTACTACCTGAAGAATTAATGAATCTCCTATCTGATGAAACTCACCAAGTAAAACTCCTCCGTTAGGATTTGTATTTCGGTTCATATTTTGCACTTCAAAGGTATAATTGTCGAAGTTATAAAAAATGCTGTCTCGTACAATTGTTTGAGTTGGAGTTGAAATTGTCATTAGTTGCCATTTGCCATTCAAATCCGGATTATAATTATGGCATCCAGCCAGTAAAAAAATTCCCATCAGTAAACAGGAAATAAGCAGATATTTCTTTATGTTCATATTTTTAATAGTTTGTGATATTAAGACCATTGTTGAGTTGTGTGAATTGTATTTTGATAAGCATTTAAGAGCCACTGAAATTGTTCATCGATAGATAGATAGCTATTATCTAAGACTAAGGCGTCATCCGCCTTGCGAAGAGGGCTGGCTTTTCGTTGTGTATCTCTATTGTCGCGTTCTATTACGTTTGCTAAAACTTCTTCAAATGTGATATTGTGGTTGACAGCGGCCATCTCTGCGAACCTTCGTTTAGCTCTGATCTCAGGTGATGCCGTAACGAATATTTTCAACTCTGCGTGGGGAAAAACCACAGTACCAATATCTCTGCCATCCATAACAATTCCCTTAGACTGCCCCATGTGTTGTTGCAATTTAACCATGGCTTCTCTAACAAAAGGTATTGCGCTGACCAAACTAGCAGCTTGCGCCACATCAAGAGAACGAATGTCACGCTCTACGTTTATCCCATTGAGATATGTTTCCGATTCGCCGGTTGCATTAGATTTAAAACCAATACAAATTGACGGCAATAATTGTTTTAGTTTCTCCAAGTCAATTGGATTCTCACGAATTAATTGATTTTTTATACAATATAATGCTACTGCTCGATACATAGCTCCACTATCAATATAAATATAACCAATAGCTTTGGCTAATGTTTTTGCCATAGTGCTTTTTCCACAGGAAGAATATCCATCAATAGCAATTATTATTTTAGAAATTATATCCATGAAAATTAGATTATTACAATGAATCATTGAATCCCGAAATCACTAAGTTTAGTAGTCAGTGAAAAATGATATGCTAAACTGCCCGCCTGATATTCCGCAATTGCGAATCCAATTCTTACTCGAGAAATATTAATGCCAAAACCACCTGAAAATCCTGATAATGAACGTATATTAGCGATGGATAACTCCGAAGCACGCCGATCGTTATATGCTACAGTTAAATAAAAGTGATTACTTGGCAAAAAATCTATCGCAAAAATCAAATGTCGAAAAAGCATATTGACTACAGATCCTGAGGTGGCAATGGAGTCATTTTCTTGGTAATTCAAATTCCAACGCTGTAGGTTTGTAGCCGTAACTGTTAACTGAAAAGGAGCATGTTCAAACTTTTTGGTAATACCCATTTCAATTTCAAAAGGCAATGGTTCCCGGGCTTGATCCCCATTTATGGCATCATATGATGTAATTTGTGTTCCAATGTTTTTTGCAACTATTCCAAAGGATGTCAGGCTTGTTTCATCGTGAAAATGAAGGCCTACATTTGCTGACAATCCTACACTGCTATAAGCTTCGTAATGCGAATATATTGGCTGAAATGCAACTCCAATGTTCCACTTATCGCTTAAAGTTCTGGCATAAATTAAATTTACAGCATAATCTTGTGCATTGAATGTCCCTGTACTTACATTGTCAGAGGTATAACCCTGGAACTGACCATAATTAATATACCGAATTCCTAAAGCCCAATGATTAGTTTCACTTGCATTGAACCCATAAATAGCTGATCCAAAATTAATTCCAGCTAAGTAATTGGTATAATTTAGGCCTAAGGCATTTTTAGTATCTTCACTCAGCAAGGCAGGATTATTAAAAGCAAGATTAATATCCTGATCATATAACGAAACATTGGTTCCACCCATTGCTCCTAAGTGAGCTGAAGCAGGTAAATCCAGAAAAGAGTATACCGTATTACCAGCCTGAGCATTCAGTTGTAAAACAGAAAGTATTAAAAAATAGAGCAGTATAAGTTTTTTGTTCATGAATGAAACAACGTCTTTTGTCTGTTTTTGCTATTTGAAAATCTTACTAGTAAAACGTTATTATACAAGGAATATTTTCTGAAATGCCTTTTCTATTTTCATTTTAACTTCTGATAATTCCACTTTTCTTCCTAATTCTTTTTCTATGGAAGTTACTCCTTTATCAACAAATCCACACGGATTAATAAACGAGAAGTAGCTCAAATCTGTAGATACATTTAAAGCAAATCCGTGCATTGTTACAAAATGGCTGCTACGGACACCAATGGCACAAATTTTTCTGCTTCGAGAAGGATTATCTATATCTAACCAAACTCCTGTCGCCTTAGGCATACGATCGGCTTTAATACCGTACTGAGCCAGTACATCGATAATAGCGGCTTCAACTTTATCTATGTATTGTTTTAACCCTAATTTGAAATTTTCTAAATCGAATATCGGATAACCCACTAATTGTCCCGGGCCATGATACGTTATATCTCCTCCGCGATTGGTTTGAAAAAACTCAGCTTTAGCTGCAATTAATTGAGCTTGGTTGATCAGTAAATTAGATATGATTCCATTTTTACCTAAAGTAAAGACGTGAGGATGCTCACATAATATTAAATAATTAGGAGTATCTTTCCCTTGTTGTTTGTCGGCAATAGTCTGATTAAATAATTCTTCCTGTTGCCCCCATGCTTCTTTATAAGAAATTAACCCCCAATCTATTATATTTATTTTTTGATTCATCATAGTTACTATTTTTCAAATGAAACTTTAGGAAGTTCACTCATTAGATGTAAAATTTTTGCCTGTCGTTCAAGCAAATATGCTGACGGATGTGCCGGATTAAATTTACGTGGATTAGGTAACGACACTGCGATCAAAACTGCCTGTGATTTAGATAATTGTGATGCATGACAGTGAAAATAATGTTCTGCGGCAGCCTCAACTCCATAAATTCCATCTCCCGTTTCAATCACGTTCAGGTACACTTCCATTATATGCTCTTTCCCCCAACATGTTTCAATCAGTAAGGTAAAATAGGCTTCAATAGCTTTCCGCACATATGATCTGTCTGGGAGAAGAAAGACATTTTTTGCAGTTTGTTGCGAAATGGTACTTCCACCTCTTATACGCCTGCTATGTTCGTTATGTTTAAATGCTTCTTCTATAGCTTTTTCGTCAAAGCCGAAATGTTCCATAAACAAATTATCTTCAGATGCAATGACTGCTTGTACCATATTGGGAGAAATCTTATCAAGTGGTTCCCATTTTTTTTCAATGACAGGTTTTTGTCCGTGAATAATTTTATCAGCTGATCTGACTATCATTAATGGAGTAATAAACACAGGCACAAAACGATAAACAATAACAGATAAAAGGCTGAACATAAAGCCAGCAAGCAGGATAATTCCAATGACTCTCCCAAATTTTTTCATGATGAAGAATGAAAAGAACAATACAAAGATAGTTAATTTTGTTCAGTTTCTTAGGGACAAGATAGCAAGTTTCATTAGGTAACTCCTTTTAATTTTGCTAACTTTGCATGGCTTATTCCAATAAAATTAAAGTGGTCTCACCACGAACACCCAATTGAGGTTTATGAATATTTTTTCTTCTGAATTTATCAAAAGCAACACAGATGTTCGATCTTGTCCTGAAACTGCATTACCGGAGTATGCTTTTATAGGCCGTTCTAATGTAGGCAAATCATCGTTAATCAACATGTTAACTCAAAAGAACGGTCTTGCATTAACTTCTGGGAAACCAGGTAAGACGTTATTGATCAATCATTTTCTGATTAATAAAGAATGGTTTCTTGTTGATTTACCTGGTTATGGATTTGCGCAAACAGGGCTGGCAGCCCGTGAACGATTGAGGAAAATGATTGATTCTTATATCCTGCTCCGTAAGCCATTAATTAATCTTTTTGTATTAATAGACTCCAGGCTTGAACCTCAATCGATTGATTTACAATTTATAGAATGGTTAGGTGTTCAAGAGATTCCTTTTTCAATTGTTTTTACAAAAACCGATAAGCTATCAGTAACACAGTTTCTGAACAATAGGAAAAAATATGAAGAAACTTTATTTCAGACATGGGAAACATTGCCTCTCATTTTTGAAACATCCTCAAAAACAGGAAAAGGAAGGGTCGAAATACTGAACTATATTGAGGAATTGAATGATCAATATGGCAAAAATTAGTAACTAAAAGGAGTTCGGTTTACGATCGATCGTCCTAAAGTAATTTCGTCTGCGTATTCTAATTCATTACCAATGGCTATGCCTCTGGCAATTGTTGTAATTTTAACTTGACACGCACTTAATTTTCTATACAAGTAATAGGCTGTCGTATCACCTTCCATTGTTGGACTTAGAGCCATGAAGATTTCCTGAATATCACCTTGTGCGACTCGTTCCACTAAACTGTCTATTTCCAGATCGCTTGGAGCAATGCCTTCCATTGGCGAAATGATTCCACCTAATACGTGATATAAGCCATTGAATTGCTGCGTATTTTCAATAGAAATCACATCTTTAATGTTTTCAACCACACATATGATGGACTGATCCCGGCCAGAATCTGCACAAATGTCGCAAATTTCAGTGTCAGAAATATTGTGACATCTTTTGCAATAATGAATTTCATGTTTAAGCCGGATCAATGTATTCCCGAATTTTTCAACATCAGGGGTTGGTTGATGTAAAAGATACAAGACTAATCGTAATGCGGTCTTTTTACCTATGCCAGGCAGTTTTGAAAATTCATTTACAGCAGCTTCGAGTAAAGCAGATGGAAAGCTTTGGAAACTCATGTGATACTAAAAATAGGTCTAATTATTGAGTTATGGTTTTATATTGAACAAAAGCTGCCTTATAAAGCAGCTTTTGTCTATATAGTTTAATAAATAGCAAACGAGAAGTTGAAAAACATTATTCAAACGCACCCATTTTCAACATGTTAACCTCTTTTTGTGTGAGGTATCTCCATGTTCCACGCGGTAACCCTTTCTTTGTCAGACCTGCAAAAAATACGCGATCCAAACGTTTAACCCGATAACCTAAATGGTCGAATATACGTCGTACGATACGATTACGTCCTGAGTGAATTTCAATGCCAATCTGTTTGTGGTCTTGTTCATCTACATAATGAATTTCATCGGCATGTATTTCTCCGTCTTCCAACTCGATACCGGTATAAATTTTTTCCATGTCTGCTTTTGAAAGATTTTTATCTAAGAAAACATGATAAATTTTCTTTTTATTATATTTCGGATGGGTTAGCTTTGACGCTAAATCACCATCATTTGTAAGTAAAAGCACTCCTGTCGTACTTCTATCCAAACGACCTACTGGATAAATCCGTTCAGAACAAGCATTTTTGACCAGATCAAGCACTGTTTTCCGTTCTTTTGGATCGTCAACTGTGGTAACAAAATCTTTGGGTTTATTGAGCAGAAGATACACTTTTTTTTCAGACTGTACGGATTGATCATGAAATAAAACTTTATCCGTGGGCATAATTTTTGTGCCTAATTCCGTTACTATTTCTCCATTTACGGATATAACGCCGGCTTTTATATATTCATCAGCTTCTCGTCGTGAACAAATCCCTGCATTTGCTAAAAACTTATTGAGTCTTACAGGCTCATTTGCGTTTGGAAGCGGGGCATAAGTTCGTGGTGCAGGCGTTGGTCTGTATGCCTGTTGGCGAGGACGGGAAGTGTTTCCGTTAAAGTTATTTCGTTGATTATTATAACTTTGTGAGGATTTTTGAGTTGAAAAATCTCTCCTTTCTTTATTATAGCTGTTGCCGTAATTTTCAGAGCGATTGCGATTAGGATCCTGAGATGAATAAGTTCTACGATTTGATGAGTCGTTTGAACTGCGGTATGATTTCGAATAGTCACGATTACCTCCTTCAAAAGAATTCCCATCATTAGAATATGGTTTGTTGTTATAATTATTATAACCACGCTGTGTATTGTTTCTATTCGCATTGTCGCGTGAATATGGCCTTTGTTGAAAGTTATCACGTGATTTATAATTGTTGCCTGAAAAGTTTGGTTTTTCTGATGATCCATGTACAGAAAAACGTTTCCGAGTTCTATTCTCTTTGTTAAAATTACCGTCACGGCTGGCATGTTCATTTCCTGACTGTTGATCAGAATTTTGCCAATTATTATCATTAAAGTCCATTGTTGAAATAATTAATAAGGTTGGTATAGGACATGAATTATATAGATGAGTATTTGATTATTTATTGTAAGTTCTCATCTATAAGTTTAATTTTCTTTTCAATCAAGTTTCGTTCTTCTTTTAGTCGTTCTATTTTGCGTTCAAGTTCTGTAACAATGGTATCTGATTTTTTTGATTTTGCTGTAATGAATCCAATATTGTTTTCGTATGTGGCAATTTCTGATTTCAGTGTGTCATAAGTCCGTAGCAATTTTTCCCGTTCTCGGAATAATTGATTGGAGTGATCCCCTTCAATCATTTTTTCAACTGTGTCTTTAAACGAAATGAGTTTCCGGTTGACAGCATCAATATTCAATGCATCCATTTGCTTATTTACCGCATCTTTGAATGATTTAAATATTTTGTCTTTCTCTTTAAAAGGGACATGTCCAATCGTATGCCATTGGGAAAGTAATTCTTTCAAATGATCAAATGATTCTTGAACGTTATCAGTTTTTTTCAGTGCATTGATTTTATCTATCAACTCCTGTTTTAAATTCAAATTGCCCATCTCTTCTACTTTTTTTGAAGAAAAGGTTTTTGCTTTTTCTTCAAAAAAATGATCACAAGCAGATACGAATCTTTTCCATAATGCATCAGAATATTTTTTTGCAACTGGGCCAATTGTTTTCCATTCCTTTTGGATCTGGATTAATATGTCAGTCGTATTTTTCCAGTCAGTGCTATCTTTCAATGATTCAGCTTTTTCACAAAGAACTTTTTTCTTTTCATAATTTGCATCCAATTCAGCTTTGGAGGCTTTCATGAATTCGCTTTTTTGTTGGAAAAAATGATCACAAGTAGTTCGGAAACGTTCGTAGATTTTGATATTTTCTTTGCGAGGAGCGAAACCAACACCTTTCCATTGATGTTGCAATTCAATGATTTCGTTTGTTTTGTTTTCCCAATCACGGAAGCTAATCAATTTAGAATAATCAATAGCCTCTACACGTTCACATAATTTTGTTTTAGCTTGTAAATTAAGTTCTTCCTGAGCTTTTAATCCAGCAAAAAACTCTTGGTGCTTTTTATTTACAACAGTAGATGCAGTTTTGAAACGTTCCCAGACTTCTTCTCTAAATTCACGTGCAACTGGACCTATTTCACGCCATTCTTCATGTAATTTTTGCAGCATACGCGAGGCTACAACAACATCTTTTTCAATCGCCAGTTTTTCGGCAGCAACACATAAAGCTATTTTTTGTTCCAGGTTTTTTTTGAAGTCATAATCGCGAAGCTCATTATTGATTTTAATCAGATCGTAAAAGCGTTCCATGTATCCATTATAGATTTTCCAAAGCTCATTGACTTTCGTTTGAGGAATTGCGCCAATACTCTTCCATTCTTGTTGTAATTTTTTGAAAATAGGCAAACTCTCTCCAACATCACCTGATTCTGCAATTTCTTTTAACTGCTCTAAGATAGACAATTTCTTTTTGAGATTATCTTCTTTGGTCTTTTCAATATTTTCTGCATATGCATATTTCTGATCTTTGTATGTTTGAAGCAATGCTTTAAATTGAAGTTCATCTTCGTCCGGAAGTGGGGTAAAGTCTGTTTCAATACCCCCATTTTCAACGAAAGTTTTTTTCTGTTGTTCAATTTCAAGCTTATGTTTGCGATAAAAATATTGCTTAATCCCTTCAACTTCTTCTTTGTCAATTTTTTCTATAGGATTTTTTAAAATTTCCTGGAGCTTCTCTATTAGAGCTGTTTTTGTTAATGAAGCAAATTCGCGGAAAGATTCATTTTCTTTGTTGACATCTATCTGCTCAACGGATTGTTCTTCTGACGCCTGTTGAAGGTCAGAATTTTCCGAATTTGTATACGATAAAGTCGATTCTGAGGATTGTGGCTTGATGTCATCAAGAGTGTCCATGGGCAATATTGTTAGAGTGTTAAAAAGGAACGATGAAGATCAAAACGAAAGTTCGATAATCACTTATTCAATGTGTTGCAAAATTAGCGACTTTTTTTCTCATTACAAAGTGTTTCGGAATATATTATGCGATCGCTTTTACTACAAAGCATCTATGCTAAAAATATTATTTGACAAAATCAGTGGTCAATAATATCAGTGTAATTTTTTTTGTTTTAAGACCTCTTGATAGCTATAAATAGTTATTTTTCTTGTATTTTTGTAGTCTGAAGGATTTAAATTCTGAAATATAAAAATATCTGATAATGAAAAGTCTACTAATCACGGGTGGGGCAGGTTTTATTGGTTCGCATGTAGTTGATCTTTTTGTGAACAAATATCCTGACTATCAAATTATCACATTGGATGCTCTGACCTATGCGGGCAATTTGGAAAATCTGAACAATGTTTTGAGTAAGCCAAACCATATTTTTGAAAAAGAAGATGTTACAGACACAAATGCTATTCACCGTTTATTTGAAAAATATCAATTTGATGGCATTATTCATTTAGCAGCCGAATCACACGTGGATCGCTCTATTACAGACCCATTATCATTTGTCAGAACGAATGTGTTGGGAACAGTAAATTTACTTCATGCAGCTAAAGAATTATGGAAGAACGCATATGAAGATAAACGGTTTTACCATATTTCTACAGATGAAGTCTATGGCTCATTAAGTCAGGAAGGTAAATTTCATGAAACAACCTCTTATGATCCTCGAAGCCCATATTCAGCATCAAAAGCAAGTTCAGATCATTTTGTCAGGGCGTTTCATCATACTTTTGGATTACCTGTTGTTGTTTCCAATTGTTCAAATAATTATGGGGCACGACAGTTCCCTGAAAAATTGATTCCATTAGCTATCAATAATATTAAACATCAAAAACCTATTCCTATATATGGGAGAGGCGAAAATATTCGTGATTGGCTTTATGTAAACGATCATGCTGCTGCTATTGATCTCATCTTTCATCATGGCGTAAATGGAGAAACTTATAATATTGGAGGAAATAATGAATGGTCGAATATTAGTTTAATCAGGCTATTATGTAAAATAATGGATAAAAAATTGGGGCGCGTATCAGGAGCCTCTGAGCAATTAATTACATTCATCACTGACAGAGCAGGGCACGATTTACGATACGCGATTGATTCATCAAAGCTGCAACATGACTTAGGATGGAAGCCATCATTACTATTTGAAGAAGGCTTGGAAAAAACAGTTGACTGGTATCTTGCTAATGAAAAATGGCTCGACGACATTACGTCCGGGGCATATCAACAGTATTATAAAAAACAATACAATCTGAAATAAGATAGCTACAAAATTTGAAATTCTATAGGATTATATGCCGAAATTTAAAAAAAGCTACTCTGAGTCTATTGAAGAACTGGAAAAATTATTGGAACAACTCGAAAAAAATGAGATTCCTTTAGAAGAACTGTCTGAAGTGGTAAAAAAGGCAACAGATTTAATTCATCAATGTCAAAAGCAATTGTTTGAAACTGACTCAGAAATTCAAAAATTGTTTGAAGATATCGGATGACGCATGTTTTCAGTGAAATAAATCAATGATTTTTGGGGCAAAAATGATGATGCCAATGATGGCAGAAGCAATGCTTACAATTAAAACTGCTCCTGCAGCAATATCTTTGACTATGCCGGCCTTATGATTCCATTCAGGAGAAACCAGATCAACTAATTTTTCAATAGCTGTATTAAATAACTCAGCAGCAATCACTATTCCTATACAGACAATAATAACACTCCACTCGAGTATGCTTAGATGTAGAAGATAGGCAAGCGATATGGCTGCGATTGCCACAAAAACGTGCACCCGGATATTTACTTCGCCTTTATTGAGTGATGTTTTAATTCCACGAAGGGCGTATCGAAAGCTATTGATAAATCGCAGGAAAGAAGGAGATTTTGTTGTCGACATATTAATTATTTGTGCATCATCAAGGCTCCAAAAATTGAGGCAATATTGGTTGCAAATAGTTTTACGGCTATAGCCAATAAAATTATGCCAAAGAATTTTCTCAAAATATAAATTCCGCCCTCACCAATCCATCGCTCTACTTTGTCTGTCATTCTCAGTACAATGTAAACAAAAATCATATTTAAAAGTAACGCGATTATAATATTGATCGTTTGGTATTCTGCTCTCAAAGACAGGAGAGAGGTAAATGATCCTGGTCCAGCAATTAGCGGGAAGGCCAGCGGTACAATGGACGCTACATTTGAAGGTCCATCCATTTTAAAAATTTCGACTCCTAATGTCATCTCAAACGCCATAATAAAAATAATAATAGACCCAGCGACGGCAAATGATTTAATATCAACATTGAACATTCGCAGAATTATATCGCCGGCGAAAAGAAAAGCCAGCATTACGCCAAATGATACCGCAGTAACCATCAATGGATTAATCTTATTATTTTTTTGTTTTAGGTTGAGAATGATAGGGACTGAACCTAAAATATCAATGATGGCAAACAAGACGACAAAAGCACTCGTAACTTCTAAAATATCAATTTTCATATTTACTTCTGATTTTTAAGGTTATCAACTAAGCTCAAGGTTTGAGAATTGATCTGTTTTCTTTGTTGATCGAGTATCCAGCCCCATTTGTTAAAATATCGAATCATATTTACAACATGAATGACCAAAAGATAAAGTTTTTTGTAAGAACCTTGTTCATGAGCATGTGTAATATTTACTTCAGGATAAAAAACCGTATCATAGTGCTCATGTATCCTACGAGATAAGTCAATATCTTCCGGATAGAGAAAAAAACGTTCATCAAATAACCCGACTTTTTGTAAAGCTTCAATTTTCAAAATTAAGAAACATCCGGATAAATACGGCACATTAAGCGTCTCATTATAATCAAAATGTTTTAATTGAAATTTATCTATTCGCTTTCTTGTCCATTTTTCAGGGAAAAAACGCTTGGATATCAAGTCTAAGGGAGCCGGAAGCAATTTACAAAGGTATTGCAGATCTCCATTAGGATAAAATATCTTGGGCATTAAGGCTCCAATTTTCGGATTGTTCTGCATAAATTTGATTATACGGAACAAAATTCTAGGTTCGAACGTGACATCTGGATTAATGACTGCATGATATACTATATTGTCATTGATAGAATGTTGAATTGCAATGTTGTGAGCGCGTCCAAATCCAATATTGCGCTTATTCTTGATATATTCTACAGATAATGAATGAAAACGAATATCTTCTACCTGAGAGTTATCTATTATATAAATCGTATGGACGACAGATGCCTGTTTTAGCAAATTAATCAGCAAAGCAATCAAATCAAACGATTGCCCATATCTAACAATAGAAACATTTAGATTTCTATCTTTCAATTCAGTTTTTAAAGGCATCTCACTTAGTGACGTATCATATTGCATCTTATTATATTTAACGTCGTGTCAATTGTACTACATTCTCAATATGTTGAGTATGAGGAAACATATCTACAGGTTGTACTTTTGTGACCACATAACTTTCATCAAGTAATTGCAGATCTCTTGCTTGTGTTGCCGGATTACAACTAACATAAACAATTCGTTTAGGACTCAATTCTAAGATTTTTTCAACAACCTGTTTATGCATTCCTGCTCTTGGTGGATCTGTAATCAACACATCAGGCGTACCATAAGTTGCCACGAAATCATTATTCATTACATCTTTGATATCACCAGCAAAAAACAATGTATTATTTACGTGATTAAGCAAAGCATTTGCTTTTGCATCTTCAATAGCTTCAGGTACATACTCTATACCAATAACTTTAGCCACATTCTTTGCTATAAAGTTAGCGATTGTTCCCGTTCCAGTATAAAGATCATAAACTAATTCTTTCCCTGATAGTTGCGCAAACTCTCTGACAATTTTATAAAGTTCATAAGCCTGTTTGGAATTTGTTTGATAAAAGGATTTTGGTCCAATTTTAAACTGTAAAGATTCCATTTGTTCGACAATATAAGTACGGCCATGAAATAAATGCACTTGTTGATCAGTAATGCTATCATTTGCTTTTTCGTTAATGATATAGACAAGAGATGTTACCTGAGGGAAACTTTTGGAAATGAATTCGAGAAGTTTGTTTCTTAATTCTGCATTTTCAAAATAAAAGACCATGATAACCATTACTTCACCGGTAGTCGATGAGCGAATGATCATATTTCGAAGCCAGCCATTTTGTTTTCGCAAATCAAAAAAAGGCATATGATGCTCAATAGCATAAGCTTTAACGCTGTTCCGAATTTGATTCGAAAGTTCGCTTTGTAACCAACAGCTTTTGATATCCAACACTTTATCGAATAAAGCAGGAATATGAAATCCTAGGGCATTTTTATCAACTGTATATTCTTGTTGGTCTGAATGAAGCTCATCCTGAGTCATCCATCGATTATTTGAGAAAGTGAATTCCAGTTTGTTTCGATAAAAGGTTGTTTGCAGACAGCCTAAAATAGGTGATATTTCAGGCAATTCAATTTTTCCAATTCTTTCCAAATTATCTATAACTTGCTTACGCTTATAATGTAGTTGTTTTTCATAGGTTAAATGCTGCCATTTGCATCCACCGCAAGTACCAAAATGTTCACAAAAAGGGACGGCTCTATCTTCTGAGAAATGATGAAATAAAATAGCTTTTGCTTCTCCATAGCTCTTTCTCTTTTTTGTCAATTGAAGATCGACTATATCACCAGGGGCAACTGTAGGTATAAAGATAACCCAATTGTCGAGTTTGGCAATTGCTTTTCCTTCTGCAGCAATATCAACAATTGGAATATTAGTCAAAATAGGGAGTGATTTTTTGTTTGGTTTCACAAGATCTTTTTTATCGCAAAAATAAATATTTATTTCCGGGCTTGGAATATATTTGAACGCCTTTGACTATAAATTTTTCACCTACCCCTAATACTTATTGAAAATATTGAATTCTCAAGCAATAGAAATAAGTACATATTACGTGTAATAAATTGTACTTCATTTGGTTAATTCAAAAAATGAAGGTCCTTTGTTATTTTTAAAATAGCAATTTTGGCAAACAGTGTTCTAACTGCATAAATTTCATAGTGATCTGGTTGTAAATCGCTACAAAAATACTTTTTTGACTATGTAACTATTCTTTTATTCACATGTTGAAAGATTATATATGTAAATCAAATAGCTTATTGACATATGTAAAGTAAAAAAGTAACGCAATAAATCGTCTAAAATAACATTTGTGAATTTAATCATTTGAATCCTATAACAATAGCTTTTTGTATTTTGTAATAATCATATATCTAGTGTTTTATGTACTATATATAAATATAAAGTTGAGACATATTCTTGCGTAGTCAAATTTATGCTGCAAAAGTCATTTTTATTGTTAAATTAAATTAGTAGTATACTGTTTACTTGGTATATATGAATATTACATAAAGTTTAAGTACACGATATTTTGAATAGCAAAATTACAAATGAACATCCTGAGCATCATACCTAAATAGATGTCTGTAACGTATTATTTCGTACTGTACATATGTGTAATTTATATTCTCTATTTTACAGTTGTAAATATGCAATTTGTAAAGAAAATAGTTTACATTTGTAGTGTAAAGAAATGATACATTTTTCATCATGAAAGAACGAATTGCTCAAATCATTACACATGAACAACTGACTTCAGGTAAATTTGCCTTAGCCATTGGGACACAAGCGTCAGTTATTTCTCACATCTTAAACGGGAGAAACAAGCCCAGTATGGAAATAATTCAAAAGATTCTTTCTGCTTATCCATCTATTAATCCGGACTGGCTTGTTTTAGGAAGAGGTAGTATGATGAGACAAACGAATGGATTAGAACAAACATCTTTGTTTGACATCTCAGAAAAAGACTCCAGTCTTACTTCCGTTAATCCTCAAACAAAATCTATAAAAAAAGAAGACCATCTCAAACCGATCACTTCCACATCCAATATTCAATCTATTGAAAGTTTGAAAAACAAGAAAGTAAGTAAGATTACGGTTTATTATTCCGATATGACTTTTGAAGAATTTGTCCCATCAACAACAACCCAATTTCAGACTGACTAATTGTTTGTTTTTATATCGAATTTGAATCTCGTTCGGATTTTCGTACTTTTGTATGCAATTCAACATAAAGTTTATATTGTGGATTTTAGCTCGTAATAGATTAAAATTTAGATATTTACTTTGAATTCTAACTATTTATTCCGGTGTGAGAATGAAAAAATTTATCGGCGATTGGATTATCTCTGCAAATATTTCACTGAACAAAAGCAATTTTTTGTTGAAACTAACATATTCAGAACCTCTTCCTTTGATTTTGCCAGGGCAATTTGTTCAAATCAAAATTGACAATGTATCTTCTGCATTTTTAAGGCGTACTTTTTCAATTAATTACGTAAATGTGGATAAAAAGGAAATTTGGATACTTATTCAGATCGTAGGAGACGGAACTCAGGCATTAAGCAAATCTAAACCAGGCGAGAAATTAAATTTGATTTTCCCATTAGGTAATGCATTTTCAATGCCTTATAGCAAAAAATCAAATCTCTTGCTGATTGGGGGAGGTGTAGGAATTGCACCTTTATTGTTTTTAGGATCTAAGTTGAAAGAAGAAGGCGTTACTCCCAATTTTTTAATAGGAGCAAAAAATGCTGATGGTTTGATTGAGTTAGATGAATTTCATAAGCATGGCAATGTCTTTGTAACAACTGAGGATGGTTCTGTTGGTGAAAAAGGCTTTGTAACAGAGCACTCTGTTTTGCAAAACACTTTTGATAAAATCTATTCATGTGGCCCCACTCCTATGATGAAGGCTGTAGCACGATATGCCGAAAAATATTCGATTGACTGCGAAGTTTCCTTAGAAAATAAAATGGCGTGTGGAATAGGAGCTTGTCTTTGTTGTGTTACACCTACACAACATGGACACCAATGTGTTTGTACGGAGGGACCTGTATTTAATACAAAAGAACTAGTATGGTAAATTTAACGACAAAAATAGGCGGCTTATTGTTGCAAAACCCAGTTATAACAGCTTCAGGAACATTTGGATATGGCGAAGAATATGTTGATTTTATTGATATTAATCAATTAGGAGCTATATGTGTAAAAGGGACAACGCTTCATCACCGCGAAGGAAACCTATATCCAAGGATGGCAGAAACGCCAGCTGGCATGTTAAATGCCGTTGGACTTCAAAATAAAGGAGTGGATTATTTTATAAACTCCATAAACCCCCGACTAAAAGCTTTTCAAACCACATTTATAGTAAATGTGTCCGGTTCGGCACTGGATGATTATATTGAAACAGCTGAGAAGATTAATGCTGTAGATAATATACCTGCTATAGAACTTAATATTTCATGTCCCAATGTAAAGCAAGGGGGCATGGCATTTGGTGTTGATAAAGATGCAGCCGCTGAAGTAGTCAAAGAAGTTCGCAAAGTATATCATAAAACATTGATCGTAAAATTATCGCCTAATGTAACTGACATTAAAATCATAGCTAAAGCTGTTGAAAATGAAGGTGCAGATGCTGTTTCCTTGATTAATACTTTGTTAGGAATGGCAATTGATGCTGAAATGCAAACTCCGGTTTTATCTACTATTACAGGTGGACTGTCAGGCCCATGTGTTAAACCAATTGCTTTGCGTATGGTATGGGAAGTTGCTCATACTGTGAATATTCCAGTTATTGGCATGGGAGGAATTAGCAATGCCCGGGATGCAGTTGAATTTTTTCTGGCGGGAGCTACTGCTATTCAGATTGGCACTGCTAATTTTATTGATCCTACGGTGAGTTTGAATGTATTGCAAGGAATCCAGGATTATCTGGAACGTCATCATTATACTTCGATTTCCGAAATAATTGGAGCTTTAAAAATCAGTTGACGTTGATTTGCCGATTAGATTATACATGAATGTGCTCATAATTTACAAACGAGTAACCAAATGGTATTTTATCTGTAGCCGGATGATATTCTGAAAAAACTTTTTTCCATTCGTCATCAACAATAGTAGGGAAAAAAGCATCGGCTTGAAATGTGGCATAAATATGCGTTAGATACATTTTATCGGCTTTGGGAACAATTTGACTATATAGCGAACTCCCTCCAATAATAAATATCTCTTCTTCATTCTTACATATCTCCACCGCATCTTCTATCGAATGCACAGTAGCACATCCCTCAAATTCTAACAATTGATGGGTAACGACAATATTTTTTCGTTCCGGGAGTGCTCCTTTAGGAAGAGACAAAAAAGTATTGCGCCCCATAATAATGGGATGATTCAATGTAAGTCGTTTGAATCTTTTCAAATCGTCAGGAATATGGCATAATAATTGATTCTTATAACCAATCGCATGGTTTTCGGCTATAGCAGCAATAATGGATATTATCGGCATACACGTATTGTTTAGAGATTGACAAAGATATTACTTTTTGGAAAAATATGAAGAGTTAAAACTGAGGAGAAGATGAAATAATAAGACAAGCAAATAGCATTGAAAAATAATAAATATGCCAATTTATTGTTTCAGCACACGATAGTTTTAGAAGAAAATAATCTAAATTTGCAGCTCCTTTTAAGAAACACAATCAATTATTCATCTTATACAATGGCAAAGTTCACAAAAGAAGACGCCCTCAATTACCACAGAATGGGCAAACCTGGAAAAATAGAAATTGTTCCAACTAAACCCTACAGTACTCAAACAGATTTATCGTTGGCTTACTCCCCTGGAGTAGCAGAGCCGTGTTTAGAAATTGAAAAAGATCCGAATGCAGCTTATGAATACACGACAAAAGGGAATTTAGTTGCTGTTATTTCGAATGGCACAGCTGTTTTGGGATTAGGTGATATTGGTGCATTAGCTGGTAAGCCGGTTATGGAAGGAAAAGGTCTTCTTTTTAAAATTTTTGCTGGCATTGATGTTTTTGATATTGAAATCAACGAAAAAGATCCCGAAAAATTTATTCAAATTGTTAAAGCCATTTCTCCTACGTTTGGTGGTATTAATCTAGAAGATATTAAAGCTCCAGAATGCTTTGAAATTGAAACCCGTTTACGCGAAGAAGTAGATATTCCGATTATGCATGATGATCAACATGGAACGGCAATTATTTCTGCTGCAGGTTTGATCAATGCACTTGAAATTGTAGGAAAAAAAATTGAAGATATTCGTATTGTAGTGAATGGAGCTGGTGCAGCTGCCAATTCCTGTGCCCGTTTGTATGTATTGCTTGGTGCTCGTAAAGAAAACATTATCATGGTAGACAGCAAGGGCGTTATTACAGCAGACAGGCAAAATTTAACCCCGCAAAAACAAGAATTTGCCACAGATCGTCAAGGTCTGAAAACTTTATCTGACGCAGTTTATGGAGCTGATGTTTTCTTAGGATTATCTGTTGCTGATGTTTTGACAAAAGAAATGGTTCGTACCATGGCTAAAGATCCTATTGTGTTTGCATTAGCCAATCCGAACCCCGAAATATCTTATGCTGATGCCATGGATTCGCGAGGAGATATTCTTTTTGCCACAGGACGTTCCGACTATCCGAACCAAATCAATAATGTATTAGGATTCCCATATATTTTCCGTGGCGCTTTAGATGTTCGCGCAACATCTATTAATGAAGAGATGAAAAAAGCAGCGGTATTGGCTATTGCCGATTTAGCCAAGCAACATGTTCCTGATGTTGTCAACGCTGCTTATAATTTGAATAAAATTTCTTTTGGTAGATCTTATATTATTCCTAAGCCCCTTGATCCTCGTCTTTTAACCACGGTTGCCCCTGCAGTAGCAAAAGCTGCAATTGCATCCGGCGTTGCACGTAATCCAATTACTGACTGGGATGCATATAACGTAAAACTAAGAGAATTAATGGGATATGATAATAAAATGTTGCGTCATTTTACTGAAACAGCACGTCAGAATCCTAAACGAGTGGTTTTTTCAGAAGCTAATCACTTAAATATGCTGAGAGCAGCAGCTACCGCAAAAGCAGAAGGCGTATGTTTCCCAATTTTATTAGGGAATGAAGAACGTATTGAAAAGATGGCTGTTGAAAATAATATCGATTTGACCGGCATTGAGATTATAAATCTGCGTCATGATCGGGAAGAAGAGCGGCGTACCCTTTATGCTAAACATTTAACAGCTAAATGTGAACGTGATGGTATGACATTAACCGATGCACTGGAAAAAATGTTTGATCGGAGTTATTTTGGTATGATGATGGTTGAAATGGGTAATGCAGATGCCATGATCACAGGTGCATATACCAACTTTATTGAAAACATAAATGCGGCTAAACAGGTGATTGGCATTCGTGATGGAATGAAACATATTGCCGCAATGCATATTGCCAATACAAAAAAAGGGACCTTCTTTTTAGCCGATACGTTGTTCAATCGTCATCCGAATGAAGAAACATTAGTGGATATTGCTCGCTTAACAAATCAGGCTGTGAAATTTTTTGCTCATGATCCTGTTATGGCAATGCTTTCTTATTCCAATTTTGGCGTTGATAAACAAGGTAGCCCTGCAAGTATACATCGTGTAATTGACACTTTGCATCATATGTGTCCGGATATGGTTATCGATGGAGAAATGCAAGTAAATTTTGCATTAAATAAAATATTACGTGACGAAAAATATCCATTTACAAAACTAAAAGATAAAGAAGTTAACACATTGATTTTCCCTAATTTAAGTTCGGCAAACATAGCCAGCAAAATGATTTTGGAAATGGGAATATCAGACATGATTGGCCCAATTCAAATGGGACTAAAGAAACCAATTCATATTCTTGATGTTGAAAGTTCAGTTCGTGATATCGTTAATATGACGATTATTGCTGTCATCGATGCTATTGTTGAAGAACAGAAAAGACAAAACAATATAGGGGAATTAGCGTAATTATCTATGATTCAGATAGATGATACTATAATTAGCAGAGATATTGTCCAGCAGAATTTTATATGTGATTTATCAAAATGTAAAGGTATCTGTTGCGTAGAAGGAGAGGAAGGAGCTCCAGTCACAGAAGAAGAAGCAAAACAAATTGAAGTTTTATTACCTTCTATTTGGGCCGATCTTTCAGTAGCAGCCAAAGAAGTGATAGAAAAACAAGGAATAACATATCTTGATCGAGATAATGATCTCTCGATTTCTATAGTTAATGGAGCCGAATGTGTTTTTGCTTTTCAGGATGCCGAGGGATATTGGAAATGTCGGATTGAAGAAGCTTTTGAGAAAGGGAAAACCTCTTTTAAAAAACCCATTTCATGTCATTTATATCCTGTAAGGCTTCAAAAACATAGAACTTTTACAGCTGTTAATTATCATCAATGGCATATTTGTAAAGGAGGAATCGAACTTGGAGATCAAGAAAATAGGAAACTGTTTCAATTTTTGAAAGAGCCTTTGATTCGAAGATTTGGTGAAGATTGGTACCAGCAATTAATTGCGGTAGCCAATTACATAACCAACACAGAATTTAAAATGTAATAATAACCATTTAAGCAATTAGTTACATCAATGTATAGAACACATACCTGTGGCGAATTACGCCTTCAAAATGTCAACGAATCTGTGATTTTATCCGGTTGGGTACAACGCATTCGTAAAATGGGAGGAATGACTTTTGTTGATTTAAGGGATCGTTTTGGCATCACACAATTGGTATTTGATCAGGAAAAGAATCCAAAATTGTTTGAGAAAGCCAATCGATTAGGAAGAGAGTGGGTAATTCAATGTCAAGGTATTGTTGCTGAGCGTAGCAATAAAAATTTACATTTAAATACCGGCGAGATTGAAATTATCGCTGCTGAGTTAAGCATTCTCAATGAGTCGAAAATTCCTCCTTTTACCATCGAAGATGATACAGATGGAGGAGATGATTTAAGAATGGAGTACAGATATATTGATCTAAGGCGGAATACTGTGCGTAAAAATTTAGAATTACGTCACTTAATTGCATTGGAGGTTCGAAAATATTTAAGTGAGCATAATTTTTTAGAGGTTGAAACTCCTGTTTTAATTAAATCAACTCCAGAAGGAGCCCGCGATTTTGTTGTTCCATCACGAATGAATCCAGGTGAGTTTTATGCTTTACCACAGTCTCCGCAGCTTTATAAACAACTCTTAATGGTTGCTGGATTTGATCGTTATTTTCAGATTGTCAAATGTTTTCGTGATGAAGACTTACGAGCCGATCGACAACCAGAGTTTACTCAAATTGACTGTGAAATGTCATTTGTGATGCAGGACGATGTGTTGGATCTTTTTGAAGGTATGATGATACATCTTTTTAAAACGATTCATCATATTGACATACATGATTTTCCAAGAATGACTTATGCAGACGCTATGCGCTTGTATGGATCTGATAAGCCTGATTTACGGTTTGGAATGCCATTTGTGGAATTAAAAGAAGTAGTATCCGGACATCAGTTTTCTGTGTTCGATTCAGCAGAATATGTTGGAGGTATTTGCGCAACAGGATGCAGTTCATACACGCGGAAACAAATAGACGAGCTAACTGAATTTGTCAAGAGACCTCAATTAGGCGCTAAAGGCTTGGTTTATATAAAATATGAACCAGATGGTTCCTTTAAATCATCCATCGATAAGTTTTATAACGCAAATGATTTAGAAACAATTGCCGAAGAGGTGCAGGCAAAACCAGGCGATTTGATCTTAATATTGGCAGATGAAAAGAAAAAAGCCCAAAAGGTTTTATCAGAATTGCGGTTGGAGATGGGAACGCGGTTAGGATTACGAAAAAAAGATGTTTTCGCACCGTTGTGGGTTGTTGATTTTCCATTATTCGAATGGGATGAAGAGACACAGCGTTATTACGCAATGCATCATGCTTTTACGTCTCCAAAACCTGAAGATATTGTCTTGCTATCAACGGACCCAGGTCAAGTCCGTGCTAATGCTTATGACATGGTAATTAACGGAGTAGAACTGGGCGGTGGTTCCATTAGAATTCATAATAGTGAATTGCAACATAAAATTTTTCAAATTATGGGTTTTAGCGAAGAAGAAGCTCAGTTTAAATTTGGATTTTTAATGGATGCATTCAAATATGGAGCTCCTCCCCATGGAGGATTAGCTTTTGGCTTAGATCGGGTGGTTTCTTTGTTTGCAGGATTAGACAGTATTCGGGATTGCATTGCATTTCCTAAGAACAATGCAGGGCGGGATATGATGAGCGGAGCTCCATCTCCAATTGAAACCAATCAGTTGACCGAATTATCATTGAAGCTTATTGATAGTAAATAGCGATTTACAAAAGATATGTTCCTGCTTTAACAACAAAAAATTCCTCTTTGAGAATGACAATCAAAGAGGAATTTTTTGCAAATATTAAAATGGCACATCATGATTTGGGGGAGGAGGAGGTGGGTAAGCATCATAATCAACATTTAATGAATTATTTGCAGCCAAGGAAGCATTATCTTCATTAATTTTCGAAACATAGCCTTGATAAGTACTATCATCATCATCGTCTCTGTTCGTAAATTTAGCGAACTGACCTTTAAATCGTAACAAAATATCACCTGTAGCCCCATTACGATGCTTAGCAACAATAATTTCCGCAAGCCCAATCAATGAATTTCCCTGGCCATCATCTGTAACTTTGTAATATTCAGGCCTGTGTATAAAACAAACCATATCAGCATCTTGCTCAATCGCTCCAGATTCACGTAAGTCAGATAATTGAGGCCGTTTGCCTTCTCTTCCTAGACGACCCTCCAAACTACGGTTTAACTGTGACAATGCAATGATTGGAATGTCCAATTCTTTTGCCAAGCCTTTTAATGAACGGGAAATAGTGCTAACTTCCTGCTCACGGCTGCCAAAAGTCATGCCACTGGCATTCATCAACTGTAAATAGTCAATAATCAACATCTTGATATGATGTTCCTTCACTAAGCGGCGCGCTTTGGTACGCAATTCAAAAACAGAGAGGCTTGGCGTATCATCCAGATAAATTGGAGCATCATACAATTTTTTAAGTTTGTAGTCCAATTGGAGCCATTCAAAGGGGGCTAATTGTCCATTTTTTATTTTATCACCTTCTATCTCGCATACATTCATCAATAAACGATTCACTAATTGCACATTAGACATCTCAAGTGAAAATAACGCAACCGGAACATTATAGTCAATAGCCATATTGCGTGCCATGGAAATGACAAAAGCAGTTTTCCCCATCGCAGGACGTGCTGCAATAATAATTAAATCAGAACGTTGCCATCCGGAAGTTATCTTATCTAAACTATGGAAGCCCGATGGAATGCCGCTTAATCCTTCCGGTCGTTTGGATGCTTCCTGAATACGCTTGACAGCCTCTTCAATGATGGGATTAATTTGCTGAACATCTTTTTTTACATTACGTTGAGAAACTTCAAACAACATTCCTTCCGCCTCTTGCATTAAATCGGCAACATCAGTCCGATCATCAAATGCTTTGGAAAGAATCTCGCTTGAGACACGGATTAACTCACGTGCCAAATATTTTTGTGCTATTATTCGAGAATGAAATTCTATGTGAGCAGCCGAAGCTACTTTAGCTGTCAGAAGCGTAATATAATAGGCACCCCCGACTTCATCTAAAACGCCATTCTTACGCAGTTGTTCAGTGACTGTATGCATATCAATAGGTTCTTCCTTGAGAGCCAAATCGATGATTGCTTTGTAAATTTTTTTATTGGCATCTTTATAAAAGCAATCAGGCAATAAGATTTCGCTCACTGAATAATACGCATCTTTCTCAAGCATCATAGCTCCCAGAACATCTTCTTCAAGTTCGATGGCTTGAGGAGGGAGTTTTCCATATTCGTTTTGTGCTGTCACTATCGGAGAAGAAGCTTTACGCTTTGTATTCTTTGAATTAGATTCCATTAGTTTTTGATTATTTTGGAATTCCAAATCTACTCTTTTTCTAATTCACTTCTAACAAAATGTTTCAACAAAATACTAACAGACGATTGAATTGACATATAAATTAGAGATAAAATACTTTCTAAAATCGGTATTCCTATAAATAATTTCTATCTTTGTAGAAGAATGCAATGCATTCCAATGATCTAAATACAAATAGATTGCCTTGCTTCTAACAATAATTTCTAAATTGATTTTCCCCCATGTTGTGCTTCCCCAATGCAAAAATTAATATTGGACTGAATATTGTAGAAAAGCGGACAGATGGATTTCACAACATAGAAACAGTTTTTTATCCGATTTCTCTTTGTGATGCGTTGGAAATTATCCCTGCCAATAAAACATCGCTGACGATTTCAGGGATAGAATTGTCGGATCAAGCGCATGATAATCTGGTTATCAAAGCATTTAATATGGTAAAAGTAGACTTTGACTTGCCTGAATTGTCTATATTCTTACATAAAAATATTCCTTTGGGAGCTGGTCTTGGTGGAGGATCGTCCGATGCTGCCGCAATGATTCGATTGCTTAATAAGACATTTGCTTTGGGTTTAGGGGACGATCAAATGGAAAATTACGCAGCAAAACTTGGTTCTGATTGTGCTTTTTTTATTCGTAATGTTCCTGCTTATGCTACACAGCGAGGCGAAATATTAGCTCCTGTTGAATTAGATCTTGCTGCTTATTTGTTCGTGGTTATTAAACCTCCTGTTCATATATCAACCCGTGAGGCTTATGGCTCAATTATACCTAAGAAACAGAATGTATCTGTAAATGAATTAATTAAACATCCAATTGAAACGTGGAAAAATACTATTGTCAATGATTTTGAATCAGTCATGTTTTCAAAATATCCAAAGCTTAACGACATAAAAACAATGCTTTATAACAAAGGGGCCTTGTATGCTGCCATGTCAGGATCTGGTTCCGCTATATTTGGCATTTTCCCATCTGGGGATATTCCCAAGATTGATCTTCCGGATTGTTTTGTCTGGATTCATCAACCTCCACAGAATTAAGCATATTGAGCTGATTGATTAACCTTTTTTGTTGGCAAACTTGGATAAATGGTTTGGTACTATCTATAAAAATATATAACTTAGTGCGCTTTTTAAAGTTGCACGACAGAAATCAATTAATTAAAATAGATGATTGATAACGATAGAATTATAAAGATCAATATTGAAGAAGAGATGAAATCATCCTACATAGATTACTCTATGTCGGTGATTGTCTCGCGAGCGTTGCCAGATGTAAGAGATGGGTTTAAACCTGTGCATCGTCGAATATTGTATGCTATGAATGAATTAGGTTTAGATGCAAATAAACCTTATAAAAAGTCAGCCAGAATCGTTGGAGAAGTATTAGGGAAATACCATCCACACGGAGATTCAGCCGTTTATCTGGCCATGGTTCGATTAGCCCAACCTTGGTCTTTGCGCTACCCATTAGTAGATGGACAAGGTAATTTTGGGTCTGTGGATGGGGACAATCCTGCTGCTCAACGTTATACAGAAGCTAGGTTGCAAAAAATTGCACAAGAGATGTTGTTGGATATTGACAAAAACACAGTCGATTTTCAACCTAACTTTGATGATTCTTTGCAGGAACCTTCGGTTTTGCCAACGCGGATTCCTAATCTTTTAGTGAATGGAGCGTCTGGTATTGCAGTAGGAATGGCTACAAATATGCCACCGCATAATTTATCAGAAATCATAGATGCTACAGTTGCTTATATCCATAATAGTGAAATTACTGTTGATGAGCTAATTAAATATGTAAAAGCTCCTGATTTTCCTACCGGAGGAATAATTTATGGCTATGCCGGCGTACGTGAAGCTTTTGAAACTGGCCGAGGACGAATTGTTATTCGCTCCAGAGTTGAAATTGAAGTTGATTCAAACGGAAGAGAAAAAATTATCGTCACTGAAATTCCATATATGGTCAATAAAGCTGAGCTAATTAAAGCAATAGCTGACATGGTGGAAGAAAAGAAAATAGATGGCATATCCAATATTAATGACGAAAGTGATCGTCAGGGTATGCGCATTGTTATTGACGTAAAACGGGATGCAAATTCTCAGGTTGTTTTGAATAAGCTATTCAAATATTCAGCGCTACAATCCTCATTTAATGTCAACAATATTGCCTTGGTCCATGGTCGTCCGTTGACACTTTCGCTTCGAGATCTGATTGGACATTTTGTGGAACATCGCCATGAAGTAGTGGTAAGACGTACACAGTTTGAACTGGAAGAAGCAGAAAAAAGAGCACATATTCTCGAAGGATTAATTATTGCCAGTGATCATATTGATGAAGTCATTGCCATTATCAGAGCTTCGAAAACGCCAGATGAAGCAAGACTTGCCCTTATGGATCGGTTTGCCTTATCTGAGATTCAAGCAAGGGCTATTGTGGAAATGCGGTTGCGTCAGCTTACCGGATTGGAACAGGAAAAACTTCATACTGAGTACAATGAAATACAAAAATTGATTGCAGATTTGAAGGATATTCTGGGGAACAAAGAACACAGAATGCAGATTATTGCTGATGAACTGCTTGAGATCAAAAACAAATATGGAGATGCACGTCGCACGGAAATCCTTTACTCATCGGAAGAATTTAATCCTGAAGACTTTTACGCTGACGAAGAAATGGTCATTACTATTTCTCATTTGGGATATATTAAACGAACACCCTTAAGCGAATTTAAATCACAGAATAGAGGTGGAGTAGGGTCGAAAGGAAGCAATTCGCGTGATGAAGATTTTATTGAATATATATATCCTGCATCGATGCATAGCTATATGCTCTTTTTTACGCAAAAGGGACGTTGCTACTGGCTGAAAGTATACGAGATTCCTGAAGGCAATAAGAATAGCAAAGGGAGGGCTATACAAAACCTGCTCAATATAGATGCAGAAGATAAAGTAAATGCCTTTGTACGGGTCAAACAACTGGAGGATGTAGAGTATACACAATCTCATTATTTGTTGTTCTGTACGAAAAAAGGAATCATTAAAAAGACTTCTTTGGAAGCGTATTCCCGTCCACGGGCTAATGGTGTAAATGCTATTTCAATACGCGATGATGACCAGGTAATTCAGGTTCGTCTGACAGATGGTAATTCTGAAGTTGTCATAGCCAACCGGAATGGCCGTGCAATACGATTCCATGAAAGTAAAGTGCGTGAAATGGGCAGAACTGCCACAGGAGTTCGTGGTATGATGCTGGATGATGACACTGCTGATGAAGCTGTTGGTATGATATGTATTGCTGATCCAGAGAAAGAAACTATATTGGTTGTTTCCGAAAAAGGATACGGAAAACGTTCGTCTATAGATGATTACAGAATTACCAATCGTGGAGGAAAAGGTGTCCGTACAATGCACATAACCGACAAAACAGGCAGTTTGGTCAGTATAAAAAATGTAACGGATGAGAATGATTTAATGATCATCAATAAATCAGGTATTGCTATTCGTACTAATGTGGCAAGTATACGTGTAATGGGTAGAGCCACACAAGGTGTGCGGATTATTAATCTGGAAAAACGAAATGATGAAATAGCATCTGTCTGCAAAGTACAATCAGAAGCAAACGAAGAAATTACTTCTCAAATCACAGATGTTGATGACAATGATTCCACTAAAGAAGAATAATTAAAACACAATCAATTAAAAATCACACCCTAAAAAACATTGTTATGAAAAAGATTTTATTATCTCTAATGTTAATCGTTACAACGGTTACTGTGTTTGGCCAGAAATCAAATGTTTCTTTGGCCAAAAATAAGGCTTTGGCCAGTACGCCGGACTTTCCTGCTGCTATAGCTGCTATTCAAGCTGCACAGCAAAATTCAGCAACAAAAGATGAAGCTGAAACATGGTATGTTGCAGGTACTGTTTATAATGCAATAAGCGAAAAGGAGTATGCTAAAGAATTGCTGAAACAAAAATTTGATCAAGACACGTTAGGTCTGAATTTGGTGAAAGCTTTCGGCTGTTATCTGAAAAGTTATAATTTAGATCAACAACCTAATGATAAAGGAAAAATCAAACCACGCTTTACCAAAGACATCAAGAATATTTTTCACACCTACTATACAGATGGACAGCTAATTCGCTATGGAAGTTATTTGTTTGACAAAAAACGCTATGCTGATGTAGTTAAAACATTTGAGGTTTATCTTTCAATTCCTGATTTGGAAATGTTTAAACCCGATGAATTGAAAAAAGATTCAACCTACAAAATGGTTAAATACTACACTGCAATTGCAGCTATCAACGCAAACGACACAACTACCGCTCTTAACTTGTTAGGACAACTCAAAAATGATAATTATGAGTTGAAGAATGTATATGAACTTCTATACCAAGAATATGCTGCTAAAAAAGATACCGCAAATTTTGTAGCTGTTTTGAAAACTGGTGCTTCTAAATTTCCGGCAGAACCTTTCTTTTTACAAAATCTGATTAACTATTTTATCTATTCAGGAAAAAATGCTGAAGCATTGAATTACTTGAATCAGGCTATTACAGAAGAACCTAAAGTTGCTCAATATCAATATGTAAAAGGTAATTTGTTAGAAATGAACAAAGATATTGATGGTGCTCGTGCTGCTTTTGAAAAGGCTTTGGAATTAAAACCTGATTATGCAGAAGCAGAAGCTTCACTTGGTCGTTTATATTATAATCAAGCTATTAATATGCTTTTAGCTGCTAATGACATTAAAGACGTCAATGTTTATAACCAAAAAGTAACCCAAGCGACTGATGTTTTCAAACAAGCATTACCTTATTTTGAAAAAGCCCATCAGATGAATCCCAAAGATACAGATATTACCGGTACGTTGAAAAAATTGTACTATCGTTTGCAAATGACAAAAGAGTATCAGGCATTGAACAATGAAGGAAATAATTAAAAAACGTCTTGTTTTTATTATAAAAAACCGGCAATTTTTGTCGGTTTTTTTTGTGCAGTTTATTGAATTCTCGTATCTTCGTTTTTCAAACTTTATGAACAAACTATATGGATGTAAAAATCGAAGATAGCTGGAAAACACGCTTAAACGAAGAGTTTCAAAAAGATTATTTTACTCATCTGGTGCAATTTGTAAAAACTGCATACACTCGGGGGACTGTGTATCCTCCGGCAAAAAAGATTTTTAATGCATTTGATTTATGTCCTTTTGATAAGGTAAAGGTTATAATAATTGGGCAGGATCCCTATCATGAACCTAATCAAGCACATGGTTTATGTTTTTCTGTCATGGATGGAGTTTCCTTTCCACCTTCTCTCATTAATATTTTCAAAGAAATAGAAGACGATTTGCAGATTCCGATGCCTTCATCCGGTAATCTGGAACGCTGGGCTGTACAAGGAGTCTTATTATTAAACGCAACATTAACAGTAAATGCACATCAGGCAGGTTCGCATCAAAACAAAGGGTGGGAGAGATTTACCGATCAAATAATTGAATTGCTTGCTACAGAAAAAGAGCACCTTGTTTTTATGCTATGGGGTGCCTATGCCCAACATAAAGGAGCTATCATTTCTCCTACAAAACATCTGATTTTACAATCACCACATCCATCTCCTTTATCTGCTCATCGTGGTTTTTTTGGCAATCATCATTTCAGTCGTGCAAACGCATATTTAGCAGAGCATGGTGAAACGCCAATTCAATGGTGAGATCCGAAAAATAAAATTACAATACTAGGTTAATGCAATTTAATTGCTATTTTTGTGAGATAATATTCTTAGTTTCTTTCTGAACGGAATAAAGCATCTGTTATGGATTTACGATTAAAAAGTCTGAATGTAAGAAGGTTGTCCCATGCTGTGCTTTCGCTGATTCTAATCATTTCAGAAATAATATCAATGTCTTCGTGTATTACATACCGGGAAATCAACTATTTACAAAATAGCGGTCCGGGGATTCCTAATTATGCTGATACGGCGAAGTATCATGACTATCGATTACAACCTGGTGATCGTTTGTATATTCAGGTACTTTCTTTGAATCCAGATGTAAGTAAATTATTCCAACAAAATCAATCTCAAGGAGGAGACAATGGAAATTCTGATTTATTTACTTACCGAATTGATAGTTTGGGCTCCCTGACGTTTCCTTATGTAGGTAAAATTCATGCTGGAGGAAAGACAACCCGTGAAGTTAAAACGTTGCTTGAGGAAAAAGCAACAGCGTCATTAGGAAATTGTTATTTCAGAGTATCGCTAGCAAACAATTATTTTACAGTCATTGGAGCCGGAGGCACGGGGCGATATCCTTTATTTAAGAGTAAGCTCACTATTTTTGAGGCATTAGCTATATCAGGTGATCTGAATTCAATGGCTGATCGTTCAAAAATTCGTATTTTAAGACAAACACCAACAGGTACAGTTATCAAAACATTCGATATACGAGGAAAGTCAATCATTGGATCAGAATATTATTATGTTCAACCTAATGATATTTTATATATTCAACCAATGTCTATGCAATTTTTCGGAATTACATCATGGTCCGGATTGCTAAGCTCTATAACAATGTCAGTGTCTTTTGTCCTGATATTCCTTAGCATTTATCATTATGTTAAAAAATAAATATATTACGATAAATGTCAGATTATTGAAGATAGCAGTATTTATTATTGCTGCTTTTTCTCTTGTTTCATGTGTAAATAATTATACCACAGCATATTTACAAACCAGATCTAATTTGCCTCAATATCCAAAAGGAGAATATACATCTTATGTATTACAGCCTAATGATGAAGTTAGTTTACGAGTCTTATCTATTAAAGACAACGTGAATGCACTCTTTGCTTCTAATGGAGCCAATAATTCAGCAGGTGGAACAAATAGTTATCGCATATATGCTGACAGCACGGTTGATTTTCCTTTTATGTCACATTTGAAAATAGGAGGACTCACAATAGAAGCAGCTCGGCAAGTTGTTGAAAAACATATACAAAAGCTGGATCCCAATGCAAAAGTAATGTTAGCCTTAAGTAATGACTATTTTTATGTTCTTGGGGAAGCTGGTCATGGCAGGTATGCTATTTATAAAGATAAACTAAACATATTCGAGGCATTAGCGTTGTCTGGAGACGTCACCCAGAATGGCAACAGAGCGAATATTCGTATTATCAGGCAAACAGCAAAGGGTGTTGTGATTAAAAATTTTGATATTCGAAGTCGATCTATAGTTGATTCTCCGTTTTATTATGTCTATCCAAATGATATCATTTATGTTAGCACAGCTCCAACGAGTTTTTTCCAGGTTAATTCGTTTAGTAGCTTTATTGGCATCATAACAACATCTGTATCATTCTTGTTATTGGTCTTGAACATAAAGCGTTAATTAACAACTGTTTTTTCTTTATTTCTTATGGAAACACCAACAACGCCTCCTTACCAACCCCCAATAGCATCATCCAATTTTCAAAATATGGATGATAACGAAGAGTCGTCATTTGATATCATGGAGTGGATCTTCAAGATTTTGCATCACTGGTATTTGTTTGTGATTTCTCTTATTATAACGCTTGGTATTGCGACATTGGTGAACCGAACATGGAAGCCTATTTATCAGGTTAGTGCTCAAATTTTATTAGGTTCAGGACAACCTTCGTCCAACTCACAAACAGTGATGCAAGGATTTAATTTAAACAGAGCCTACAATAACATTGACAATCAGATGATTATATTCACATCAAATGAATTAATACAAAAAACATTAGCAAAACTCAATTTTACAGTCGATTATTATACTCAAGGACGATTTAAGGTAAATGATTTATATGGTTATGCTCCAATTAATATTATATACGATCAAATTGCAGATAATGTTTATGGCTTACAGTTTGATTTTCATGATATAGATGGAGTATCTTACAGAATTACACATGAAAAAGATAACCAATTAGGCTATATTGAGCTTACTGGTAAGTATGGTGAATTACTAAAAACGCCATATTTTACTATTGTAGTAAATAAAACAGGTAATTTTTATGATCACTCATTTCTGCATTTTGCCTTTCTATCAAACGATTATCTTGCAGATTATTTTTCTTCCAGGATTTCATTAAACTTTGTTACCACAAATTCGACTGTATTATCTGTCTCCATGACAGGGGCAGTCTATCAACGCGATATTGATTTTTTAAATGCCTTGTGTGACCAGTTTTTGATAGACAATCTACAGAGAAAAAATGAAGAAGCAAACCGTACCATTACCTTTATAGATAGTCAGTTAAGTCAAATATCTGATTCTTTACACCATTCTGAGGATCAATTGCAGAATTATCGCAAAACCACTCAGGTATTTGATGTTACAAATTATACATCTTCATTAATGGGGCATATTACAACGAGTGAAGATCAGCAATTGGAATTACAGTTAAAAGAGTCATATCTTCAGTATCTTGAAAGTTACATTAAACGCAACCTGAACAAAAACCAAATCATGACTCCGTCGAGTTTAGGTGTCGTTGACCCTGTTTTAGTAGAATTATTAAATCAGTTTAATACGGCTCAAATTAATCTTAGTCAAACATCTCCGCAAAATCCATTTTATCAGAAATATTCAGAAGAACTCCAACGTATCCGTCTCGCGTTGGACGATGCCTTGAAAAATGTGCAGACTGCATTTAATATAGAAAAAGAAGATTTGAAAAAGCAATCACAAAATGCAGCTTCACGTTTGGAATCTCTTCCTGAGATTGAGAACCGCATGAACAGCTTCCAAAGAAAGTATGCCATGAATGATACGTATTATACTTATTTGTTACAGAAACGTGCAGAAGCAGAAATTCAACAAGCATCAAATGTACCAGATAACTCCATATTGGAGCGAGCAAGAATGATTTCTGTTACAAATAGTAGCGAAAAGTCTCATACGCGAATGATGGCTCTTATTTTGGGCTTACTACTTCCATTTCTCATTATTATATTAAAAGAATTTCTAAAGGTAAAAATATTGGATAAACGGGACATAGAAAAAATAACAAAATATCCATATCTGGGTAATATTCCACATGTAGTGCACAATGAAGGAATATGTGTTTTACATCATCCAAAATCATCTGTTGCAGAGTCATATCGTATTATTCGAACACGTATTAATTTTGTTGCTCAAAAAAATGATACGGCCTGCATTGTCGTTACCTCGACAGAGTCAGGAGATGGGAAAAGCCATTTTAGCCTGAATTATGCTTCAATTTGTGCAATGAGTCACGAAAAAACCATTCTAGTTGGATTAGATCTTAGAAAGCCATCTTTAGCTTCATTTCTTGGACTTGAAAACAAAATTGGTGTTACGAATGTATTATTAGGAGAAGTTTCATTAGAAGATGCTATTATTCATCCAGTTGACAATCACTTTAATTTTGACCTATTATTGGCTGGTAGTGTTCCTCCGAATCCAGGAGAACTTATTCGCTCACATAAATTAGTTGATATTATTAAGCATCTAAAGGAAACCTACCAGTACGTCATTCTTGATACAAGTCCTGTTGGTATTGTTTCTGATGCATATCCTCTAATGACGCTCACTGATGCCGTTATTTATGTCGTAAGAAGTAAAAAAACGAATAAGAAATTTTTTAAGACAGTAATTCGTCAGCTAAAAACAGATGGAATTACGCACATAGGACTAGTATTAAATGATTTGGATACCTCTAAGTCTGGATATGGCTATCATGATGGTTATCACCGTTATGGTTATGGTTATTATGGAAAAAGAATAGCCGGACAAGAGTACAACAAAGATTATTATTATGATGAATAAGCATAGCATAAAATTTTAATTATGAATATTGCAATTATTGGAACCGGATATGTTGGTCTTGTTACAGGAGCGTGTTTTGCCGAAATGGGAGTACAAGTAACGTGTGTTGATGTAGACGAAACAAAAATCGAACAACTCAAGAAGGGCATTATTCCTATTTTTGAGCCAGGACTTGACGATATGGTTAGCAGAAACATGAAAGCTAATCGGTTACATTTTACAACCTCCTTACTTTCCGTGCTGGATTCTGTAGAAGTTATTTTCAATGCCGTTGGTACTCCTCCGGGTGAAGATGGAAGTGCAGATATGCATTATGTGTATGAGGTTGCACGAACTATTGGACAACACTTATCTCATTATGCTTTAGTAGTTACTAAAAGTACGGTACCTGTAGGAACGGCGCAAACTGTAAAAGCTATCATTCAGGAAGAACTGGACAGAAGAGAAATAGAAATTCCGTTTGATGTCGCTTCAAATCCCGAATTTTTAAAAGAAGGTGATGCTCTCAACGACTTTATGAGCCCGGACAGAGTAGTGGTTGGCATCGAATCAGAACAAGCCAAGAAACTGATGACGCAACTTTACAGACCTTTTTTATTAAACAATTTCCGAGTTATTTTCATGGATATTCCTTCTGCAGAAATGACAAAATATGCTGCCAATGCAATGTTGGCAACACGTATTAGTTTCATGAATGAAATAGCAAATCTATGTGAACGAGTGGGAGCGGATGTCAATATGGTGCGGAAAGGTATTAGCAGTGATAGTCGTATCGGTACTAAATTTCTTTATTCAGGAATCGGCTATGGAGGCTCTTGCTTTCCAAAAGATGTTAGAGCCCTCATTAGAACTGCTCATAAACAGGGGTGTTCGATGAATATTCTGGAGTCTGTTGATGCTGTCAACGAACAACAAAAATCGATATTATTCAAAAAGTTTGCTGCTATATTTGAAGGTACAAATATAGAAAATAAAACAGTGGCTATCTGGGGTTTAGCATTCAAGCCTAACACTGACGATATGCGCGAAGCTCCTTCTTTGATATTAATTCGCCAACTAGTCGAAGCGGGCTGTCATATCAAGATTTTTGATCCTATTGCTATGTCAAATGCAAAAGAAGTTCTTACCAGGGAATTAACAGAACGGCAACAACAGCAAATATATTTTTCAAAAGATATTTATGACACTGTAAATGATACAGATACATTAATGTTAGTAACTGAATGGAAGGAATTCAGAATGCCAAATTGGCAGATTATTAAAAAGCTTATGAAAAAACCGATTGTCTTGGATGGAAGAAACATTTATGACAAGAAAGAAGTTATAGATGCAGGCTTTCACTACGAAGGAATCGGAGTATAACAACAGAATACTGTACACATAAACTAATGACAGACAATTACACCTTAAGCATCTATGCTCTTTCTTTTAAAATAATCATATGCGTATAATACTTATAGCAACATTCATGCTTGTAGCATGGTGCAATGGTGTCGCTCAGCAATCGACGGTACATTGTCAGTCAACATCGGAGAAACAAGACTATGACTGGGTACTACATTATTTCGTTATTGCCGGATTTCATGCATTACCAGCTCCTTCTGTTGATATTTCAATGCTTTACCATCACATCAAACAACATCCTAACCGATGGAAAACTGTGTGTAATTTTTTGATTCACAACGATTTATCAAAACTACCACTTGGAGTAAAAGTTCTGAGTGATAAAGTTTTTGTAAATGTTCAAGAGTATACTACTCGTGATCCTGGGGTTCAGCATCTTGAAGCTCATAGAAAATATATTGATTTTCAATATGTTGTTTCAGGAAGAGAATTAATGGGAAGTGGAAAACTGGCTGATGCTAAAGATGTAGTTCCTTATAACTCCAAAAAAGATGCAGGCAATTATACGTTACCCATTTTTCCTTATTATGTAGCTACTCCCGAATATTTCTTTGTTTTTTTTCCCAGTCAGGTTCATTTGACTAATATTCAATTTGGAGACAAGGCGTTGGTACGAAAATTGGTATTTAAAGTTATGTATAAATAATTGTTTATGAAACGGTTTTTGGATCTTGTAGCTGAACGCCAGAGCGATAGAGATTATGATACCCGTCCGGTAGAACAGGAAAAACTGGAGCGGATTTATGAAGCAGCCCGTTTGTCTCCTTCAGCATGTAATGCACAACCATGGAAAATTATCGTTGTAGATAAACCAGAAATAAGGTACGCTATTGCTGATGCAGCTTCCAATAAAATTGTAGGAATCAATCATTTTACAAAAAAAGCGCCTGTTCAGTTGGTTATTGTAGAAGAAAAAGCCAATCTGCTTTCGTCATTCGGAAGCTGGTCGCAACATAAGCATTACCCACATCTTGATTTAGGTATTCTTGCTGCACACATCATTTTGGCAGCAACTGACGAAGGATTGGGATCATGTGTCATTGGTTGGTTTAATGAGCAAAAAATTAAAGATATACTACACATCCCGAATTCAAAACGAGTATTGATGGTTATTTTACTTGGCTACTCTACGCAATCCCATCGAACAAAAAAGAGAAAATCTCTTTCGGAGATTCTCTCTTTCAATACCTATTAGCTTTAATCAAACTGATGACTACATTGGAGGATGGGGATAGCCACCTTCAGGACCCATCATACCTCCAGGAGGATGTCCACCTGGCATTCCTTCCCAATGGCGCTTACGATCTTGTTGCTCCTTTTGATATTGAGCTCCTTTAAAGTTTCGTAAGTCATAGGTAAACGTGAGCATCATATAGGGTTTCATAACATTTGTCGATACGTCTTCATAATATGTGTCATACACATTTTGTGACAGAGATTTGTTTTGATGGAGCAAATCATAGGCTTGCAACTTAATTTCTCCTCGCTGATTCTTAAAGATTTTTTTTCCAACAGCTGCATTCCACAAAAAGTAATTTTGATTATATCCATGACTCATTCCTGAATTTCCCTGATAGGTCAATACATTTTCGAGTGTAAATCCTTCCCATAGAATCCAGTCAAATTTGAACTGGGCTATTTGGTTCAGGTATGTACTGTTTTGGTTGGAAAACATTTGGTTACGTGCCATATTAAACGAAGCCCCATAGCTTAAGGTAAAGTCAACTTTATCACTTATGTTGCTACCCAAAATTGCTTTGGGTGTTATTACATAATTCTTGGTTATTTCTGAAACTCCGTTATAAATGGCAGGTAGACGATTGTAAGTAAACATTGTGGAGAGATTCAAATTACTTTTAAGAAAATCAACAGGAAACCCAAAAGTAACCAAGGAGCTTGCATTCCAATTGCCGGAAAGATTGACCGGATAACTATACTGTGCTCCCTTGTTCAGAACAATACCTCCAGGAAGCACAGAATCACGCTGTGCAATAAAAGTTGAATTTCCAATATAATTCATTGTATTTCCAGCGCTTAACATAAGAATGAATGTCTGTCCAGTTTTAGGGGTGAGAGTATAACGAAATAAAGCCCGGTTAGATGTTTGTTGACTCAGGTTCGGATTTCCGCCAGTGACCATCAATGGATTCGTGTTGTTTATTACGTTTTCTAATTGCTGCACAGAAGGAGCCGAAGTAGACGAACGTAACATGAAATGAATTGAGCTAATCGAGCTTACTTTATAGTTAAGCATTACCATAGGCAACAGGCTTGTATACGAAAAATGAGTATTCTGAGGCAACGGGAATGTCTCATCACCCATTAAGGTGGCATGTTGTAAATTCAGATTCGCCATCAACATTAATCCATTGATATTACGGTAACGATACCCTAATCCGCCACTTTGTGTCAAATAATCGCTGTTATACACATTTGATAGAGACGTATCCAACTGCTGTGTAAAATATTGATATGCCCTTTGATCGATGTCACGTCTATTATAATTTATTCTATATGACAATTGAATCATGCCGTGCTTACTCATTGGTTCAGTGTAAATCAAACTACTTCCCCAATTGTATCCATTGGAATTATTGAGCAAGGTTTGATAGGTATTGGTTGTGTCGGCTTGGGTATTAAAAAAGCTATGTGCCTCATAATATCCATCCTGATGATTGGTATTTGAGCCATAATTCACATAGGCAGATATGGTTCTTCCTGGTTTACTGAAGCGGTGACGATACAGCAACGACAGTGATATATTGCTTGCATCTGTTACATTATTGCTTTTGTTTGAGGTTTGATTATTAAGAACTCCGTTTAAGAAAGTTTGTCCGAAGGTTGTACTACTGTTTATATTCCGTTGAAAAAGCAGTGATGGAGTAAACGTAAACCAGTTACTTTCATCAGGTCTGTAATCCAGCCTCATATTAAACCGATGATTGTAATTTGTAGCATCAGTATGATCTTCTTCGTTATAAATCCGCCCAACATCGGCAGCGTCGAAATATGTACGGGCAACCGATTGGTCCTGTAAATTATTAGTCATGTTGAAGAAATATCCGGTTGTTATGGTCATCTTTTTACCCCAATTATCTGAATAGTTGAATCCACCTGCATTAGTTCTCGTGAGTCCCCCTTGAGAACCTATCATACCACCACCAAAACTACCACCACGAAAACCGCGAAATCCTCCACCACCCATAACTCCACCTAAATCTTCGTCCGAAAAATTTTGTTGATTGATGTTGTTGGACATACCTAATAATGTGATACGCCGATTACCATTGAATACATTTACTGACGCTGAACTTTGATAATCAATATCGTGACTATGATCTTCACCTGCACCATCAATAATTTTTCCAAAAATACCGGTTTGCATTCCACGACGAGTAACGACATTGATGGTTTTAATCGAATTCCCATCATCAAATCCTGTAAATTCAGCTTGATCACTTTTTTTGTCAAATACTTCAATATTCTTTACAATCTCAGCAGGCAGATTTTTTAACGCCAGCGTTGGGTCTCCGTTAAAGAACGGTTTCCCATCTACCAAAACCTGTTGTACGGTTTCGCCCTGAGCCTGAATAGTCCCAGAATTATCAACCACAATACCCGGCATCTTGGAAATCAGAGTCTCTGCATCAGATCCTTGCAATGTTTTGAAAGCATCAGCATTATATTTTAATGTATCGGACACCTGAATAGCACGTGTTTCACGGCCAACAGCCACTACCTCATTAAGCGCCACTGTTTTTTCATGTAAAATGATAATGCCTACATCTTGCCCGTTCTGAGTAATTTTTACATTCTGGGTTGTTGTGTTAAAACCCACATACGATACCTGCATAACATAAGGTCCAAGATAGGGTACGTTTACCGTAAATGATCCATCGTTTGCGGTAACATTTCCTACTCTTTGGTCAGAATGATTAGCAGGCCACAAATAAACTGTTGCTCCCGGTAATGAACGATGTCGGGTATCATTTACGTGTCCCTTGACACTGAATGTTTGTGCTGCGGATATGCCTGCAAACATACAAAACACGGCAAAGAATAAATGTTTCTTCATACTCTTCAAGAAAACCTGAGATTAAATTTATACTAAAGCAAAATGTGACTTTTGTAAATAAGACATTCGCTTTGCAAAAAGGTTTAATACGCACGTGTATTTTTTACCTTTATTCCTGAAGATAATTCCTGTCATTTGTAAGCACTACATGACCTATTCGACATTGAAGGCACTTTTTTAAATCGCAATAGTTCATTTTTAATTGAATAAGTGCCTGAGAATCAAACGATGAAACAACTTTAATATTCAACGCTTTCCATCCGTCAAGAATATGATTCCGCTCTGCAGGTATTTTTTCTAAAAGCTCTAAGGCATTCTCCTGTAAACATAAATTGTCTTTATGTTTGCCATAAAGAAAAAGAAAGGGTATTACGGTGTTTATAATCAACAAAGATATTGTTTTGTCTCCTAATGGTTTTTTTGACGCCCGTGAAGTGTGGCAGAATGAATAATGGGTTTGCCAATAGTTGGAAGGTTCGCAACAAAACAAAGAACTAATATAGTTTATTTTTTGATTTTCAAGTAGTTTTGAGAATAATTTTGAAGATTGATGAATCAATGCTGCGAGTTGTGCAATTCGTACGGTAGGAAAATTAACAGGACGTAAACGGAGCATGTTCCAGAGGTGTCCATCAAGGGGTTTCAAAGCATATTTTTTGCGTAGAAAGAGAGATTCTCGTTGTAAATCTTTCATATATGCGTCATCTCCAGGTATTTCCGGCAGGATGTCCAACAAGCCGGATTGTCCGAATAATAGTGCCTCAATCTGCAAAAGATTATTTTTATGTTTTCCCAGAATATTATGAGGCAACGATTTGGCTAATTGTTCAAAAGAATCTCCATTAAGATGCAATCCAAAATTACGCGTCAAAAGGATATAAAAGCTTTCCTCCCAATCATAGCCGGTATATTGTAGGATATCTTCGATTTGAGATGATTTTTGTTCAAGACGTTCAATCATTAGCGCGTTTAACCACCCATGCAACAAAACAGGATGGACCTTGTCAATCATATGACTACATGCTACAAAAGGTTTTTGTTGCAACAAAAGTGCATATTTTTCTTCCAGATCTATAAACAAAGGAAGTATAAGTTGGGGAATTTCTTCTCCGTCAGGCCGTTTTATTACAGCGTCACAATCGGTCACAACATGTAAAATAACAGATTGGTAGCGATTATCCTGATCATGATGATGTCTAAACCAGTCGGATGAACGAAGATGTACTTCGACATTCCCAGCCCAAAGCGTATCTTCAATTTTAACTTTAGCATTGAAAAAGTCAGGACCTGCATCACTATTGAGCCGTCCTGTATCAATCACTTCAAGTGGGCATCCGTTAGTAGTACACAAATCATTGTGATAAAACAATTTGTGTTGCCATGCATATTGTAATAATGCTTCTTTCATAGAGACGTGCAATAACAATGAAATTTTTCAAAGTTACGCATTTTTGCATATTACAAAAAAATATCTCAAAGCGGTTTTTATAAATCATTCCTTTTTCAGTAGCATAAAGAGATTTTGTCTTCAAAAAGAGATTTTTGCCGTTGGTTTTTACGCAATGATCGTCGTATCTTTGCAAAAAGCATGGAAAAGTTCGGTTTTGTGACGTATTTCCATAAAAACAAACATTTTACTATCATTTTTAAACCCAAATGGCGTTTTATAAAACAAGCATGTCAATGATATACAATATGTAATCAAACCAACATGCGAGTAATATATCGCTTAATAAAACAACTTGTTATCGTATGAAGTATATCATTATACTGGGTGATGGCATGGCCGATGAGCCCATTAAGGAACTTGGAAATAAAACGCCATTACAGGTAGCACATAAACCGGTAATTGATCATCTTGCCACAATCGGAAACTGTGGGATGGTTAATACTATTCCTAAGGGGTTCACACCGGGAAGCGAAATTGCGAATATGGCGGTGTTAGGCTATGATGTACCAAAAGTTTTTGAAGGCCGTGGCTCATTAGAAGCAGCAAGCATGGGCATTCCCATTGAAAATGGAGAAATGGCAATGCGATGTAATTTGATATGCATTGAAAACAAACGAATTAAAAATCACTCCGCCGGACATATTTCAAATGAAGAAGCGGCTGAGCTCATTGCATTTCTCAATGAAAAACTGGCTACAGAAACTTTCCGTTTCTTTCCTGGTGTTTCCTACCGGCATTTGTTTAAAATGAAAGGAGGAAACAAAATGTTACAATGTACTCCTCCTCATGATGTCCCCGGAACACTTTTTGCTGACGTAATGATTCAATCTCTATCTGATGAAGCTGCGTCTACTGCCAAATTATTAAATGAACTGACATTGCAGTCTCAGTCATTACTCGAAAACCATCCTATAAACCTGAAACGCAAAGCAGTAGGAAAAGATCCGGCCAATAGTATCTGGTTGTGGTCACCCGGTTATCGCCCCGATATGCAGACCCTTAGCCAATTATACGGTATTAAAAGTGGTTGGGTGATTTCTGCCGTTGATTTGATTAAAGGGATCGGAGTATATGCAGGACTTCATCCAATTGAAGTAGAAGGTGCCACAGGACTTTACAACACCAACTACGAAGGGAAAGCTCAGGCTGCTATTGAGGCCTTACGATCAGGTGATTTTGTTTATCTACATATAGAAGCCAGCGACGAGGCTGGGCATGAAGGAGATGTTGCTTTGAAAATAAAAACTATTGAATATCTAGATAATAGGGTAGTAAAGCCTATTTTTGAAGAAGTGTCACGATGGAACGAAGCTGTTACCATTGCAATATTGCCAGATCATCCAACTCCGTGTCAGTTGCGTACCCACACAGCCACACCTGTGCCTTTTATCATTTATCGTCCTGATGAAAATCCAGATGCGGTACAACAATATGATGAATTTAGTGTAAATCAAGGTTCTTATGGTATGTTGGAAAGCATGGAATTCATGAAAGTGTTACTACGGAAGTAGGCTTATTGTATAGTTTAATACAGTATCAAACCATAGAAAGGATATATTATTGAAATTATTTCCAGTTTTTTAGCACAACAGAAAGTTTCAACAAAGCATTAATATTTTACTTTTGCAACTATGATTTTTCATTCATCCTTGACAGTTGCTTTGAATATACCAAAAGAGGCGACATATTGTCAAAGATGAGCATGGTGCATTAATTCTAAAAGGACCGCGCTTGTTTGTGAAAACAACGCGGTTATTTCTTTTTACAGCTAATCTATACGCCACCCAATTACACTATGCACAAGAGTTTTTTCTAAATTCAAGTTTGACATCCTTCTGCCAGACGAATCATTTTCTCCAGTAGCTTGTACAGGAACAGAAGGAGAATGATTATCTTTGTGTTCAATCCTTCAACGAAATCAAAAACAAAATGAAGAGTAGAGTAGCCTTAGTCCGTTGTGATTCATATGATATAGAGGAAGTTAAGATGGCGGTTTCAAGAGGTATTCAACTGATTGGTGGCGCTAAATGCTTTGTAAAAACAGGAGAAAAAATTGTACTTAAAGTAAATCTTTTGGTAGGAGATACGCCTGAAAAATGTGTTACTACACATCCTTCCGTATTTAAAGCAGTAGCAGAAACATTTGCAAACGAGGGCGTAATCATCCAATACGGTGACTCCCCTGGGCACGGATCTCCTCATGCGGCAGCTAAAAAAGCTGGCATTGCTGATGTAGCAGAAGATCTGCTTATTGATCTGGCTGAGTTCAAAGAAGGCCGGGAGATTTTCTTTGAGCAAGGTAAGCAAAATAAGAAATTTTTTATAGCCAACGGAGTTCTGGATGCAGATGGTCTTATCAGTTTACCCAAAATGAAGACTCATGCTTTGGAACGATTTACAGGCAGTATTAAAAATCAATTTGGCACTGTGGTAGGAATGCGAAAAAGCGAATTTCATGTAAAGCTTCCTAATGCCATCGATTTTGCCCGAATGTTAGTGGATTTGAATAATTATATCAAACCGCGTCTTTATATCATGGATGGCATTATAGCCATGGAAGGAAACGGGCCAAGAGGAGGAACGCCCCGGCCAATGAATGTGCTACTATTCTCTACTGATCCGGTGGCACTCGATGCAACTGCCTGCAGGCTTATCAACCTGAATCCAGCGTATGTACCCACAACTATTATGGGATACCAAGCTGGAAGTGGAACCTATCTTCAGGAGGAAATAGAGTTGGTGGGTGACGATTTGAAAAGTTTTGTATGCCCTGATTTTGTAGTCGATCGAACCCCTGTGAAGCCAGCCAAGAAAAACTCCGTCCTTCTTTTTGTTAATAATCGACTGATACCGAAGCCAGTGATTCTTACGGAGAAATGTACCCAATGTGGAACATGTGTCAATAGTTGTCCTGTTGAAGGGAAAGCTGTTTACTGGGACCATAACGACCGAACAAAAGCGCCAGTATATGATTACAAGAAATGCATTCGTTGTTACTGTTGCCAGGAGATGTGCCCTGAAAATGCCATTGTACTGCAAACACCTATAATCAGAAAACTTGGAAATTTCTTATAGCTGGTTTATAGTTTATAAACACAATAATTCCGTGTTATGGATGATAGTAACGAATTAGCAATTGAGATCTTCTCTGGTACACTATGGGAATGTCAACTGGTTGTTAGTATGCTACATGATATTGAAATTGAATCATATCTTATCAATTCGGTATTCAGTACATATGCTTTTATGCCCACAAGAGCAGAACAGACCCGGGTGATGATTTCAAGTCATGACAAAATAAAAGCACAAAAAATTATAGAAGAATATTACAGCAATCTACAAAATGACAACCATTAATAGAGAATCTCATATAGTTTGTAATTTTAATACTTTCAAAGCGATGAAAACATTTCTCATTTTCCTGTGCTTATTATTGAGTACAGGAGTATACAGCCAAGAGTTTAAACAACTCGACGACGCTAAGATAAATCACCAGCAACTCCAATTTGTAAAGAAATTTGTTGCAGATTATTTTGCAGAACAGGCCGCTGGTGGATATTATGCTTTTTCAGATAATACTGCTACTGATGCTATGAGTAATGCGCTGTCAGCCTCAAAACAAAAAACTGTCTATGATCAGTTAACGTCTGCATTTGGAGCATTTAAGTCGTTTAGCTACGTGCAGACATGGGTTGACAACAACTCTCATTTAACCATATATCGTTTCAAAGGAACCTTTGGAACAAATAATTTTTTAGAAATCAGGGTTGTAATGAATTATCAAGGCAAGATAGCCGGGTTTTTCATTAAACCCTGGAGTGAAACTCTATAATACAAAATAATGATCCCTATAGAAAAATTACCTGTATTTTATATTCCTCACGGGGGTGGTCCATGGCATGCTATGGGAGATGAATCTGGCGATCCTGCTGGTTATGAAAAGTTGCGTGTATACCTTGCCAATCTGGGGAAAACATACAAAAAAAATATAAAAAATATTCTCGTGGTTTCTGCCCATTGGGAAGAAACCGTACCTACCATTTATTGTGAAAAAAATCCAAGACTTTATTATGATTATTATGGATTTCCACCATCTACTTATCACTTGAAATGGTCTGCTTCAGGTAATCCTACGTTGGAAGTTCGTGTAGATGAACTTTTAAGGAACAATGGATTCGCTACACAACGGGATACAGAAAGAGGTTATGATCATGGCGCGTTTGTGCCACTTATGGTGGCATTCCCGAAAGCACAAATTCCGGTAATACAACTATCATTGATGCATGGACTTGATCCACAACAACATATTGAAATGGGGAAAGCACTTGAGCCATTACGCTCAGAAGGAGTATTGATCATTGGTTCGGGAATGAGCTACCACAATATGCGGGGATTTATGTCTGGAAATAATGATATAACAGCAGTTTCAAAAAAGTTTGATGATTGGCTTACCGGAACTGTAATGTTACAAGATTCGATCGAACGTAATAATGCCTTAATCCACTGGCATCAGGCACCCGGAGCAAGGGAATGTCATCCACGAAGCGAACATTTGGTTCCTCTTTTTCTCATAGCTGGAGCTGCCGGTAACGATGCCGGACAACATGATTATTCGGAAATTTTGATGGATGTTGCTATTTCGGGGTATAAATTCGGATAAAAATATTGCAAATAATTGAGTTATACCTCTTGTAACGACTATTAAAGGGCATTTAAAAGCCCTAATGACAATCCCCTTTCTGGAGGATTTTGTCGTACCTTTGTGCTAAATTTCAATCAAACCCCATGGAAGAGCTTTTTCCGCTAGTAGATGAACAAGGTAATGTAATCGGAAAAGCAACACGGAGTGAATGCCATGGTGGCACATTCTGGTTGCATCCGGTTGTTCATTTACATGTTATGAATAGCGCAGGTGAGCTTTTCCTGCAAAAAAGGACATTAACGAAAGACACACAACCCGGGAAATGGGACACTTCTGTCGGTGGTCATATCAGTTATGGAGAAACAGTAGATGATGCTTTGAAACGGGAAACGTATGAAGAAATTGGCATCACTGCCTATGAGCCGATTGCCATAACCCGTTATATTTGGCAATCGGCTGTAGAAAAAGAACTAGTGAATATGTTTTACACGGTTTATGATGGTTCTTTTGCCTTCGATCCAGAAGAAATCGAAACCGGACGATTCTGGTCATTAGAAGAGATCAGACAAAATTGCGGAACAGGAAGCTTTACCCCAAACTTTGAGCATGACTTTACATTGCTAATGTCAATTGTCAATAAATAAGCATGATATAGCATCTATGCAGAAACAAAAAAACATAAATCGTTTATGGAAGTGTGTTAAAGAAGGAGTGCCAAAAGCAATAAAGACAACCATTTGGCTGCTTAAACTGATGCTGCCAGTAGCATTATTAGTGGGGTTTCTGCAATACTGGGGTGTGATTAACTGGTTTGCGTATTATGCGTCTCCTGTATTTCATTGGATTGGATTACCTGGCATTGCTTCCATTGTGTTCATTACAAGCCTATTTCTACCTATATATTCTGTTTTGGCTGTCATAGCCACACTTCCGCTTGGCATGAGGGAGATCACAATTCTGGCAATAATGTGCCTGATTACACACAGCCTGATTGTAGAATTAGCTGTGTTACGGAAAACAGGTTCTCCTATATGGAAGATATTTTGTTTACGTGTTAGCACCAGTTTTTTGGCTGCAATGCTACTGAATATATTTTTACCTGTACATATCGGGGGAGCTCATGCTGCTCAGCATGAGATATCCTTACATTCCGTGCAAGATGTGTTAGCATTATGGATAAAAACATCTATAGTTTTGATAATTAAGGTTGTTTTAATTGTAAACAGTTTGATTATTCTCCAAAACATATTACGCGAATACAAATTATTAGATTATGTATCGAAATTATTCGCTCCGCTAATGCAAATTTTTGGTTTATCTTCTAATGTTTCATTTCTATGGTTTATAGCCCAATCACTTGGGTTAGGATATGGATCCGCAGTAATGTTTGAAGAAGTAGAATCGGGGGCCGTAACAGATAGAGAAATAGAAATGCTTAATTATCATATTGCTGTTAATCATTCATTACTGGAAGATACATTGTTGTTTGTGTCCATTGGAGTTCCGGTTTTATGGATAACGTTACCCCGTATCTTTCTGGCCATATGCTTAATATGGCTTATCCGTCTTGTACATCGATTTTCCGGAAAAGTGCGAAACGCAGTAGAACTGGTACCTGTAAACTCAAATAGTAAATTTAAACAACAAGCGTAATAAACAATATATGAAAAAGATACTACTTGCAATTCTATTTATTGCCTCAATATCAGGAATTAATGCCCAAGTTCTTCCTTTGGTGGCTCCAAACTATTCATTGATCAAATCAACAACGCAAAATCCTGCATCACCTTACTATTATCCTACACTATTCAAACGTTATGTAAACAATGATACTACATTGACAATAAGCGATTATAAAATGTTGTATTATGGGTTTACTTATCAAAAAGCTTACAAACCGTATGGCAATCCGCCTCAGGATGCCATTTTAGCCCGTTATGCTGATAAAGACATTCTGACTCCTGCTGACTGCGATACTATTATTTTGTATGCAGGACAATTGGTAGCGCAGTTTCCTTTTGATCTACATTGGATTAACCGGATAGCGTATGCTTATCATGTGTTAGGAAAAGATTCAACTGCAAATCTTTGGAGTTATAAATCAAAAAAAATTATCCAGACCATTATGTCAACAGGGAATGGCCGAACTATCCCAAGCGCGTGGCACGTGATTGAAGAAGGAGATGAGTACGAAATTATCTATATGTTAGGGCTATTCCCTGTAAACCAATCTCTTGTTGCTTTACAATATGACTATATACGCGTTGCCAGTAATCCTTCGGGTATCAAGGGATTCTATTTTAATGTGCGTCGGTTGTTGGATATGGAAGGATCACAGAAATGAAACTATTACTTTATAAATAATATATTACTATTTAATTATCAAATGTATAGACAAAAAATAAATGATTTTATAAAACAAAGAAGATATCCAGTATTCAACCTAAAGGCTGCATTTTTCGATATGGACGGAGTTCTATTTGACTCTATGCCGGCACACGCAGAAGCATGGGTAAAAGCCTTCGAAAGCGTTGAAGTACCCTTCACCTCGTATCAGGCTTATATGCAAGAAGGTCGTACCGGTAACGGAACCATTGATGATGTGTTTCAATCTGAAAAGGGTCGCTTAGCCACAGAAGAAGAAAAAACATTGATATACAGCACAAAAAGTCGTATTTTTGAACAAATTGAGGCGGTGCGTGTTATGCCATTTGCATTACCGCTTTTAGAAAAGATAAAAGCACATTATGTACAGATTGTGCTGGTCACTGGTTCTGGACAACCCAGTTTGCTAGACCGGTTGGAAGTCTATTTTCCACAAATTTTTGAACGGGAACGTATGGTTACTGCTTTTGATGTGAAAAAAGGGAAACCACACCCGGAGCCCTATCTGATGGCATTGGAGAAAGCCCATGTCAAACCCTGGGAAGCTGTTGTTGTAGAAAATGCTCCTCTCGGTATTGCATCAGCAAGTGATGCAGGAATTTATACTTTAGCTGTTAATACTGGCATTTTGGAAAACGAAGTGCTTGTTAAAGCAGGTGCAAATGCAATCTTCTCGGGTGTGGAAGATCTTTATAATCAATGGAATCAATTGTTTTTCGGAGAATAAAAAGTTTACAGAAAAAATAGCGATGTTTTGAGAGAATTTTGGAATGAATTTTGAAATTATATCGACATATCAACCTACTGGAGATCAACCAGAGGCTATTCATCAACTTACGGATGGCGTCAGGAATGATGTCAAATTTCAAACATTACTTGGCGTTACGGGATCGGGAAAGACATTTACTATTGCTAACGTAGTAAAAGAGATTAACCGTCCCACGTTAGTGTTAAGTCACAACAAGACATTAGCCGCACAACTCTACAGCGAGTTTAAAACATTCTTTCCGAACAATGCCGTAGAATACTTTGTTTCATACTACGATTATTATCAGCCAGAAGCTTACCTGCCAGTAACAGATACTTACATAGAAAAAGATCTTTCCATCAATCAGGAGATTGAAAAACTAAGGCTTTCAACCACATCATCATTACTTTCAGGGCGTAAGGATGTTATCGTGGTATCGTCTGTTTCCTGCCTCTACGGAATTGGAAATCCTGATGATTTTTACAGCAATACTATTCATGTTGAAAAAGGGCAACCCCTCGTACGTAACAGCTTTCTACGTTCATTGGTTGAGAGCTTGTATTCACGTAATGAAATAGAATTCAACCGCGGAAATTTTCGTGTAAAAGGGGAGACTGTTGATATATTTCTGGCATATTCTGATGTGGCATTACGTATTGTCTTCTGGGGTGATGAGATTGATGAGATTGAAACCTTTGATCCTATAAACGGGCATACATTGTCCATGTTTGATTCTTACGATGTCTATCCGGCAAACATCTTTGTCACTACTAAAGAACGAATAAATAAGGCCATTCATCAAATTGAGGATGATTTAATGAAACAAATCACCTTTTTCGAATCGGTCGGGAAACCAATTGAAGCTAAAAGAATTCAGGAAAGAGTGACATACGATCTGGAAATGATTCGCGAATTGGGATATTGTTCTGGAATAGAAAATTACTCGCGTTATTTTGATGGCAGGGAACCAGGAAGCAGACCCTTCTGTTTGCTCGATTACTTCCCCAAAGATTACCTGATGGTGATTGATGAAAGCCATGTAACCATTCCTCAAATCAGGGCAATGTACGGGGGTGATGCATCCCGGAAACAAAATCTGGTAGAATACGGATTTCGCTTGCCTGCGGCAAAGGACAATCGCCCGTTGCAATATAATGAATTTGAAGAGTTAATTAATCAGGTCATTTTCGTCAGCGCTACTCCAGCAGATTATGAATTGGAGAAATCGGAAGGAATCATTATAGAGCAAGTTGTTAGACCTACGGGATTGCTGGATCCTATCATTGATGTACGTCCCAGCCTGAACCAGATTGATGATTTGATGGAGGAAATAGCACAACGTACAGAACATGATGAACGAATCTTGGTAACGACTTTAACCAAACGCATGGCTGAAGAGTTAACGAGTTATTTGACAAGAAATGGAATCCGATGCAACTATATTCATTCCGATGTCGATACGCTGGAGCGTGTAAAACTGATGGATGATTTACGCAGCGGACTGTTTGATGTGCTGATAGGAGTCAATCTGCTGCGTGAAGGGCTGGATCTTCCCGAAGTATCGCTGGTAGCCATACTGGATGCCGATAAAGAAGGATTTTTACGGTCACATCGCTCCTTAACACAGACCGCCGGACGTGCCGCCCGAAATTTGAACGGAAAAGTAATTATGTATGCCGATAAGATTACCGAAAGCATGCAGCGTACTATTGATGAGACAACCCGAAGACGTGAGAAACAGTTAGCGTATAATGCAAACTATGGCATTATCCCACAACCTATCCGGAAAGGGCATACTTCTATTCTGGCACAACAAGCCGTTGAAAAAAGAGCAGGGAAGGCTTATACAGAACCCACTACCATGTCTGTTGCCGCTGATCCTGTTGTACAATATATGAGCCTGCCCGCATTGCAAAAAGCGATTGACAACACGCGAAAGTCAATGCAACAAGCCGCCCGTAAACTAGAGTTTATCGAAGCAGCTCAATACCGTGACGAACTCCTGAAACTGGAAGAGTTACTAAAAGCAAGAAGCAGATAGAAAATTATACAACGAGTGTCCCTGATTTACCATCAATTGCATCGGCTTTTGTTATAATTACCTGTTTCACACCTGCATCAATTGCTTCGAAAGCGTTTTCAAGCTTTGGAAGCATTCCTCCTTGAATTACACCGTCAGCTACATACTTGGTAAATAGTTGTTTGTTTATCTTAGGAATAACACTCTCATCGTCATGCTCATCCCGAAGTACACCTCTCTTCTCGAAGCAATAAACCAGCGTCACCTCAAAATAACGGGCAAGAGCTTTGGCGGCTTCCCCGGCAATAGTATCTGCATTGGTATTTAATAAATTACCTTTTTTGTCATGTGTCAGAGGAGCCAATACGGGGACAATGTCTTTTTGAATCAAATCTGCCAATAATCGGGCATCTACTGCTTTTACATCGCCAACAAAACCGTAATCAACTTCACCAACCGGTCGCTTATTGGAGACCATATAATTCATGTCAGCACCTGTCAGGCCCAGCGCATTGATATCCATTGCCTGTAATTTTGCCACAATGGTTTTGTTCACCAGCCCGCCGTACACCATTGCTACCACTTTCAATGTTTCGGCATCCGTGACGCGCCTGCCATTCACCATAACGCTTTCGATGCCTAGTTTGGTGGCAATAGCAGTTGCTGAGCGACCTCCACCATGTACCAGTACTTTATGTCCCTCGATGGTAGCAAAATTTTCTAAAAGTTGCTTTAACGAGCTTTCTTCTTCTACAATTTTTCCACCAACTTTTACTACTGTCAGTTTGGTTCTAGTATCTGCCATGTTGAAATTAATTTCGTCCTGTATCTCGACTATTGAATTAATTATGTAGCTTCAATTATCCCCCGAATTGCCTTCTAAGACAATCCATTTGGAAGCCACAAAGATATAAATAGACGGTTAATTTATCAAAGAATTTTATGAAATGATTATTGATTTTCGATAAATTCATTTGATAAACAGCAATATACAGAAAAATCCGTATGTATAAAAGCATTATTGACACCAGATGACACGTATATAAAAACCCCGAGTACAAACAAATGCCTTTAGCCGAATACATTCGTGGTTTTAAATCTTATAACGCTTCAAGAATTCGTTTTAACACCACCTGGGCGGATATTTCACGGTTGGCGGCTTCGGGAATTACAATGGATTGAGGGCTTTCGATTACATCATCCGTTACGATCATATTCCTGCGTACAGGAAGGCAATGCATAAAAAAGGCATTGTTTGTGAGTGCCATTTTCTTTTTACTAATGGTCCACGACATATCTTTTCTCAACACTTTACCATAATTTGGATCAGTATAAGCGGCCCAGTTTTTTGCGTATACAAAGTCAGCGCCTTGTAATGCCTTGTCCTGATCATATTCCACATGAGCTCCCCGTATAAATTTCTCATCCAATTCATATCCTTCCGGATGCGTGATAACAAAATTCACATCAGCCTCATTCATAAAATCGGCAAATGAATTTGGAACTGCCTGAGGTAACGCTTTAGGGTGTGGAGCCCAAGTTAATACCACTTTTGGACGTTGTGTTTTTTTATATTCTTCTATGGTAATCAGATCGGCAAAAGCCTGTAGCGGATGGCCTGTCGCAGCTTCCATGCTGATGACGGGTTTTTCCGAATATTGGATAAACTGGTTCAGAATAGTTTCGCTGTAATCAAACTCCTTATTTTCAAAACGAGCAAACGAACGAACCGCAATAATATCAGCGTAGCAACCCATAACGGGGATTGCTTCAAGTAAATGTTCGGTTTTGTCACCATCCATAATAACACCACGTTCGGTTTCCAGTTTCCATGCCCCCTGATTTATATCGAGCACAATGGTATTCATGCCGAGGTTCATACCGGCTTTTTGCGTGCTGAGTCGCGTACGAAGGCTCGAATTGAAAAATACCATCAGCAAAGTTCGGTTTTCTCCTAAATATTTGTAGTCGTAACGGTGTTGTTTCACTACAAAAGCTTCAGACACGGCAGCTTTCAAATTCCCCAAATCTTTGACATTCGTAAATGTTTTCATACAATATAAATGGTTTTATTTTTTCTGGTAGAGTGTTGCCACCCATTTGTTTTTTTCTTCAAAACCAAGCAAAATAAGATTGTTTTCTTGCGCTTCTTCGTCGATAGCAGGTCTATCCGTATCGTAAAAACCGCTCATCACCAACAGATCACCTTGAGTAAGACAAGCAGAATAGTGATGAATATCGGCTAGCAGAATATTTCGATTAATATTGGCCAAAATGATGTCAAACTTGCGACCTGATAAAAGTTCGGCGCCTCCCTGATTCATTTCAATGTCGGAGAAGCCGTTAAGCCGAAAGTTTTCCAGCGAATTGGTATAAGCCCATTCATCAATATCAATTGCCGTGACTGGAGACGCACCGCGCATCGATGCCAATATAGCCAGAATGCCGGTTCCACAACCCATATCAAGCAGTGATTTGCCAACAAGATCAAGTTTCAGAATGGTTTGAATCATCAAAATTGTAGTCTCATGGTGTCCTGTCCCAAATGACATTTTGGGATCGATCAGGATGTCGTATTTTGCTGTGGGAATATCATGGTGAAATGAGCTGTGTATGACGCATTCATTTCCAATTACGATGGGTGAAAAATAGTTTTTTTCCCATATTTCATTCCAGTTTTTCTCTTTGATCAGAGCATATGAATAGTCGATTGGTATATCGTCCCGGTGCGATTCTTTCCATTCTTTGATTTGTTTTTCGTCGAACAGAGATGCAACGCAATACGCTTTTAATCCGTCTTCATTATATTCAAAGCTCTCGAACCCGAGTTCACCCAGCTCATAAGCAACCGTATCCTGTTCAAAACCTCTTGAATTGTTAATTTGTATCGTTAGTTCGATGTAATCCATAATCTATGATATATTTTTCGTTAAATTCCAAAGAATCGGGAATAAATGGCTTTCTTTTTCAGCTATCTTTGTGAGGTTAATTTAGTATGCAAACTTAGCCAATAAAGTTGGTTTTAATATACTTTTTAGCGAGAAAAAGCGTTATCCAATTAAACGGTACCCTTCATTGACAGTCTAAATGATAAAAACAGGAATTATAAACTAAAAATAAAGGAGACAACAATCATGAAAACGAAATTAGGAATCTTATCTATTTTGATGTTGTTACCAGTTTCCCTTTTCAGCCAAAGCTTTTACGATGATATCTACAATCCAAAAGCAGCAGCAAATGAGGCAAAAAAGCAAGTTCAGCAACCCACACAAACAACACAAAATAATCAGGAGTATCAGATCGAAACATCAAATGTGGGTAATCAACAAGCAGTTGTAGTTCGTAATGCAGCAGGCGATACGGTTTATTATTCGGGAGATTATGCCAATCGTCCTGACACATTACCTAACGATACAACATTAGTAACAGGAAAATCCCTGCTTATTCAACCAACGACAAAGCCGAACCTTTGGCTTCAGTACAGTGATGGATCAACTTATCCTGTTGATAATGTTAATTGGAACATTAATGTTTGGGGAGGTTCACCGTATTATGCTGGTTGGTGGGGGCAACCTTTCTGGTACAATTCGTTCTATCCTTTCGGATATGCTTACAATCCATACTATTGGGGAAGTTGGTACGGTGATTATTGGGATACATGGGACATGTGGGATCCCGGCTTTGGTTTTGGTCTAGGATTCTCTTGGAATTACCCATATTATTATGGTGCATGGGGTGGTTATCCTTACTATTATGGAGGAAATTATCCTTGGGCATATCGTCATTCAATTCCTTACAACTATTCTGAGAACAGTCGTCGCGCAGCCCGTATGGGAACATTAAGCGGAGCTCAATTATATAGCACTGGCATTGGTTCACGGGCTATGTCCGGAGGTGGTGGAACAGCATTAACGGCAACTCCGGGGGCACGCGCAACCCTTTCGAACACAGGTTCTAGAGTAGTAGCGGCAACACGTCAGACTACAGCTGTCGCTGGTGTCAGACAAGTAAGCGGGACTGGAGCTATTAATCCTGTGAATGTACGTGGAACAGCTCAAAACAGAGTATTCTGGACCAATGTGCTTCGTCAAAGTGGGTACAATGTGCCAACTACGCGCGCGGCTGTTCAATATCAAAATAGGAATTATATTCAACCTAACAATAGCGTTACAACCCGACGGGTAGTGATTATGAATAATCGGGTTCAAAATGTTGAAAGCAATAACTACAGATATCAACGTTCTACTCCGGTACAGGAACAACGAGTATATCAGCAACAACAGGTAGAGCGTCCTGTATATAACGAAACTCGTTCATTTAATGAAGGTGGCGGAGGTGGACGTTCGTTTAGCGGCGGCGGAGGCGGTGGTGGCTTTCGTGGGGGTCGTCGTTAACGAGGTTCTTCACTGTGTGTGATTATCTAAAACGAATGGCTTAAATAGGCGAGCAGATGTTATGTTTGCTCGCTATCAATAACAACAACTAAATGTGCAACTTTATGAAAACGACGTTAATTTCAATAGTGTCATTATTGTTATTTTCCACAACCGTTTTTTCACAAGATGGTTTTGATGCGTTGAAAGCATCTCAATATCCTTTAAAAGGGACAGCCCGATACATGAGTATGGGTGGCGCTTTTACCTCATTGGGAGGAGACCCTTCTTCCATCACGCTGAATCCTGCGGGTTTAGGGGTTTACCGGAGTTCTGAATTATCTGCTACCTTAAATTTGCAGGACAATACTACCTCTTCGTTGTGGAATGGTCAGTCTGGCAGTGATAATAATTTTACCGCTCATTTCAACAATGTTTCAATGGTAACTGCTTTCAATGGCAACAATCCTAAATTCAGTTCCGCCTTTGGCGTTTCGTATGAACGAATCAAATCGTTCAATCGTTCTGGAATTATGAACGGTACAAATCAATACTCCTCAATAACCGATTATATGGCAGGTTACACCAATGGAATTCCAGAAAGTGACCTTACAACGGCTAATAATAATGATCCTTATAACAATACTAATGTACCCTGGATTTCTGAATTAGCTTATCAAGGATACTTAATCAATCCGAATACATCCGCCAGTACTGCTAATCAATGGAGTTCATTGCTTGGCAACAATGAACATGTTAAACCTCAATATGCTTTCAGTGAATCAGGTTATGTAGATCAATACAATCTGAGTTATGGCGTTAATTTGAATAATTTCGTCTACTTGGGAGCTTCGGTTGGATTTCAGGAATTGAGTTACACCTTGAATAGTAACTATGTAGAAGCTTTTGGTGGTGGTGGAAACATGAATTTACAAAATCAGATTTATACTTCTGGATCAGGTATTGATGTCAAAGTAGGAGCCATAGTACGTCCCACAAACTTTTTACGGTTAGGTATTGCCTATCACTCGCCAATGTTTTATACTATGACAGATAATTACTACGCTGACCTGTATTACAACGCCCAATATACAGGCACGACTTACACACCTTCTGATGGTGGCTACAGTAAATATAAACTTCAGACTCCATCTGTGATAACTGTAGGAGCTTCAGGGATTATCGGACAAAAAGGTCTTATCAGTTTTGATTATGAATATGCCGATTATTCGACGATGAAACTACGTGATCAAAACAACGATGCTTTTGCTTTCAATACAGAGAATCAAGATATCAGCAATATGATGCAAGGCGTAAGTACTTATAAAATAGGAGGAGAATATCGTATTAACAAAAATCTGGCCGTACGTTTGGGATATAACTACATTACACCAGCAACTAAAAGCAATGCAGTGAGGAATTTGCCTTATAATACGGTGCGTACTGATCCTCAATACTTCCTTCAGGGTAATACTCAAAATTATGCAGCAGGATTGGGCTATGCATCTAACAATTGGAGTATTGATGTGGCCTATGTGCTTATGAACCAACATGAAAGTTTCTATCCCTATAATGACTCATGGATCTACAGTCCAGACAACATGGTACATCCGGCTTCGTTTACTACAAAAACAAATAACTTTGTAATGACCCTTGGAATTAGATTCTGATATTAAATGAATTTACAATGAAAGCCATCTCTTTCAAGATGGCTTTTTTGTTTTTTTGCACATAGGCAAGGTTCATCATTTCTGGGAAAACATTATCTTTGCAACATCAAATGTGGATAGATTTGCTTGCTTGCAACCACTGGAAAAAATGCTAAAAACGTGTTGGTAATGCCATTCTTACAGCGTAAAGCCAACAATCTTCATTTTTCATCCTCAAGTAAATTTTTCATCCACTTTTTGATCTTTCTGTTTCCGAGAGAGAAATAGAAAGGAGAAGATGTTTTTTATAATAAATATAATAACAATGAAATCAACTAATTATTTATTTACTTCTGAATCCGTTTCAGAAGGACACCCTGACAAGGTGGCCGATCAAATTTCGGATGCTATTTTAGATGCTTTCCTAGCATTCGATCCCAATTCAAAAGTAGCCTGCGAAACATTAGTCACTACAGGTCAGGTAGTAATTGCTGGCGAAGTAAAATCCAATGCATATATTGATGTTCAGGATGTTACACGGGGGGTAATCAACAAAATAGGCTATACTAAAAGCGAATATAAATTTGATGGAGATGCTTGCGGTATTCTGTCGGCTATTCACGAACAATCCGATGACATCAACCGTGGTGTGGAACGTGAAGATCCAATGGAACAGGGAGCTGGGGATCAGGGAATGATGTTTGGATATGCTACCAATGAAACAGATAATTTCATGCCTGTTTCTTTAGATTTTGCACACCAACTACTGATAGAGCTGGCAGAGATCAGGAAGGAGGGGAAGGAGATGACTTATTTACGTCCTGATGCAAAATCCCAAGTCACCGTTGAATATAACGAACAAGGAATGCCAGAACGTATTCACACGATTGTAGTCTCAACACAGCATGATGAATTTATTTTGAAAGATGATGCTAAAAGCCAAGCTGAAGTAGATGCAGAAATGGTCTCGCAAATTAAAAGAGATGTACACAATATATTGATTCCACGCGTTGTAAATAAAAACCCCATGATTGCGAAATTAATGGATGATACATATATTCTGCATGTTAATCCTACTGGAAAATTCGTGATTGGAGGGCCACACGGAGATACTGGTCTAACCGGGCGAAAAATCATTGTTGACACATATGGCGGGAAAGGGGCACACGGAGGAGGAGCATTTTCAGGAAAAGATCCCTCGAAAGTTGACCGTTCCGGAGCTTATGCCGCACGGCATATTGCTAAAAATGCTGTAGCAGCAGGAGTTGCTGACGAGATGCTGGTTCAAGTTTCATATGCTATTGGGGTGGCTAAACCCATAAATTTGTATGTAAACACCTATGGAAAATCGAAAGTTCCCTTTTCTGATGAAGAAATAGCCGAAAAACTGGGGAAACTTTTTGACCTTCGTCCAAAAGCTATTGAAGAACGATTAAAATTACGTAATCCTATTTATTCAGAATCAGCATCTTATGGACATATGGGGAGGATGCCGCAAACTATCAAAAAGAACTTTACATCACGTTATTCAGCTCCTATGGAAATTGAAGTAGAATTGTTCACTTGGGAAAAACTCGATTACATAGATCCCATTCGTAATGCTTTTGCAATTAACAGCTAAGCATACAATTTTTTCTCAGATATTTGAAAAAAGTTTTGGATTATCGTTGAGAATTCATTACTTTTGTAACCCTAGAACTGAATACGTATAACAACACATAAAAAGAGTTCCGGCTTAGGTCGGAATTCTTTTTGTTTTACATTTAAATAAACAAAATATCATGGCTACATCGTATATGACCCAAGAGGGCTATAAGAAATTATTGGAAGAACTGAATCAGTTGGAAAATGTCCAAAGACCTGCCATTTCTAGACAAATAGCAGAAGCTCGGGATAAAGGAGATCTTTCTGAAAATGCAGAATACGATGCCGCAAAAGAAGCGCAGGGGTTATTGGAAATGAAGATTGCCAAACTAAAAGAATTGGTGGCAAGTGCGCGTTTTCTTGATGAAAAATCATTAAACACTGATGCAGTGCAGATTTTGAACAAAGTCAAAATCAAAAACAAAAGTAATGGACAGGAGATGACCTATATGCTGGTATCTGAATCAGAAGCAAATCTGAAACAAGGAAAATTATCCATAACAACACCCATTGCCCAAGGGCTATTAGGCAAAAAAGTAGGAGACTCTGTTGAAGTGAGAGTCCCTTCTGGAATTATTCAGTTTGAAATTATCGACATTACTCTTTAAAGACTTCGATTATGGCATCTATTTTTTCGCGTATCATTGCCGGCGAAATTCCCTGTTATAAAGTAGCCGAAAACGAGCAATTTTTTGCTTTTCTAGATATAAATCCCCTAGCCAAAGGACATACTTTGGTTGTTCCAAAGCTCGAACGGGACTATATTTTTGACCTTGACGACAAAATGCTGCAGGACTATATTCTCTTTGCTAAAAAAGTTGCAGCTGCTATTATGCAGGTTATACCTTGCCAGCGTGTAGGATTAGCTGTGATAGGCTTGGATGTCCCTCATGCCCACATTCATCTGGTGCCTTTGAATACAGCAAATGACATCAATTTTGCCAAGCCAAAATTATCGTTTACATCTGAGGAAATGCAGTTAATTTCTGATGCTATTCATGACAAGGTAATCCTTTGACTATTAAATCATTTTTGCATTGTCACTTACTTGGTATCCACGGAGAAAATCTTCGGTTATCATTCTTTTTTTTCCTGCTAGCTGAAGCTGTTTGATGACAATAAATCCATTATTTACAGCAACTTTCATGATTTTTTTATGATCTGTGATGATAGATCCAAACGGCAATTGATGTTGTGTAATTTCCTTTTCAGTTTCAAAAATTTTTAGAGAAGAGATTTTTGTATCGGATAAAATCAATTCTGACCATGCAGCAGGGTAGGGAGACAATCCTCGAATAAAGTTGAAAAGCTGATCAACCGATTTGCTCCAGTTTATTTTACATGTTTCGGTGAATAGTTTTGGGGCAGATTTCACCACTGCATTTTCAATTTGTTTTAGAGTCTGAATGGGCTGTTCTGAAAGTACAAGGTTCACTGTTTCAAGTACTAACGTTGAACCTTCCGCCATTAAGCGATCATGTAGGTCACCGGCAGAATCATGATCATATATAGGAATCCTTTTTTGTAATATAATTTCACCAGTATCAATCTCATGGGAAAGAAAGAATGTTGTGACGCCTGTTTCTGTTTCTCCATTGATAATAGCCCAATTAATCGGTGCTGCACCTCGATAGTCCGGTAGGAGAGAAGCATGTAAATTGAAAGTTCCCAAAAGGGGAAGACTCCATACAGCTTCAGGCAACATTCTGAAAGCTACTACAATTTGTAAATCCGGCTTAAATCTAGACAGTGTTTGCAAAAAATCATGGTTCTTTAATTTTTCAGGCTGAAGAATAGGGAGATTTTGTTGTAAAGCATATTGCTTGACTGCTGATATTTGAACTTTCTGACCTCTTCCTGCTGGTTTATCTGGTGCTGTGATTACAGCAACAACGTTATATTGGTTCTCAACAAGTAAACGTAAGCTTGCAACTGCAAAATCTGGCGTTCCCATGAATACAATTTTCAAATCCTTTTTCTCCATCTCTTATGCATTAAAAGATTTTTCTGTTCGTTTATCAACTCCCCACATTAATTTGTTTTTTAAAGTATTAAAAAATGTGTGGTGGGCTTGCTTTACAACCCGGATCGAATAACCTGCTTTGCGGATATGTAAGATTTCAGGTTGATCAAACACCGATGATCGCCCGTCTAATGCGACCAAAAAACTATTAGTTCTGCTTTTGACCTGCACTTCAAGTTCCCAGTTATCTGGAATGATTAAAGGACGAATGTTTAAAGAATGCGAAGCAACTGGTGCCAGTATGAAATTGTTTGCCTGTGGTACGACAATGGGGCCTCCGACGCTCATTGAGTAGGCAGTTGATCCAGTAGGAGTTGCAATGATTAGGCCATCAGCGCGGTAGGTATTCAATTCTTCACCGTTGACTTTAACCTGAATGGCGATCATGGAAGAACTATCCTGTTTTAATAATGCAATCTCGTTTAATGCAAAAGATGATGGATTCCAATCTTGATGAGTTGTTTGCAATTCCAACACTGTTCTTTCTTCAATAAAATATTCATTATTAATAATCTGATCTAAAACTATTTCCAGTTCATTATCCGCAACATCTGCTAAAAAGCCTAACCGTCCCGTATTAATTCCCAAAATAGGGATCTTGGATGATCCAATATGCATGGCCGTATTAAGAAAAGTCCCATCTCCACCAATACTTAATGCAAAATCAGCTAGTTCGGGAACTTTTTCAAAAGATTGATAAACCAATGGGAATGCATGATTTTGAAGGTTTAGAAAGTCATAAAATCCCTTTTCTATCCAAATATCGACATGCTTATCCTGTAAAAAAGTTGCCAGACGAAGAGCTGATAAAGCAGCTTCAGGACGAAAAGTGTTACCAAAAATAAGTATTTTCATTTCACAATTAATAATCAGTAAGACAAAACAATAAGCATCTCTGTTTTCTTATGCTTTTTAAGGGCATATATCCTTGGATAGTGGGGCTTTTTGATTAACTTTGTTGCTTAGTTGAATGCTTTTGCAAAGATGCGAAATGCAACTCAAACCCACAAATAAAGAAAATAATTTAATGATAAAATTAAGCGTTAATATCAACAAGGTAGCAACTTTACGTAATGCACGCGGAGGTAATGTCCCCAATGTATTAAAAGTGGCTCAGGATTGTCAGTTATTTGGAGCTGATGGTATTACAGTACATCCGCGTCCAGACGAACGACATATTCGTTATGATGATGTATATGCACTTCGTCCACTAATAACAACTGAGTTCAACATAGAGGGATACCCTTCTCCAAAATTCATCGATTTAGTGTGTAAGATCAAACCGGATCAGGTAACATTGGTGCCAGATCCACCCGAAGCTATCACTTCGAATGCTGGCTGGGATACGATTCGTTATGCTGGTTTTTTGAAAGAAATAGTAGGGGAATTTCAAGCGCACAATATTCGAGTTTCTATTTTTGTAGATACTAACTTGGAAAATATTCGAAATGCTGCTTTTACTGAGACAGATCGGGTAGAGCTTTATACCGAACCATACGCCAATATGTATCCATCATCACCAGAAAAAGCTCTTGCTCCTTTTCTGGAAGCTGCTCAAATTGCTCGTTCTGTTGGTTTAGGTGTCAATGCAGGCCATGATCTAAATTTGGAAAATCTCAATTTTATGGCAAAAAATATTCCCTGGCTTGCTGAAGTTTCTATTGGCCATGCGTTGATCAGCGATGCGTTATATTTGGGATTAGAGACAGCAATACAAAAATATAAGTCACTGATTGTTTGATTATTATGGCGTTATTTTAAATAAAGTATTAATATAGCTTCTGCTGAAAATAAATTATTAAAATATGAACTTGATGCTGATCTTGCAGGTGGTTGCCCCTCAATTACCGGCCAACACTCCAGTTGTTACAAACCAGAGTGAAACTATGTATGATATTGTCTTAAAAGGAGGTTGGATACTAGCTCCGATTGCCTTTTTGTTATTAGTAGCTGTATATGTAATTATTGTTCGTTCGATCGAAATCCATAAGGCTTCGAAAACGAAAAACCTGGTGGATAAAATTGCTCCGATGCTTAAAGAAGGAAGTATTGATAAAGCTCTTTCTATATGTGAAATGAGTGATATGCCTATAGGAGAAGTATTATCTTGTGGATTAAAGAATTTAGGAAATTCTGTTCTCGATATTAAAGATTCCATGGAAGCTGAAGCTCGTCAACAAGTAGATGAATTAAGCAAAGGGATGAATTATCTTGCCATCATTTCCTCTGTAGCTCCTATGTTCGGTTTCTTAGGAACCATATTTGGTGTAATCAAAATTTTTTACAGCATATCTCTGACTGACAATATTAGTATCGGAACCATATCTGGGGGATTATACCAAAAAATGATTTCTTCAGCAGCAGGGCTGTTAGTTGGAATTATTGCTTTTTCGGCTTATCATATCTTAAACGGAAGAATGGATCGCATTATTTCTAGCATGGAAAGACAAAGCAATCAGTTTTTGAACATGCTTAGAAAAAAATAAGCGATGGGATTATTAAAATATTTCAAAGATGATCATCAAACGAAAGCGAGAATTGCAGCCTGAAGTTTACACTTCGTCGCTCAATGACATCATGTTTTTTCTGCTGCTCTTTTTTCTGATTGTTTCCACATTGGTGAACCCTTCAGTTATCCAGTTGATGTTGCCAAAAGCATCTGCAAATATTCAACAGATGTCGAAACAAACTATAAACTTATCTATTACCTCAGATTTACATTACTATCTGAATGATAAGCCAATAACTCTTGATCAAATACAACCGGCTATTCAACAAATGGTCGCAAATACAGCTGATGCAACCATTATTTTGCGTGCTGACCGTTCAATTCAACTGCAAGATTTGGTTACTATTCTTGATATTGGACGTAAGCTTCATGTAAAAATGATATTAGCAACACAGAAAGAGTAGGATGTGTGATTTAAGTCAACTGTTGTCTGTAATATTTTATTCAGAAGGCAGGTTGTAAATCCTTGTTTATGAAGAAGTCAAAGTTTTATGGAATAATTGGAACAACTGCATTTGCCATTGTGGTTTTTTTGCTCTTTCTGCTTGTAAAATTACCTTTTACTCAAAGTTCATACAGCGAACCAATTTATATTAATTTAGGAGATGCAAATGATGGAGTGGGGGTTTCTGTTCCTTCTCCGGATATGAGTGCTATTCCTACAAAATCAGAAAAACAAGCATCCTCAGTATCAACCCATCAAAATGTACTAACTCAGGTTGAAAATTCGCCTGTGTCAATGCCAGAAACAAAAAAGAAAAAAATAAAAACTGAAATTTCACAGAAAGAAAACATAGAGAAAAAGAATGATCAAAAGTTGGCAGAGGAAGCATTTCAAAAAGCCCAACTGGCTAAACAAGAATCTGAAAAACAGGCTATTAATAGAGCCAGAAAATTAGGTAGTGTTTTTGGAACTGATCAAGGTCATGGAGGAGGTAGTGGACAAGGTAATGCTGTTCAGGGTAATCCCCTTGGTGTTATAGGTGGAAACGGAGTAAGTGTTTCAGTATCAGGGAGATCTCCATTGTATATCCCGAGCCCATCTTATCAGAGTAATGATGAAGGTGTCGTTACAGTACATGTTATGGTCGATCAAAATGGGAATGTATCTAACGCGTATATCGGTGCGTCAACCACGACAAACCAAACATTAAGGAATGCTGCTTTGGAAGCTGCACGCAAAAGCAAATTTTCTAAAGGCAATCATGATGCTATAGGTACTATTATTTATCATTTTATTCTTAAATAAATATTTAAAAATCAATTAGTTATGTCAACTAATTTTATTTTTCTTGCCGAAGGATTCGAAGAAACAGAAGCCATTACAATTGTTGATTTACTACGTCGTGCTTCTATTGATGTGACTACAGTATCAGTCACAGGTCATAATCTAGTAACGGGATCTCATGCTATATCTCTCTGGGCGGATGCTTTATTTGAAGAAGTGGATTTTACAGAAGCAAACCTATTGATCTTGCCCGGTGGAATGCCAGGATCATTGAATTTAGCTGAACATAAGGGCTTGGCCAATTTGCTTTTACAACATAATCAAAACAATAAATTTTTAGCAGCTATTTGTGCAGCGCCAACTGTTTTGGGAAAATTAGATATTTTGCAGAATCGGAATGCAATTTGTTTCCCAGGATTTGAAAAAGATTTACGTGGTGCCAAGATTTCTCCAAACTCAATTGTAAAAGATTCTAATATTGTTACAGCAAAAGGGCCTGCATATGCTGTAGCTTTTGGTTTATATCTGGTACAACTTATAAGCGGGGAAGAAAAAGCAAAAGACGTTGCTGACCATTTTTTATATACTCTTTAAAATGGTGTTTGAGGGCTTAGCAAGATATTCTATTTATCATAATATTAATTATAGGAATAACAAATCAACTATTCAACTATAATTGCAATAATCAAATTCAATGCTTTCAAAAATTATCGCTGAATCACTAATCACCGACACAAGACAATATATTGAAAATGCAAATAATATAATTATTATTACCCATATTAGTCCAGATGGCGATGCGATGGGTTCTGCTTTAGGAGTCTATCATTTTTTATCTTCTCTAAACAAAAAGGCATCTATTGTTGTTCCAAATAAATTTGCTTCATTTTTTAATTGGATGCCTGCAGCTACAGATATTTTCATTTATGAAGTGCAGGAAGAAAAAATAAATCAATTAATATCAGTCGCTGATTTAATTATCATGACTGATTTCAATACTTTATCCCGAATTGGAGCGCTTCAAGAAATCATAGAGAAATTTACGGGAGACAAAATTTTAATCGATCATCATCGAAATCCTGATCTCAATATTGCAAATATTATTATTTCCTATCCTCATATCAGCTCAACTTCAGAAATAGTTTTTCGCCTGATATACAGGATGGGGTTTTCTGAAACAATGAATAACTGCTGTGCTACAAGTATTTACACTGGTATGATGACAGATACAGGAGCGTTTACTTTCAATTCCAATAATCCTGAAATTTATTTTATCATATCCGAGCTCTTAACAAAAGGAATCGATAAAGATCAGATTTATAATAATATATATAATACTTATTCAGCAGATCGGTTGCGGCTAATGGGTTACGCTTTAACAGCAAAAATGGAAGTTCTTGATGAATACAAAACAGCTATTATCACGTTAACTGCTGATGAATTAGAGCATTATAACTATCAGGAAGGAGATACAGAAGGGTTCGTGAATCTTCCATTGAGTATAAAGGGTGTTGTGTGTTCTATTCTCATTAAGGAAAACACAACTCATGTTAAACTATCATTTCGTTCGAGAGGTTCTTTTCCTGTTAATCTGATTGCTTCGAACTATTTCCACGGCGGTGGACATATTAATGCTGCTGGTGGAGAAAGCTATGAATCTATAAACCAGACATTTAAACGTGTAAAAGAAATTTTACCTCTTTACAAAGAGCAACTGAACTCAATTGATTAATTGTTCGTTAGATCTTATTGTATTTTTTTATTTTTTTGGCAGAAATATAGTTTGTTCCCGATCAGCTCCAACAGATACTATAGTAATAGGAGTTTTAAGCTCATTTTCAATAAAATGAATATATGCATTAAATTCCTCTGGAAATTCATTCTGATGCTTCATGGAGGACATTGAACATTTCCAACCTGGTAATTCTGCATAAATTGGTTCTATTTTAGTATCTGTTTCAAAGGGAAAATAATTAATTTCATCGTTCCCTATTTTATATCCTACGCAAATCTTGATGGTATCAAAATTATCCAAGACGTCACTCTTCATCATAATTAGCTGAGTAACGCCATTAATCATAATGGCATATTTCAATGCTACTAAATCAAGCCACCCACAACGACGCGGACGACCAGTCACTGAACCGTATTCATAGCCTAAATCCCTCATTTTTTGTCCAATTTCATCATCTAATTCTGTAGGGAAAGGACCGCTTCCTACACGTGTACAATAAGCTTTAAATATTCCGAATACATCGCCAATCTTGTTCGGTGCGATTCCTAACCCCGTACAAACGCCTGCTGAGATTGTATTCGAAGAGGTAACAAAAGGATATGAACCAAAATCAATATCGAGCATAGTACCCTGAGCCCCTTCAGCTAAAATAGATTTCTTATGATCAATATATTTATTTATAACATGTTCACTATCAATTAATTGGAATTCCATGAGTTTCTTAACTCCATCAAACCATTCTTTTTCCAAACGTACCAAATCATCAATGGGATAGTTATATTGAGCTAAAATTGATTTATGGCGGGCGACGGCTGTGGCATATGTTTGGTCAAAATTATGGAGCAAGTCCCCTACCCTTAACCCGTTACGACTGATTTTATCCGTATATGTAGGGCCAATACCTTTCCCTGTAGTTCCGATTTTATTACTACCTTTTGAAGCTTCATAAGCAGCATCGAGTAAACGATGAGTCGGCAAAATAAGATGTGCTTTTTTAGAAATTAGTAAGCGATCAGTAAGTTTATGCCCTGATTTTTCCAACGCTTCCACTTCGGCCTTAAATAAAGCAGGATCCAGTACAACCCCATTACCAATAATATTAATTTTATTCCCTTGAAAAATTCCGGATGGAATAGATCGCAAGACATATTTTTCACCTTCAAATTCTAGTGTATGTCCTGCATTAGGCCCCCCCTGAAAACGAGCTACAACGTCATATTTTGGAGTTAATACATCAACAACCTTTCCTTTCCCTTCATCGCCCCATTGAAGCCCTAGCAATACATCTATTTTCATGTTTACGCAAGTTTTTAATCAGATGAATAGATTTGTTTCTCAAAACTTTAATTACATGTTTTCCTGAAATCAAATCGAAGTGTAAAGATATCAATTTTCCACGGAAAACGTATATTAAACGAACAAAAGATATTGTACAAAACTGCCCCGTAAAAGCTTTTATTTAAAAGCATTACGAGGCAGGTGCATTAATGCATTATGAATTAATAAATTAGTCTTTGAGTTTTGCTTTAAGGAATTCACGGTTTAAACGAGCAATATGTGCAATAGATACACTCTTAGGACATTCTGATTCACAAGCTCCTGTGTTGGTACAGTTTCCAAAGCCCAATTCGTCCATTTTGGCTACCATGGCTTTAGCACGTCGTGCTGCTTCCACTTTTCCTTGAGGCAAAAGCGCTAATTGACTCACTTTTGCGGAAACGAAAAGCATAGCTGAACCATTTTTACATGCAGCAACACACGCACCACAACCTATACAGGATGCTGCATCCATTGCCTCGTCTGCTTTGTCTTTTGAAATTGGAATTGCATTGCCATCAGGAACACCTCCGGTTGAAACCGAAACAAAGCCGCCTGCCTGAATAATCTTGTCAAAAGCACTCCGGTCGACCATTAAGTCTTTGATAACCGGAAATCCTTTCGAACGCCAAGGCTCAATAATAATGGTTTCTCCATCTTTAAATTTTCGCATATGAAGTTGACACGTTGTTACATCTTCATCAGGTCCGTGAGGATGTCCGTTGATATATAACGAACACATTCCACAAATACCTTCGCGACAATCATGATCAAAAACAACAGGTTCTTTCTTTTCCGAAATCAACTTTTCATTCAATACATCAAGCATTTCAAGAAAAGAACTATCTATTGATATATTATTTAATTGATATGTTTCAAATCCACCCTTGCTTTGAGGGCCTTTCTGACGCCATACTTTCAGAGTGATATTAATCGTTTTTTCCATAATTTTATTCGATTTGATCGCTTTTTGTCAAGCTTGTTTTAACTGATAGATTTACTTGTAGTTTCGTTGTTGCATATGAACTGTCTCATAAACAAGTGGTTCCTTTAGTAAGGAAGGAGCCTTATCTTCACCTTCATATTTCCAGCAACCAACATATGAAAAATGTTCATCATCACGTAACGCTTCACCTTCAGCAGTCTGATATTCTGCTCTAAAGTGGCCACCACATGATTCTTCGCGATGCAAAGCATCACGTGCCATCAGTTCTCCAATTTCAATAAAATCAGCAACTCTTAACGCTTTTTCTAACTCTACATTTAGATCTTCGCTCTCGCCTGGAATGTAAACATTCGTCCAAAACTCATGTTTTACTTTTTGAATATCATCTAATGCTTCTTGTAAACTTTCTTTGGTGCGGCTCATTCCAACGAAATCCCACATAATCAATCCCAACTGTTTATGAATGGAATCAACCGAACGATTTCCCTTGATTGCCATGATTTTTTGAATTTTAGCTTGTACTGAACCTTCAGCTTCAGCAAACTCTGGCAATTCAGTACTCATACGTGGAGTACGTATTTCATCCGCTAAATAATTTTGTATTGTATAAGGCAAAACAAAATAACCATCGGCCAAACCTTGCATTAATGCAGAAGCTCCCAAGCGGTTTGCCCCGTGATCAGAAAAATTAGCTTCGCCAATGGAAAACAACCCTTCAATGCTCGTCATGCATTCGTAATCAACCCAGATGCCACCCATTGTATAGTGAATTGCCGGATAAATCATCATTGGCGTTTCATATGGATCTTCATCTACGATCTTATAATACATTTGGAATAAGTTGCCATAACGTGCTTCAACAACATCACGACCTAAACGATTAATAGCCTCGGAAAAATCAAGATAAACGGCTAGTCCGGTAGCACCCACACCAAAACCGGCATCGCAGCGTTCTTTAGCTGCACGGGAAGCAACATCACGTGGAACAAGATTCCCGAAAGCAGGATAACGACGTTCCAAATAATAATCTCTATTATCTTCAGGTATTTGAGTTGGCTTTAATTTACCAGCACGAATAGCATCAACGTCTTCTTTTTTCTTCGGAACCCAGATGCGGCCGTCGTTGCGTAATGATTCTGACATCAGGGTCAATTTCGATTGAAACTCACCGTGAACCGGAATGCAGGTAGGGTGAATTTGTGCATAACAGGGATTAGCAAAATAAGCTCCCTTTCGATAGCACTGCATAGCTGCAGAGCCATTGGAACCCATCGCATTGGTTGATAGAAAGAAGGTATTTCCATAACCACCGGTTGCAATGACTACAGCATGTCCAAAAAATCTTTCCAGCTTGCCGGTCCGTAAATTACGTGCAATAATGCCACGGGCTTTGCCGTTAATAATTACAACATCCATCATTTCGTAACGGGTATAAAGCTTTACAGATCCTTTGCTGACTTGCCGACTTAATGCAGAGTAAGCCCCTAATAATAACTGCTGTCCAGTTTGACCTTTAGCATAAAAGGTTCTTGACACCTGCGCTCCACCAAAAGACCGATTATCCAGATATCCACCATATTCACGGGCAAAAGGAACACCTTGGGCAACGCATTGGTCAATAATGCTGTTTGATACTTCTGCTAATCGATATACGTTGGCTTCACGGGCTCTGTAATCACCTCCTTTGATGGTATCGTAAAACAGCCGATATACAGAATCTCCATCATTGGGATAATTCTTTGCGGCATTTATACCACCTTGAGCTGCAATGGAATGTGCACGGCGTGGAGAATCCTGAATACAAAAATTTAAAACATTGAAACCAAGTTCACCTAATGAAGCTGCTGCCGAAGCTCCGGCCAAACCTGTTCCAACAACAATAATATCTAAACGACGTTTGTTGGCAGGATTCACTAATTTTTGTGAGGCTTTATAATTACTCCACTTTTGAGCTAAAGGTCCTTGTGGAATTTTGGAATTGATCTGTGTCATATTTAATTAGTTTATTATTTTATAAAACAGTAAATTACGCTCCAAATCCAAATAAGAAATAAAGATTTATTGATGTAAAGCAAAGAGTCAGGATAGTAGCATAAATAATCCCAATAACTTGCAAGCGAGGTTGCCATTTTTTGTTGTCAATACCCAAGGTTTGGAATGAACTCCAGAAGCCATGAGTCAAATGAAACCACAGAACCCAATACCATATTATATAGAGAATACTAAAAATCGGTTGACGGAATAATGTAGCTACCAAGGCATACGATTCATCAGCATGCACCTGATTAGCCCCACCCAGAAATGCCTGTAACTGCATCTTTGCCCAAAACTGGGTTAAATGCAGCAAAATAAACAATAATACGATAACTCCCAAAATAAGCATATTGCGAGCTGCCCATGAAGTTGTTTCACTCTTTTTTCCTGATGCATATCTAACTTCGCCTCTTGCGCGATAGTTCTGCCATGATAACCATAAGGCATACAAAATGTGGATAACGAATCCAGCTGCTAAAATAGGTACCATGACGGTAACAATAGGAAGTTCCATAATATCGTTCACAGCTGTATAAGCAGACGGACCTCCTAATAAAAACATGTTCAGGAAGCAGTGAAGCGTTAGGAAAAGAAACAAAAACAACCCGGATATACTCATTATGAGCTTTCTTCCGATGGATGAGTTAATGACAAATAACTTCATAACAGATTTAAATTGATGTTTATTGATATGAGGAATTAAAATTAAAAGAACAACTGAATGACAACGTGTATATTTAAAACGCTGATATTTTGCGTGTTGACGTTTTTTTGATTAGAAATAAACACGTGGCAAAATTAGGAAAATCCCTTTGTATGGCAAAGAAATAAAGAAATATTTCTGCAATTTTTTCTTTCGTTCGATGGAATATAATTTAATAGTCTAATATTCAATATAAAAAAGGTCGTTCCACCTATCATGAAACAACCTTTATCATAAAGAAAACAGATTTGAAAGGTTTATCCGCAGCGTGAATACCCACAAGATTGGCAAGTTAAACAACCTTCCTGATATATTAAGGTTTCCTGGCCACAACTTGGGCATTTTTTTCCTTCAGCAGTCATACCGTCTGGAATATATTTTTTCAAAGCACGCTCTACCCCATTTTTCCATGTATTAATAGATTCGCTATTCAACTGTAATCCAGAAACGAGTTTAAGTACTTGATCTATAGGCATTCCATAACGCAATACTCCAGAAATAAGTTTAGCATAATTCCAATATTCAGGATCAAATTTATATGAAAGCCCTTCAATGGTAGTTTTGTATCCGCGTTTGTTAGTAAACTGAAAATCATACCGGCTGCGTCCGTCCTCATTTTTGTTTTTGATAATTTTACCTTCCACTATTTGTTTCGGCAATACAATTCCGTCGTCATCATCGGCTAATCCGGTAAAGATTTCATAAGGTCGTCCGTTAACCAATCCTACAAAAGCAATCCATTTTTCTTTGTTATTTTGAAAACGAACCACATCGCATGGTAATTCTTTCGGTCGCTCAATGACGTTATTATAACAGAAGCAGGATTGATCTTTTTCGTCTTTCTCACTTTGTGCTTCTTCAATTTTTTCCTGACTTGCTGTGACCAAGACGCCTGACCGAGAACCTTCGCGATAAACCGTGCATCCTTTACATCCTGATTTCCAAGCTTCTACATATAGTTGCCCAACTAGTTCTTCCGACACATCCGCTGGCAAATTAATGGTAACGCTAATGGAATGGTCAACCCATTTCTGAATTCGTCCCTGCATTTGAACTTTCTTCAACCAATCAACATCCGCTGAAGTTGCCTTATAATATGGTGATTTACTAATCATTTCATCCAACTCTGCTTTAGAATAGTGCTTGGCAGGATTATAGCCATTGGCTTCCATCCAAGTGACGAATTTATGGTGAAACACAATGTATTCTTCCCATGCGTCTCCAACTTCATCAATAAAATCAACATGTACATCGGCATCATTCGGATTTACTTTTCTACGACGACTGTAAACACATGAAAATGCAGGTTCAATACCCGACGTAGTTTGCGACATCATGCTAGTTGTACCTGTTGGAGCAATCGTTAAGCAAGCAATATTTCGACGCCCAAATTTTACCATCTGAGCATATAGGTCAGGATCAGCATCTTTAATTCGGATGATAAACGGATTATCTTTTTCTCGTTTGGCATTATATATTTCAAAAGCACCTCGTTCTTGTGCAAGCTTTACAGAAGAACGATAAGCAGACAAAGCGGTTACTTTATGTACTTTTTCGGAAAATTCATTTGCAGCATCTGTGCCATAAATCAATCCCAATGCGGCCAGCATATCACCTTCTGCTGTAGTTCCTACCCCTGTTCTGCGACCTAACAAGGTTTTATCTCTGATCTTTTCCCATAAATGACGTTCTGCCAGCTTAATAGCTTCATTTTCAGGATCGGAATCAATCTTATGTAGAATCTGATTGATTTTTTCCATCTCCAAATCAATAATGTCATCCATAATTCGTTGAGCATACATTACATGCTGGGCAAAAAGATCAAAATCAAAATAAGCATCTTTAGTAAAAGGATTCACAACGTATGAATAGAGATTAACAGCTAACAATCTGCAACTATCATATGGGCAAAGTGGAATTTCCCCACATGGATTTGTTGAGACGGTTTTGAAACCTAAATCAGCATAACAATCTGGAATAGATTCACGGATAATGGTATCCCAAAACAATACCCCCGGTTCAGCCGATTGCCATGCATTGTGGATGATTTTTTTCCATAAGAATTCTGCATCGATTTCTTTTACGTATTGAGGCTGATCTGATTGAATTGGAAACTGTTGTTTGTAGCTCTTGTGTTCAATAGCTGCCTGCATAAATTCATCGTCTATCTTAACCGAGACATTGGCACCTGTAACTTTACCCTGTTCTAATTTAGCATCAATGAAATCTTGAGAATCAGGATGCTTAATCGAAACACTTAACATTAATGCACCTCGCCTACCATCTTGTGCCACTTCACGGGTCGAATTGGAATAACGTTCCATAAAAGGAACAATTCCTGTGGATGTTAATGCCGAATTTTTGACAGGTGAGCCTTTCGGTCTAATCTGCGACAGATCATGCCCTACTCCACCACGACGTTTCATTAATTGCACCTGTTCTTCATCCAGTTTTATAATAGCGCCGTATGAATCAGATTGTCCATCAATACCAATAACAAAACAGTTTGACAACGAAGCAACCTGATATGTGTTACCAATACCAGTCATTGGGCTTCCCTGGGGAATAATGTAACGAAAATTGCGTAATAACTCGAAGATCTGATTTTCGGTAAGAGCATTTGGATAGTTTTGTTCAATGCGTGCAATTTCAGATGCAATCCGATGATGCATATCCTCGGGGGTGCTCTCGAAGATATTTCCAAATGAATCTTTCAATGCATACTTATTGATCCAAACTCGGGCCGCAAGTTCGTCTCCCTGAAAATAAGCCAATGATGCTTGAAAGGCTTCGTCAAAGGTGTAAATTTTTGTGTCCATATTCTAGAAAGTTGATGTTATAGGCTATCTTATGTCGCTTGAATTATTTTATTTTTTAGGCTACAATGTTACAATAGTTTTCCGAAAAATAGAACACAATCGAAATATTTTTTTTCTGAATTATTTATTCCATTATATATTATATTGATAATAAGAATAATAGAAAACCGAATTAATCAATTTGTTTTCGATTATAGAAACCATACGATTAATTCGATTCATAAAAAAAAACACTAGTCTAGCGCTTTTTATCGACAATCATTACAAAACAACTTATTCTTTTTATGCCAATACGGAAATGCCGTGCAAAACATATTTTCGGACATTAAGTGGTTACGAATAAATCAAAGCCACATCAATAGCTCGCGAAGATTCAAAAGGGAGCATGGCATTAATCAGTTTCGCACAATAAAAAGAACTCAGATCTCCAAGCTTTATTTTTCTTTCGATGATAATTCCTTGCTGTAACAAATATTGCCGCTGTATCCCGTTTAATAAATAATAGGATGGTGTAATCCAATCTTTTCCGTCATAAAAAACAATATTTGAAAAAGAAGTATCTGTCACACATCCTTGTTTTACAATCAAGATGTCATCAGAGGATGAATGGTTCAAATAGTCGTTGAAGGCCGAACGGTCGTAATACTTAAATGCGTAATCAATTTTATCATCATACACTACTTGCAATGAACGGATATCTCTTGCATGATAAGGTTCGAAAGTTACAGCTTCAATATCGGATGAATATACAACACGGCATTTATAAGTTGCTTCTGTCAATGTTTGCGGTATCTGAATTGCTCGGGACAAATCAATATCTTGCACCTTATCAAAAAAGTGATACCGAGTGTCATTCAGACGTCTTTCGTGCCATTCCGGTCTAATTAGCTGACGGTGTTCAATTCTGAGGGTTTCAATAAATCGGTACATATATTTTTTCTACTAATTCATTATATTCGTCAAGACAGTTACTTAAGGCTGTAATGCCTCCTCCGCTTTTATAGACGTATCCGGTCGCCGTTTTTTCAATAAATCGTATCATGACAGCGCTATCGAGTGAATACCCGTCAAAAACGCCAAAAACGCCCGTATAATACCCTCGTGCATATTGTTCTGTATCACAAAGAATTTGAACCGTTTTCTTTTTGGGAGCGCCTGTCACTGACCCTGCAGGTAACATCGTAAAAATAATATTCCCTAATCTGGATTGATAATCAAAAGGTAAGGTTCCTTCAATTTCAGTGCTGGCTTGTAACAAGGTCCCCCAGTTCATCGCTATCTCCTCTATATATCGCAGCTTTGTTACTGCTACCCTTTCGGCCACCATACTAAGATCGTTCCGCAACAAATCAACAATTGTGTAATGTTCAGCCTTTTCTTTAATGCTATTCAGCAATTGCTCTTTGGCAGCAGGTGTCGAAGCGTTAATAGTGCCTTTCATGGGGTATGTGCGTATCGTTCCTTCAGAAATGGTCACAAACGTTTCTGGAGAAAAGCAAACAAACTGATCACGATACCAGAGTTTGTATTTTGCCTTTGCATGGTGGAAAACAGTTCGCAGGTCAGTATTCAACTTTATGGGAGTTTGATCAGTCAGGTTCATCAGGAAGCTATTCCCTTTTTTTATTTCACTGATCACTCTGTCAAACTGTTGCCGATATTCATCCAAAGGCCGTGGAAAGATATCGATATGTTGTATTGGTAGTTCATCGTTTTGATCATTATCAGACAAAAAATTAGCAATAGGAGTTTGAAATAAAATTTCCTCTGTGTATATTTCTTCGAATGATAATACCACTGGATGTTGCTGCAAAAAGTCGATCATAAAAAAGAAAGGAGTCCCGGATCTTCCGAAGTGGTTCATCCTTTCTCTGGCAGTATCAATTTGTTCCATGTATTGATCAAACTTTGTGTGAACTCTTACAAATATACCGTTTTTTCTGTCAACCTAAAAAGCAAACCCCTCCAAAATAAATCAGAGGGGTTGTAATTTATACTTATTTGTTCAACTGGTTTTTACCAGATGTGAGCTTGCTTATCTTCAGGCAAATACATTCTATCTCCCGCTTTTATATTGAATGCTTTAATGAATGCTTCAATATTTGGCAGGGCTCCGTCTACACGCCATTTACCCAAAGAATGAGGATCTTCTTTTGTTCTGCGGATAATCTCTTCCGGACGAATATTGCCGGCCCATACGGTGGCATAAGCCAGGAAGAAACGTTGTTGTGGAGTAAAGCCATCCATTTTATTTGGGTTGATTTTTCCTGCTTTCAGTGCATTTTCCATTGCCAGGAATGAAATGTGTAAACCACCATTATCAGCAAGATTTTCGCCCAAAGTAAATGCTCCGTTTCCATAGGTATTCGGAGCAACCTGAATGCTACTGAACCATTTTGAAAGTACATCAGCTCTGGAGACAAAATTCTTAGCATCCTGAGGCGTCCACCAGTTTTTCAAATTACCAAATTTATCATATTGACGACCTTGATCATCAAACCCGTGAGTCATTTCATGTCCGATTACAACACCGATAGCTCCATAATTCGCAGCATCATCAGCATTTTGTTGAAAAAATGGAGGTTGCAGAATTGCAGCAGGGAAACAAATCTCGTTTGTTGTCGGATTGTAATATGCATTGACAGTTTGCGGAGTCATTTGCCATTCGTTTACGTCAGTTGGTTTGTCAATTTTGTTGATAATGTAATTCATTTCGAATTGACGAGACCGCATGACATCAGCAAAATAACTGTCGTTCAAGATTTGTAATCCAGAATAATCCCGCCATTTGTCAGGATATCCGATTTTGATATGAATAGCATATAATTTTGCAATAGCCGTATCTTTGGTAGCCTGAGACATCCATGCTGCTTCGCGGATACGTTCTGCAAATGCATTTTGTAAATTTTTAACCAACTGAACCATTCGTTCTTTTGCAGCAGGTGGAAAATATTTTGCTACATACATTTCTCCTAAAGCTTCACCCATTGCTCCATCAACGGAAGAGATAACACGCTTCCATCTTGGACGCATTTCCTGACGACCAGAAAGTGCTTTGCCGTAAAAATCAAAGCTTGCATTTGCAAAAGCATCGCTTAAATAAGGAGATGCACTGTTGATAAGATTCCATGCAAAGTATGCTTTCACAACATCAGGGGATGAATTTTTGAAAATTCCATCAGCGGCTTTGAAGAAAGTCGGTTGCCCAACGTTGAGCTCTTTAACCTGAGGTACGCCAACTTCTTGAAAATAATTTTGAAAACCAAAATCAGGAGCTAAAGCCACCAATTGTTTGATATCCATTTTATTGAAATTCTTATGCGGATCACGCAGGGTAACACGATCCCATGATATCTTGGCCAGTTGGGTTTCAAGATTCATGACTTCTGAAGCCAGTTTCGCAGCAGGTTGATGTACCATGTCAGCATATCCCGAAAGAGCAAACAAACGGGTCATCAAATCAACATATTTTGTACGAATGTCCTTCATATGGGGATCATTCTGCAGATAATAATCACGGTCGCCAATGCCCAGTCCATCCTGATTTAAAAAAGCAATAGTCATTTTGCTATTGGAATTATCAGCCTCGGCATCCAATGAGAAGAAAGGCATTATGCCATATTTCTGCAAAGTAACCAGTTCTTTTTGTAATTCTGGCTTGGTGTTCAATTGGGCAATCTCTTCCAGCCAAGGTTTTAATGGAGCTGTACCTTGTTGTTGTAATTTCACACTATCCATACCCAATTTGTAGAGTGTTGCAATTTTATCAGGTATAGAACCCGGCGCGTTTTGTTTATTTGCCAATTCAGTCACCAGATCTTTTAATCGTGCCTGATTATCTTCAGCTAACTGGTCAAAAGTACCAAAACGAGCATACTCTGGAGAAAGCGGATGTCTTTTAATCCAGCCGCCGCATGCATATTGATAAAAATCGTTCACGGGACTGGCTGTAGTATCCAGATTAGCCAAGTCAATCCCCGACGTCAAAACTGCTTTGGGAGCTGGCTTACAGCCTGCCAAAAGCCCCATAGCAATACCCATAAAAATCATGATTTTTTTCATGCGAAAAGGTTTTGATTTAGTGTGAAACAACGTTTGCATGTAAATCGTTATTTCGGTTACTATTTAGCGAACATGCTCGTTTAAATGAAAGTAAAACTCTCTAAACTTAATGATATGGGTGCAAAGATAAAAGAAAAAAACGGATACAATGAAATTCTTTTATGAAATAATATCCAATATCTATGTTTTTTACAAGCGCCACTATACCGGTTAATTACGTCTAAATTCATTTTTGGAGAATTTTAACCCTCAAATATCTATTTGATAACGATTTATACGACAAACGCATTCCATTCATTAATCAACCTGAGACAGCACTCCCAAACAATAAACCGGCCATCTATCGTTTTAAATTTTAAAAGGCTGCGTCGTAATGAAACAGCCTTTATCTTTAATAATTATCTGATGGCAGAAGACATAAAATAGGAGTTAAATTGACGAGTCTTCCTGAAAATCTATATCACCAAATCCCTCTTCATCGAGCTCATCCATGTCGTAATCTTCGTCGCCGTAAAATTGTTCATCTATTTCTGGACTTGATTTCTTTGGAGATTCTATTTCTACTGTTTCAATTTGTTTTGGAGGGTTGCCTTCTGAAAGCGAACATACAACTTCATCACTATATTGGCGTGGAATCATCTCCTTCAAAGTCATATAGAAACAACGCTCTGAAAGCATATCGAATACATAGATCATTTTTTGTTTCTCTTCTGTCACGTAATCTTCCAAAACGGTGTTTTCCATAACCAAATTATCAGTTTCCGAATCCGTTTCCATTTCAATAAGAGTGATTTCCTGTTGTTTCTCCCAGTCGTCATTACATAAAAAAAACGAAGTAATCTGGTCTTTTTCAAAATGCACGGAATCCAGAATGGCCTCATGCAGAGCTAAAAAGGTGGCACTGGAGTCAATCGTAATTTCACGAACAAAATTGTCCACTTCGTCTGATAAAATAAGAAATTTGTACAACATAGCAGGTAATAAATTTAGGCGCCAAAGATACGTATTTTTCCATTTTCCTCAATGTTCTACCATAGGGTTCAGCCTTCCCTATTTCAAAATAAATGCACTTCCTTTTTCGGAGTCAACAATAATAAACACAAATATACCATCATATTTTTCAAAATAATCACTCTGACTTTTATGATTAACGCTTAAATAAAATACTATATAACAGAATGTTGATTTGATATTAGCCTAATATGCTACTGAAAAATAATTTTAGATATGCCTTTTGCTCGAATATAATTTCAATTACAACTCTCTTCGCATTTGTGAAACAGGTATGTTCATTTGGGCCCGATACTTTGCAACAGTACGGCGTGCAATATCAAATCCCTGTTCCGCTAATAAAACAGCTAATTGGTCGTCAGTCAACGGATTTTTTTTATCTTCATTATCAATAGCATTCTGTAGAGCCATCTTAATGGCGTGTGTCGATAATTCTTCTCCAGAATCAGTTTGCACCATTTGAAAAAAGAAAAACTTCAACGGATAAATGCCAAACTCCGTCTGCACATACTTGCTATTGCTGACTCGAGAAATGGTAGACACATCAAGTCCGGTTACTTCTGCAATATCTTTCAAAATTAATGGGCGTAACAGCGATTCATCACCCTCCATAAAAAACGGCTTTTGCAGTTCAACTATTGCTTTCATCGTTGACAGTAAAGTATCATTACGGCGATGCAACGAATCAATAAACGATTCTGCTGAATCTATTTGTTGTTTCACATAAAAAATAGCGTCTTTGCTTTTTCTGGAATGATCTTTTTTAGATGCCAATTGTTTATGCATATATTCAAAATCAGGACTTACCCGCAACGCATGATGATTTCTATCATTTAATGAGACGATTAAATGTCCATTATCATTTTCAACAATGAAATCCGGAATCACAACCTCTTTATTCTTGTCAAGCAATGTGCTCCATGCCCCGCCTGGCTTGGGATTGAGTCTGAGAATTTCCTGAAAAGCTTCTCTTAATATATGCTGATCAACATTTAAATCGGACAAAATATGATCATAATTTTTGTGGGTTAAATCATCAAAATGATTTCCAACAATGTTTTGAGCTAGTTGCACGGACTGTGATTCTTCTTTTCGCTCCAGTTGAATTAATAAATTTTCCTGTAATGAGCGCGCACCAACACCAGCTGGATCTAAAGTGTGGATAATATCAATAGCCTCTTCTAATTCTTTTGTTGAAACCTGCTGTCCATTTTGAAAAAGCAAATCATCACACATTTCTTCAGTAGTCCGTCGCAAATAGCCATCTTCATCAATATTTCCAATGACATATAGTACCAGGTCAGTCATTTTTTGCGATAATGAGCGCAATCCAACCTGATTTTGCAAATACTCAAAAAATGTCATATCTGCCGAAAACGGGATATCTTCCCGACGATCATCCTTAGAGTAGTTGTTAATTTTTAATTTATAATCTGGAATATCGTCATCTGCTGCATAATCTTCCAAATCAAACGCTTCGTCTTGTGAATTGTCTGGCATATCCGTTCCCTGATCATCTTGCCCGCCTTCTTCAGGAGGCACTTCTTCCAAAGCCGGATTGCTTTCTAATTCCTGTGTAATCCGTTCATCTAATTCAGCCGTAGTCACCTCAAGCAACTTTACTAACATCAATTGTTGAGGCAACATTTTAAGCTGCTGTTTCTGACTCAATTGTTGTTTAAGCATAGCAATTATAGATGATTCTATTTAAAAACAAATTTGCCTATGATCATTAGTATCGAAAACTACTTCCGCCAACAAACTCCCTTAACAATGACGTTGGTGGTATTTCACGATCGCGAATTGGCAAGAAAAAACGTAAAAACTTTGCCAGTCGGTGCGCCTCTGTGAATTCGCTGCAATTTTGTGGTACTTCAGCCAAAAGAGGTTCAACATATTTTTTTAATACAGCCAATTCAAAAATTAAGGCAGAATTAAACATGACATCGGCATTTTCCTGAAATGGAAATATCCATTTATCTTCTCCATTTCTTACACTATCCCACCGCGCAATTGTTTCGCGGGCACTATAATTTCTATAACGAAAATCTCTTACTATACGACGAATCAGGCGGGTATCGGTCGTAGATATCCAGTTATGATTATCCAACGAAATGGTTGTCAAGGCCGAAACGTAGATTTTAAATTTATTGGCATCAGGTATGGCAGGAGTTAAAGCCGGATTTAAAGCATGAATTCCTTCCATAACAAGCACATTATCAGATTTTAATTTCATTTTTTCACCTTTGAAATACCGTTTCCCATCTTCAAAATTATACGTGGGTAATTCAATTTCTTCTCCTTGCAACAAACTGGTTAAATGTTGATTAAGGAGGTCAACATCTAAAGCATCAATGGATTCATAATCGAGTTCTCCATTTTCATCCCGAGGTGTCTTATCACGCGTAACAAAATAATTATCAAGGGAAATGACCAAAGGCTTTATACCTGCTACCAACAGTTGCACTGATAATCGTTTGCTAAAGGTAGTTTTACCTGACGAGGAAGGCCCGGAAATAAGCACAAATTTGGCTGATTCCTTCCGGTGTACAATCATATCAGCAATATTAGCCACTTTCTTTTCATGTAATGCTTCAGCGATATTAATTAAAGTGTAGCTCTTATTTTGTTTACACGCCAGATTAAAATCACCAACATTACGCATTCCCATTAAATTATTCCACGATATAAATTCTTTGAATACATGAAACATAGCAGGTTGATCCACATATTCCTCCAAAACTAACGGGTTCGTACGGTTAGGAATACGTAATAAAAATCCTTCTTCATATTTTTCAAGGTCAAAAAGTGTCAACTCGCCTGTAGTTGGTAATAAAACACTGCTATAATAATCTACAAAATCACCTATCCGGAAATATCGCGAATATAAAAATCCAAGTGTTTCCAACAACACAACCTTATCCATTTGCCCTCGTTGACGAAATAATTCAATGACTTCTGTTGTCTGCTTCTCTTCGCAAATAACCGGCAGATTTTGTGAGATAATCTCTTTCATTCTGTCTTTAATGACATTCAAATCAACTGCAACACACTTACCATTGACGGAAATGCAACCAAAGTAGCCTTTAGCCAAGGGATGCTCTATATGAAGAGTAGCATTACCATAAACATCATTGACTGCCTTTGCCATCACCATTGATAAAGTCCGCACATAAACACGCATTCCGGATGGAGTACTGACATCTATAAATTCTATATCTTTAGGCTTATATACAACAAAATCAAGGCTTTGAACTTTATTGTTAACTTTTGCAGCTACTACTTGAAACGGCATGTTTACTTTCAGTAAATGGAATATTTCCATCAGCGAAATGCCCGGAGTAACCTGATGATAGGAATTTGTATTTTTGCAATAAATGGTAATTGGTTGATCCATAATATATCTTTTACATGGAAGAAACGAATAATAATGAAACTGGCCGTTATTTATTTGAACTACTAAAATAGAGCAAAAAGGGTAGAAAACAAAAAAAGGACGGATTTTTTTCAAACAATCCGTCCTTTCTCTTTACTTGGATTCAGATTAGACAATGGCATTCTCAGGACACATTCGTACGCATTTTCTGCAATTACGGCACAAGGCTTCTTCGATAAAAGCTTTTCCTTGCATTAGCCTGATAGCATCCGTAGGACAAATACTCACACACGTACCACATCCGGTACACTTTTCAGGTTGTATTTTTGGAAACGGTTTCGGTGAAATATTCGGCGTTGATGGCTCAGAATGAATTAATGCATAATTTGGTGCATCGTGATTAAATGACACATCTTTATCTTCACGCATTAAAGCTACATGACAGGTGGGACACTTCAATGTTATACAAGGAACGCCATGAACATGAGGTTCGCTATATCCACAAACCGGGCAAACACAATAGATATCTGCTTCTCCATGATGATTATGACGGTTACCATGCATATCTTCGCTACAATAATTAAAATCTTTCATATGTATAAAGATTTAATTGAACAAAGCTAGTTCTCCATTCTTGTAAGCTTCAAAAGCTTGTTTCATAGTCATTTCACCAGCCCCTGTAAAAATCTGCATAGGTAATTTTTGTAAAATGACTGAAGCGTTTCCGCCCGGTCCGTTTCCTGTAATTAAAACGTCAGGTCTGAGTTCAAAAAGCTGTTTTGCAGTAGCTGCCCCAGCTCCGTGAGCCTCACTTTCGGCTACTTTGTTGTCAAAATACGTTAGCTGGTTTGTCTGTTCATCGTAAAGCACAATAAATTCTGTCCGACCAAAGCGGGCATCCATTACCGCTTCCCATGTTGTTCCTTTAGTTGTAAAAGCAATTTTCATATGATATATTTATTTGTTTTCAGAAGGTATTGGGCTATGTTATTCTTGAAAAATACCGCCCCATTATGCTTATTTTAGTGTTTATATCTGATTGAATATCTTTATTTTATTCCACGCTTCTTCAATTTTTTCTGCAACAGCATAATCTCCATTTTCAACCACAGTTTTTCCTTTAATCATCATATTTGTAAAAATGGGATCAAAAGGAATACTTGTCAGAAGTTGTATATCTTTGTGTACTAAAAAGTCAATAATTTGTTGATATATAGCATGATTTAAGTCAGACTTATTAATAATGCATCCTGATTTCAGCTTAAATCGCTTTACAACTTCCACTACGCGTTCCAGATCGTGTAATCCTGAAACAGTAGGCTCGGTAACCAGAACAACATAACTGGCTCCAGTTAGTGAAGATTGCACAGGACATCCAATCCCGGGAGAACCATCTACAATAACATAGGGTGCATTCTGCTTAAATGCTATCTTTTTGGCTTCATTCTTAACTTTTGCCACTAATTTTCCTGAGTTTTCAGCTCCAATATCCAGATCGGCATGAATCATCGTATTGTTTGCTTTGGTATTTGATATAAACCATCGCCCAGCTTTTCGTTCTTCCATATGAATCGCACTTGTTGGACAGATTCTCGCGCAATAACCACATCCTTCGCATGCAATGGCATTAATCTTATAGATTCCCTCCTGATAGGGAATAGCATTGAAACGGCAAATATCCGCACACTTCCCGCACTGAATACAGGAGTCTGCATCAATGACAGCCAATTGTCCACTATAAAACGGTTCTTTATGTTTGATCTCAGGAGACAGCAACATATGCATATCAGCCGCATCTACATCACAATCGGCAACGATAGCGTCATTCCCGGCAAGCATGGCAAAAGAAGCCGTAATTGACGTTTTGCCGGTTCCTCCTTTCCCCGAAATAACAACGATTTCTTTCATTTGCAAATAATATTGATCAATGACAGGCATTCAGCCATATGTCATAAACGTTGTATGAATTCAATGATTTGGTCTAATGCAGCTCTGACAGAAGGAATTTCTTCATAAACAAGCTTCCCTTGCGCATACAAAATTGCAATCTGCCGGTCGAATGGAATAGTTGCCAAAACAGGAATATGATTTCTTTTGCAATATTGTCGTAAATGATCATCGCCCGCATCCGAACGGTTAATGACAACTCCGTAAGTCTTACTCGTTTTTTGCATGGCCTTCATAGCCAATTTTACATCATGCTCACCAAAAGGAGTCGGTTCGGTAATTAAAATTACAAAATCAGCTTCTTTGGTTGCTTCGATCATTGGACACGAAGTTCCCGGAGGACAATCGTACAGCATAATTGTCTGTGGTGAGAAATGAGCATCAACATACTGGTGTGTTTGGGCAATAAGAGGAACCGCTTGCTCTTCACCAACTCTAAGGCGACTTTCGACAAAGGAGAAATTCCCCTCTTGTGAATGCTTTAATTCGCCTATTTTATGTGGGATCATTGGTAATGCCTGAGTAGGGCAAAGTTCGGAACACGCATAACAACTATGACACAGTTCGTCAAACACCATGATTTCATTCTCTAATTGCACAATGGCATTAAAGTTACAAATCTCCTGGCATTGACCGCATAATATACATGCATCAGCATGCCAGGATGGAATAAACTTGAACTTATCTTCTTGGTTCAACCTGGAAAATGGCAGAAACAATGCATCATTCGGTTCTTCCACATCCACGTCTGCCAGAACAACGGGTTGACGTTTGCTCCAATAACTGGCAAGATTGGTTGATAACAACGTTTTTCCTGTTCCACCTTTTCCGCTTGCTATGGCAACCTTCATTTCACAAGCTTTAATGAGACAAAATAGTGCGTATTCAAGTCTATATAAGCATCTTCCTTAAAGCCATATGCCTCAATCGTTGATTTCAGCTCTTCCTTCGAAAATCGGATATGTCTGGGAGGGCCAAAAGGAGTATCGGGTTTGAATTCTATGAGATTCAAATGAGCACCATTAGGCAACTGTTGAGCAAAAAGTAAAAGCATTTTATTCTGACATTGAATATCATGAAATGAATTGGAAAAGAAAATATGCGTAAAGGCTCTTAAATCAGCATTCAAAATCCATTTACAGGCATCAACATCCAAAGTGGTAATGTTCGGATTTTTATAAAAAGCACTGTCAAAACTGGCTGAAAACAGTTCTATTGCCAGAACTTTTTCACAATGTTCCGCAAATTTCGAGCTATAATAACCATCCCCGGAGCCCACATCTATCAATGAATCTGCCGGAGTGAGATTCATTTTTTCCATGATAGCATCTGCAATTTTTGCTTTGTGCTGAATGCTACCATGTTGATTTTCATTGTTATGAAATAAGTGCATATAGTTGTAGAATGAAATTATTTTCGGTGATATTTGACGATGCAAATATAATGAACTATTGTTCATAATAAAATCTGTTTAATCATATTTCTGCTTTATTCACTGCAACAAAACAGAAACACTAGGTCATACACAAATAAAACGCAACAAAAAAGGTTGCCCTTTGAGCAACCTTAATGTATTGGCTAATAAAAGAAAACAGCTTGATTACAGCATCAGAAAGGAAGAATAGAATTAAACATTAAAACGAAAATGTAGTATATCACCGTCCTGTACAATATATTCCTTTCCTTCAATAGCAATTTTACCGGCTTCCCGACAAGCCGTTTCAGATCCAAAACGCACATAATCTTCATATTTAATGACTTCTGCACGAATGAATCCTTTTTCAAAATCAGTATGAATAATGCCTGCGCATTGTGGCGCTTTTTGTCCCCGGTGAAACGTCCACGCTCGGGATTCGTCTGCTCCTGTAGTAAAATAAGTTTGAAGATCTAATAAGTGATACGCTGCCTTAATCAAACGCACCACGCCTGATTCCTCCAATCCGATTTCCTGCAAGAACAGCTGGCGTTCTTCATACTCTTCCAGTTCAGCAATCTCGGACTCTGTCTTTGCCGCCAATAAAAGTAAATCGGCGCCTTCATCTTTAATTGCCTCTTTCACTTGTCCAACATACGGATTGCCACTCAAAGCCGAATTTTCATCCACATTACAAACATACAATACCGGCTTATTAGTCAGCAGAAACAAATCAGCCGCTAATTGCTCTTCCTCTTTGTTGTTCAGTTTAACAATTCTTGCTGGCTTGCCTTGTTCAAGCACTTCTTTATATTGCAATAGTATATCTACAAGCTTCTTAGCCATTTTATCACCACCGGTTTGCGCTTGTTTTTGTACCTTGTTAAGCCGATTCTCGACTGTTTCAAGATCTTTTAGCTGCAATTCAGCATCAATAATCTCTTTATCCCGTACCGGATTGACACTACCATCAACATGGACTACATTATCATCATCAAAGCAGCGTAGCACATGAATAATTGCATCCGTTTCACGTATATTGGCCAGAAATTTGTTACCAAGGCCTTCTCCTTTGCTGGCTCCTTTTACCAAACCTGCAATGTCAACAATCTCAACCGTAGCCGGAATGACACGTTGTGGATGATCTATTTCAGACAATTTAATCAATCGTTCATCAGGCACAGAAATTACGCCTACATTGGGATCAATCGTGCAAAACGGGAAATTAGCCGATTGTGCTTTTGCATTTGACAAACAGTTAAATAAAGTCGATTTTCCCACATTTGGCAAGCCGACAATGCCGCATTGAAGAGCCATAATAATTCAGATAAATAAAACTTAAAATAGACGACA